>CAYLPH010000120.1:0-17343 GCA_964385495.1 uncultured Candidatus Solibacter sp.
GCTGCGCAGGGCGGCGTCCTGCCCAGAAAAATACGTTTCTTCGTGAGCGTTAACAACGGGCAACCCTACCTCGGTACGTACCTCAATCGTCTACACCAGAGGGTCCGCGAAACGCTAAAACTCCCTTCCGTATTCGTGCTACATTCTTTACGTCACACCATGCTCACCCGGCTTGGGGAGGCTGGTGTTGACGCGTTCACGATCATGAAGATAGCCGGCCACAGCAGCATCACCATTTCGCAGCGCTACGTCCATCCCTCCACCCAATCGATGGAGAACGCGATTGCGAAACTGGAAGTGCACAATGCCGGCACAGTGCACGGAGTGGGCACAAAAGTGGGCACAGCCCTCGAAGAGGCCGATCCAGAAACTCCGGCAACTCGTTTGGTTTGAATAAGTTGGGCCCTTAGCACAGCGGTTAGTGCAGCGGACTCATAATCCGTTGGTCGTTGGTTCGAATCCAACAGGGCCCACCACTTATCCCTCCGTCCTAACCATACCGCCGAGTGTCCGCATCCTCGCCCGCCGCTCTATCGCAGGCCGAATCGCCGAATGCAGCCGGCCTGACGCCGATGCGGCCCGCTTCCCTCCAGAGCGATGACTGCAAAACATAATGTGTCACGATCGCCATGCCCAGGCGCTTCACCGTACACCGCAATCGCCGCGCCTGGTCCGCATCGAAGGCGCACGGCAGCAGAGCCGAGACCACCGTTCCCGAATGCGCCGCGCCCAACCCGTATCCGCCCCACCGCCGCACCTCATGCAGCAATTCCTGGAAATGCGGCTTGGGTAAAAAGGCTTCGTTAAGCAAAGCCGAGCGGGTTGCCACGCGTCCCACCGTAGCGGCGCACTGCCGAACCACCCCCTGCCGCAACTCACCGATCCACCCGTCGAACTCATCCATCCGCGCCGCGCTGTAGCGCGCCCGAGGCATCGCCGTGGTGCTGACAACGGCGTCCGGCTCCGTATCGATCACCATCACCCGCATGCTGGGCAACGACGAAGGAAAGTATTCTTCCACCACGCCTTCGCGATGCCGGAACAGCGCCAACCGCGACAGCACCGTGCCATCGGACGCCTCCTCCACGGCCACGACCAGCTTCGCGATGGTCTGCTCATCCATCACTACACCGAGATACCGCAGCATCGCCCGTACCGCCGCCAGCATATCCGCCGTCGATGAGCCGCAGCCCTTGCCTACCGGGATATTCGAGGTCAACCGTACGGCTACTTCGGGTTTTGGCAGGCGCACGAGGGCCAACAGCCGCTCCAGTGCCGATGCGGTCTTCTGTGACATTGCCGGCCACACGGAGAGCCTTCGTCCAGGCGTAGCAATGACTTGAGCCTTCGCCACTAGCGGCGTTGCCGGCAACGAAACCAGCACGCGCCGTGTCTGACCCTCCCGCCGAATGGCTCCTTGTAGGATCTCGCCCGCGTGGCTGCTGGCTGTCGCCTCGACACACCGGAAGCCCTGCTCGCACGTTGACAAGCTGTCATTGTAACCGCTCCTTCAGCTCAATTCCGGGGAAGGAGAAAAGACTACGAGGCGCAACGGGCGGACCGGGGCGTAAGCTTGGCCAATTCCAGCCGCAGTGCCGCATCGAGCGCGTCCACTTGCACCTTGGCCTGTACCGCCAGGCGCAGATACTGCACTCGCGCGTACTTCCTTCACGCGCCGCACTACCTCCTCCCCTTCCAAGATCTGGCGGTATGGGGCTATGAAGACCGCGGTTGAGTTGCCCGATAACCTGCTTCGGCGGCCTTTCCGCTCCATTGCGTCACTTCCTGATCCTCCCCGTCGGGGCTGAGACATCTCGCCGCTATACTGTGTTGATGGCGGATCTCGGTATCCTCACAGTCAGCCGCATGATCCCAATATCTCTGGCCTTGTTGTCCTCCATTGCATTTGCCCAACTCGCGGAAGACTCCGCGTTTCCCAAAATCGCCGAATATCTGCAGCTTTCCTCGACACAACGCAGAGCGCTACTCAGCAATATGGACGAACTGGAGCGCTTCTGGCGTAGCCGCACCACGCAGATCATCCGCCTCACCCACGATGCCGCCGCCGAGACCGCAAAGCCGTCGCTCGACGAACTAGCCCTTGGCCACATCTACGCCGCAATCGAGGAACAGTGCCGCGGCGCTCGGGAGGAGGAAAGGCACACGCGCAACCTGAACCTCGCGGTCCTCACCGGCGCGCAGCGCAGCCGCCTTGAAGCTCTCACGGAAGCTCGCAAGCTAGGGCCCACGATAGCTTCGGCCAAGTCCCTCCTCCTGGTCTCCGGCGATTCCTTCAATCCCACCGAGTATCCCGTTGCGACGCAGGCTAGCTATCTGCCCGGTTGCTTTCTCCCGAGCACCTTACGCGCACCCGATCTCGAACATGGCGATGCGCCCGGGTACCTCAATCTGCAAGACGATCAGATACAACGGCTCCGGCTGATCATAGAGCACCGCGAAGCCGCTGCCTACGAGTTGTTGAGCGGCCTGCGGAGCACTTTCAACCTCATCACCGAAGCCACGGAGCAGCCGGCCGTCGATCCCGCGACGCTCGGCCATCACTATGCCGCCATCGAGAGGGTCTGCCGCGATTGGCGCACCCAATCCTCCCAGGCCCGCGCGAGCGCCAGCTCGGTGCTCGATGCCGCCCAGAAGGAACGCCTCGGGCCGATTGAGGCGGCTGCCCGGCTGGGGGGCGCCATCAAAGATGCCGAAAGCACGGGGCTCCTACCGGGCTTCATCGATTTCAGCCTGGAACGGACCATCTACCGGATTGCCGGAAATCCGATGGACGAGACTTGTACCGATCTGCCACTGACGCCCCTGTTTCCTGCTTACGATACCTCGCTTCGGCGTACAGGCCCCGGCCCTCGTATCTGGCCGTCCAGCCCACGGTAACCCCTACGCACTCCCCCGGCCCGGCATATATAATGCCCCCACCGGGTTATGAAAGCTTCCCTCGTTCGCTCGCTTTGTCTCCTTCTCTGCGCCATCGGACTCCCCGCGCAGACCACCACCGGCAGCGTCGCCGGCCAAGTCACCGACGCCTCACAGGCCGTCATCCCCAACGCCACTGTCACCCTGCTCAACCAGGGCACGAAACAAGAGCGCGTCACCAAAACCGACGCCTCCGGCAACTACCTCTTCCCCCTCATCCCACCGGGCATGTACAGCCTGCGCGCCGAGACGCAAGGCTTCCGCTCCTACGAAGTCTCCGGCCTCGAGATCCAGGTCTCCCAAGCCGTCACCCACAAGATCACGATGGAAGTCGGCGACACTTCCACCAAACTTTCCGTCGTTGCCACCGCGCCCGTGCTCGAACAGCGTAGCGCCGAAGTCGGCCAGGTCATCGGCCATCGCGAAGTCGTCGAACTTCCCCTGAACGGCCGCAACTTCCTCGAACTGGCCAAACTCGTCCCCGGCGTCACCGAACTGGGTACCTCGTCGCAATCGAACGGCATCGCCATCAACGGACAGCGCGCCAACCAGATCGGCTTTTACTTCGACGGCGTCGATACCCGCACCGAAACCAGCGGCAAACCCGCCTTCACGCCTTCCATCGAAGCCATCCAGGAGTTCAAGATCCAGCAGAACGACTTCGCCGCCGAGTTCGGCCGCAATCCCGCCGGCATCAATCTCACGCTCCGCTCCGGCACCAATGAGTTCCACGGCACTGCCTTCGAGTTCCTGCGCAACAATGCGCTCGACGCCCGCAGTTTCTTCTCGCCCCGCGTCGACCCGCTGCGCCGCCATCAGTTCGGCGGCGTTATCAGCGGCCCGGTCCTGCGCAACAAGACCTTCTTCATGGGCAACTACGAAGGCCTGCGCACGCGCCGCGCCACCACCCTCTACCAGACCTTGCCCACCACCGAACAGCGCGCCGGTAACTTCGCCGGTGGCCCGCAGATCTTCGACCCGGCCACCTACGATGCCGCCACTAACCGCCGCCAGCCCTTCCCCGGCAACGTCATCCCGCAGAACCGGTTCGGTCTCATCGGCCGCTCCATGTTGAGCTACTACCCCACCCCTAACGCTCCCGGCTCCGGCGCCTTCAACAACGTCACCAGCACCGCCAATCGCAATGACGGCGACCAGTTCCACGGCCGCATCGACCATCAGTTCAGCCCCGCCCACCTGCTGTTCGGCCGCTACTCGGTGGCCAAGATCCAATCCGAGAATCCCTCCGGCCTCCCGCTGACCGGCTCCATCTCCGACACGCTCGCCCACAGCGTCACCGTGCAGGAATCGTGGACCGTCAGCGCCAACAAGATCAACCAAATCCGCGCCGCCTGGACTTACTACAAGAGTTTCAACACCTACCCGCTCGCCGAGCGCGACCTCACCCGCGAACAGTTCGGTATCCAGAATCTAAGCCCTTCGAGCAACGCGTTCGGGCTCCCGCAGGTCAGCGTGGCGGGACTCACCCAGATTGGAGCCAATGCCTTCCAACCCAGCGGCCCGCGCGAGAATATGTACACCCTCGCCGACGACTTCAGTTGGATCACCGGCCGCCACAGCGTGAAAGCAGGCTTCGATGGCCGCTACTACCGCCCCGCCGGCCTCGTCCAGCAAACGCCCAACGGCATCCTCACCTTTGAGAATCGCTTCACCAACCAGCCTGGCGCCGCGGGTACCGGCAGCCCCGTGGCCGACCTTCTGCTCGGCTTGCCGTACACTGGGCGCGCCACGCAGTTCGCCGAATCGAATGGCTGGGTCAGCCTGAAGTATTACTACTATGGCTTCTATCTCCAGGACGAGATCCGCTTTTCTCCCAAGCTCACCCTCAATCTCGGCCTGCGCTACGAATACCAGACTCCCTTCTACGAACGCTTCGGCGATCTCGCCATCTTCGACCCCGTCAACGCTCGCTTCCTCAAGTTGGATGAAGACATCCAGCGCCTGCATGACCCGGATCGCAACAACTTCGCCCCGCGCCTCGGCATTGCCTACACCGTCAACTCCAAAACGGTCATACGCACCGGCGCGGGGGTCTTCTACGGCCAGCCCCGCGGCTCGGAGTTCTCTTCCTTCCAACTCTCGCCGCCCTTCGTGATCGACTCCACGTTAACCTCCAATCCCAACGTCCCGGACTTAGTCGGCCGCCTGTTCCCGCGCACGCAGGTTCGCGACGCGCAGGGCCGCATCCTGCTTTCCCCCACCACCAATGTCTTCTCGCTCGACCCCAGGTTCCGCACCAACTACACCTTCCAGTGGAACTTCGGGATCCAGCGCGAACTTGCCAGCGGCTGGCTACTGGACACCGCCTACGTCGGCAACAGCGCCCAGAAACTCACCGGCCGCGATCTGGTGAACCAGGCCTTCCTGGATGCCGATCCCTCGCGCCCCACGCCCGTCCAGCAGCGCCGTCCGAACCCGAACATTGGCGACGTCAGCATGGTGAAGTCGCTGGATCCTTCCAACTACCACGCGCTCAACGTCAAACTGAACAAGCGCTTCTCGAACGGCTTCTCCCTTCTCAGCGGCTACACCTATTCGAAGGTCATGGGCATCGGCGGCGCCCTCTTCGGCGACCAATCGCGCCAACAGGATGCCCGCAACCGCAAAGCCGAGTACGCGCCGCTCGAGTTCAACCAGAAGCACCGACTCACGGCCGCCTGGGTCTACGAACTGCCGTTCGGCAAAGGCCGTGCCTTCGCCTCCAACATCACCGGCGTGGGCGATAAGGTCCTCTCCGGCTGGTCCTGGCAGGGCAGCTACACCGTTCACACGGGCTTCCCGCTAACGCCCACCTCCAGCGTGTCATCCAACGTTGGCCGCCAGGACACCAACCGCGCCGATCGTCTCTGCAATGGCAACCTCAGCGGCGGCGAACGCAACATCAACCGCTGGTTCGATACCTCCTGCTTCGTCAATCACCCCTTCGGCCGCTTCGGAAACTCGGGCAACGGCGTCATCGTCGGTCCCGGCGTGAATACCTTCGATATGACGCTAATGAAGAACACCGCCATCCCCGTCGGCTTCCGCGAGCCGCTCACCCTGCAGTTCCGCGCCGAGTTCTTCAATACCTTCAACCACGCCAGCTTCGGCGATCCTAACCTCGCCGCGGGTACCGCCCAATTCGGCATCATCCGAAGCACCAGAATCGGAGGCAGAGAAATCCAACTAGCCCTAAAACTCCTCTTCTGATGGAGGGCGGACGCCCACGTCCGCGGGCGACCCCCAGGTCGCCCCTTCCCTCCCTGCTACCCTTAAATCCAGTGATCGCCTTCCTCCTCCTAACCGCCGCCCTCCAAGCCCAAGACCAAGACAAAGACGGCATCGAAGACAAATCAGAAGCCCACCTCCTGCAATCCCACCTCCCCCGCTTCTACCTCAGCGCCGGAGAATGCGACACCGCGCCCTCCGCATTCACCTCCGAAAACGGCACCCCCAAACCCACCCACCGCAACGCCACCATCTACGCCCAAGCCTTCCCCGCGCCGCACCTAGGTCCCGCCTTCCTCGAACTGCACTACTATCACCTCTGGTCGAAGGACTGCGGTCGCGGCGGCCATCCTTTGGATGTCGAACACGCCTCCATCCTCCTCCACAACAACAAGCCCGCCTACCACTACACCGCCGCCCACGAAGACACCGTCTGCGACGTCAGCATGGCCCGCAAAGCTCCGCCCAACACCCGCGCTGAAGTCTTCATCTCCGCCGGCAAACACGCCTCCTTCCTCACTCAGGATTCCTGCAATCGAAACGGCTGCGGCGCCGATCGTTGCCTTCGCCCCACCGAAATGCCAGTCGCGGAAATCATCAACCTCGGCGAGCCCCAAGCGCCCATGCCCGGCCATGAATGGATCCAATCCGCAGCTTGGCCCCTAGCGGCCAAGATGGCCTCCGACTTCACCCCCACCCTGCTCGCCGAACTCGACGGCAGGGAAGGTCCTATCCGCACCCGCACCGCCCAGCGCGGCGCGCAGAAGACGCTCGCCATCGGCAGCAAGCCCGTCACGGCCGTCCAGACCAGTGCCACCGGGACCAAAGGCTTTCTTCGCCGTGCCGCCGGCGGGGTGCGAAAGGCACTCTCGCGAAACTAGCGGCCTCGCACTGCCGTCACAATGAGAATAGCCGTAGCCATGCGTACCCCTGCGTCTGTACTCATCGTCACATTCCTCTGCAACGTTGCCGCGCTACAAGGAGCCCCTCCGCTTGGCGCCTGTCCGGGTGGCCAGTCCCTCGCATCCTTCGACATCACCGTAACGCCCACCGATACCGCCGATAAGGTGCTGCTGCGCTCGCTCACCCGCCTGGACGGCGGCGCCAAGGTCACCTACACTCCCAAGGAAATCTACGCCTCCGATCAGGACGATGCCGAGGTTGCGCTCATCTCCATCCCCACTTCGCCCACCGGCGTGCTGGCCGTCATGGAATCGAAGAAGGCCTCGCAGACCGCCGAGTGGGTCATCCCCTCTCGAGCGGCCGCCATCGCCCTTGTCTACGGCGCCCAGGGTTTCAGCACCTCCAAACTCGTCGATCTGGTCCGCCGCGACCCGCAACTCATCACCCAACTCGCCGTCTATGCCGAGAAGTCCGCGCAAACCGAGGCGCTTATGGAGACCGTGGCCAATTGGGAACGCTCGGGTTCTACGCAAACCTTGGAAGCCGCCCTCTCCGGCTTTTCCTCGCGCTATGGCGTGGCGATGCCTGTGCTGAATCGCACCGCCACCACGGACCAGCAGGCCCTCACCCTGATGCGCGCCCTGCATCCCGCGATCGCCACCTTCGATCCGCTCGCCCCTAACCAGGCCACACTCCTGCAGCAATCCGGTAGTCTCGCCGCTGCGGTGGGAGGCCTCTTCTTCGGCAGCCCCGTCGGCCTCGCTACCGCTGGCGGCGCCATGTTCCTCAACATGCGCTCGCTGCTGTTCCCCGGCTCCGAATTCCGTTCCGCCCTCGCCCAGCCTCATGCCGAAACGTCTGTCCTCTGTGCGAAGCGCGAGCCTGCCAAAACCCGCACCAAGCTCGTCTACCTGTGGGCCTGGAAACTGCCCGGCGCACCTCCTCCTCGCCTGGACGGCCTGCCCTATCGCGTCAACCTGGAACAGCTCACGCTACATATCCCGCTCAAAGGCGCGAATCTGCAGAACATCCGCAACGTCACCACGTCTCTGGAAGGCGCGGCTGTAGCCTTCACCGCCGAACCTCCCGCGCTCACGCTCACTCTCCCCGAAACCGCCGCCAAAGGCGCCAAAATCGATCTGCGGCTGGAAGTGGAAGATTCGCCCGCCCCCATGCTTCTGCCTGCCGCCATCGAACTGCTCGGACCCCGGCCCGTGCTGGCCGCCGTGCGCCCGTCCCTGCCGCCGGACCTGCCGCTCCGCCTGGCCGATGGTGAGTTGCCCGCCAACGCCTTTACGGCCGCCACCCTCCGCGTCACCGGCGCCGGTCCGTTGCCCACCCTGCATCTGGAATGCACCGACCCTCTGCTCACCGTGAAGAAACTCTCCGTCCGCCCCGGCGACCAGACCACCACCGCGCGCCTCCGCGCCGTCGGCCCCAGCGACTTCTTCCTCTCCTTCGAGCCCGGAGCCATCGGCCAGCCCCCTTGCGAACTCGCCGCCCGCATCGAAACCGCCGACGGCCTCTCCGACCCGCATCCCGTCGGCCGTATCGTCCGCTTGCCGCGCATCGAGAAGTTCTCGCTCAGCTCGGAACTGGCTGCCGCCAACACCTACCTTGGCTGGCTGGAAGGCGAGGAACTGGAAGCCATCGAAAGAACCGGCTGGAATGAGGAGACGGGGGTCGCGGTTACCTCCACGCCATTGCCCGTCTCCAACAGTGGCAGCCGCCAGCGCCTGCGCGTCGCCATGCCGTGGCCTCCGCCCGCGCCGCAATCGCCGCTCTATGTCTGGCTGCGCGGCGAGTCCGCCGGCCGCCGCACGACCGTGGTCTACTGACGCTCGTACGCGCACCTTCTCTCCGTACGTAAATGTGGTACGATCCCGCCAATCGATTCTGAGGGGGGATTTTCCACCTATGCTGCTTTCTGCCGCCTGGTTTGCGGTGTTTGCCGCGCTATTGTCCTATCCCGTCAGTCTGCACGCCCAGGTCTCGCTCGGCTCGGTCACCGGCTCGGTCAAGGATTCCACCGGAGCCCTCATTCCCGGTGCCTCTATCAGAATCGTCAACCTCGCCACCGGCATTGAGCATAAAGCCATCACCCAGGACAACGGCGTCTATCTCGCCCCCAATCTCCCCGCCGGTGACTACCGCATCACCATAACCTCCACCGGCTTCAAACAGGCCGATATCGTGAACGTCAAGGTCGACGTCGGCAGCACCGTCACACAAGACGCCACCCTCGAAGTCGGCCAAGTCACCGAAAGCGTGCAGGTGGACGGCCAGGCCAGCCTCATCGACACCACCTCCGGCGCCGTCGGCACTACCATCCAAACCGGCTACGTCCTGGAGATGCCCCTTGCCGACCGCAATGTCTTCCGTCTCGTCAATCTCGTCCCAGGCGCCTTCTATCGCGGCAACGATATCTCGCTGGGGGGAGGCCGTACCCGCTCCGCCCAGATCCTCATTGATGGCGTCACCAGTTCCCGCGGCGGGGTCGGCGCCCAGCAAATGGATCTCACCCCGCCCGTCGACTCCATGCAGGAGTTCAAAGTCGAAGTCAATGCCATGGGCGCGGAGAACGGACGCTCGGCCGCGGGCGCAGTTAACGCGGTCACCCGCAGCGGCTCCAATCGCTTCTCCGGCAGCTTCTACGAGTTCCTCCGCAACAACGCCTTCGATGCCGCCGGCTGGAACAACGACAGCAAACCGCCGCTCCGCCGCAACAACTTCGGTGCCACCATTGGAGGCCCGATCCGCCGCAACCGCGCGTTTTTCTTCTACAACTACGACGGCCTGCGCGAGCGCAATGGCGCCAGCACTACCCGCAACGTGGGCCTGCCCGAATGGCGTAGCGGCAACTTCTCGTCCGCCACGCGCGACGCCGGCGGCCGCGCCGTTCCGGTCCTGATCTACGATCCGCAAACCGGTACCGGGGACTTCGGCAACCCCCGCAACACCACGCCGTTTCCCAACAACATCATTCCCTCCTCGCGACTGGATCCGGTGGCTATCAAAGCTGCCGCCTACCTGCCTCAGCCTAACCGCATTCCCAACAATCCCTTCAACCAGGCCGGCAACTGGCAGGAGAATCGCGTCGACAGCCTTACCCGCGATTACCACATCGCCCGCATCGATCACCAACTTACCGGCAAAACCCAGATCTTCGGACGCTACATCCTCAATACACCCACGCGCGACCGTAGCGCCTATTCACAAGGCTATGGCGTAGCAGACCCGTCCGGCGCCACCGACGAAACCAAACGCCAGAACCTCGCTTTGAACGCCACCCACCTGTTCTCGCCTACCTTCTTCCTGAACGCCACCGCGGGTCTCAACCGCGTCGTTGTCCGCCGCCTGTCCGGCGATTGCTGCGATACCAACTATGGCCAGGCCCTCGGCCTCCCCGGCGTTCCCGGCGAAGTCTTCCCGCGCCTGAACTTTGGTGGCGGCTTCTCCCCCGTCACTGAGATCGGCGCCGATGGGGCCGCCTTCCGCATCGCCGCCCTCAACACCTTCGATTACACGGTTCGCCTGTCCAAGGTCAGCGGCTCGCACACCATGAAGGCCGGCCTCCAGCACACCCGCTACCAAGGCAATGAACTCGCCCGCAACCAGCCCAGCGGCGTCTTCGGCTTCAACGGACGCCTGACCTCCGGCTTCAACGCCCAAGGCGCTACCATCGCCAACACCGGACTTCCCTTCGCCGACTTCCTCCTCGGCCGCATCAACTCCGTCGACGCTACCATCAAGCCCGGCTACGGCCGCCGCATCCATTACTACGGCGCCTACTTCCAGGACGACTGGCGCATCACCCCCAGCCTCACCCTCAACCTCGGCCTGCGCTTTGAAACCGAAACCCCTATGTTCGAGGTCGCCGGCCGCCTGCAGAACTTCGATCCGTGGGCTCCCAATCCTCTGGCCGGCACCGGCGACATCCCCGCCGGCGCCCTTGGCCGCGTCCTGTTTGCCAACCGCCACGGCGAAGGCCGATACCTGTGGAACCAGGATTGGAACAACATCGCGCCCCGCTTCGGCTTTGCCTACCGCGTGCGCGGCTCGCAATCCAGCGTCATCCGCGGCGGCTTCGGCATGTTCTACGGCAACCCCTATGATCGCGAGGTTCTGCAACAGTTGATCGCCGGCTTCGGGAACATCTACCGCGCCCGCAGCCCCGTCCCTTACCGCCTGCGCGATGGCCTGCCCAGCGATGCTTTTGCGCCAATCCCGGAAAGCGAGCTCACCCCTACTTTCGGAATGCGCGGCACCCGCTTTGCCACCTCCACCATCCAGTTCATCGACCGCAACCGCAAGACGCCCTACACGATGAACTACAACCTCACCGTGCAACATCAATGGCGCGGCATGCTCGTCGAACTCGGCTTCCTCGGCAACCTCGGACGGCAGATCGTCTTCCCGAATCTCAACGTCAACCATATCCGGCCCGAACTGCTGCCGCGTATCGAAATCCCCGAACGCCTTCGCCGCCCCTGGAATGCCTTCGATAGCGACCAGCCGCAGATCCAGATCCTCGCTCCCAACTGGGGCCTCTCCAATTACCACGCCTTCACTTTCCGGTCGGAACGGCGATTCAAGAGCGGCTTCTCCTGGGTTCTGGCCTATACCTGGTCGAAGTGGATCGACAACCTCACCTTTGTCGGTGGCGACGACGCTACGTTCGGCGATGCCGACCAGATCCAGAACATTTACGACCTCAAGGCGGAGCGCTCGCTTTCGCAGAACCATATCCCGCACCGCCTGGTGTTGTCCCCCATCCTGGAATTGCCGTTCGGAAAGGGGAAGCGCTGGCTCAACCGCGGCGGCATCCTCAATCACATCGCCGGTGGGTGGGAGATGTCAACGCTTGGCACCTTCCGCGCCGGCGCGCCCTTCGGGCTTAATGTTCTCAACGGCCCTCGCGACGTGCTTGGCGATCAATCCGATGGCACTATTCTCCGTCCCGATGTTGTCGGTGACGCCAGCGCCGGCGTCGACCGTGGCACAGCGGCGTCCGGCATTCGAGGCTTGCAATGGTTTAATCCCTCGGCCTTCGCCACGCCCGCCCGCTTCCAGCGCGGCAACCTCTCGCGTACGGTTTCCAGTGTTCTCGGGCCTGGCTACATCGGCTTCGACTCCATGGTTGCCAAGAACTTTCAGTTCACCGATCGCTGGCGTGCCCAGTTCCGCTGGGAATCCTTCAATACCTTCAACTCGCCGGAGTTCAACCTTCCCAACCAGACGCTGGGGGCCGGTGGATTTGGGCTTGTTACCGGGGCGGGGAATCGACGCATTATGCAGATGGGCCTGAAGCTGTACTGGTAGGGGCTTGGCGATGCTGTCGCTAACCTGCCAACGAATCCATTAACCGAATGGTGATCGTTCCATCCGCGCGTCCGCCGCAAGTTGTTGCATGATCGTGTGAGAGCGATTGGCCGTTTTCTTGCTCCCATTCAGCCGCGGTAACCTCCAAAACTGGAAAGGACTCTTCAACATGTCTACCTTCGGCCCTTGGTTCTTCGACGTTGAGACCCAGAATTCGGCCTTCGTCTCCGTCGGACACGTCACCATTGACTTCACCCTTCCGGATGCTAACGGCAACGGCGCCAGCTTCGCCTTCACCTACACTCCCGACAACGGCGCGCCGATCGGTCCTATCGCGATGACCCCCGTTCGCTCCCAGACAGATGGCAATCTCTATATCCTGTCCGGGGCGTTGACGCCCAATCTGGTCATCCCCGAAACCGATCCGGACGCCGGAACCTACGTCCGCGCCGAGTTGTTCTTCAATCCGGAGATGGGGGAACACTACGGGGCCTTCTGGGGTAAGATCTTTCAAGCGGCGGGCGGCCCCGGCGACACCGAAGTCAATGTCGAAGCCTCCCAGAATCCACCTTTGCCCGTGGAACTCAAGCGGGCCGCCTTGAAGGCCACTGCCATGGCCAAGTCGTACTAGCGGGAGCACACCCTGATGGCCTTGCGCAGTCGCACAGCAGCGGTCCTCTGGCTCAGCCTTTATTCACTGGGCCTGGGAGCCTGCTGTGCCTTTGCCCAGGATGCCCTGGAACTAACGCCCGGCCTCCGCCTCACCCGCTCCCTTCCCCCAGACCAGCCGGATCGCTTCCGCATCTCCCTGCCTGCTTCTTCCTTCCTCCACCTGGAAGCCGCACAGACCGGCACCGACGTGCGTCTCACCCTACGCCGGCCCACCGGTGATGTCGAAGCCCTCGTCGATGGCGGCTTCGGCGAACACGGCCCGGAAACGCTGCTCATCATCAGCGAAACCGCCACCACATACACCCTCGACATCACCCATTCCGTCCCCGGCCAGCAGCCCGGCAGCTATACCCTGGCCGTGCTGTCCCTGCGACCTGTGCAACCTGGAGACCGCGAACACTACGCAGCCCACCGCCGTTACCTGGAAGGCGAGCGCCTCCGCCGTCTCCAGACCCCCGAGTCCCGCCGCGCCGCCATCGTCGAATACCAGGCGGCCGCCGCATACTTCCGCGCCGCCGACCCTTATCGCCTCGGCCTGATCCTCACCACCGCGAGCCTCATGCAGGTGCTGACCGGCGACTACCGCGGCGCCGCCGCTTCCGCCAGTGAGGCTGCCCGCGCCCTCGTCACCGCCCGTGACCCCTGGGGCGAAATGATCGCCACCAATAACTGGGCCGCCTCTTTGGAAGTGCTCGGCGAATCGCGCCGTGCCCTCGACCTCTACCGCCACTCCCTCGACCTCGCCCGCCGCAACAAGGACGAAGAGAACGTTGCCCTGCGCCTGAATAACATCGGGGTTCTGGAAGGCCGCCTCGGCAACCTCCCCGCCTCTATCGAAAACTATGAGCCCGCTCTGAACACCTTCCGCCAACTCGGCGACCGCCGCCGCCAGGCCCTGGTCCTGCAGAACCTCGGCGTCGCCTACCTGGGATTGGGCGACCTCGATCTCGCCGTCGCCGCCCAGCGCGAAGCCCTCTCGCTGTACCGCCAGGTCAAAGACCAGCGCGGCGAAGCCGACACGCTCCTCGCCATCGGCGCTCTCCACGTCAGCCGCAAACAGTGGGAGCCAGCGCTGCAGGCCAACCGCGATTCGCTCGCCGTCAGCCTCTCCCTGCAAGACGCCGAAAAGGCCGCCTCCACCCGCGCCCGCATCGCCTTCCTCCTGGCCAACCTCGGCCGCCTTCCCGAAGCCAGCCAGCAGATCACCGAGGCCACCGCCGCAGCCGCCACCGCGCAAAGCCCCCGCACCCGGATCGCCGTCTGGCATGATGCCGCCCGCGTCTTCCGCCTCGCCGCCAATCCCGCCGCCGCGTTGCGTGAAGCTCAACAGGCCGCCGGCTTGGCCCATCGCGTGGGTGACCGCGGCGCTGAAGCCACAGCCCTCTCCACTGTGGCCCGCTGCCATCTCGACCTCGGCGATCTGCCTCAGTCCAAACAGCGCATCGAAGAGGCTCTGGCCCTAATGGAGCAGATCCGCGCGCTCAGCGCCAGTCCCGAACTCCGCGCTCTTTATCTCTCCACCCAGCAGGAGTCCTTCGGCTTCTACATCGACCTGCTCGTGCGCATGGGCCTGCCAGCCGCCGCGTTGGAGGCCGCCGAACACTCCCGCGCCCGCAGCCTGCTCGAAATGCTCACCGAGGCCCGCGCCGATATCCGCAAAGGCGTCGACCCCGGCCTGCTCGACCGCGAACGCGAGGTCGCCGGGAAGCTCAATGCCACCGCGACCCGACTCGCGCCGTGGGCCGGCCGCGAAAGTCCAGGACTCACCGATCTGCGCCACCAGTTGCAGACCCTCGAAGCCGAGCATCGCGATATTCTCGCCGCCATTCGCAAGTCCAGCCCAGAATACGCGTCCCTGACCCAGCCTTCCCCCATCACCCTCGCGGCCATCCAGGGCCTCCTTGATGCCGATACGCTGCTGCTGGAGTATGCCGTTCTCGATGACCGCAGCTTTCTGTGGCTGGTCTCCCGCGAGACCGTACGCCTATTCCCCCTACCCGGCCGCGAGCCCATCGAAGCCGCCGTCCGGGAAGCCACCGAGTTGCTGATCGCCCGCGGCCTCAGTCCTCGCGGCGAGACGGCCGTCCAGCGCGCCGAGCGCATTGCCCGCGCCGACGCCGCGCTTCCCAAGGCTCTACAGCGGCTCTCCGCCATGGTGCTCGCGCCCGCCGCCCCTCTGCTCGCCGGCAAGCGGCTGCTGGTGGTCGCCGACGGCCCTCTCCAGCGTGCTCCCTTCGCGGCCCTGCCGCTCGATGGCGCTACCTCCCTGGTGGCCCGCCACGAACTGGTGATGCTGCCCTCCGCCTCAACGTTAGCCGCTCTCCGCGCCAATCCCACTCGCCGCGCGCCCGCCAAACTGATGGCCGTCTTTGCCGATCCTGTCTTCGGATCGACCACCCCTCCCCAGCGGCCCGCCTCCCGCGTGCTGGCTCATGACAGCGGCCCTCTCACTGGCGGGCCTGCTCCGGTTGCCATCCCGCCGCTGCCCTACACTCGCGCCGAAGCCCGCCAGATCCTTCGCTTCGCCAACCGCGACGACAGCCTCGCCGCGCTTGGGCATCAGGCCACCCGCGCCGCCGCCCTCGATCCCGCTCTCTCCAACTATCGCTATCTCCACTTCGCCACCCACGGCTTCATCGACGATGAGCGCCCGGGCCTCTCTTCCCTGCTCCTGTCGATGACCGACGAGCACGGCCGCCCGATTGACGGCTTCCTCCGCGCCAACGAGATCTACAACCTTCGACTCTCCGCCGACCTGGTCGTGCTCAGCGCCTGCCAGACCGGACTCGGCCGCGAGATCCGCGGAGAAGGCCTCATCAGCTTCACCCGCGCCTTCTTCTACGCAGGCGCCCCACGCCTCATCGTCAGCCTCTGGAACGTCAATGACCAAGCCACCGCCACCCTCATGACGGCCTTCTACCGGCGCCTGCTCCGCGAGGGCAAACGCCCCGCCGCCGCCCTCCGCGAAGCCCAACTCGAACTCAGCAGGCAGAAAGCCTGGGCTTCTCCTTACTATTGGGCACCGTTCGTGCAGCATGGCGAGTGGCGCTGATCGCACCATGACCTCACCGCACTTCACCCGCGCCGCCGTCTTCCACGGTCCCCAGCATCCCCTCGAAATCCAGACGCTACCCTTGCCTGACCCAACGGAGGGCCAGGTGTTGGTTCGCATCCTCTGCACTACCGTTTGCGGCAGCGATCTGCATAGCGTTTCGGGCCGTCGCAGCTCCCCCGCCCCCAGCATCCTCGGCCATGAAATGGTGGGCCAGGTAATCGCCGTGGGAGCCGGCGGAGCGCGGGAATACGGCAGCAGCCGCGCCATCGTCCCTGGCGACCGCATCTCCTGGTCCATGGTTTGGAGTTGCGGGACCTGCTTCTATTGCAGCCGTCAACTGCGCCCGAAATGCGAGCGCCTGATGAAGTTTGGCCATGAGCGCACCGGCTCGGCCTTTCCCCTTATGGGTGGCTTTGCCGAACATTGCCTTCTGCCCGCCGGCACGGCCATCTTCCCCGTACCGGATAACGTCCCGGATGAGGTAGCCAGCCCCGCCAACTGCGCCACCGCTACCGTCGCCGCCATGTTTCGCACCGCGCCCGGCGTCGAAGGCCAACCCGTGGTCGTCTATGGAGCGGGCATGCTTGGCCTTACCGCCTGCGCCATGGCTCGCGAGCGCAACGCCGCCTCGGTCCTCGCCATCGACACGGACCCCAACCGCCGCGACCTCGCCGCTCGCTTCGGCGCCGATTGTACCCTTGACGGAGGCGGCCGTGAAGCCGCCATCGTCTTCGACCTCACCGGCCATCCCGATGCCATGGAGGCCGGCTTCGAAATGCTACGCCCCGGCGGTTGCCTCATCCTCGCGGGCGCGGTCTTCCCTTCACGCGCTCTGGCGATCTCCGCCGAGCAGATCGTGCGCCGCATGATTCGCATCGAGGGCGTCTACAACTATGCCCCGGAAGATTTAGGCGTGGCGCTTGCCTTCTTAAGCCGTACAGCCGGCCGCTACCCGTTCCGCGAACTGGTCCAGCGTACGTTCCCGCTCCACGAGATCAACGAAGCGATAGCCTACGCCGAACAGCACAAGCCGCCTCGCGTCGCCATCCGTACCGACCCGTCGCGCCTGCCGGCGCGCGCGACGTCCACTGCTGCTTTCCGGTAGCTTCGCCGGGATAGCGGCAATGCCCGGTCCAGAGAACCTGATCTCCTCCAAGTGGGGCAGGCGTCCACGCCCAATGCCGCATAGTTTTTGTAGCTTGTAATCAAAAAGGACTTTACGCAGG
>CAYLPH010000121.1:0-17122 GCA_964385495.1 uncultured Candidatus Solibacter sp.
CCGCACGTACGGATCTGTGCGGGGGGTGCCGGGTAACTGGCATCCCTACCGCGACGGGGCTGCTGCAGGCAGGGGCGGATCCGAATCGGGGCGCCGAGTTGCCGTTGGTGATCGCGATTTACGCCAGTGCGAAGTTGGGTGTGGAACCGGTACGCCTGTTGTTAGAGGCGGGCGCGGATCCGAACAAGCAGGATCAATTCGGGCATGCCGCGTACTTCGCAGCCACGGGCAAGTTTGTGGATCCGGCGTTGATGCGGATGCTGTTGGAGCGCGGCGCGAATGTGCGGGTGAAGTCGAACACGGGCGCGACGGCGTTGACGCAGGCGATGGGATCGCAGAATTGGCGGGCAATGCTGCTGTTATTGCAGCGTGGGGCGGAGTGGCGGACGGTAAGAACGCCGATGGGGTTGGATGTGCGGAGCGCGGTGGAAGGTGAGGCGCGGGTGCGGCCGGATCAGGCTGGGTTGGCGGAGGTAGTCGCGTTTTTCCAGAACGCTGGCCAGTAGGGGCGGTGCCGTGAGTTATCCCAAGATTGCAGCCGTGGCGGTGGTGTTGGTGGCGGTGTGGGTGGGACTGGTGCTGCTGGCGCGGCGCATGGCCTTCTTCCCGATGAAGTATCCAGCCGGTTATTGGGGCATGCAGGGCAAAGCCGTGGATGTGTGGCTGCGGGTGGACGGGCTGCGTCTGCATGCCTGGTGGGTGGAGGTGCCCGGAGCACGGACGGCCACGTTGTTTCTCCATGGCAATGCGGGCAATCTGTCGCATCGCGGGTATGCGATCGAGGCGGTAACCGCGGCGGGGTCGTCGATACTGGTGCTGGATTACCGCGGATATGGGAAGAGTGAGGGATCGCCGGAAGAGCAGGGTCTGTATCGCGACGCGCAGGCGGGGTATGAGTGGCTGCGGCAGCTCGGCGCCGCGCGGATTGTGGTGCACGGGGAGTCGCTGGGGTCGGCGGTGGCGCTGGAACTGGCGGCGCGGAATACGGTGGCGGCGGTAATTCTGGAGGCGCCTTTTTCCAGTGGGCGCGATATGGCGGCGACGGTACTGCCCGTTGTAGGGCCGCTGCTGTTCTGGGGCTGGGATTCGATGTCACGCATTGGTAAGGTGCAGGCGCCGCTGTTGATAATGCATGGCACGAGGGATGAGGTTGTGCCGTTCCGGCTGGGGCAGCGTCTGTTTGCGGCGGCGAGGGAGCCGAAGCGGATGTGGGTAATCGAAGGCGGGCGCCACAATGATTTAGCGAATCAGCCCGGCTATCGCGAGCACCTGGCGGGGTTCCACGCGGAGATCGGGGGAACCGCCTCGCGCTGATCTGGGGATACGGAGGTAGACCAGGGTTCAACCTAGCAGCGAGAGCAGCCTGCCGGGCTCCTGCTCGTCCTGGTGGCCGTAAGCGGCTGCCGCCTGTTCCTGCTGTTTCGTCGAGAGTTCCTGGCGGGCGGCGGCTTCCATCTGCGCGGCGGCCGCGGCGACGGCGCGATCCTGGCCCGAAGGATCGGCCGGAGCGTTGGCGGCGGCCTGGAGGACGCGGGCTTTGGCGATGGTTTTCTCAGGATCCGTTTGGGGGAGGTGTCGATGGCGACTTCGCCGGCGACGGCATAGAGTTGGCCATCGGGTCCTCTGGCGAAGGAATAGGAGGCGCCCCCGCGGGCATAGCCACCGGCGGCCGCCAGATGAGCCTGCTCGTGCGCTCTGACGGCGCGATCGGTTTCGGCCAGTTTGCGGACCTGGGCCTGTTGCTGCTGGGTGAGTTGGTCGGCCGGACGAGCGTCGGAGATGGATGTCAACGAAACCATTCCGGCTATTCTCATCGGCGGATAGCGGCGGAACTTGAGGAGTTATGACCTTCATTCCGTCTGATTCAACCGGAAGCGCAGGAAGACGTTCGCACCATAGGGGCTGGAACCGTAATAGGGCTTGAGGGTGCGGGTGATCGCGTACGCGGTGACGTTAAACCCCGCGGCAGCCTGCACCGGCCCCGCCGAGCCGAGTTCACGCGTGTAGCCCACGGTGTAGGCGGCGACATTATGCGCCCGCTTTCCCGTCTCCTCGAAGACTTCGTGCGCCAGATCGTGGTCGTACTCAAAGATCTCATCGCGTTGGGACCATTCGAAGCGCCCGGTAAGAAGGTTCCGGCGCGTGACCGGCACCACGGACTCCGCGAGAAAGGAATTGGTGGCATAGCGGCCGATCGTCTTGTAGTTGCGAGCCCAGATCACACTGCTCGACCAGCCTAGCGTGCCGCGCACCGGCCTGGTGTAGTGGACGGACGCGGTGCTGCGGACTACGTCGTCTTCGTGCGTGGTTTCGGGCCGGCGGAGGCGGCCAGCCGATACCTGCGCCAGCCAGTTGCGGCTGGGCTGCCAGGTAAGACGGCCGGACCAGGAGTCGATTGGCCCCATATCGATGTTCCAGCGGTTCTCGTTCGGCTCGCGGCCGCGGAATCCACTGGCTTCCAGGCGAAACTGGCGATAAGTCAGTCCGGCGGTGACGACGTTGTTGGCGATGTGCGTGGCGTCCTGCCAGTGGTGGCCGAGCGTGGCCTGCGGCAGATCCAGGGCAGAGGCGCGGTGCGGGAAGGCGATGGGCCCCAGTGCCGCGTCGCCGACCGGAGCATAGTAGAGATTAAGCATCGTATTTTCGCTGAGCGGGCGGGCGTAGTGAATGCTCAACTCCATGAAGAGTTCGTGCGGATGCTGTCCATCGACGATGGGCTTGCCGTAAGCGGTCTCGCCGCTCTGGAACAGCAGCGGGTATTGCTTCCCGGTGATCGTGAGCGGATCCAGCGAGAGCATGCCACGCAGCATCAGGCTGCCGCGCCCCAGGCTGCGGGCCGCGGCCAGCATGCCCCAGTTCGTGGAGTAGAGCTTGTCGCCTCCGCGCGGACCGGACTGCTGCGTTCCTACCAGGAAGGCCTGGCCCATCCACATGAGGTTCCAGTTTCCTTTGGACTGCATGACCATGGGCATCGGCCAGGCTGCTGGGTTGACGCTGGTTCCGGAGCCAAACCGGAAGAGGAAAGCGGTGGCGGCGTTGGAGCCCGAGGCGTGATTGCCGTGGTCATGGGTGGCGGTGGTTTGCGGTTCGCCGGCGGCAGGGGGATGTTCGTGAACATGCTGTGCGCGGGCGGGGCTTAGGAACAGCATCGCTAGCAGAAGTCCACTGGAGACGATTTGTATGAAGTGGGTCATGGTGTTAACGCTTCCTGCATCGGTTTGACTGTTGGCGGCGCGATATTCTGACACGCGCCGCGGGGAATTTGGAGGTTCGGTTCGGCTTACGGTGAGGTTCGGCACCGCAAAGCGTAGGCAGCCGGACTACCGGCGAAGCCGGAGGCTGTTACTGACCACGCTGAAGGAAGAGAGCGCCATGGCGACGCTGGCCAGAACCGGTGTGAGCAGCCATCCGAACGGAGCATAAAACACACCGGCGGCCACCGGGATACCGATGACGTTGTAGAGAAAAGCCCACGCGAGGTTCTGCTTCATCACGCGCAGCGCGCGGTCCGACAGGTCGATGGCCGCAACGGCCGCTTCCAAATCGCTCCGCATCAAAGTGACGTCGGAAGCCTCGGCCGCAATGTCCGATCCGGATGCCATGGAAAGCCCGGCATCGGCCTGCGCCAGCGCGGGCGCGTCGTTGACGCCATCGCCGATCATGGCCACCCGGCGGCCCTGCTGCTGCAGGCGCTTCACCTCCGCTACCTTGCCCTCCGGCAGCACTTCCGCCACAACCTCGTCGATGCCGGCGGTGCGGGCCACCGCCAGGGCGGTCGATTTGCGGTCGCCGGTAAGCATGACGACGCGAAGGCCCCGGCCGCGCAGCTTGCGAATCGCCACGGCGGAAGTCGGCTTGATCGGATCGGCAATGGCGATGAGGCCTGCCAGCACGCCATCCGTGGCGAGGAAGACCGGGGTAGCACCGGCGGCCGAGAACTCCTCGGCAGCGGCCAGCAGCGCCGTTGCATCAACGCCTCGCGATTCCAATAGACGCTGATTGCCGATCAGCACTGGCTTGCCCGCGACGCTGGCGGAGGCGCCGAGACCGGGGATCGCCGCAAAGCCGCTGGCAGGCGAGGATGGCAAGGCCCGCTCTTCGGCGGCCCTGACGACTGCTTCGGCCAGCGGATGTTCCGACAGCCGCTCGACTGCCGCTGCCGTGGCCAGCACCTTGTCTTCGGAGAATCCGCCAGCCGCTACCACCTGCGTTACCGCCGGCCGGCCCTGCGTAATGGTGCCCGTTTTGTCCAGCAAAATCGTATCGACGCCATGCAACTTCTCAAGAGCTTCGCCGCCTTTGAACAGGACGCCGGATTGCGCGCCGCGGCCGATTGCGACCGTAACGGCCGTAGGCACGGCGAGTCCCACCGCGCAGGGGCAGGCAATGATCAGCACAGCCACCGCTGAGCTGAGCGCGCGAACCAGTCCGGCTTCGGGCGCCAGAAGCAGCCAGGCCGTAAGGGTGGCGATCGCGATCGAGATCACGATGGGAACGAAGACCGCGCTGATACGGTCGGCCAGTTTCTGCATCGGGGCGCGTGAAGCCTGGGCTTCCCTCATCAGTTTCACGATCTGCGCGAGCGTGCCGGCCGCACCCACCGCCGTCGCCCGGTAGTGAAGGGAACCGAGCCGGTTGACGGTGCCGCCAATCACCTTGCTACCCGCTTCCTTCGGTACGGGAACGGGCTCGCCGGTGAGCATCGATTCGTCGATGGCGCTTCTGCCTTCGAGGACGATGCCGTCGACCGGAACGCGCTCGCCGGGCCGCACCAAAACCACATCGCCGCTCTGCACGTCCCCGGCGGGAATGTCGGCCTCTATCCCATTGCGGACCACACGCGCCTGCGCGGGCTGCAGCAGAAGCATCTTCTTCAACGCTTCGGAAGTCTTGCCCCGGGCGCGGCTCTCGAGCGCGTTGCCGGTCAGAACCAGGGCGATAATCATCACTACGGCTTCGTAGTAGACCTCGGCGGGGACGCCGTGGCGCAAGAAGAAGTACGGCGCGAGCGTGGCCGCCAGGGAGTACGCAAACGCCGCCCCGGTACCGACCGCGATGAGCGTATTCATGTCGGCGGTGCGATGGCGGAACGCGGTAAAGGCTCGTGTATAAAACTGCCGTCCCGCCCAACCTATCACCATCACCGTGAGCAGAAGTAGCACCCCCTTCAATGCCATCGGATCGAGCGCATACAGCCAGGGCAGGCCGCGCCGCAACGGTGGCTCGATAAGATTCAGCAGCGGCCCGAGGATGGGGTCGCCGCCTCCATGTGAGGCATGATCGCCGCCCGGCATCAATGGCATCGAGAGCAGCATGGCCACCGCTCCCAGCACGCCGGTGACGATCGCCTTGCGGCGCAGATCGATGTACTCTTCGGTCTGCGCTGCTTCCTGGGCGGCCTGCTCTTCGGCCAGACTGGTACGAACCGCCGGCAGTTCGGCGCCGTAGCCGCGGCTGCGGATGGCTTCCACCAGAGTCTCCACGCTGGTGCCGCTGGGGTGGAAGGACACGGTAGCCTGGCGGGTAATCAGGTTGACGTTGGCGGCAGTCACGCCGGGCTGCTCCTCCAACGCCTGGCGGACGTGACCGACGCAGGAGGCGCAGGTCAGGCCGGACACGGGAATCGTTACTTCGGCGGTGTTCGCTGATTTGGTTTGCATGATGCTTGGCTCGGTTCTTGTCACTCCGCTTTCGGCGCGCCCGGCGAGTAGCCGCTTTTGCGAATAGCGGCGGCGATGGCGGCCGGTTCCGTAGCCTGCGGGTTGTACGCCACGGTGACCTCGCCCGCCGCCAGGTTCACGTCGACAGCCTGGATGCCGGGGTTGCCTTCCAGTCCTGCCTTGATGTGCCGGACACATGACCCGCAGGACATCCCTTGCACCGGGAATGTAATCTCGTTGGACAATGCTTTTCTCGCTTCCATGGGTTATTCCTCCACTTCAATCCGGCCGCGGAGCATGTTCATGCCGCAGGCGAACTCGTAGGTGCCGGCCTTGGTGGGCGTGACCTCGATGACTGTCTTTTCGAAGGGTTTGAGGAACCGGCGAACGCCGAATTCACTGATGACGACTTCGTCGGAACAGGGGGACTTCTCTTTACGGTCGAAGATCAACCGCAGCGGCTGCCCCTTCTTCGCCCGGACGACCGAAGGCGAATACCCGCCCTCGACGGTAATGTTCACTTGCTGACCCCCGCCGGCCGCGGTTGTCGCCGTGACCACCGCCTTGGGTGCCAGGAAAAAGTACCAGTTCACCCAGAGGATGGCGGCGATGCCGGCCAGCAGGATCAATAGTTGTGACCCGTTCATTCAGCCTCCTGTGAGCAGCGCTGTTTGTGCGCCGTTCACAGGTGCTGACGGATGAGTTGGAGAAACCTTACAGGGCTCGGAAACAGGGTTAGAAGTTGAAGCGAGCGCCCCCGTTGAAGACGCGGCCTTCGAGCGGAGCCCACGCATCCACGGTCCATCTGCCATCGGGGCCGCGGTTCGGCCGCAGCAGCGAGTTCCAGCGCGTCTGGCGGACGTTGCCGAGGTTCTCGAGGTTAACGAACAGCCGCAAATGGCGGTGGATGCGGCGCTCGCCCATAATGCCGAAGACCACGTAAGGTTTCGAGAACTCGCGGTAGGGGTCGAACTCCAGCCGCTGCCGGCCGGTGTAGTAGCACTCAATGCCCAGGCGGCTCTTGCCCTCCTGCTCCCAGACGCCCACCAGTCCCAGGCTGTGGCGCGGCGTAAGAGCGATGTCGGCGCGGGTGCCGCTGTCGAGTTCCCGTTCGCGAGACCGCACATACGTATAAGAGGCGGTGGCCGAGAACGGAGCCTTGCGCCAGATGCCCAGCAGTTCCAGGCCGCGGTTGGTTGTCTGTTCCGGCAGGTTGACGATGGCGTAGGTATCGCCCCGGTTCACGTGTACCGGATTCCGCACATTCGATGCGAACAGCGTGGTAGTGAACGAAACCGGGCCCACGGCGCGGGTTACATCCAGAGAGGCGCTTCTGCCGCGTTCGGCTTTCAAAGGCACGGGCACTGTCAGCCGCGCCAACCCGGCGGCCTCGGTCTCTTCGGTCAGCGGTGACGGGGCAAAGAAGCCTTGTCCGGCGGACAACCGGCTGGTCCAGCCTTGCCAGCGAAGCAGCGCCGAAAGACGCGGGCTGAAGAAGGTGCCGAAGCGGTTGTGGAAGTCGGCGCGGGCGCTGGCCGAAAGCGAGAGCCAGGGGGCGACGCTGATATCGTCCTGGAGGAACACGCCGGGGGTCACGTAGGTGTAGGCGAAACGCCGGACCTCGCGCGGGCGATAGGCATCCCGTTCGGCGGCCGCCCCCGTCACCCAGGTGTGACGCCCGGCCGAACCTCGCAGCGAAACCTCTCCGAACAGCAGGTCGTGGCGATCGCGCTCACGCACCTCGCCAAATTGATGCGCATGCCGCTGCATGGAAACCGAAAAACGCGATGTGAGCACGTAGCGCCCTTCCAGCAGCATCTGCGCATAAGCCCCGAAGTCGTAACGGCGGGTGTCCAGGGCTTCGCGATAGGGGCCGCCGGTCGCGGCCAGCACGGCGCCGGGCAGCGTGCCGCCCGAGCGGTTCTCGTACACCACGCCGCCGGTCAGCAGCGCGGTCCGGCCGTGGTTGCCATCCCAGTAGAAGCGAGGCCGTAGAATGCCGCGCCCGTAGGCGGCGAGGTCGGCCCAGCCGTCGTTGTCCCGATCCCGCTTGTCCTGCCAGTGGCCCCCACCCAGCAGCGTCATGCCCCAGGTCTGGGATAACGGCGCACCGAAGAAGGAGGTGGCATCCGTTCCCCCGAGAGTAGTGCGGTTCACCAGGAACTCGCGCACGGGCTCCCCCTTGGGACGCCGCGACAGGAGGTTCACGACGCCCGCCATGGCCCCGGCCCCGTAGAGCGCGGAGGCTGTGCCCTTGATCACTTCCACCTGGCCCAGGTCCATCGGTGGTATCTGCAGCAGGCCCAAGCCGGCTCCCTGCTGGCCGAAAAGCGGCAGCCCATCGGAAAGGAAACGTGTGTACCGCCCGCGCATGCCTTGCATGCGGACGCTGGCGGCGCCGAGTGACGGCGAGGTGGTCTGCACACGCATGCCGCCCATTTCGTTCAACATCATGACGATGTCGCCAGGCGTCATGAGCATCTTTTCTTCGATCTCCTCGCGCTGGAGCACTTCCACGCGCACCGGCGCATCCTGGATCCGAATATCGTTGCGCGTGGCATGGACGGTGATCTCCTCCTCTACCTCTTCCGCTGGATGCAACAGGATGCTCACGTCCCACTGCCGGGCGTTGTCGATCTGAAGAGCGGCGTTAGATGGGAGGAAGCCTTCCTTGGAGACGGCCAACTTGAGCGGGCCAAGCGGCACGGTGAAGGTGGCGGTGCCGTCCGCGCCCGTCCGAGCCGTCTGCCCGTTCCACTGCACCTCGGCGCCCGGGACGGGGCCGGCGCCGGACGTCACTTCGACTTTCACGGTGGCCTCCGGCGTCTGCGCCAGCAGGCCGGTAGCGGCGATCGCAAGCGCAAGATGCCGGAGGCGCTGGCAAGGTATTCGGTAGCGGTGGATGCTCATGCTGTCTTCCCACCTCTACCGTAAAGGCTATAGTAACTATAGGGTCAAGCGCGGCGTGAAACAAACGGCAACCATCGGCGGTTTGGCAAAGGAATCGGGGGTCAAAGTCGTGACCATCCGCTACTACGAACAGATCGGCCTACTGCCCAGCCCGGCGCGGACGGAAGGCAACTACCGGACCTACCGGCGGGAACACCTACAGCGGTTGTTGTTCATCCGGCGGCTCCGGGATCTGGGCTTCACGCTGGAGCAGGTGCGCGACCTGCTGCGGCTGGCCTCGGACCGCGACCAGGAATGCGATGAGGTGGACCACATGACCCGCGAGCACCTGGTGACGGTGGAGGAGAAGATCCGGGATTTGCAGAACCTGGCGGCTGAGCTGCGGAGGCTCAGCGTTTGCTGTCAGAGCGGCACCAAGATTGCGGATTGCCAGATCATCGAGGCGTTGTCGCCGGAACGGCGCGGCTGATAACAACTACCGCCCCTGCCGCCGGTGGTCTTCCAGCATCTTCAAAAAGCGATCAAGCAGTTCCGGCCCGTGCAGCGGCGAATAGTGCCCCGCGACGATGGTGGTGTAATCCAGATTCATCGCTTTCAACTTCCGCAAGGTCTTCGGATACTCGGCGATGTCCGCCGAATCGAGATTGCCAAGCTGTTCCTTAAGGATGCAGTTTCCGTAGAGGATCCGCTCCTGCGGGAAGTAAATGAAGATGCCATCGGGCGTGTGCGCCGGGCCGGTGTAGATGGCGCGCACCTTGCCTCCCTGCAGTTCGAAGTCGTCTCCGTGTAAGGTATCGGGCAGCGTGAGCGGAATCGAAGGGTAGCCCGGGTACGCTTTCTGTAGATCCCGCATATGCTGTTCCCAGCGCTCTTTGAGAAGGTCCACGGTCTGGCGGCGGGAAACGATCTTCGCCCCGATGGAGCGGAAGTAAGGACTACCGCCCGACCGGTCGGCATGATAATCCGGCACAATCACCTCGCGGATCGGCTTGGAGGTGACTTTGCGGATCTCGGCGGCCAGCAGTTCCGCGGTAGCGGGAGTCCAGGTGGCGCCGGCCACGGTGACGTGTTCGGGGCCGACGTATACCAGGGAGTTCTCCGCCACGTAGAACGAATCGACGGCCAGGTACACGCCGCCGCGGAGGTGCGTCAGGGTTACGTTCGGCTCGGCGGCCGCCAGGGCCGACAGCGAGAAAAGGCCTATGGCGAAATAAGACTTCAGTCGAATTTGATTGGTCCTCATGCAATAGCCTGAGGTTAGCAGGTGGGACGAAGCTCAAATTCCCCACTCCCACCCGACGTGGACGGAACCGTTGAACTGGGTCGGGCGCACGCGATACTCCAGATTCCCGATACGGGTTTCGCCGGAGTAAACCGTGTTGCGGGTAAGGGAGGCGGTTGGGTAGATGTAAAAGTGTTTGCCGATGTGGATGTAGTAGCCCCCGGAGATCCCGGCGCCGATTTGCCGGAACTTGGTCTGGCCGGCTATGTTGCCCGCCCGCAGCCGCCAGTTCTGGTTGATGACGATGGCGTCGACGACGGGGCCGTTTCGCATGGCGCCGCCGAAGCGGTAGCCGAAACGAAAGACCTGGATGGATTCGGCGGTAGCTTTCCACTTGGCGGCGTCGTAGTTTTTGTCGCCGCTGAGAACGAAGTTGGGGACGTTGTAGCGGCCGGTGCCGAGGGCGATATTGAGGCCGTTGCGGAGGGTGACGCGGCCGATGCCGGAATAGCCCCTTAAGGCATAAGCGGCGGCATCGGCTTCCACCGCGAAGGACGCTTTGGGCTTATCGGGTTCGGCGGAGCCGGTACCTTGGGCGGCGGCAGTGTGCGCGGCGGCGAGGGCCAAGAGCAGGAGCGCGGCGAGCGGCCGGGCGGGAAACGTTTGTGGGAACATGTGTCGATTCGCTTTCTGGGATTCGCGCGCTGCCGGGCAGCGGCGCCTTCCCAGGATCGGCCGGAGGCGGCGAATCTCGACTGATCGGCGGCGCCAATGCCTTGACCAATCGCGACCGCCGGCGGTTTCTGCGACCATGGGTAATCCGTAATGCCGATCCGGCTGCATTTCCACATCGCCTTCGTCAAAAACGTCGTGTTCCACGCGGGGGCACTGGGGGTAGGGGCGGACCGCCTCTGTCAACGCGCCGGCCTCTCGCCCCGGTTGCTGGCGGATCCGGACGCGGTTGTGGACGCGCGGCAGATGGAGCGGGTGTGGGAGGTGGCCGTGGAGGAAACGGGCGACGCACACCTGGGACTCCATTTGGGCGAAGGGATCCAACCGGCGGCTATTGGCGTCCTGGGGGTGGCGATGATGAGTTGCGACACACTCCAAGCCGCGCTGCTCAAACTGATCCGCTACTGGGATCTGATGAGCAACGCCACGCGAATTGGCCTCTCCACCAGCGCCGGCAAGGCGGTGATCGAACTGCAGGTGATCGACGTTCCGGCCAACTTCCTTTTGCGGAACCGGCATCCGGTGGACTCGTCGTTCAGTTCGTGCTTGTCCCTGTTGCGGGCGATGGCCGGCCAGCCGGTGCGGCTGCTGGACGCCTCGACAGTCTATCCAGCGCCTTTGGACGTGAGGGAACATGTGCGGGTTCTCGGCTTAAAGCCTCGATTCGGGGCCGAAACCAACACCATGACTTTTCCGGCGGAAGTGCTGCGTTTGCCGTTGCGTTACGCCAATCCGGCGCTAGTGCAAACGCTGGAGGAGCGGATGCTGCGAAGGGTGAAACGGAACCCGGCCACGCTGCCGGAGCGGGTGAGGCTGGAGTTAGTGCATCGCATGCGGGCGAACGTCCCGGACGTGGAAACGATCGCCTCGTCGCTGGGTGTGAGCGAACGAGCGCTACAGCGGGCGCTGCAAGGGGAAGGGTTGACGTTCCGTAAGGTGGTGGATGGGTTGCGAAAGGATCTGGCGGCCGAATATCTGGCGGATAGCCGATATTCGATTACCGACGTTTCTTTCTTGTTGGGGTTCTCCGAGCCCAGTGTGCTGCATCGCTATTTCCGGCGCTGGTACGGGGTAACGCCCGCTACTTATCGGACAATGCGGATCGCGAACGGGCCGGAATCCGAAGCAGGACAACAACCCGGCGGCGCGGCGCTGGGTTGATAGGGAGCCCGTTGGCAAAGCCCGCTCCCCTGCCGGTCGCGGCTTCCGTAATGGAATCAGCGGTTACCGGACTTCGGCGCGCGGTCCATCTTAAAGACCCTCGAAAAGTAAGGTATTTAATTTTAAAAGTGTGAGGTTGATTTTTATTGCCAGGGGGTCTACCATTCAAGCGTGTTGTTCGACGTCCTTTTAAAGGGCAAACAACTGGATGATCCGGCCCCTCGCTGCAGGCGGTTCCGGGCTAAATCCGGCAGCGGATCGACGACATCCGCCGGGAACCGAGGGGGGCGAACCGCCGCCTTGGCGTTCGTTTTTGCGGGAATCCATTCCATGCCGCCGATAAGCTAATAGGCGGAACTGTATGACTTCTAACGCGGAGAAGGACTTCCCGGCAGCAGGCACCCCGCGTTCCGTCCGGCGGATAGAGCGCCGTACCGCTGTGACGTTGGAGCGGATGTTGATGGCGTCCGCGGGATTAGTGGTTGTGGCGGCGATCGTGTTCGTCTCCGACCTTTACTTTCGACGGAGCCGCCACCGGGATATGGAACGGGCGGCGGCGGCACTGATTGACGAGACCGGCCATCAGCGGTGGTTGACGGCATCGGCGGTGAAGTACGCGGCGCTGTGTACCCTGGAGCCTTGCAAGGAAGAATACCGGGAGGCTCTTCGGGCGCGGGTGACGGAGTTGGACCGTCATCACCGTGCGATCGCCGGACAAATCGGTCAACTTTATGGGCAAGCGCACCCGGAACTGGCGGCCGAGGGGGAAGGCCTGTCGGTGGACATCGGTTTCCTGGCTGGGCTGCCCGGGAGGATCGCGAAGCTGGGGAGTCGCGATCCAGGCAGGGAGGGCCGCGCACTGCTGGAGGAAGCGCTTGCCGTGGAATCCCGCCTCGTGCCGGCGGTCGATGCTCTCAACCGGAAATTGGTGCGGCATGCCGTCCGGTTGGAAGAAGAACACGGAGACTCCGTCGAGCGCCATGTCGAGGCGATCGCCATATTGTTGTTGAGTTGCGTGGCTCTGTTGATCGTGCCTGCCAGTCACAAGCTGACGCGCCGGGCGCGAGAACTGGAATTCCGGCAATTCGCTCTCGACGAGGCGGCGATCGTGGTGGAGACGGATCGCGCGGGGCACATTACTTACGTCAACGACAAGTTCTGCAAGATCAGCGGCTATAGCCGGGAGGAACTGATTGGCAGGACCCACTCGATCGTCAACTCCGGGCATCACCCGATAGGGTTTTTCCGGGAGCTGTACGCAACGATCGGGAGCGGGGCGGTGTGGCAAGGCGAGATTTGTAGCCGCTCCAAGACGGGCGAAATGTATTGGGCGGCAACAACGATTATTCCCACCCTGGATGAACGGGGGAGGGTCACTAAATATACGGGAATCCGCTTCGACGTAACGGACAGGAAAGAGGCGGAGGCGCGGCAGACGGTCATCTCCAAGTGGGTGAGGACTCTGCTCGATAACGCGGGCTTCGCTCTCATCGCAACGTCGGCGGACGGCGTGATCCGCACGTTCAACCCGGCCGCCGAGCGGTTACTCGGCTATCGCGCCTGGGAGGTGGTGGACAAGCTTAATCTCACGGCGCTTCTCACCCCCGAGGAACTGACGCAACGTGCCGGTCAGATCTGCGCGGAACGCGGTATCTGTGTTGCGCCGGGCTTCGAGACCCTGGTGGCGCGGAGCCGCCTGGGGCTTTCGAACGAACTGGAGTGGAATCTGGTGCGCAAGGACGGCGTCCAGGTTCCGGCCGTTCTATCGATCACGCCGGTGCAGGAAGTGGATGGGGACATTAGCGGATTCATCGGCGTCGCCGTCGACATCACGCCGCAGCGGAAAGCGGCCGAGCAGATGCAACGGGCGCGCCAGATCGCCGAAGAGTCCGTGCGGACCAAGAGCGAGTTCCTCGCCAACATGAGCCATGAAATCCGCACCCCGATGAATGGCGTGATTGGGATGACGGGTTTGCTGCTGGCCACCGAGTTGAGCCCGGCGCAGCGGCAGTATGCCGAGATCGCGCGGTCGAGCGCCGAGGACCTGCTGGGCCTGATCAACGACATTCTGGACTTTTCCAAGATCGAGGCGGGGAAGCTGGAGTTGGAGCGGCTGGCATTCGACATGAGCCAGATGCTAACGGATTTCTCGGCCCTTTTCGCCTTGCAGGCGCGGGAAAAGGGGCTGGATTTCTCTTGCGTGGCCGAGCCGGAAGTGCCTCCGTGGCTGGTGGGCGACCCTGGCCGTCTGCGACAGGTGCTGACGAATCTGGTCGCCAACGCGATGAAGTTCACCGCCGAGGGCGGCATTACGGTACGCGCCGCCGTGGTTAGGGAAAGCGATTCGGATGTCATCCTGCGTTTCTCGGTACGGGATACGGGGATTGGGATCCCGGCCGATAAGCTGGGGCACCTGTTCCAGAAGTTCACGCAAGCGGACGGTTCCACGACGCGCCGGTTCGGGGGAACGGGACTTGGGTTGGCCATCTGCAAGGAACTAGCGGGTCTGATGGGCGGCGATATCGGCGTCAACAGCCACCCGGGCGAGGGTAGCGAGTTCTGGTTCACGGCGCGCTTCGGCCGGAAGGGATCCGCCGGCGTCCCGAAAGCTAGGGGCCATGTGGCGGAGTCCAGATTGCCGAGGTGGCAGCCAAACGATGCGCGGATCCTTGCCGCGGACGATAATGCCGTGAATCGGAAGGTGGCGTCGAGTCTGGTCGCGCGGCTGGGGCTCCAGGCGGATGTGGTGTGCGATGGGGCCGAAGCGATTGAGGCGCTTACCACGGAGCCGTACGATCTGGTGCTGATGGACCTGCAAATGCCGGTGATGGACGGACTGGAGGCCACCCGCAAGATTCGGGATCCGCGCTCCGCCGTCCTTCGTCACAACGTACCGGTCATCGCACTTACGGCCTCGGCGATGGCAAACGACCGGGAGGAATGTCTGCGGGCCGGCATGAACGGTTATTTAACGAAACCGATTGATCTGGCGCAGTTGGCGGAAGTGCTGGCGAAGTGGCTTCCGCCCAGAGCGCAGGATGCGGACCCCGCCGGGTTGGAGCCGGGCGGCGAGGAGCGGCACGGGGTAATGCGTCTGGGCGACAAACTCTACGGCCGCCGGCGGAATACCGAATGCATGCTGAATACCTTCGAGCGGGTCTGCCGGGGGCAGGGCGTGGTGTTGTTGCTGCCCGGCCCGGCCGGGGTGGGGAAGACGTCGCTGGCGCAGCAACTGCGCGGGCCGGCGGAGGCGCGCAACGGTTTCTTTCTCGCGGGCAAGTTCGATCAATACCACGAGGAGATACCGTACTTCGCCCTGCGGCAGGCATTGACCGGGTTGTCGCGGAGCATCACGCGCGACGACGAGGTGCAACAAAGCCGTTGGCGGAACGAACTGTCGGAGGCATTGGGGGGGATGGGTGGTCTGCTGACGGAGTTCGTGCCGGAGTTAGAAGCCGTTCTGGGCAGCCAGCCGCCGGTGGCGGAGATCACGGCGCTGGAGGCGCGCCACCGTTTTGCCGGTACGGTTCGCGCGTTGTTGCAGGCGGTCTGCCGCCCCGATCATCCGGTGGTGCTATTTCTGGACGACTGGCAGTGGGCCGATACGGCCTCCCTCGAGTTGCTGACGAAGCTGGAGATCGGCACGGCGTTGCGCCATATCATGGTGGTGGTATCGTACCGCGACGATGAAGTACAAGGAAATCATCCGCTGGCTTCGGCGGTGGCGGAACTCGAGCGGCTGGCGGTACCGGTGGAGGCGGCCGCGATCCAAGAGCTGCGGATGGAAGATGTGCGTGCCCTCCTGCTTGACGCCTTGCAGCCCGCCGTTCGCGAACTAGATGGGATCGTGGCCCTTCTCCACCGGCGCACAAGCGGCAATCCCTTCTTTCTGCATGCGCTGCTGAAGTTCCTGCAAACGGAGGGCAATCTCAGATTCCAGGAGGGGGCCTGGGAACTGGATTTAGGGGAAGGGGGGGAGCGGGCTTTGCCCGCGGACGTAACGGCTCTCTATTCCTGGCGGATGGAACGGCTGGAGGCGGGCTGCCGGGAACTGATCTCGCATGCGGCGTGTCTCGGCAGCCGTTTCGATATCCAAACACTGGCGGCGGTGACTGGCTGCTCCGAACAATCGTGCTCGGATCTGCTGAAGCCCGCCGTCGCGGGAAGGTTGGTATGGCAGTTCGAGGGCGGCGGGGAGTTTCAGTTCCGGCACGACCGTGTGCAGCAGGCGGCGCTTCAGTTGATAAACCCGGCGGATTTACCGGCGGTGCGGCTACGGATCGGGCGGCTGCTGTGGGATCGCCTGGACGCGAAACGGCGAAACGGGCAGATCTATCAGATCACCGACCATATCAACGCAGGCCTGGCTCTCGTCGGGGACGGCGCCGAGCGGAGAAAACTGGCGAAGCTGAATGTGCTGGCGGGGCGCAAGGCGTGGGGAGCCGCCGCCTACCGGGCGACGCTGCTGTACTACCGGCAGGCCGCCGAATGGGCGGGCGGCTGGGAGGGCGGGGAATCCCTGTGGCGGGAAGATCACGAGTTGGCATGGGAGTTATTCCTCGGGTTGGCGGAAGGCGAGTTCCTGGAGGGCGATAAGAGCGAGGCGGAGAGGCGCCTGCGCTCGGCGGCGGCCCACGGGCGGGATGCGGTGGAGAAGGCTTCCGCCCTAAACCAATTGATTGTCCAGTTCACCCTGTTGGCGCGTTATGCGGAGGCGATCGACACCGGCCGTGAGGCTTTGGCCGGACTGGGGATCACTTTGCCTTCCGGCGATTACGGCGCCGCCCGCGACGCGGAGATTGCCTCCGTTCGCGAGTTGTTCCGGGGACGGCCTCTGGACGACCTTATCGCATTGCCGGAGATGACCGGCCCGGTCCCGCGGATGGCGGTGAAACTGCTAATCACGTTGGGCCCGCCCTGCTACCGCTGGCACCAGCCGTTGTGGAGCGTAATTGTCCCCAAGGTGGTTGCGCTCACCCTTGCCTACGGCCACGTACCGCAAATCGGCTACAGCCACACGGCCTTTGGCGGATTGCTGGCGTGGGTGGAAAACGACTACGCAACGGCGCGGGAGTTCGCCCGGCTGGCCACGCTGGTGATGACCGGAGTCTTCGATTCGCCGTCCGATGAGAGCGTGTTCCATCTCATGATCGGCAGTTCGATGCGCCACTGGCTGGAGCCGCTCAGCGCGAGCAGCCGCGACTATGCGCTGGCGTACGACAGCGGCAGGCGCTCCGGCAACCTGCAGTACGCCGCCTATGCCTTTGGGCACAACATGTATTGCCGGTTTTACCAGGGCACTCCGCTGGCGGAACTCATCCGTGAATCGAAGTCGGCGTTGTCGTTCAGCCGCACGCGGGTCAACCAGTGGGCCATCGACTTACTAGTGTAGTGTCTATCATTTAGCTTGTAATAATTGATTGGAGAGCTTGCTTGG
>CAYLPH010000122.1:0-16881 GCA_964385495.1 uncultured Candidatus Solibacter sp.
TCAAGCGCACGGAGTTGGGCCATCTTTCGATCGGCGCGGGCGCCGATATCACGGTGTTGCGCGTGGAAAAAGGCAATTTCGGCTTCACGGATTCGGCTGCCGCACGCTTTCCGGGCACGCAGCGGATCGTCGCGGAGATGACGGTACGAGATGGGCGCGTGGTGTGGGATTTGAATGGCATCTCGGCCCCGGATTGGCAGAAGTTCGAATACCGGAGGCGCGGCGCTCAGTAGAATAGAGCGCATGGTCGCAATCCTCTCTCTGTTCGCCGCCCTGCTGAGCGCGCAGCAATACGACGTGCTTATCAAGGGCGGCCACGTCATCGATCCGAAGAACAACATCAGCCGCGTGACGGATGTTGCCATCGCCGCGGGCAAGGTGGCGGCGGTGTCGGACAACATCCCCGCCGCGCAAGGCAAGCGAGTGGTGGATGCCAAGGGCCTGTATGTCACGCCCGGCCTGATCGACATCCACGTGCATGTGTACGCCGGGACTGGCATTCCGAAGGTGCTGACGGGCGATTCCAGCGTCTACCCGGACGGCTTCTCGTTCCGCACCGGGGTAACGACGATGGTGGACGCGGGCACGGCCGGGCACCGCAACTTCGACGACTTCTATCAGCGCGTAATCAGCCGCGCCCAGACGCGGGTGCTGGCGCTGTTGAATATTGTCGGCGGCGGCATGGGTGTTTCGAGCGAACATGACCCCAAGGACATGGACGCGGAGAAGACCGCTGCGATGGCTCGCAAGTATCCGAAGGTGATCGTGGGCTACAAAACGGCGCACTACAACGGACCGGGCTGGCCGGCGGTGGACGGCGCGGTGAAGGCTGGGAACGAGACGAATCTGCCGGTGATGGTGGACTTCGGCTACACCAATCACGAGCGCAACATCGGCACGCTGTTCATGGACAAGCTGCGCCCGGGCGATATTTATACGCATTGCTTCAGCGGGCATCGCGATGAGGCGGTGAATGGCAAGTTGAACCAGGCGATGATTGCCGGACGCAAGCGGGGCATCATCTTCGATATCGGCCACGGCGGCGGCAGCTTCTACTGGCCGGTGGCGCAGGCGGCGTACAACGCGAAGTTCGAGCCGGACTCGATTTCGACGGACCTGCATACCGGCAGCATGAACGCCGGGATGAAGGATATGGCGAATGTGATGGGGAAGATTTTGGCGATGGGGTCGACGATTGACAGCGTGATCCGCATGTCGACCTGGAACCCGGCCAAGGAGATCAAGCGCGAGGATCTGGGGCATTTGACGGTGGGGGCCGAGGCGGATGTGACGGTTCTGCGGGTAGAGAAGGGGAACTTCGGGTTTATTGATTCGGCAGGGGCGCGGCGCGCGGGGACACAGCGGGTGGTGGCGGAGTTGACGATGCGCGCCGGTAGGGTGATGTGGGATCTGAACGGCATCGCAGCGCCGGACTGGCAGAAGTATACGTATCGGAAGCGGGAATAGCAGTACCCTGGAAGGGATGATCGAGCGGATCTACATCCATAACTACAAGGGGTTCGTTAACTTCGAAATGAAGTGCGGGCCCTTTGTGTTCTTGATGGGGGGCAATGGTTCGGGGAAGAGTTCGCTGCTGGATGTGCTGCACCGGCTGGTCTCGCTGATGCGCGACGGGGACTTGGCAACGGCATTCCCGAGCGATACACGATTCCGTTTCGGCGACTTTCCGCTACAGCAGTTTGAATTGGGCGTGCGGCTCCGGGGAGTGTTGTACCGTTACCGGCTTGAATTGGCCGACCGGGGAGGACGGCCCATCGTTCAGCGGGAAGAATTGGTGGATGGCGATGGAACGAGGCTGTTCCAGTTCGCGGAGGGCAAGTTGAGCCTGTACAACGATGCCGGACGCGAAGGGACGAACTTTCCTTTCGACCCGCGCAAGGGTGGTATAGCAATTGTCGAGGAGCGGAAAGAAAACACGAGACTGTCGCTCTTCAAACGTTGGGCCAGTTCGTTCAATCTGCTTCGCTTAAACCCATTCGGCATAGATAAGGCAACCGAGCCTGACAGTTCGACCCTGAAGGATGACGGTTCGAATTTTGCTTCCTGGTTTGAAGCTGCGTATCAAGGCGACACCGCGCGGTACTCCTAATGACTCTAACGATTGTCACTTGGGTATCTTGCGAGCAGCCTGGCATCGTAGCAGCCGTTTGGGCACTTTTGGGAACCCGCTGGTGCGTCCGGTTGTCCAAAGTCTCATGGCCATGCAAACCGGCAATTCGCAAGCTTCCATCAACATGACCCCGATGATCGACATTCTGCTTGTCTTGTTGATCATCTTCCTGGTTATCACACCGCTCAAACCCGTTGGATTGGCAACCGAGGTGCCGCGCGACTCGAACGCGCCACCGCCGGAGGCGCCTCCGCCTATGGCGGTCATTCGCATTGATGCACAGGGCGGGTTGGAGTTGAATCAAACCTCCTGCACGCGGGAAGAGTTGCAAGCCACACTGGCCGGCCTGCTACGGCGCTACCCGATGCTTCCGGTGTTCATTGACGGCGCGCCGGAGTTGGAGTTCGGACAGGTGGCGGGCATCATCGACCTTGCCAAGGGAGCCGGCGCCCAGCGGATCGGCATTATGCCTGGGCGGCGCGGCTAGCCAGTCCGCGAACGATCGCCCTTCTCATCGCGGGTAGGGATGGCCGCGAAGGATGGCAAAGGCCCGGTAAATCTGCTCGGCGACCATCGCCCGTGCCAGTTCATGTGGGAAGGTCATGGCGGACAGTGACAGCAACAGATCGGCCTTGGGACGCCAATCCGGGGGCAGGCCGTCATGGCCGCCGATGAGGAACAGCATCTCACGGCCTTCGTCCTCGGCCTTGCCCACGTAGGCCGCGAAGCGTTCGGAATCGAGGGACTTACCAGCGGGATCCAGAAATACCTTGAGGGCGGAGGCGTGGCGGGCAAACGGGTCGAAGCGGCGTGGATCAATCTCGCGCATCTCGATCTGCGCCCAGCGCGTGGTGCGTTTGACGAATTCCTCGGCCATGGCGTTGGCATGTTCATCGCGAGCCTTGCCGATGTAATAGAGCCAGAGCTTCACTCGCCTTCGATTGTAAGCCCGGCATAGGCTACGCTCATAGAATGAGTCAAGAAGTCGCAACGCTGGGTGGAGGCTGTTTCTGGTGCCTGGAAGCGGTCTATGACGAGATGAAGGGCGTGGTCGCGGTGGAGTCCGGATATATGGGCGGGCACACCACGAACCCAACGTATAAGCAGATCTGCAATGGCGATACCGGCCACGCCGAAGTCGTGCGGATCACGTTCGATCCGGAGTTGACCACCTACCGCGAGTTGCTGGAGGTGTTCTTTGCCATCCACGATCCCACCACGCTGAACCGCCAGGGCAACGATAGGGGAACGCAGTACCGGTCAGCGATCTTCTGGCACTCGGAGGAACAGAAGCAAACGGCCGAGGCGATGATTCAGGAGCTGACGGCGGGAGGGTATTTCCGGGACCCTATTGTGACCGAGGTAACCCCGGCGGAGCAGTTTTACATGGCCGAGGACTACCATCAGGAATACTACGCGAACAATCCGTTTCAGCCGTATTGCCAGTTTGCCGTAGCGCCGAAGCTGAGCAAGTTCCGGCAGAAATTCACCGGGAAGCGCAAGAGCGCCTAAGAAACCATGCCCAATTCGCAAACTATTGGACTATCCAAAGATGAACTGGAGACGCCCGCGCTGTGCGTGGACGAAGTGATCTACCGGCGCAACGCGGCGCGGATGATGGAGTTTCTGAAGCCGCGCGGCATTGGCTGGCGGCCGCACATGAAGGGACAGAAGTGCCCGCAACTGGCTTTGATTGCGCAGGAGGCGGGTGCGATTGGCGTCACCTGCGCCACCGTCTATGAAGCCGAAGTGATGGCGGAGGCGGGGATTGCCAGCATTCTGATCGCGCATGAGACGGCGGGGCGGCAGAAGTTGCGGCGTCTGGCGCGGCTGCAACGGACGGCACGCGTGATCTCGGCAACCGACTCGGCCGAGCATCTGGCCATGCTTGTGGAAGCCGCGCGGGCCGAAGGCGTCACAGTGCCGGTGCTGCTTGAACTGAATATCGGCATGAACCGCGCCGGTGTCGCACCCGGGGAGCCAGCGCTGGCGTTGGCGCGCCAGGCGGTGCGGACCGAGGGAATCGAATTTGCGGGTCTGATGGGCTGGGAAGGCCATGTGCTGACCATGGAAGACTTGGAAGAACGGACGAAAGCGACGCATGCCTGTATCCAGCTTCTGCTGGATACGGTGGCGCTGGTGCGAAGCAACGGCATTCCGGTCCAGATCGTGAGTTCAAGCGGCAGCGGCACGTTTCTGCAGGCGGGCCAATTGGAGGGCATCACCGAGGTGCAGGCCGGCGGCGGAACGCTGTTCGACCAGATGTACCGGCGTTGGGGCGTACCGAACGAGTTCTCATTAACCGTGGCGGCGCGGGTGGTGAGCCGCCCCAGCCCGACTCGCATCATTACGGATGCCGGGTGGAAGGCGGTGTGTCCGGATCACGGACTCCCACTGACCCTAGGGTTTCCGGAGCACCAGCGCTTTTCTCTTTCCGCCGAACATGGGAACCTGGAGTTAACACAGCCGAGCGACACGCCGCGGGTGGGTGATCTGATCGAGTTTGTTCCTGCGTACACGGACTCGACGGTTTGCCTGCACGATGAACTCTGCGTTGTGCGCGAAGGCGTGGTGACGGCGGTCTGGCCGATTGCCGGCCGGTCGGGGCGACGCTAGCTCGTCCGCGGCCAGGCTGGGCCTATCCCGGTTGCGGAGGATCTGCGTGCGTACTGTTCTGACACTGCTCGGTTTGTGTCTGGTGGGTTGGGCGGATGTGGTGACGTTGAAGAATGGGGACCGGATCACGGGAACCATTGTGAAGAAGGATGGCGGCAAGCTGACGCTGCAAAGCGATCTGATGGGCGAAGTGACGATGCCTTGGGACAAGGTGGAGAGCATCCAGTCCGACAAGCCGGTCTATGTGGCGCTGCCGGACGGCAAGACGGTCCAGGGAACGCTGGCCACAACGGGCGCCGATGTGCAGGTGGCGGGCCAGTCGGTGCCGCTGGTGCAGGTGCCGGCGATTCGCAGCGACGCCGAGCAGCGCAACTGGCAGCGTTTGCAGAAGCCGGGCCCGTTGGACCTGTGGGCGGGGACCGGAACGCTGGGCTTTGCCGGCACGCTGGGTAATGCCGAGACGCAGACTATCACGGCGGCGCTGGCAGCGCACCGGGTGACGCGCACGGACAAAGCTTCGATAACGTTCAATGCCATCCGGGCTTCGGCATTCGCGAATGGCGTCAGTTCCCGCACGGCGCAGGCGGTACGCGGCGGTTGGGCGTACGCGCGGAATCTAAAGCCTACGGTCTTTCTGAACACGTTCAGCGACTATGAATACGACCGGTTCCAGAGCCTGGATCTGCGCTTTGTGCTGGGCGGCGGCGCTGGGTACAACGCGATTCGCCGGGAACGCACGAAGTTGGAGTTTCAGGCAGGTGGGGCGTATAACCGGGAAAACTTCAATACCGGCCTGGTCAGAAACGCGGCGGAAGCCTATTGGGGGAACAACTTCAGCTTCCGCGTGAACAGCCATACGACGCTCACGCAGAATTACCGCATGTTCCACAACCTTACCACCACGGGCGAATACCGCATCAACTTCGACATTGGATTGACGACGAAGCTGACGAAGTGGCTGACATGGAACCTGGCCCTAAGCGACCGATTTTTGAGCAATCCGGTGCCGGGGCGGCAGCGAAACGACTTCCTGTATACGACGGGGCTGGGCTTTGTCTTTGCGCGGTAGGCTCACACGGCGGGAGTTGGCGCTGGCGCTGCTGGCGGCGCCGCGGGCGGCTGCCGCGATTGCGAAGGGCGTACGGCTGATCGCGCATCGTGGCGGAGTTGTGGACGCCGGGCGGCCGGAAAACAGCCCGGGTGCCGTTCAGGAGGCGGTGGCGCGCGGCTACTGGATGATTGAGGTGGACGTGCGGCGGTCTCGTGATGGGGAGCCGGTGTTGTACCACGACGGCGCGTTGTCGAAGTATTTCGACGAGTCGCGCGGGGTGGAACAGATGACGTGGGCGGAGCTGCGGCAATTGCGGTCAAAGCCGGCTGGGGAAGCGCCACTGCACTTCGAACAACTGTGCGAGATGGGCGCGGGCAAGATGCGGCTGATGCTGGATCTGAAAGGGCAATGGGAGCCGGCCTTCTACCGGCGGCTGTTGCGGTACATCGAAGAGGGGAAGGTACCGGGACCCGTATGGTCGCTGGGTGGACCGCGGGTGCGCCCGTTCTTTGATGGCAAGGTGAGGGTGTCGGTGAATCGGAAGACGCTACAGGGGGCCTTGGAGGCCGGCGAACCGGTGGCCGAGCGCTACTTCCTGTTCGAGTTGGGGAGCGACCTTGATCAGGCCGCGGTGGATCTGGCGCGCGGGCACGGGGTGGCCCCGGTGGCGGCGATTAACACCTTTCGCTATACGATGGCGAAACGGGATGAGTGGGAAGGCCCGAAGGAGGATATCGCGCGCCTGCGGCGGATGGGCGTCACGGATTACCAGGTGGACTCGCGGTACGAGCCGCTTTTTGCGTGATTACAGGAAGACCTGATCGAGCGACTGGGCGCGGACGGCGCCAAGGATCCAGCGATTGACGGCAACCGTGTCGCCTGTGCGGATGCGGGCAAGCGTGGGTTCGTCGATAGAGCCGAACTTGCCGGTGAGGATGTCGATCAGCGTTTGGCGGGAGAGATGGAGGCCCTTCTCCATGCCCGTCTCCTCACCCTTCAACAGGGCTTCTTCGTAGATCTTGCCGACGAACGGGATATCGCGCGGGTCAATGTCCACCAGTGCCATAGTCTCCTGCTCCTCCTGAACTACCTCTTTCAGGCCTCTCAATCCTGATATTATCAGAAGTTTTTGCACGTAATCCTGGCGTTCGCCTGGCGTCATCGAGCGCATACGGTTGAGGATGGCTCGAATCATGACACGGGGTTTATCCACCTTACCCAACAGTGCAATGATCGCCTCGCCGGGGGTGCCGGATTCCACCAGCGCCGATAGATCCCTCTGACGCAGATCGACTACGTCGAAGGAGAAGTTCATCCGGCCGGCTTGGATACCGCCGGCGACGCCCACGCCCCCGCGTCCACCCCAGAGCGCAATCTGCTGCGGGGCGATGCGGCCGTTCCGGTACACCCGCTCCCAATAACGCAGCATGCGCAGGTCGAAGGTGGGATCGGGTTGCAGTTGCAGTTCCAGATGTACGATGCGGCCATCGACGAGTTCCAACAGCAGATCCATGCGTCCGTAGCCGACAACCTGCACCTCCGTGGGCAGAGTGCGGCGCGCCGTCACCGCATCGCCCAGCAGAAGCCGTAACAGGCCGTTGGGCAGGTCGTTCAGCAAGTCCTTGAGCGTGGCGTCGTAGATCATGGGTAGGTCCGTAAAAGAGAAAGGGCGCCAGTCCCCGCTAGGAGGACGGCGCCCCTTGACCAGTACTTCTTCGAACTACCAGCTTAGCGCGATTAGAAGATCACCTTGAGACCAAGCTGAATCTCCCGAGGTCCGTTGGGAGGACCCTGCGCGCCAGTCACCTTACCGAAATTAGGGCTGGTGATGTCGCCGTTCGGGTTATTGAACTTGGGGGTATTGGTGAAGTTGAAGCTCTCGGCACGGAATTCGGCCTGGAAGCGTTCGGTGATCCGGAACTTGCGGAACAGCGAGGCGTCCAGGTTGAACATGCCAGGACCGGTGAAGGCATTGCGGCCGACATTGCCGAAGGTGCCGGCAGCCGGCTGGGAGAACACCGAGGTGTCGAACCAGGTGGTGTGGGTGCCGATGCCCTTGGGGGTATTGAACGCGCCGTTCATGTTCGGGTCGTTCGAGGTGCCAGGCGCGTTGATAATGCCGCCGGGAACACTCATATTGAACGGCCCGCCGGTTTGCAGCGTAAGGATGCCGTTCAACTGCCAGCCGCCGGCAATCCACGCCCCTGGACCGGAGGTAAGCATCTGCTTGCCCTTGCCGAAGGGCAGTTCGTAGATATAGCTCTGGACGAAGACGTGACGGATGTCGCCGTCGGCACGGGCGCGGTTGCGCTCCGGGTTGATGTAGTAGCGGTAGCCGCCGTTGTCGGCGCCGATGCTGTCAATCGCCTTGCCCCAGGTATAGGCCGTGGTGAGAGCGAACCCGTTGGTGAAGCGCCGGTCCAACTTGACCTGCATGGAGTGGTAGTTGGAGTTGGTGCCGAAGAAGATGTTGTTGATGGCATCGCGGCGGTTGCCGGTGGCCGGGACGTTAAACGGCTGCCCGCCGGCGCCGGCGCCGATGAGGAGACCGGGATTCATGTTGATGACGCCGGTAACACCAGTACCCTTGTTGCCGACATAAGCAACTTCGAGAGCGAACGACCCGGGCAATTGGCGCTGGATGGCGAGGTTCCAGGCTTGGATGTAAGACTCGCGGGCATCCGGGCGTACATAGTTGAAGACCGAAGCCGGAGCGGGTCTAATAATGCCGTTCGACGGAATGGCGAACGGCACGAACGCCGGGAAGCCCTGGCGCATGGACCCGGCCGGGACAAAGGCGCTGGCGGCCTGGAAGGAGTTGTTTTCGCGAACTGGGAAGTTGAAGGCGTAACCGTTATCCGGCAGCGGAGCCCAACTGATGCCGTAACCGCCGCGCAGGACGGTCTTATCGTTCCAGCGGTAGGCAAGGCCGAAACGCGGCGCGAAGCTGGTGTAGAAGGTTTCGCGCCCGAGATTCATGGGAACGTTGCCATACCCGGCAACTTCCAAGGAATTGGTGAAGGGGTTGAAGTTAGAAAAGCCGCCCTTCACGCGCGGAACCGGCGGTGGCCAGAATTCATGGCGCAGACCGAGGTTGAGCGTCAGTTTCGAGTTCACCTGCCAGTTATCCTGCACATAGCTGAAGAAGGGATTCTGCAGGAAGGTGGGGAAGATGATAGGCAGGTCGCGCCCCATTTCGTTGGGGATATCGAGCAGGAAGCTGGCAAAAGAGTTGGCGAAGCTCTGCGGCGAGCCGGTGGTTAACTGGCCGGCCGCGTTACGTGTGGCAAGCACGGTGGTGCCTTCGCGGAAATTAAAGCGGCCGCGCGGGTTGAACGTCTGGTTTTGCAGAAGTTCGTCGCGATTACGGCGGTAATCGACGCCAACCTTGATGGTGTGATTGCCTAGGATCTTGGTGGTGTTGACGATGAAGTTAAGGTTCTGTTCGCCGCGTTCCCAGGGGAGGCTGGCCGAGTACCCGACGATGGGGTTGGAGAAGCCGTTGATCTGGATGTTGGCGATCCCGCCGGTGAAGTCGGAGACGTTGACGCCAGGGATGCCGAGCTCTTCTGAAGTCTTCAAATTGATGTCCGCGTTCTGGGCATCGTTGCGGTAGTACATGATGCCGGCGCGCACTTCCGTGATCAACGTAGGACTCCAGACGCGGGTGTAGTTGACGGCGCCGTTAATGGCTTTCTGGATGCCGGTACCGGCGAAGTCGCGAAGGCCGCCGGCGCGCACCCCGTAGATGGGGGGATCGAAGATCTCCGACTGCTGGCGCGAGTAGCGGACGCTGATGCGGTCATTGGCGCCGAACTGGTAGTCGGCTTTGCCGTCGCCGCCGTTGGTGTCCTTCTTGCGAACGGTGGCGGTTTGGAAATTTTGCAGTTCGCCGCTGTTCGTGGGCGCCGGAAGCAGGGCCAGGATGCGGGTGGCGATGGGGCTGATGCGGTTGGCGGGAATGGTGCGATTCGGGAAGGGCATGCGATTCGTGCCGTCCGCACTGTTCGGGGAGGCGGGGTCGTAGATGTCGGTGCCGCGAGACCAGTTGAGGTTGCCCTGGCGGAAGGACATCATGGGGATGGTGCCCTGGTGGAAGTCGCCGCGACGGTCGCGAATGCCCTGGTAATTTACGAAGTAGAACAGCTTGTTCTTGATCACCGGGCCGCCCAGCGTAAAGCCGAAGTTGTTGGCGGTGGTCACCGGCTTGGAATTCGAGAAGAACGGACGCGCGCCGAGACGGCTGACGCGGTTGAACTCGAAGACGCTGCCGTGAATGTCGTTGGTGCCGGACTTGAAGTTGACGTTGGTAACGGCACCGCCGGCGCGGCCGAGTTCGGCTTCGTAATTGGAGGTAGTAACGTCGACGGTCTGGAGGGCCTCAATCGACGGGATCATGGCCGTTAGAAGACCGGTGCGCTGGTTGTTGTCGACGCCTTCCAACTGCACGTTATTGGCAAGACGGCTCTGCCCATTGACGCGGGTCGAGAGCGAATCCTGCACGTTAAAGAACTCCGAGTGCGGGCGGAAGGAGCGGCTGGCGCCCGGCACCAGGTTTAACAGGCTCTGGAAGTTGCGATTGTAGGCCAGCGGCATATCCGCGAGCGTGCGGGTTTCGATTTTGCGGCCGGTGTCGGCGCGGTCAGTCTGGAGCGCGGCGGCCTCTGCGGTGACGCTGACCGATTCGTTGATCTGGCCGGGCTGCAGTGTAACGTCGGCGCGGGCGGTGGAGTTTACAAGTACGTCGATCTGATCGACAATGGCTTTCCGGAAACCGGCCGATTCCACCTCTACCCTGTAGATGCCGGGCTGCAGGTTGGGAAACGAAAAGTTCCCACTTTGGTTGGACTGGCCGGACTGCGCGATACCGGTTTGGGTGGCTGTTAGAGTGACTTTGGCGTTAGCGACCAGGGCGCCGGAGGCATCGGAAACCGAGCCCACCAGCGTACCGTTGACCGCCTGTGAATAAGCAATCCCCGTCAGGCAGACGAGGGCTAGAACAGAAAACAGGGTTCTTTGCATCTGTAGACTAACCTCAATGTGATGAGAGTATATCATCCCGTGACGAACAGGTAACGAACAATACAGAAACGCGGCGGGGATCGGGCCCTATTCTCGAATCCACTTTCTGCCGATAGAGAACCGGGTGGAGTGACACCGCCTGGAGGAAAACCGCTTCGTGTCTGCCAAGCAAAAGAATCTCGTTCCGCTGTTCGGTGTGGCGTTCATCGTCGCGATTGTGTCCACGGGCATCTTCTACGGGCTGTTCGTGGGAAAACTGAACTCGGCCACCACATCGGCCACAACCGGGTTGAGGGTGGTTCTAGCCGGGCGCGCGGTTCCAGCGGGCACGGCGCTGACGAAGGCCGATGTGCGAGAGGTTACCTGGCCGGCGCCACCGCTGCCGGCCGGGTCTATCGACACGGCGGCTAAGGCGGAGGGCCTGACTACATTGGCGGACCTGGAACCTAATCAGTTGATAACGCGTTATTTAACCGCCAGCCGGGAGGGCGGTGGGGCGGGGCTCGGCATTCCGGACGGGATGCGGGCGATCTCGTTGAACGTGCATGACTCGGCGGGAGTGGTGGCGATGTTGAAGCCGGGGCACCGGGTGGATGTACAGGTGGTCGGCTCCATTCCCGGGCCGGGGCAGGAAGCGCAATTGCGGACGCTGCTGGAGAACGTCCGCGTACTGACGATTCCGGAGACAACGGGTATGCGCGGTGGGTCGCAGGTGGTCACGGTATTGGCAACTCCGCAGCAGGCGGCGCAGTTGGGTCTGGCCGACACTACGGCTAAAGTGCGCCTGGTGCTGCGCAACCCGGCCGACACGCGCCAGGACAATCCAGGCAGTGTCGGGGTTTCGAACTTGTTCCGCGGCGGGTCGCTTCCGGTTGTGCGAGAGGGGGCGGCTCGCGTGGGAAGCAGCGGGATGGCACCCGCGGCTCCGGCACTGGTAGCGCTGACGGTGAAGGTGGGTGTCGCCCGATCCGAAGCTTTGGATGCCTGGGCAGGACATCCGCGGGCGGGAGGGGGCCTGACGGTCGAAGTGCCCTCGCCACAGCCCGTCTGGGCAAGTCTCGAAGGCAGCAAGACCATTGAATGGCTGGCCGTTTCGAACCTGGGCACACCGCCTACCCGCGAGACCGGCACGCAATGGACGGCGAATCGCAGCATTGCCGGTATCCGCATGGTGCCGGTAGGGGTGGGCCCCGGCAAAACCCGGCTGCGGCTGCTACCCGAGACCGTAGTTCCCGCGCCGGGCGGCGTTTATCGCGCCCGTCTGGAAGCGGAAGTGGATCTGGCCGATGGGCAGGCGGCGGTGGTACGCGGCTTCTCCGACACTCCAACCACCGCCGAGTTATGGGGAAAACTGTTCCCCGGACGCACAGGCGCGGCGGAGCGGGAGGTGGTGCTGGTGATCTGGTCGCGCAGTAGCGTGCCGGGGCGCGGCCCGTCAACGGAAGGTGTCCGCGGTTCGGAGTGAGGGTTATGCCCGGACTAGCGCTGCTCGTCTTTCTGGCCATCTTCACGCTCGCGGCGATCGCGGTGCTGCTGACGCGGTTTCTAATGGACCGCATCAGCCCGGAGGACCCCGGCGAAGCCGAACCGGTTTGGAAGGCCACGGCCGAGGATGAGGAATCCTATCTGCTGCGCCAGGCCGAAGTGAGTTCCATCTCTCCGTGGGCGTGGATGCTGCACCGGTTCAATCTGGTCGACAGATTGAACAAGCAGTTGCTGGCGGCGGATCTGGACTGGTCGGCGGGGCGGGTAAGCCTGGCGATGCTGTTGTGCGGCACCATCGCGCTCGCATTCTTGATGCAGGTGTCGTGGCTGCCATTTGGGGTGAGTCTGGTGTTTGCCGCGCTGGCATCGCAGTTTCCGTACTTTTACGTTTCTCACCGAACGGAAAAGCGCCGCCGCCAGATCGAGGAGCAGTTTCCGGACGCGCTGGATTCGCTGGCGCGCGCCATGCGTGCCGGCTATGCCTTTGGCGGGGCATTCGACAACGTGGCCGAGCAGACTCCCAACCCCCTTGGCAAGGAACTGAAGCAGACCGCCGCCGAAGGGGCGCTGGGTGTTCCGTGGGATCAGGCCTTGGGGGCCATGATGGCCCGCGTGCCTTTGCAGGAAGTCTGCGTATTCGTGGCGGCGGTTCGCATGCAGAGCAAGTCGGGGGGCAACCTGAGCGAGGTCTTGGAAAAACTGGCGGAGAACATGCGGGAAAGCGCCGCTCTAGCAGGGGAGGTGCGCGCTATCTCGGCGCAGGGCCGGTTTGCCGGCTACATCCTGACGGCGCTGCCGGTCGGCATTGCCGGACTGCTATTCGTAGTCAGTCCGCAACTGATTATGGTGCTGGTCACCGACCCCACCGGCAAGATGCTGCTGACCGGATCGATCCTCGGGGTGGTGGCGGCGCACTTCGTCATTCGGAAACTGGTGAACATCAAACTATGACCAACCCCTTGTTTGTGCTCGCCGCGTTTTTTACCGTGGTGATGACCTCGGTGGCGATGGTTGGCTACTGGCTGATCAGCCGGAGGGCAGATACCGAACCATCCAATGCCCGGTTTGAGTCGGACTTGGTGCGCGGCGATTCGCGCCGAACCCTGCGGGCCACGATACTCAACTGGTTGAACCTGCTGGGAGCTTGGATTCCGTCCTCGGAGGCACGCCGGGACGCAATGCGGAAGCGTCTGCACGCGGCCGGCTACCGGCGCGCCGCCGACATCAACGCTTTCTTCGGCATGAAATGCGCCTTTTCGGTTGGCTTGGGCCTGGTGCTGGGCGTTTTGGCCGCCCTCGGGAACCACTCGGCGGTCATGATGGCCGTGGTTTGCGGCCTGGGCCTGGGCTTCTTGATTCCGGAGCGCTTTCTCGATGCCCGCATTCGCACCCACAACGACAATCTCCGCCGCGGACTGCCGTTCGCCCTCGACCTAATGGTGATGAGTCTGGAAGCGGGGCAGGCGCTGGATCAGGCGATCCTGCTATCGAGCACGGGAATCCAGGCCTTCGCGCCCGAATTGAGCGCCGAGCTCACCCAGGTCTACCTACAGACGCGCTCCGGAATGCCACGCCAGGAAGCGCTCCAAATCATGGCCGAGCGCTGCCGGGAGCCGGAGGTGCGCAAGTTCTGCCAGGTACTGATCGATAGCGACCGCTTTGGGTCCAGCCTGGCCCCCACCCTCCGCCAGCACGCCCGGTTTCTGCGCACCCGCTTCCGGCAGAAGGCACAGGAACAGGCCCGCAAACTTTCCGTAAAGCTGGTGATTCCCATCTTCTTCCTGATCTTCCCGGCGATCCTGGTGGTAACGCTCGGCCCGGCTATCCTCACGGCCATGCGCTCGATGCCCGCGCTGCTGCGGTAAGCGTTTACCCGTCCGTCATTAAACCGTTCCCGGCAATTCACACCCGATTCGGTCATAATTACAGGCCGGAGGTATTGCCTATGAATTTCGACTTGCAGAAGATCACCGACACCGTTATCGCCACGGGAACCAACGTCGGCTTGAAGGTGCTGGGAGCGCTGATCCTCTACATGATCGGCCGCTGGCTGATCAACATGGTGATTCGCGTGATCTCGGCGGCCATGGAGCGGCAGAAACTGGAGCCGACGCTGCTCACCTACATCGCATCGACGGTGTCGGTGATTCTGAACATCGCCTTGGTCGTCGCCATCCTCGGCTACTTTGGCGTGGAAACGACCTCGTTCGCTGCCCTACTAGCGGCGGCGGGTGTGGCCATCGGCGCGGCGTGGGCCGGTCTGCTGGCGAACTTCGCGGCAGGCGTCTTCCTGATCATCCTGCACCCGTTCAAGAAGGGCGACTACATCACGGCGGGAGGGCAAACCGGCACGGTGAAGGAGATCGGCCTATTCGCCACAACCCTGCTCACACCGGATAACGTCACCACCATTATCGGCAACAATCGCATTTTCGGCGATACCATCCAGAATTACTCGGCCACGGCGTATCGGCGCGTGGATCTGTTGGCGCAGTTGAACGGCAGCGTCGACGCCAACGCCGCTATCCGCCTTTTGAAGGACCGACTCGCGAAGATCCCGAACGTGGCGGCGGAGCCGGGGCCGGACGTCGAGATTCTGACGTTCAACCTGGTCGGCCCGGTACTGGCGGTGCGGCCGTACACGCACACCGACAACTACTGGCAGGTCTACTTCGATACGAACAAGGTCATTCGCGAGGCGTTCGGCGAAGCGGGCTACCCGGCGCCGGAGCCGTCGTACACGGTTCGTACGATGGCCGCGGCGGCCGGCATCGGCGCTGCTTCGGGAAGCTAGTCTTGCACCGAGAGGCTCGGACCTTTGCGTGCGCTCGCTTCGGCGGCGCGGCTGGCAATGGTCCGGGCCAGCTCGAAAAACGGCTTGGCCGCCGGCTCGGATTCGCCACGCAAGGTCACCGGACTACCGGTATCGCCACCGATACGCACCGCGGGCACCAGGGGCAATTCCCCCAGGAACGGGACCTGCATCTGCTGCGCGGTCAGCTTGCCGCCGCCCTGGCCGAACACGTCGATACGCTCGCCCGATTGCGGCGCAATCAGGTAGCTCATATTCTCTACCAGACCCAGCATCTCCACCCGCAGTTGGCGGAACATGTGAACGGCCTTGCGGGCGTCTTCCAGCGCAACGTCAGAGGGCGTAGTAACGACCACGGCGCCAGTAATCGCCGTAGTCTGCGCCAGGGACAACGAAACGTCACCAGTACCCGGTGGCAAGTCGACAATCAGATAGTCCAGCTCGCCCCACTCGACATTCCGCACGAACTGCTGCATTACGCTATGCAGCATCGGACCACGCCAGATCACAGGCTTGTCTCCAGGGTTCAAAAAGCCCATGGACATCAGCTTCACCCCATGGTTCTCCAGAGGACGAATGCGTTCGCCCGATCCCATCGGCGCCTCGTTGATCCCCATCATACGCGGCACGTTTGGGCCATAGACATCTGCGTCGAGCAGGCCAACCTTGTTGCCCATGGCCGCCAATGCCAGCGCCACGTTCACCGATACCGTGGTCTTCCCAACCCCGCCTTTACCCGAACCGATGGTGACGAAATTCTTCACGCCGGGCACACTGGCCTTGGGCGCATCCATAGTTGGACCCATACGTACAGGTTCGCAGATGGCGCGCTTACCGCGCTAGCGCATCCCACTGTTTTTGGGCCCGCGCCTCCAACGCCGGCACATCTTCGTTCAAGATGTAACCGGCTGCGGCAAGGCTTCGTGCCGATTCGCCGATCTTCGCCAGATACGCCTCACGCGAGGGGTAACGCTCTTCAATAGACAGCCGCGGATCGCGGCGGGCAGCGCGTTCCGCCTTCGTCTTGGGGAACGGCAGGAAGCTGCCCACCATGTTGAAGTATTCGCCGGCGCCGCCGATGCCCGCATCGCGCAGGTTCCAGCCGGTGTAGGTGGCTAACGGCACCTGCAACTCCGGCAGACGGATACCGCTGGTCTCATTGCCGTCAGGGTCCACCTGCGGAACCAGCACCGCGAAGGGCTTGCCCAACTTCGGCGGCTCATTGGTCACGATGCCGTGCGAACGGAACTCGGGGCCATAGTCGGCGCGCCAGGCCATCTGCACCCGCTTGGGCAACGTCACGCCGGGGACCTTGGGAAACGGAATCGAAGTATGAGCCGTGAGCTGCCGCGCCGATACCAGCGGATAGGCGGAAGGCGCGGGCTCCCTACCATCCTTCAACCAGCCTTGCAGCCCGGCGAGCAGGCCGCGCATCGCAAAGCGATAGTCGTTGGGGTTGGCGAGGTTCACCGTGTTGCGCCTCGCCGGCGGGAAGCTGCCGGGGCCGTGCTGCGATCCAGCCAGGAAATAGATACGGGTGTCCGGGCTGGGCCCGAAGTCCGACTTGCCGTCCAGCGATGTGTGAACTAAAGACGCAGCGCGGCCCCAATACTCATAGGAGCCGTTGGTGTAGAAGATCTTCGGGGCCACCTTATCGGCGGCGGCCTTCGCCAGCACGGAATCGGTAAGGCCGGTATCGGCATCGGTCTGCGGCAGGTCGGTGAAGGGGAAGATGTCGGTGGGGTACAGGAAGTTCAGGAACGG
>CAYLPH010000123.1:0-16738 GCA_964385495.1 uncultured Candidatus Solibacter sp.
TAGAAAGGAAAACACATCGGCGCTCTAGACGCTCTTGACAGGTCGCTCCATATCAAAACAACAGCCGCAAGCCTAACTGGGTAATACGCGGGTCGCGGGCGGAGGTCACCTGGCCGAAGGTGGCTGCACCCACCCCCGTGCCTACGCCGGCCCATTGTGTGTGATTGAACAGATTGAAGAACTCGGCGCGAAACTGGAGCGCGACACGTTCGGTAACGTTGGTCCGCTTGCTGAACGAGACGTCCCAGTTGTTGATGCCAGGGCCGCGAATAAGGCTGCGGCCGGCATTGCCGAAAGTGCCGAGAGCAGGCGTCCCAAACACATCGGTGCGGAACCAGCGCAGTTGCTGCTTCTCCAGAGTGATGGGGCCGAGCAGGTCCGGGCGTTGCGCGCCGCCGCCGACACCGGCACGGTCGCCGGGAACCGTGATGGTGAGCGGGTTGCCGCTTTCAAAGCGCGAGATGCCGGAAAGCTGCCAGCCGCCCAGCACCTTGCCCGCAAAGCCGGTGTTGTTCTTGAGGAACGGCAGTTCGTAGACATAGCTGAGCACCAGCACATGGGTCCGGTCGAAGGTGGACAGGGCGCGCTCCATGCGGTTATCGGCGTACGAATTGAGCGGGGTGACGTTGTTGTCGAGCGACTTCGACCAGGTGTACGACCCTTGGAGCGAGAAGCCGCGCGAGAAACGACGGGTGGCCGAAGCCTGCAGCGAGTGATAGACGGAGTTGCCGCTGGTTTCGTAGGTGTTGATCGTAGCGAAGCCCGGATAGGGCCGGGCGGCGTTGACGTTCAGCCGCCCGGCGGCGATATCGGCATTGGCCCGAGGCTGGTTGATATCGCGGATGCGGGCCAGCGCGACGCCACGCGAGCCGACGTAGGCCACATCGGCCAGGATCTCGCCGGGCAACTGCCGCTGGACGCCGAGCGACCATTTCATGTAGTAAGGAATCTCCCACGGCGAGTTGAAGTTGGTGAGCGCGATGGGGAAGATACGGCGCTCGCCTTGGCCGGGGTTGGAGAAGTTGGTGCCGAAGATAGAGGCCGCCTGGTTAAAGGGCCAGTTGTTGCGGACGGCGGAGACGAACTGGCTCCAACGGTCGTGGAACATGCCGAAGCCGCCGCGGACCACGGTGTCGTTGGCCTTGCCAAGGGCGAGTGAGAAGCCGCCGCGCGGGGCGAAGGTGTTGTAGCGGCTGTCGGTCACGGCTTTGCCGAAGGGCGCATTGGCGGTGCCGGCCACAACCACCCCGTTATCGAAGTTCTGCGTGCCCGTCACGATCTGGCCATTGGCGGGCAGGATGGTGGGAGCCTTCGAACGGTCGTAGCGGGACGGCAGGAAGAAGCTGAAGTTGCCGTCGCTATCCTTTTCCGGTTCGTAGAATTCGTAGCGCAGGCCGTAGTTGAGGGTCAGGCGGTTGGTGGCGCGGAACTGATCCTGCACGTAGCCGGACAGGTTGGTCCAGCGGGAGACGCCGAAGATGTGGTTGGAGTTTTCCGTGTACTGGAAGGCGTTGCCGGTAAGGAGGTCGGCCAGGGCATCGCCCGTGATGCTGCCGTTGAAGGTGAAGGTGCCGTTGTTATTGGGAACGCTCTGGTTTTGGCTCTTGTTTTCCTTGTCGATGGAGCCGCCGATTTTGAGCGTGTGGCGGCCCTTGATGATGGAGAAGTTGTCGATGAGTTCCCAGGTGTAGCCGCTGATATTCTGCGGCCAGCGGATGTCGATGCCGGCGTAGCCTTGGGCAAGGCTGATGGAGGGGATGAGGCCCCCGGCGGCCAGCGGGGTATTGAAGATGCGCGGGACGCGGAAGTTAGGCTCGCGGCCGCGGGCGGCATTGGGCCCCGTGGAGATAGCGAGCGAGGTGTGGAAGAAGGCCGACGTGATCTGGTTCACGGCGTTCGGTGAGATGATCCAGTTGGTGGAGAGGTTCATGACGCGGATGATGTGGGACTGTTCGGAGTCGGCCACGGCGTGCATGGGATTGGAGGCGAACAGGCCGTAGGGGCTGAGCAGGCGGGTGGAATCGATGTTGTAGCGGGCGAAGAGCGTGAAGTTGTCGCGCGCGTTCCAATCGATGCGGCCGAGCCCGGAGCGATACTTGGTGCCGTCGGGTTCGGCGGAAGTGAAGTTAAGGTTGCCCTGCTGGAAGTTGGGGCGCAGATAGTAGGTGCGGATGAGCGCCACTGCGTTGGGGTCAATGCGGTTAGCGGGGATGAGGTTGCCGGGGAAGGGCTGGCGGGTGAGCGGATCGGTGATGTTGCGGGTGGCGCTGAAGTTGCCGGCCAGTTGCTGGTCCGTGGGAACGATCGAGGTCCGGGCGCCGGTGTTCTGGTAGATACGGCGGTATTCGTTGGAGAGGAAGAAGAAGAGCTTGTCCTTCTTGATAGGGCCGCCGACGGTGCCGCCGAAGTTGTTGTAGCGGTTCTTGGGGCGGGTACGGACAAAGAAGTTGCGGGCGTCGAGCTTGTCGTTGCGGAAGAATTCGAACAGCGTGCCGTGGTAGTCGTTGGTGCCGGAACGGGTGACCACGTTCACCTGGGCGCCGCCGTTGCGGCCGTACTCGGCGGAGTAGGCGTTGCGTTCGATGCGCACTTCGGCGATGGCGTCGAGGTTCACCATCGAGAGATTATTGCCGTTGAAGGTGTCGATGTTGCGGCCGCCATCGAGCGTCCAGTTGTTGGCGCTGGTGCCGCCGCCATTGAAGGAGAACGGCACGCTGGTGTTGGAGCCGAAGCCGGGCTGCTGGGCCTGGGAGGAACTGACGCCCGGTTGTAGCGTCATCAATTGCGTAAAGCTGCGGGTGTTCAGGGCGAGTTCCTGCACCTGCGAGCCGAAGATGGTGCTGCCGACATTGGCGGTGGCGGCATCCACTTGCGCGGCGCGCGTTTCCACTTTCACGGTCTCGCTGACCGAGCCGACGGTGAGTTGCGAATCAACGCGGACCTGCGCGGCGGCGTTCATTTCGACGTCCTGCGTCATGCGCTGGAAGCCGGTCTTTTCGAACTCGATGCGATAGGCGCCCGGGGGCACCTGCGGCACCTGGTAGTTGCCGGAGGAGTCGGTGCGGACTTCGCGGCGCAAGGGCGGATTCTCGCGAACGACGCGAACGGTCGCCTCCGGTACGGCGCCGCCGGAGGGATCGGTTACGGAACCGAGGAAGGTGCCGTTGTTAAAGGTCTGAGCGGACAGGGCTCCCACCAGAATCAAGAAGCCGAGGAAGGATCTCATTCACAAATTATAGTGAGCTGCACCGCGGCGGGCGCGGGGGCGTCCAGCGGAATGTAGCAGATTTCGAACGTGCAATCTCTAACGGTTCGTGGAGAGAACACTCGAGCGGACAAGGGAGACGTGGACCGCGACCCAGGCGGTGCTGCTGGCGGCAGGGCTGGCGGTGCTGTGGTTGATCGCCGATGCGCTGCTACTTCTGTTCGCGGCGATTCTGCTGGCAATCCTGCTGCATACCGCCAGCGGACTGCTGGTGCGATTCACCGGATTGCCGCACGGCTTGGCGCTGGCGATATCGACGCTGGTGCTGTTGGGGGTGTTCGGCCTGCTGGGATGGCTCTTCATCCCGCGGCTGGCCGAGCAAGTGCGGGAGTTGCGGGACACGCTGCCGCGCGCCTGGGAGGAGTTGAACGCGCAGTTGGCAAGCTACGGCTGGGCGCGGGGATTGCTGGAAGAGGCCCCTGCCTTGGACAAGATCCTGTCCGGCACGGGCAAGGTGTTCTCGCGGATCACGGGCGCGGTGTCGGGAACGCTGGGGGCATTGGCGAACCTGTTCCTGATCCTAGTGCTGGCTCTGTTCCTGGCGGCGGACCCGAAGCCGTATGTGAACGGGGCGCTGCGGCTAGCGCCGGTGGAGCGGCGGCCGCGGTTTCGGGAGTTGGCGGGGCGGCTGCATTTGGCGCTGCGCCACTGGTTGACCGGGCAACTGCTAGGCATGCTCTTCATTGGCTTGCTGACGGGGATCGGACTAGCGATCATCGGCGTGCCGCTGACGCTGGCGTTAACGCTGCTCGTGGCGCTGTTGAACTTTATTCCGAACCTGGGGCCGATCATCGCGGCGTTGCCGGCGGTACTGCTGGCGTTGACAGACAGTTGGCGGGACGCGCTATGGGTGGTGGCGCTTTACGTGGCGGCGCAGAACATAGAAGGTAACTTCTTTACACCGATGATACAGAAGCGAACGGTGGACATTCCGCCGGCATTGACCATTGCGTCGCAACTGATCTTCGGCCTGCTGTTCGGTTTCGCGGGGGTGGCGCTGGCGACACCGCTGGCCGTAGCACTGATGGTATTGGTCCAGACGCTGTATGTAGAAGATACATTGGGGGATTTCGGCCAGTAAACAAATTGGCCTTCCAGGTGGGAATCGTAGGCTGCTATACTAACTGCCATTCCCGCCTGGAGGTTGGTTGATGAAACAAGTGCTACAGCTTGCGTTACTGCTGGCTGCGTACTCGCCGTTCGCTTTGTCACAGGAAGTCACCGCCGGCATCTTCGGCATTGTGCAGGATGCCTCTTCGGCCGTGATTCCGGGCGCCACCGTTCGTGCGCGTAACATAGGAACCGGGTTTACCCGCGAAACCAAGTCGGACGAGTCCGGGGCTTACTCGTTCGTTCTGATCCCGATTGGGACATATGAAGTCACGGCGGAGTCGCAGGGCTTTAAGAAGTCCGTGGTCGCCGACGTGCAGTTGCGTGTGAACGACAACCGCCGAATCGTCTTTAACATGGAAGTGGGCCAGTTGGCCGAGCAGGTGACGGTGGAAGCCGCCGCGGTGTCGGTGAACGTGGCGACGGGCACGACATCCCAGTTGCTGGACGGAAAAGATATGATCCAGTTGCCGGCGCGCGGCCGCAACGTGTTGCCATTCGCGCTGCTGATGCCTGGCGTTGTTTCGACGACTCCCTATGACCGGCGGGCGAATAACTCGGCGGTGAACGGCATTCGTCCGACGCATAACGCGTGGCTGCTGGATGGCGGCTACAACGTGGATACGGGGGGGAATTGGAGCACGCCGCTGGCGCCCAATATCGAAAGCGTCGCCGAGTTCCGCGCGATTCGCGGCAACTACTCGGCGGAGTTCGGCGTGGGTGGCGGGTCGCAGTTCAACGTGATTACGAAGGGCGGTACGAATGACCTGCATGGGTCGGCGTACTACTTCCACCGCAACGATAAGCTAAACGCGCGCAACTTCTTTCTGCCGACGCGTCCGCCGTTCCGCGGCAACGACTATGGGTTCACGGTGGGCGGGCCGGTGTATATTCCGAAGGTCTACAACGGCAAAAACAAGACGTTCTTCTTCGCGTTGATCGGCTTCATCAAGGAGCGCACGCAACAGAGCTTCTTCCAGGTGGTCCCGGAGACGGCGTATCGCAGCGGCAACTTCAGCGGCTTGAACCGCGTGCTGTACGATCCGAACACCGGACAGCCCTTCCCGGGCAACATCATCCCGTCCAGCCGCATTGACCGCAATGCCCAGGGCTACGCCCGGATGTATCCGGATCCGAACTTCCGCAACTCCGCGGGACAGAATTGGTTCAGCCTGCAGAGCCGCCGTGACGATACCGACGAGATGAACTTCCGCGTCGACCACATCTTCAACGACAAGCATCGCGTGATGTGGCGCTACACGCCGGAGTTCCGTCTGAACAACTTCGCCACCTCCTCCGGCTTCGAGTTCCTGCGTCAGCAGAACGAAACTCCGGCGCGGAACATGACGGTGAACTACAACGCGACGTTCAGCCCGACGTTAATCATGGATTTCAACTGGGTGCGCAGTCACAACCGTATCAAGCAGTTCCCACCGGACCTGAGCGGCTCCACCTGGGGCATCAATATCCCGCAGTTGTTCGCCGACAGCGAGCAGACCTACCCCCTGGCGGAGTTGAACCTCTCGAAGGTGCCCGACCGCGTGCCCACGGTGTCGCCCACCGGATATGCCGCCGTCGCACCCGGCTCTCCGTGGAGCAACTACCAGACCATCTACGATTTCCGCGACACGTTCACCTGGATCAAGGACAAACACACCATCAAGACCGGCTTCCTGTTCTCCTATGAGATCAAGTTCGAGCCGACGAACACCGATGTGTTCGGCCGCTTCAATTTCGACGGCCGCTTCACCCGTCAACCGGGAGTGGCCACCGGTGGCGATGCGTTTGCCGACCTGCTGCTGGGCCGCGCTTCTTCCTATGACGAGACCGACACCGTGGCGTTCAACGACAATCGCCGCAACTCCTTCGAGATCTTCGTCGACGACTCGTGGAAGGCGACGCGCAAGCTGACCCTGAATCTGGGCGTACGCTACTCCTACTTCCCGCCCGCCAGCGAACCCAACGAAAGGCTGCGCGCCTTTGTGCCGAGCCAGTACAACCCGGCGCAGGCGGTCACGGTAGACGCCAACGGCCGGATTCCGCGGGGCGGGACGGGCAACCGCTTCAACGGACTGGTGGATCCCACGGCGTTTTGGAAGACGAGCAAGCGCAATTTCGCGCCGCGTTTCAGCTTCGCTTACGACATGTTCGGGAATGGGCGGACTGCCGTGCGCGGCGGCTACGGGCTGTTCTACAGCCGCGAGATTCTGGGAGCCTTCATTCTGATGTCGGGCAACCCGCCCTTCTCGGAACTGCAGACCATCGAGAACACGCTGCTATCGAATCCGGGCGGCGGCAGCACGCGCGATTTCACGCTGCCCATCACGCTGGGCTCCATCGACACCAATCAGCTCACGCCCTATACACAGCAGTGGAATCTCAACATCCAGCATGGGCTGACGAATAACATGGTGCTGGAAATCGGCTACTCGGGCAGCCGCGGCATTCACTTCATGCGCACGCAGGATCTGAACCAGCCGCTGCCCAATCCGCTCATCGCCCAGGGCCGGCAGAACGCCAACCAACTGCGTCCGTACAGGGGTTGGGGCGTGATCAACCATCGCGAGCAAAGCTACGCCTCCAATTACCATGGCCTGCAGACATCGTTGAACCGCAACTTCTCCAAGGGTCTGCTGTTCCAGGTTTCCTACACGTGGTCGAAGGCCATCGACAACGCCGACTACACCGGCGGCATCTATGGCTTCTATCCGAACACGCAGAACGCCCGCGGGGAACGCGCCCGCGCCAGCTTCGACGCCACGCACAACTTCATCGGCAGCGTGGTGTACGACATTCCCTTCCTCAAGGGACGCAAGGACGTTCTCGGCTACGCCTTCGGCGGCTGGCAGATCTCGGGCATCTACACGGCCCGCACCGGTCTGCCGATCAGCCCGGAGTTGGGCCGCGATAACGCCGGCGTGGGCACGGCCACGCGCCAACGTCCGGCGGCTTCCGGCAGCCCCGTGCTGTCGCGCAGCGAGCGTTCCGTCACGCGCTTCTTCAACGCAGGCGTCTATTCGGAACCAACGCTGGGCACGTTCTCGCCGGTGGGCCGCAACATCCTGTCGGGTCCGGGCTGGAATCAGGTGGACGCCACGTTCATGAAGTATTTCCAGATCCGCGAGGGGATGCGCTTTGAGGTGCGCGCGGAGGCCTACAACCTGTTCAACCATACGCAGTGGGCGGGTGTGGGAACGTCGTTTGCCACGCCTTCCACGTTCGGCCGCGTGACTTCGGCTCGCGATCCGCGCAGCATGATGGTCGGCGGACGGCTGCAGTTCTAATGCGATGAGGGCGTGGCTGGCCGCGCTGTGCTGGTTCGCGCAGATAGCATCCGCGCAAACCGCGCCGTGCCGGCCATGCCACGCCGCCATCGTCGGCGCTTATCTCAAAACCGGCATGGGCCGCTCCATCAAGGAGCGGCCTTTGTCATTGGCGGGCAACTTCTATCACAAGCTGTCGAACCGGCATTACGAGGTACGGGATGGGGTGATGCGGCGCTGGCAGATGGGCGCCGGCGGGACGCGCGTGAATGAGATCGAGAAGGATGTGGCCTTTGGGATTGGTTCCGGTAACCATGCGGTAACGTACGCCCATCGCACTCCGGCGGGGGTTTTGTTGGAGTTGCCGCTGAGTTGGTACCGGGAGGTCGGCGGGCTGGCGATGTCGCCGGGGTACGACCGCCCGGACCACTTCGACGTGCGGCGCGAGATCAGTCCGGCGTGCCTGTTTTGCCATGCGGCCTATCCGGAGAAGGCCGGTTCCCCGCCCCGCGCCATCGACTGCGCGCGTTGCCATGGGCCCGTGTCGGCGCATCTGGCCAAGCCAGGACGCGGCAACATCGTGAATCCTTCCCGGCTGGCGCCGGACCGCCAGCGGGAGGTGTGCTTCCAGTGCCATCTGGAGACGGTGTCGATGGGGATCATGGATTCTATCCGGCAGCCGAAGCGCGACGTTTACTCCTACCGGCCGGGAGAACCGCTGGCGGCGTATAAGACGTACTTTGATCGCGCCGACCCGCCGGAAGGGCGGTTTGAAGTGAATCATGCGGGCTATCGCATGTTGCAGTCGGAATGTTTCAAACAATCGGGCGGGAAGATGACGTGTACCACTTGCCATGATCCGCATAGCGCGGCGGTGAAGGTAGCGTCTTGCAGGCAGTGCCATGCGAGTGGTTCGGAACATGAGAGAACGGCGGGCGCCGATTGCGCCGGTTGCCATATGCCGAAGCGGAAGCCGTCCGATGCGATTCACGTCACGGTGACGGATCACTGGATCCAGCGCAGGCCGCGGTTCACGAATCCGGAGCGCGAGGTTTCCGAGCCGTATCGCGGCAAGGTGATTCCGTTCTACACGCCGGCGGATGAGGTGTCGTTGGGGATTGCGAACATCCAGGCGCCGGATGAGGAGGCGGTGGCGCTGTACCGGCGTCAGTTGCAGCGGGACCCGGGGGATGTGCCGGTGATGGCGGCGTTGGGCAACGCGTTATACCGGCTGGGGCGGCGGGCGGAGGCGGTGGCGGTGCTGGAGAAGGCAGTGGCGTTGGAGCCAACGCATGCCGGGGCGTTGAACACATTGGCGATCGCGGCGGCTACCGAAGGCAATTACGAGCGGGCGTTGGGATGGCTGGAGCGCTGCCGCAAGACGCGCCCCGATCACTCGCTGACCTGGTACAACCTAGGCGCGACGTATCAGGCCATGGAGAAACGGGAACAGGCCGCGGCGGCGTTTCGCGAGGCGATTCGCTTGCAGCCGGACTTCGCGGAGGCGCGGGCGAGGCTGGCAGCAGTCAGTCAAGCTCTTCGGTGATGTCGACGTTGGCGTAGATGGCGGAGAGCGGGATCTCGACGTTGGCGGCTTCGATGGGGAGGACGGCTTCACGGCCCTGATAAAAGCTCAGAGTCCAGTGAGGCTCACGCAGGACGAACGACTGCACCGCTACAGCATCCGTGAAGACGAGGATGTAACCGCGCAAACTGCTGAGCTTTCGATAACGCCGGAACTTGCGACCGAGATCGTACCGCGCGGAAGATGGCGACAGAACCTCGACAATGATGGAGGGGTTCATGAAGCTATCGCGATGCTGGTCGGCAAACTCTGGTGCGCCATGGAAGATCGCGATATCGGGATAGAGGTGGGCAACTCCGTCGTTGATCTTGATCCGGCAATCGCCCATGAAGGCACGGTAGCTGGTAGCGCGCAGCCGGTCCTGGAGTTCCCGAAAGAGATTCGCGGCGACGTTGATATGCTCGAAGCTCGCCCCCGCCATCGAGATAATCTCGCCATTGTCGAACTCGCTCTTGTACTCGGCGATTCGCTCCATCTCCAGATACTGCTCTTCGGTGAACCGGGCGGCGGGACTGGTCGACATGTTCCTATTCTACGAAAAGCGATCGATGAGGCTTTGCAACCGCTCGCGGTAGGTGCGCGTCAGCGTCAGTTCGGTGCCGTCCTGCAGGCGCACGGCATACTCACCGTGAAACATCGGCTCGACGGCGGCGATGCGGTCGACGTTCACCAGCGTGGAGCGGTGGATGCGGAGGAACTGATCGGGAGGCAGGCGCTGCTCCATGCCGGTCATGGTCTGGGTGAGCAGGTGCGTCGCGGCGCCAACATGCAGTTTGACATAGTTGCCGTAGGCTTCCACCCAATCCACCTCGGCCACCTTGACGAACGTCACGCGCCCGCCATCCTTGACGGCAATACGTCCTGCGAACGTGCGCTGCGGCTGCAGGCTTTCGAGCAGCGCCTCGATCTTCCTCGGCAGGTCGGCGCCGGCATGGGGGGAGGCAGTGCGCTGCTTGCGGATGCGGTCGAGGGTCCTGTCCAGCCGCTCGCTATCGAAGGGCTTGAGCAGGTAGTCCAGCGCATGCAGCTCAAAGGCTCTCAGGGCAAACCGGTCATAGGCGGTCACGAAGACCACATGCGGCGGACGATCCGCGCCCATGGCTTCGAGAGCGCCGGGGCCGTCGAGTTCGGGCATTTGCACATCCAGGAACAACACATCCGGCTGAAGGGCGGCGGACTTCTCCACGGCATCGACGCCGGAGCCGCCCTCGCCCACCACTTCGAAGTCGGCCTGGGCCTCGAGCAGACCGCGGAGCCAGTCGCGGGCAAGCGGCTCATCGTCGACAATCAACACCTTCCAGCGCGGCATCAGTTCTTGGTGGGGATCTCCATGCAAGCCGTGAAACCACCCTCAGGCGGGGCGAACAGTTGTAGCTTCTGCCGCTCGCCGTACAGTTGGCGGAGACGCTCGCGGGTGTTGGACAGCCCGATGCCTTCCCGTACCGGGCCGGGCCCGAGCCCCACGCCGTCGTCGATGACTTCCAGCCGCAGGTGGCCGTTGTCGCGTCGCGCGCGGACTACGATGGTGCCTTTGGCGGCCCTCGGTGAGATGCCATGCTTCACTGCGTTCTCCACCAGTGGTTGCAGGATCATGTTTGGCACGGGCAGCTCCAACGCTTGCGGATCGATCTCCATGCTTACGTTCAGACGGTCGGCAAAGCGCGTGCGCTCAATCTCCAGATACTGCTCGAGGAAACGAATCTCCTGTTTGAGCGGCACTTCATGCTCCCCGCTGGATTCCAGCGTGGCCCGCAGCAGTTCGCTCAATCGCATGATCATACGCTCGGCGGCGGGCGGGTCGCGGCGTATCAGCGCCATGGTGGCATGCAGCGAATTGAACAGGAAATGCGGATGCAACTGGCTCTTCAAGACATTCAACTGCGCCCTCGCCAGCAGCGCTTCCCGTTCCTGGAACTTACGGTAATAATCAGACGCTTGTACCACCGCGACGACCATCGCATACGTCAGCACGTCCCAGTGAAACTTCACCGAGAACAGGAACCAAAGCTTGGATGCGAACGTTGGATTCCCCGAGATTGCCCATCCCATGGATTGGCACAACGCGGCGAACAGGGCCAGCAGGAGGATGGATAGCAAACATCCGGCAATCAGGTGCACTATCGCCGCCGGCCACCACATGGCGCGCTCGAAGCGGAAGCGTCTTGCCATCCACAACACCGCCGGAGTTAGCAGGAACCACAACCACCACTCGGGCAGCGTCCCGATCACGGCCTCCGCCCAATCGATCCGGCGGCGGTAGAGCGCGGCGTTAATCAAGTAGAGTTGTGTGCTGAAGAACAGGCCGATGCCGGTCCACAAAGCGAACCACGCCAGGACGCGAGAGACGGCACGGTGCATGGAATCATTATGCAACGGGGCTCAGACGCGCATGTCATAGCCAAGGCCGCGCATGCCGTTGATGATCGTATCGCGAATGCCCGCCACTTCCTCGCTGGCCAGTGTGCGGTCGCGGGCGGCGACGCTCAATTGAAACGAAACGCTCTTGCTGCCTTCGGGCAGAGGCGCTCCTTCGTACTGGCGCAGGAAGGCGATGGACTCCAGCATGGGCCCGGCGAAGCTGATAATGCGCGATTCGATTTCGCCTACCAGCGCGCGCTTGGCGGAGATCACCGAGAGGTCGAACTCGCTCGAGGGGAAGCGGCGCACCGGCTGGTAGCGTTTCTCCATGGGTCCGATAGCTTCGATGGCGGCGATGTCCAGATCCAAGGCGGCGGCGCGGCCGGTGACGAAGTTCGGGTGGAACTCGAAGAGGCGCCCGGCGAGATGCCCGCGCCACACGACTTCGGCGGCACGCGAGGGATGCTCATGCAGTTGCGCGGCAGCGGGGCGCGTCTCACAGCCCGGCAGAATACAGCACGCCAGGCGCTTGGCTTCATAGAATGGGCCGGTGTCGCCGTGGCGTTCGTAGACAGCGGCCACCAGGTGCGGCGCTTCGTTGGCCAGCGGCCCATTGTGCTTGTGGATCTCGTGGCCGATCTCGAACAGTTGGAACCGGTCGAAGTATTTGCTGTTCTCGATGATGTTGCGCCAGATGCCGGGCACCAAGCTGATGCGGAGCAATCCCTGATCAGCCGAGATGGGATTCGCCACTTTGATGTAGGAATCCAGCGGCAGGCCGAAACGCTGCGCGGTCTCCTCGCTGAGGAACGAGTAGTTGTAGACCTCGGTATAGCCTTCAGCGGCAGCCAAAGCGCGGAGGGCGCGGAAGTGGCGGCGGCGCGGATTATCGGCGGGCGGTTGCGTCGGTACCAACGGGGCCACCGGGTCGATGGTGGCATAGCCGATCATGCGGCCCACTTCTTCCACCAGGTCGTCCTTGATGGAGATGTCCTTGGTGGCGCGCCAGCTTGGTACGGTGACTTCGAAGATACCTTCGGCGGCATCCTTCACCTCGAAACGCAGAGCTTCGAGAATGTTTCGGACCTGGGCGGCTTCAATGGAACGGCCAAGCTTCCGAAGGAGCCAGTCCATGCGAAGTTCGATGACGGGCGCGGGTTTGGAAGGCGCGGCCGCATCGGCCAGGCCGCCCACAATGCGAATACCCGGCGACACCTCGCGCAGCAGTTCGATGGCTCGGGCGATGCCGCGCACGGTGTTCACCGGATCCTGCGATTTCTCGAAACGCATGCTGGCGTCGGTGCGCAGTTTGAGACGCGACGAGGTGCGGCGAATACTGGCTGCATGGAAGTTGGCGCTTTCCAGTAGCAGGCGCGTGGTGCCGTCGCCGATAGCGCTGTCCATGCCGCCGATGACACCGGCGAGCGCGATGGCGCCCTTCGCGTCGGCAATCACCAGGGAGGCGGGCGAAAGGGTGTACGTCTCGCCGTTCAACGCCGTGAAGTTTTCGTCCTGGTGCGCGTTGCGGACGTAAATGGCGGGGCTGGCAAGCTTGTCCGCATCGAAGGCGTGCATGGGCTGGCCCAACTCGGCCATGACGAAATTGGTGACGTCGACGATGTTGTTGATGGGGTTCAGGCCGACGGCTTGCAGGCGATGCTGGAGCCAGAGGGGCGACGGCTGTACGGTGACGTTCTCAAACAGCAGGGCGCTGTAACGCGGGCACAGTTGCAGGTCTTCGATGCTGACGGCCACCGGCGATGGCGTGGTGGGAATGAGGCTGAGATCAGCGGGCTCCAGCAGTTTAGCGCCCGTGATGGCGGCCACTTCGCGAGCCATGCCGTGATGGCCCCACAGGTCGGGGCGATGCGTCAGCGATTTATTGTCGACTTCGATGACGTGATCGGGGGTGAGGCGAGGCAGCGGCGTGCCGGGCGGCAGATCGGCGAGTTCAACAATGCCGGCGTTGTCCTTATTGATGCCGAGTTCGGCGGCACTGGCGAGCATGCCCGCGCTCTCCACCCCATCAAACATTCGCCGCCCGATTTGTTTGCCGTCCAAAGACGTGCCGGGCGGCACCCAGGCCGTCGTGATGCCGGCGCGGCAGTTGGGAGCGCCGCAGATCACCGTCTGCTTCCCCAGCGCCCCCGCATCGATCAAGGCCTTGCGATTGTGGCCGCCGGGGATGCTCTCGGCTTCCAGCACACGTACCGCGACAACCTTGGCCAGGTGTTCGCCAAAAGGTTCCACGCCGTCGCATTCGGCGGTCTTGATGGTAATCAGCCGCATCAATTCCAGCGGCGTCGCTTCCAGGCCGGAGACAAGTTCGGCCATCCAGTTGTAAGAGAATTTCATGGGTTAGGCCTCGGTTCAGAATTGGCGCAGGAAACGCAGGTCGCCGGACTGCAGGTGGCGGATGTCGTCGATGCCGTAGCGCATCATGACCAGCCGGGTGAGTCCCAGGCCGAACGCGAAGCCGCTCCACTGCTCGGGGTCGATGCCGCCCATGCGGAGGACGTTGGGGTGGACCAGGCCGCACGGCATCAGTTCCACCCAGCCGCTGTGCTTGCAGACCGGGCAGCCGGGGCCGCCGCAGATCAGGCATTGGATATCAAGTTCGAAGCCAGGTTCGACGAAGGGGAAGAAGCCAGGGCGCAGGCGCACCGTTACTTCGCGGCCGAAAATGTGGCGCAGCAGCAGCTTCATGAAGTAGAGCATGGTGGCGATGGAGACATCGCGGCCCACCATCATGCCCTCCAATTGATAGAAGGTGTGCTCATGGCTGGCGTCGACCTCTTCGTTGCGGAAGACGCGGCCGGGGGCGATCATGAGCAGCGGCGGTCCGAGTTTGGCCATGCCGCGTACTTGGACGGGCGACGTGTGGGTCCGCAGCACGTTGCCATCGGCCAGCCAAAAGGTATCCTGCATGTCGCGTGCCGGATGATCCGGCGGGATATTCAAGGCATCGAAATTGTTGTACTCGGATTCGACCTCCGGCCCATCGAGGACGGCGACGCCCATGGATGTGAACAGGTCTTCGAGTTCCTGCTGGATCTGCGTGAGCGGGTGGAGAGAGCCGGGGCGAGGACCGGGCGCGGGGAGGGTGACATCGATCCATTCGGCTTCCAGCCGCGCGTTCAGTGCGGCGTCGGCGAACTGCTTCTGGCGCGACTCGAGCGCGGCTTCGAGATCCGTCTTCGCGGCATTCAGCAGTTGGCCGATGCGCTTGCGTTCGTCGGGCGTGAGCTTGCCCATGCCCTTGCTGATCTCGGCCAGCGTACCTTTGCGGCCCAGCACTTCGACGCGAACGGCTTCCAGTTGGTCGCTGGTGGCAGCGGCCAGGATACGGTCCCGCGTGGAGGCGGCAAGTGATTCCAGTTGTTGGTCCAACATGTGGGAGGGAAAACTTCTAGTTTAGCGAAGTGGTCCCGGTCAGCGGCGGACGAAGGCGAGCGCGGGTACGGCGGACTCTACCGGCAGATACACCGTCGAAGGCTTTCCGTGTTCGTCGATGGAGAAGCGCGCCAAGCCCACGGATGTGGAGAACGTGTCGTAATGATGATGCTTCAAGGAAAGCGAGGCAGCGTTGAAGACGGCCTTCAAGCCATCGCCGTCCGCTTCGATGCGAACATCGCCGAAGGCGGGATGTTGGTATGTGCCGGTGTAATCGGCCAGGGCCAGAGCCGGCTTGGTATTGGGGACCGCAGGCGTGCCGGAGCGGCGGGAAGGGCGGGATGCGCGCAGTTCGGCGAGGCGGTCGGGTCCCTTGACGCTCAACAGGCGGTCGGCCGCTTCGGCCGCGACAACATTCGGCAGTGCACTAGCCACGTTGTTGAGCACCACGATAGCTGAGCATGTCGCGGATCGTAATGAGTTCGCTGGCATGCGGATCATGCAGCCGGAACCACGGCAGGTACTCGCGCACCGGCTTGTCCCAATCGAGTTTGCCTTCCGCTACCAACGTCGCGAGCGCGGTGGCGGTGAAAGACTTGGTGACGGAGCCGACAGCGAACAGTGTTTCGGTGGTGACGGGCTGGCGTTCCTTAACGCCGCGCACGCCATAGCCTTTAGCAAGCACGACCTTGCCATCCACCATCACCCCGACCGCGGCGCCGGGCACTTGCAATTGCTGCATGGCGGATTGGACGAAGGTGTCGAAGCCGTCGAGCGGATCGGCGGCGAATGCCGGCAGAATCGCCAGTAGCAGGGCGAGCGTGCGTAGCAACATGTTCAGAGTTCCCAGTTTAACTTTTCGCCGTTGACCGTGAGCTCGCGGTAGCGGGGCGGCCAGCGCGGCGCCATCATCTGTTTGCTCCACCGCTGCCAGAGACCGCGGAGTTCCTTGAGCACCTCAGGGTTCTTCGAGGAGACATCGTCATGTTCGCCGAGGTCTTTCGAGAGGTCGTAGAGCTTGGAGTAGTGGTCGCCAAACTCCACCAGTTTCCACTTGCCTTTGCGGACGGCACGGGCCTTGCCGCCGCGCCAGTAGAGCACCGGGTGCGGTTCGCCGGGCTTGGCGCCGTTGACGTAGGGCAGCAGGTCGACCCCATCGAAGGCGACCTTGGGATCAACGCCGGCGGCGGCGAGGAAGGTGGGCGCGATGTCGCGGGAGACCACGGGGTTCCGATAAACCTTCCCCGCCGGCACCTTGCCGGGCCAGTGGAGCAGGAATGGCACGCGGATGCCGCCTTCGTAGTACGTCACCTTCTCGCCGTTGAGCGGGCCGTTAGTGCCGGCGCCGGTATGCTCGGGGCATCCGTTATCGCTGAGGAAGGCGACGATGGTATCGCGCTCCAGGTTGTGCTCGCGCAGTTTGGCCATGATGCGGCCGACACCGTCATCCAGCGCGACCGTCATGGCAGCCAGCAGGCGATGCTTCTCTTCCTGGATGTGCGCAACGCGGGCAACATACTTGTCGAGCGTGTGCAGCGGCGTGTGGATGGCGTTATAGGCCATGTAGAGGAGGAAGGGGTTGCCGCGGTTGCGGTCGATGAACTGCACGCCCTCTTCGGTGAAGACATCGGTGAGGTAGCGGTCCTCCACGACGGTCTGCTTGCCACGATAGATCGGCTCCTTGCGCGCCGCTGGAACAGTGCCGTTGCGGTCATCGGTTTCCACCATGCGGCCACCGGGTGTCTTGGCGGTAATGAAGGCATT
>CAYLPH010000124.1:0-16245 GCA_964385495.1 uncultured Candidatus Solibacter sp.
CTGCGAATCGCTATCCGCGGCGGCCTTCACCACCAGATCCGCCAGTTCCTTGCTGCGGTTCATGTCCTTTTCGGCCAACCGTAGCGCATGCCCGCGGATGCGTGCGTCGCTATCCTTCATCGCCGCCACAACGCGCGGCGTATCCAGTCCGCCCAGCGACTGCAGCAGGTACAGCGCCCGCACGCGGCCTTCGGGTGACTGCGCATTGTTCGCCATCGCCTGCAGAGCCGGAATAGCGGCTTTATCCTGGCGTTCCAGCAGCAGCCGGTGCGCGGTGGTGCGATGCCAGCCGTTGGCATTTGCCAGGTGCGCTACCAGTTCCGTGCTGCTCAGCTTGCTCATCCCCGGCTTCAGGTTGCCCTTGCGGCGCGGGTTGTTCGGCACAATGCGGAAGATGCGGCCCATCGTATCGCCCTTATAGAAATCCAGCTTCTTGCGGATCTCCTCCGGGATGGACTCCGGTGTCTCGATCACCTGGCGGTAGATATCCATCACGTAAAGATTGCCGTCCGGCGCATTGGCGAAGTTGCAGGGGCGGAACCAGACGTCGGTGGAGGCGAGGAACTCCACCTTATCCTTCGCGCGGCTGGCTTTGAAAGTGGCCCCGTCCTGGCTGAGTACGTCGCGATGAATCAGATTGCCGCTGACGTCGCCGGTGAACACGTTGCCCACGTACTCCTGTGGGAACGCATCGCCCGTATAGATGGTGCCGCCCGATGCCGCCGTGAACCAGCCCTCCAACTGTTCGGTCCGGTTCAGCTTGTTCTCGTCATAGCGCTGCTGGCGGAGCGCGGTGCGCATCTTGCGCCATTCCTGCGGTCCGGTCAAAGGGAACATCGGCGCCGACGGGCGCCCGTGATCGGAGATGTCCTGGGCCACGGCGCGCACTTCCAACAACGGCGCCCGGGTCACGTAATCCATCGGCACCACGACGTGGCGGATGTGCGTGGTGTTCTGCGTAATAAAGCGATTGTCCCAATCGTCCATCGCCGTGCCGTACTGCGTGGGGCCGCTGGCCGGCTCATGCTTGCCGCCGATGGGGTCGAACCGGAAGTCGGTGCCGCGCACCAGCACGGTGCCGTTTTCCGGATGATCGGGCGAGGTGATCTTGCCGTCTGAGCCGAGGTTGGCCCAATAAATCCAGTTGTTCACCGAAAGCCGCGGATTCGTGATGCGGCCTTCCTGGTTGACGCGCGGAAAGCCCGTGTACAGCACCTTGCGAACGTCGGCCTTGCCGTCACCATTGGTATCCTTCAGCCACAGGATGTCGGGTGCGCTACCCGCCAGCAGGCCGCCTTTCCACGGCATGATGCCGCTGACGGCCAACACCTCTTCCGCGAACAGCGTGGTCTTCTCAAACTTACCGTCGCCGTCGTTGTCCTCCAGTAAGCGGATGCGCGACCGGGCCGGCTTGCCCTTGGGCGGGTCGTCCGGATAGTCGAGCATCTCGGCCACATAGGCGCGGCCGTCCTCATCGAACGCCAACTCCACAGGGCTCAGCACGTCGGGCTCATGCGCGAATAACTCCACGTGGAAGTCATCGCTGAGCTTCATGGTCTTCAGCGAATCCTGCGGCGAGTAGGAGATCTCCTCCGGGCTCTTGCGCGAGCAGGCCACCGTAACGAGCAGAACCAAGGTCAGGCAAACAAGTCGGCGATGCATGAAATATGCGTATTCTAGCAATCCGGATGCCCCGCGATCCCACGGGTGGTTCGCATGGCTGGATGCCTTTTACGCCAAATCGCAACTTTAGTCGGCGAAGCCCGGCGATGGCGCGGGCGCGGTGCGCTTCCCACCCCGCAGCCACGTCTCCAACCGCTCCAGGTAGATGTAAACCACCGGCGTCAAATACAGCGTCAACACCTGCGACACCATTAAACCGCCAACCACCGCCAGACCTAAAGGACGCCGGGCTTCCGCCCCCGCGCCCAATCCGATCGCGATCGGCAAAGCGCCCAACAGCGCGGCCATGGTCGTCATCATGAGCGGCCGGAAGCGCAACATGCAGCCCTGATAGATGGCTTCTTCGGCCGACACCGCCATCTCCTGATTCCGCGCATCAATGGCGAAGTCGATCATCATGATGGCGTTCTTCTTCACAATGCCGATCAACAGAATCAGGCCGACGAACGCATACAGGTTCAACTCCATGTTGAACAATTGCAATGTCAGCAATGCGCCAAGGCCGGCCGATGGCAGGCCCGAAAGAATCGTCACCGGGTGGATGAAGCTTTCATAAAGCACGCCCAGCACCAGGTAGATGACCAGCACGGCCACGACTAGCAGCATCGTCAGACCCCGCACCGAATCCTGAAATGCCTGCGCGGTGCCCTGGAAGGCAAGGTTGGTCGTGCTCGGGAGGCCCACTTCCTCGGCCGCGTCCTGGATGGCCGTTACGGCGTCACCCAGCGCCGCGCCCGGACGCAGGTTGAAGCTGATCGTCACCGATGGCAACTGCGCCACGTGATTCACGCTCAGCGGCGAGACACCCGTCACCATGCGCGTTACCGCGGCCAGCGGCACCAGCTTCCCGGAACTGGAGCGAACATAAAGCTTGGACAGCTTCTCCGGATCCGTCTGGTACTCCGGCAACACCTCCAGAATCACGTAGTATTCGTTCGACGCCGTGTTGATCGTCGATACCTGCCGGTTGCCATAGGCGCTGAACAGCGTGTTGGCGATGGTCTCCGGCGTCACGCCGACCGAAAGCGCCTTATCGCGATCAATGTCGATCTGCAATCGCGGGTTGGACAAGCGCAGATCGCTGACCACGTCCATGATCTGCGGCAGCGTGCGCAGTTTCCCTTCAAACTTCGGCGAGAACTGATAAAGCGCCTTGGTGTCCACATCCTGCAGCGACACCTGGTACAGCGCGCGGCCCTGCTGGCCACCGATGGTGATGAGCGGCGGCATGCGCAGGAAGGTGTTAATGCCTGGGATCTTCGCCAATTGGGGACGCAGTTGGTTGATCACCTCCTGGGCCGGCGGCCGGTCCTTGCGTTCCTTCAAGCGGGCGAAGAGGAAGCCGGTGTTCTGGCTGCCGAAGTTGCCGCCCACGCCCGCGATGCTGGTTTCCACCGCCGGATGGGCCAAAATCACATCGCGTACCTGTTGTTGCAGGGCGACCATCTTTTCATACGAAGAGTCCTCGGAGGCTTCCGTCGACCCATTAATGGTCCCCATATCTTCCGGCGGCAGAAATCCTTTCGGTACCACCTGAAAGAGGTAAAACGTGTAGCCGGCCAGCACGATGTTGATCAGCAGCGTGACCAGGCGATGCCGCAGCGTGAAGCGCAGCGTCCGGTCATACAGCTTCAGCAGCCCGTCGAACCCGGCTTCGGTAAACCGGAAGAACCAGCCCTGCTTGTGCTTCTCCTGATGACTCAGGAAGCGGCTGCACAACAGCGGCGTGAACGTTAAGGAGATCACCCCGGAGATCAACACGGCAATTGCGATGGTGACGGAGAATTCGCGCAGCAGGCGGCCCACAATGCCGCCCAGGAACAACACGGGAATAAATACCGCCACCAGCGAAGCGGTCATCGACAGAATCGTGAACGAAACCTCGCGGGCGCCTTCATAGGCCGCATGCAGGCGGTCCTTGCCCATCTCGCGGTGGCGCACGATGTTCTCTAACATGACGATCGCATCGTCGACAACAAAGCCCACCGACAGCGTCATCGCCATCAGGGACAGGTTGTCCACCGAGTAATTGAGCATGTACATCGCCGCGAACGTGCCCACCAGCGACAGCGGTACCGCGACGCTGGGGATCATGGTGGCGGAAACATTCCGCAGGAAGATGAAGATGACCAGAATGACCAGTCCGATGGTGAGCCACAGCGTGAACTTCACGTCGGCAATGGATTCGCGAATGGTCTGTGAACGGTCGTAGTGGATGGCCAGGTTGAGGCCCGCGGGCATCTGCTGCCGCAAAGCCGGTAACACCGCGTGGATGCGGTCCACCACCTCCACGGTATTCACGCCGGGCTGCTTCTGCACGGCCAGCGACATGCCGCGCCTGGTCTTCACCCAGAACGCTGTCTTGTCGTTCTGCACGCCATCCGTCACCTGCGCCACCTGCTCCAGACGCACCGGATTCCCGTTGCGGTAGGCCACAATCATCGGGCGGAACTGCGCCGCGCTCGACAATTGCGAGTTCGCCTGCACGGTGTACGCTCGCTTGGACCCATAAAGCGCCCCGGCCGGCAGGTTCACGTTGCCCCGCGACAGAGCCTCCCGAATCTCGTCGATGCCGATGCCGCGCGAGGCCAGTTTGTCCGGATCCACCTGCACCCGCACCGCGTACTTCTGGCTGCCGAAAACGTTCACCTGCGCGACGCCGCTGAGCGAAGAGATGCGCTGCGCCAACAGGTTCTGCGCGTAGTCATCGACAACGTAGGCGGGCAGCGTCTCACTCCACAGGCCCATGAACACTACCGGCTGATCGGCTGGGTTCACCTTGTTATAAGAAGGCGGCGTTGGCATGCTGGGCGGCAGGCTGCGGCTGGCTTGCGAAATGGCCGATTGCACATCCTGCGCGGCGGCGTCGATATCGCGATCCAGCGAAAACTGCAACGTGATGCTCGTGCGCCCCAGCGAACTGGACGACGACATGTTGTCCAAGCCCGGGATGGTCAGGAACTGCCGCTCCAGCGGCGTGGCGACCGTGGCCGCCATCGTGTCCGGATTGGCGCCGGGGAGGTTGGCCTGCACCTGTACGGTCGGGTATTCCACCGGAGGCAGGTCGCTCACCGGTAGCGTGACGTAGCCCAGAATGCCGAAAATCAGCAGGGCGATCATCAGCAGCGTCGTGGTAACGGCGCGCCGGATGAAGAATGCGGTGAAGTTCACAGGCCGCTCCGTGTTTGCAGAACCTGCAGTTTCGCGCCAGGCACAACGCGCAGTTGGCCTTCCACCACCACCGAATCGCCCGCTTGCAGGCCTTCGCTGATGATGCTGACATCCGATTGCGTGCGCAGCAGCAGCACTTTGCGCATCTCGGCGGTGCCGTCCGGCTTCACCAGCCAGACGTAGGAACCGTTAGGCCCGGTCTGCACGGCAATCGCCGGAACCGTAACGACATTCCGTTCCGTGGTGAGCCGCAGCCTGGCATTCGCGAACTGCCCCGGCCACAGCCGCCGGTCTGTATTGGGGAAGGTGGCTTTCAGCCGGATCGTGCCGGTTTGGGTGTCCACCGAGTTGTCGATAAAGTCGAGCTTTCCAGGCGTTGGCGGTTCCTGTGTGCCGTCCGGAGCCGCCATCACCATGAGTTGCCCGGACGCGCGGAAGCGCCGGATGTCCGGCAGACTCTGCTCCGGCACCGCAAAGCTGACGTACACCGGCTGCACCTGCAGAATGTCCACCAGGGACACGGTGTCGTTCTCCTTCACCAGATTGCCTTCTTTCACGTTGATCACGCCGGTGCTGCCGGAGATGGGTGCGTAGATCTTCGTGTAGCCCAGTTGGATGCGCGCCTGGTTGATGCGGGATTCGTCCGCCCGGGCCGAGGCGCGGGCGCTCTCGATATTGGCGACATTCGCCGCCAGCGACGCTTCAGCGGCCTCGGCTACCGTCAATAGCTGGTCGGCTTGGTCGCGCGAGATGATGCCTTGCTTCTGCAATTCCTGGTACCGCGAGGCCTGCTGGCGGGCGTTCTTCGCCGTGACGCGGTCGCGGACGGCCTGCGCTTCGGCCTGCTTTTCCAGCGCCACATCCTTCAGCAGATTCGCTTCGGCCAGCCGGAGGTTCTCTTCAAACGGCGCCGCGTCGATCTCAAACAGCAGGTCGCCCTTTTTTACGTCCTGGCCCTCGGTGAACCGTACGCTCTTGATCATCCCGGCAACGCGCGACTTCACCGCTACCGAAGAGTGCGCTTCCACGTTGCCGATGGCGCGCAGTTCCAGCGGGACATCCTGCTGGGTTACCGGCGCCACACGTACGGGCACCGCGGGGCGAGCCGTCGCGGATGCGGCGGCGGTGGGCTTCTTGCACGCGGTTGCTGCCAGCAGACCGAGTGCGAACGCAACAGGAACGGCTCTGTTCATGGACGGGTGTAGGAACTACCAGTATCGCAGTAACTGATAAAGACGATGGTAAACCGGAAAAGGTTATCGTTCTGCCGATTGACCGTCAAGAACCACCCACCCGCTCAGAATTGCGCGACGATTGAACGATGGACTTCACGGATAAGACGGTACTCATCACCGGTGCCAATGGTGGCCTGGGCAACACCGTATCGCGCGCCTTCCTGGATGCCGGCGCGCGGGTAGCCGGTGTTTCCCGTTCCATGCGCGAGGACGAATTCGGGCACCCGCGCTTCATGGGCATCGCGGCCGAGCTGACCTCGGCCGAGAGCGCCGCGGCCGTGGTTGCCAAGGCCGGAGCCGTCGATGTGCTCATTCACCTGGTGGGCGGCTTCGCGGGGGGCACAGCGGTTGCGGATACCCCGCTCGCGACCCTGGAGAGGATGCTGCAGGTCAACTTGTGCACTACCTATCTCACCGCGCAGGCGGTGTTGCCGGGAATGCGCGAGCGAAGATCCGGCTGCATCCTGGCAATCGGAAGCCGCGCGGCTACCCTGCCGGTGGCCACCTTAACTCCCTACGCCGCCTCCAAGGCCGCTCTTTCCGCGCTCATTCGCGGCATCGCAGTCGAGAATCGCGATGCCCGCATCACGGCCAACCTCGTCACCCCGGGAACCATCGACACGCCTGCCAACCGTGCAGCCATGCCCAATGCCGATACCTCCCGCTGGGTCAAGCCCGAACAGATCGCTGCCTTGCTGTTGCACCTGGCGTCCCCTTCGGGATCGCAGATTAGCGGAGTGGAAATCCCAATCGGGGATTGACAAGGAAGCCGCACCCGCTCCCTGGCGGACGCGGCTCCGAAAGGGAATCAGCGGCGATTCTGCGCGGCGGCCGGAGCCGCGGGACTCGCCTGCTCCACCCGGATCGGAATCGTAGCTTCCACCTTCTGCGTGGTAGCCAGGAACCCGGTCAACGAATACTCTCCCGGCGGCAGTTGCGGCAATTCCACAATCGCCAGCCACTGCCGCGTGCCTTGGATTCGCACCTCACCCCGGAAGATGAGCGGGAAAGCCTTGTTGGCAGACCACGTGTACACAATCTCGCCTTTGCTGTCGCGGATCTGCACATCGTAATCCTGGCCGCTCGGGAACGTCAGAACCAGCGGCCGGTCCTGCGTGTTGCGAAGGGTCATGCGTACGCTGGCGGTCGTCCCCGGAGCATACACCAATCGGTCCGCCGCGACGGTGAAGCTCGTCTCGGCGGCACCGACTTCGACATACCCGCCCCCCAAACGCGCATACACAAGTTGCATCACGCGTTCCCCGGTGAACGACGTAGACCGCCGCTCGGCCAGTCCGATCCCTGGCAGATAGGTCTCCTGGGTCAAGCCGGCATCGGCGCACTGGCCGGGCGCGTAGCCCACTTCCAACCCCTCGTTGAACGTGCCCAAGGGCGAACGTACCGTGGCGCGGCGCGAGCGAATCACCGCCGTCGGATTGCATTCATCAATGCTGGTGGCAAAAGCCTCTCCCACCGCTGCCTGGAATGGCAGCCAAACACGTTCCTGGCCTTCCTGCCCGCGCACAAACACCAGGACATTATTGTCCCGGTAGCGCATCAGATGAGGACCACCCGGTAAGCCGGTCACCTGAAAATAGCGGGTCCCATTGACCTCGCGAGTGCCGGTCACTTCCACAACCCAAGCCTCCGCGGGCGCGCGTCCAGCCGAGCGGTAAACCCACTGGTTTCCAACGTCCAGCGGGAAATACGGCTGTGGCTGCTGTTCTTGGGCGAACAGGCCCGCACTGGCGAATAACAGGGTCAGTGCTGTTTTGTACATCATCGGTTAAATACACCTCTCGTTCGTTCCAGGAGGCCGAACGCGGACGCGAACGCTTCACGCCCCCTATCCAGATTCGCGAAGAAGTTGTGCCGTGTGGCTCGCCGCTTACGTCTGGCGATAATGAGAGAGTAAGGAACGACGCCATGAAGTACATCTTCTTCGCCCTGGCTTTGCCTTTGCTGCTATTGGCGGCAAACTTCAAGCTCTATTTGAAGGATGGCACGTATCACGTGGTTCGCGAGTACAAGGTCGATGGCGACCGGATCAGTTATTACTCCGTGGAACGGCGTGACTGGGAGGAACTGCCCACCGACCTGGTGGATCTTGCCCGCACGAAGAAGGAAGTGGGCGAGAAGGCCGCCGCTGAGAAGGAATCCGCCAAGCTCATCGATGAGGAAGAGAAGGCCGAGCGGGCGCTCGCTAAGGAAGTCGCCAGCGTTCCCCAGGGCTTCGGCGTCTACTACGTGAACGGAGCCGAGGTGGTGCCGGTGAAGATCGCCGAAGCCAAGATCAACAACAACAAGCGCCGCAGCGTGCTCCAGGTAATGATGCCCGTTCCCATCATCACCGGCAAGGCGACTCTCGAATTGGACGGCGAAACCTCGGCGTTGACGGTAAAGGAAGACAAGCCGGAGTTCTACTTCCGCCTTTCGCAGCCCGAACGCTTCGGCATCGTCAAGTTGAAACCGGGGCAGAAGGGTACTCGTATCGTCGAGAACATCACCATCGTGCCCGTTTCAAAGGAGATGGTGGAGGAGCGGGTCGAGATCGAAGTCTTCCGGCGGCAAATGGGGGACGACCTCTATAAGGTCTGGCCCATGCAGCCGCTGGAGCCTGGCGAGTATGCCGCCATCCAATTCACCGAAGGCAAAATGAATGCGCAGATCTGGGACTTCCGCTATCAGAAGTAGGTGCTAGGCTGAGGCTATGCCAGTTCGTGTCGCAATGAGCGAGGCGGAGTACATGGAGACGCCGTTCCCCGGTCCCGAGCCCGACTTCGTGGACGGGGAGGTAATCGAACGGGGCCTGCCGACTACGGACCATTCGGCGGTACAGTTCTTTTTCAGCGGCCGCCTTTGGCCGCTGCAGGAGCAGGGGCGGCTCTTCACACGGCCCGAGTTGCGGATGCCCGTGGCGGCCGGCAGATATCGCGTGGCTGATCTGGCGATTTTTGACAAGCGGCCGCTCGGGCTGATTCCACACACGCCACCGCTCGCGGTTATCGAAATCCTCTCGCCGGACGACCGCGCCACCGAACTGCACCGGAAGCTCGCCGACTATGCGGCATTCGGCGTCCGCCACATCTGGATTGTTGACCCGATGCTGCGCGAAATCTATGTCTATGCCGACCGCAGTCTGCGGCAGGTGGACAGCTTCGATCTGCCGGCGTATGGTCTCCGCTTCACTGAGGCCGACATCATGGCGCAGATCGTCGATTAGAACCGCCAGTCCATCCCAATCAACGGGAACACCCCGAGATTCTCGTTCAACTCAATCCCGTTGATACGCCGGTCCCAACTGAACCCCGCCACATTCTTCCGATTCGTCACGTTCTGCAAACCGACGAACACCAGCAGCGGCTTGTCGCGAACCATAAACGTGCGGTCCGCGCGAACGTCCAGCCGGAAGTAATCCGGAAGCCGTTCGGCATTCACCTTCGTCAGATCGAAGATGCCGCGGTTCTGGGCAACCGAATTCACCGGATCGAAGGGTGTGAACGGCCTGCCGGAAAGGAACGCCACCCGTGTCGACAGTTCCCACTTCTTCGTCAGCCGGTACCCACCGACGGTATTAAAGATGAACGGATAGTCGAAAGAACTAGGACGGCGGATCTCATCCAGCCCCGCTTGGCGGCTGCGCGAGAAGGCCACGTTCGCCTGTCCAAACCACTTGTCCGTGAACTTCTTCTCGACAAAGAACTCCACCCCCTGCACCTTGCCGCGGCCGGCGCTGGTCATCGGGAACAGAATCTGCCGCACCGCGAACGTGTCGCCGACATTGGCGAAAGACAGCGATGGGAACTGCGTCGACACCGGATAGTCCTTGTAGTTCTTCCGATAAAACTCCGCGGTGACGCGCAGCGTCGGACCTACCTGATAGCTAAGCCCGGTCACGTAATGATCCGCCCGCGAAGGCACCAGATCCCGGTTCTCCGGGTATGCCGAGAGAAACAGGAAGAATGGCTGCTGGTAGTAGCTGCCGAAGCTGGCCCGCCAGGAGAGCCGGTCCGTGATCCGGTAGCTGACGCCGGCGCGCGGGCTGAACCGGCTCTCGCCTATGTACTGGTAGTTATCGAAGCGGCCTCCCCAAGTCAGGTTCAGGCGCTTGGTGAGATTCTTCGTCGATTGAAAGTAGGCGCCGCTCTGATAGGCGCGGAAGGCACGGCGCAGCGTGAACGGATTGATGTCGCGCTGCAACGAATACGGGCTGTCATAACCGAAGGGGGAGTCGGTGTTGTAGTTCAACCGGAAGATCTTGAAACTGCCGCCCGCCTGCAGCTTATCGAACATCGGCACATACGTCGTGAGATCGTACTTAAGCGTGGTCTCCCCCTCGCGCGAGTCGTCGAAATAGATGATCGGGCTGGCTCCAATCAACTGATCGACGCTGGTGTTGGCGGGCGGAATGCCACGCCGGAACAGATCGCGTACCGTTGTCCCCACCTTGGCCTCCGAGTGCGTCAGGCCCAGCAGGCCCACGCCGCTATTGCCGAACAGCCGCTGCCAGTTGAAGCCATTAGCGCTCCGCCAACCGCTGTAGCGGATGTCGAGCTCTTCGACATCGCTCTCCTCGCCGTCCGTCGGACCCAGCCGGATCGAGTCGGTGCCGCTCACGCTCACGCCCCAAATCCGGTCCTTCGGCGTCAGATCGTAAACCGCCTTCGTATTAAAGGTATAAACGACAGGCACCCCACCAAAGCCCACGTCGTCGGTGAAAGCATCCAGGAAACTGCGGCGGAACGATGCGATCCAGGAGCCGCGGTTCTTCTTAATAGGTCCTTCGAACAAAGCACCGCCGCCCGCGAATCCGAGCGTCGCCCGTCCTTGGATAGATTCCCGGTTGCCCTCACGCTGGACAATCTGCAGCACGCTGCTGGTCCGGTTGATGTAAGGAGAGGGATATCCGCCCGTTAGGAACGTGACGTCGTTGATCATCGCCGCATCCAGCAGACTTACCGTGCCGCCCGCGCTGGCGAAGTTCGCGAATGCATTAATGTTCGGAATCTCGATGTTATCCACTACGAACAGGTTCTCCAGCGGACTGCCGCCGCGAACGATGATGTCGTTCCGGAAATCGTCGGAGCCGATGGCCACGCCGGGTAGCGTCTGCACGTAGCGCGATACGTCCTGCAACGCCCCGGCGCTCTTAAAGATCTCCGTGGGTTGCACCAGAAAGCCGGAATTCTTCACTTCCTCCGGAGCCAGAAATACGCTCTCGTTCACCGTGATGGTCTGTTGCAGGGCATCCAGCTTCGGCAGGCTCACTTCCACTTTGTCCTCCAAGCCGGCGCGAACCTCGACGTCCGCGCTTCGCACCGGAGGCTGATTTTGCCCCGTCGCTTCCAACTGATAACGGCCGGGGCGGAGTTCGCCGATGCGGAACTGGCCTTTATCGTCGGTGGTCACGCAACGCGTCGTCGGCAGCGCGCAAACCTTTACCCCACCCGCCACGGCGCCGGCTGAATCCATCACCGTACCGACAATTGCACCCACGCCCGTCGTGTCCTGGGCGAACGCAGTCGCCAGTAGCAAAATCATCGAACTGAAACAGACCTGGTACTTCATGTTTTGTCCGCCTTTACTGACGCCGCCGCTTTTACTGACGATGCAAAATCTGCACCCGGAGGCAGCGGTGAAAATGGCGGCTACAATAGGATGTTTCCCATGAAAGCCGCGCTGGCGTTGCCCGTCCTGCTTGCCTTTCCGGCGTTCTGCCAAACCCAGGCACGCCCCTACTTGACTGAGCCGCACCTGGCGCCCGACCGGCCCGAGATCGCCTTCGTGTCCGGTGGCGATATCTGGCGCGTGGCGGCCAACGGCGGCGAAGCCTCCCTGTTGGTGGCGGGCGCCGGGGAGGAGTCGCGGCCGCTGTATTCGCCCGATGGCAAGTCGCTGGCCTTCGTAAGCACGCGCACCGGTGACGGCGATATCTACGTCCTAGCCCTGGCCACCGGGCAGTTAAGGCGCCTCACCTTCACGGACGGTACGGAGCAGTTGGACGCCTGGTCACGCGATGGACAGTGGCTTTACTTCCACGCCGGCTATAACGAAATCGCCAGCATGAACGACGTGTTCCGCGTCCGCCCCAGCGGGGGAACGCCTGTGCCCGTGGCCGCCGACCGCTACACCAATGAGTTCTTCTCCGCCCCTTCGCCCGACGGCAAACTGGTGGCCCTCAACGCCCGTGGCATCGCAAACCGCCAGTGGTGGCGCAAAGGCCACAGCCACCTGGATCAGAGCGAGATCCTACTGCTGAGACCCGGCGCATCACCCATTTATGAGCGCATCACCGATGGCGGCGCCAAGGAGATCTGGCCCATGTGGGCGCCGGACGGCAAATCGCTGTTCTTCGTCTCCGACCGCACCGGCGTGGAGAACGTTTGGCGACAGCCCCTGGGCGGCACCTCGCGGCAACTCACGCCATTCAAGGATGGCCGCGTGCTATGGCCCGCCATTTCCTACGACGGCAAGACCATGCTGTTTGAGCGCGACTTCCGCATCTGGAAGATGGAGACAAAAGACGGCAAGGCCTCCGCGCTTTCCATCCAACTGCGCGGCCTTCCCGCCGGGCCGCCCGCCACGCGTACCGCGCTGACCAGCTTCGACGAGATGGCGCTATCTCCCGACGGCCGCAAACTGGCGCTGGTGGGCCGCGGTGAGGTATTCGCGGCGCCGGCGGGCACGGGCGGTCCGGCGTTGGCCGTCACAAACTCGTCCGCGCACGAATACCAGGTGGCATGGTCGCCCGACAGCCGCAAACTGGTGTACGTCTCCGATCGCAACGGCCCCTACAACGTCTATCTCTACGACTTCGATACGCAGGCGGAGACCCGGCTGACCTCCGGTGAACAATCGGACGCCGCCCCCCGCTTTTCACCCGACGGCAAGAGCATCAGCTATACGCGAGGCGGTAGCGGCCTGTGGGTCTACGAAATCGCCACCAAGCAGGAACGGCAGTTGACGGCGGCCGTGGTTGGCCGCCAGCCGCTGGTAAATACAGAGGATGTGTCCTGGTCGCCGGACAGCCGTTATCTGGCCTATGTGAATCGCGGAACAAAAGGCTTCTCCAATGTTTGGATCGTGCCGGCCGCGGGCGGCGAAACGCAGGCCGCGTCCTTCCTGGCAAATGGCATGGCGCGTACCGTTGCCTGGCACCCGCAAGGCCAGTCGCTCTACTTCTCGTCTTCGCAGCGGACCGAGCAGCGGCAGATCGCCCGCGTGGACCTGGTACCGCGCATCCCGCGGTTCCGCGAAGACCAATTCCGCGACCTGTTCCGCGCCGCTCCGGAAACCGATGTTAAGACCCCCAAGCCGGTGGAAATCGTCTGGGAAGGCATCCGGCAACGTCTGACGCTGCCGCAGGTCGGGCTGGACATGCGCGGCTTCCAACTCAGCCCCGATGGCAACACGCTGCTGGTTGTCGCCGAAGTGGCCGGACAGGAGAATCTGTACACCTACTCGCTCCGCGAGCCGCGCCGCGAGGAAGTGGTGGCCCGGCAGTTGACCAGCACCGCCGGTCCAAAGTCCGATGCCCAATTTGCCCCGGGCGGACGCGAAGTATGGTACCTGGAGCGCGGGCTGCCTCATTCGATCTCGCTGGAATCGCGAACCCCCAAGGCGGTCGCCGTCACCGCTGAACTCGACATCGACTTCGAACAGGACAAGCACGAACTGTTCCGGCAGGCCTGGACCTACACCGCGGATCATTTCTTCGACGAGAAGTATAACGGCGTCAATTGGGATGCTCTCCGTGGGACATACGCGCCGCTGGTGGCCGGGGCTCGCACGCGGCCCGAACTGCACCGCATCCTGAACCTCATGCACGGCGAACTGAATGCATCGCACTCCGGTGTCAGCGCCGGACCGGCGCGCACCGGCTCGACAACGGGCGCCCTTGGGCTACGCTTTGACCCGGCGGCCCTGGAGAAGGGAAATCATGCCGTAGCGGAGGTGATCGCCCTCAGCCCCGCGGCCATCGCCGGTGTGCAGGTGGGCGAAACCCTGGCGGCCGTCAACGGGCGAGCGTTGGAAACCGGCACCAGCCTGCCCGAGTTGTTGCAGCACCAGGCCGGCAAGCGCCTGGAACTGACGCTGCTTCGCGGCTCGGAAAGCCGCAAACTCGCCGTTCAGCCGGTCAATCCGGCGGCGGAGAAGGAACTGCTCTATCGCGCCTGGGTGGAGAGCCGCCGCGCCTATGTCGACAAGCAAAGCGGAGGGAAACTGGGCTACGTGCACCTGCCCGATATGAGCGATCGTTCGCTGGCACGGCTGTACCTCGACCTTGACACCGGCAACCACGCGCGGCAGGGCGTTGTCGTCGATGTCCGTAACAACAGCGGTGGCTTCGTGAACGCCTATGCCTTGGACGTGTTCACCCGCAAGCCATACCTGACGTTCCTGGAGCGCGGGCGGCAGGCCGTGCCGGGGCGGTCTACGTTAGGCCAGCGGGCCCTGGAACTGCCCACCGTCCTCGTCACCAACCAGCACTCGCTCTCCGATGCCGAAGACTTCAGCGAAGGCTACCGGCGCTTGAAGGCTGGCCGGATCGTTGGCGAGCCCACCGCCGGCTGGATCGTCTACACCTGGAACCAGCGCCTGATCGACGGGTCCCAACTCCGCCTGCCGCGTACCAAGGTCTTCGATAACGACGGGCAACTGATGGAGATGCACCCGCGCCCGGTGGACGTACCCGTGCAACGCCCCGTCGGGGAAAGCTACAGCGGGAAGGATGTACAACTGGATGTCGCGGTCGCCGAACTGCTGCGGCAATTGGAAGCCGACCCACGCCCGGCATCCAGCCCGGCAGGATTCCACTAGCCGGCCTTACAATAAGGAATATGCGAAGTTTGGGACTCCGTCTTGCCGCTCTCGTTGTTCTCGCGCTGCCTCTGCTGGCGGATGACGCCACCACCACCCTGCGCATCGAGGTCAAAACGCTCAAGGACCGGCCCATCGACCGGGCCAGCGTCGTGCTGGACTTCCTCGAAGGCCGATCCGTGGCGAAGCTGGGCCGCAAGGTGCGCAAGCACTGGGAAATGCGTACCAACCAGGATGGCATCGCCAAACTGCCCCCCATTCCGCAAGGCAAAGTACGGGTGCAAGTCATCGCCCAGGGCTACCAGACCTTCGGGCAGGTCTATGACCTCAGCGAAGAGGAAAAGACCCTCGAAATCAAGCTGAACCCGCCCCAATCGCAGTTCTCCGTACACCAGTAGCCTTACTACCAACTAAAGAAATCGCGTAAGAATGCCGTTAGAATAAAAACTGCATGACTTTTCGCGTTCACGTGTCCTTGAAGCCCTCGGTGCTGGATGCCCAGGGGCAGACCATCGGGTCCGCCCTGCGCGGGCACGGGCATACTCTCGTCGCTGACGTCAGGCAGGGGAAGTACTTCGATATCCGGATCGCGGAAGGTACCGGCAAGACGGAGGCCCAGGCCGAAGTCGACCAAATCGCTCGCGACGTTCTGACGAATCCGGTGATAGAGAACTACCACGTCGAAGCTCTCGACTAAGGCCCGCGCCACAGTGCGCGTCGGTGGGAGGTTGCTATGTGCGGAATCATGGGATACGTTGGCGCGCGTAAGGCCGTGCCGATCATTTTGGATGGTCTACGGCGGTTGGAATACCGCGGCTACGATTCGGCGGGCATAGCCGTTATGGATGGGGCGGACCTCGTGATCCGGCGCGCCTCCGGCAAGCTCCGGAATCTGGAAGAAGTGGTGCGAAACCAGCCGGTCGATGGCCACTTCGGCATCGGTCATACGCGCTGGGCGACGCACGGGCGTCCCACCGAAGAGAACGCGCACCCGCATCGCGACGGCAAGGGCGATATCGTTGTCGTCCACAACGGCATCGTCGAGAACTACCTGTCGCTGAAGATGCGGCTGGAAGCCGGCGGGCACAAGTTCCTGAGTGAAACCGATACCGAGGTAGTGGCGCACCTCATCGAAAGCTACTACGACGGCAAGTCGCTGGAAACGGCCGTGGCTCAGGCCGTACGCGAGATCCGCGGCGTGTTCGCCATCGCCATCATGGCGAAGTCGAGTCCAAACAAAATCGTGGCGGCGCGTTCCGGCCCTCCGGTGGTGGTGGGGCTCGGCGAGAACGAGTACTTCGTGGCGTCGGACGTGCCGGCGCTGCTCAGCCATACG
>CAYLPH010000125.1:0-15866 GCA_964385495.1 uncultured Candidatus Solibacter sp.
ACGATCATCGTTAGGAAGAGTGCCGTTCCAATAAGGACCTGATTCGAGGGCGCTGATTGGGTGCCGAGAGCCTGCCTCAGGAAATGCAGCACGAGCGTAATGCGCAGGAAGGGCGTCAGGGAGACGAGCGCCGCCGGCAACAGCGTTGCCGCCGTGAGGAAGAACACGATCTGGAGCGGCGCGTTCGACACCGGCTGGCCCATGTTGGCGCGCGTCGTTTCGGCCACCAGCACCTGCTCCAAGAGCAGGTGAATCATCGTCGCGGCGATCATCCGGCCCTCCGCGCTCCGTCAACGGCGGGCAAGGACCGTGCCGTCTCTTCGGCCGGAAAGGAGTCGAGCACCGCCATTGCCGTTGCGGAGACACCGAGTACTAAAACCCGATGTCTCACCCGGACAACCTGCACGCTGTGATGGCTCGAGAGATGCAAACGCGCGAGAACTTCGAGGGGAAATCTCTCTCGGGGCTGCGCCAACTGTATCCTAAGCTTCCCCCGGCGCAGGAGCAGCCACAATACCGCAAGTATGATGATCAGGAATCCGCTTAGCAGAATGGTCGTCGCTTCCATGGCTTACTCCTCTGTATTGAAATCGGTGATGCGAACGCCCATCATGTCCTCAATCACGACGATCTCCCCGAACGCCACCAAGGAGCCGCCGACCAGGATGTCGATGTTTTCCCCCGCCGAGCGAGTCATCTTCAGCACCGCGCCCGAATCGAGTTCGAGTAACTGCCTGACCGTGACGACCTTCCGGTCCAGTTCGACCTGGATGTCGAGCCGGACATCGGCCAGATGGTCAACCAGCTCGAGAGAATTTGCCGGCTCCATGTTGCTTGTTCTTCCTACCGTTTCAGGTTGATGGTCTCTTGGCTAAGCTCATCAACCGTTGTCACCACCCGCGTGTTCGCCTGATACCCGCGCTGCAGCACAATTAAATTGGTGAACTCCCGGGCAATATCAACGGTGGAGAACTCCACCGCGCCGCCCAGTATGGTTCCCCGCCCGCCAGTGCCCGGAACCCCTATCGCAGGCAATGCCGACCGGGCGCTCAGTTGGTAATTGTTGTTGCCCACCGCCACCAGCGACTCCGGATTGCGGATAGCGGCCATCGCCAACTGCCCGACCATAATCTGCTGGCCATCGGAATACTGAGCGAGAATCCTACCGCCGTCATCCAGGCCGACGCGGATCAATTGGGCCGCCGGCGATCCATCCTGGGCATTGGCCGAGACAGCCGAGGGCTGGGCATACTGCGTGAGCCGGGGGCTATTCTCGTTGTACAGTTGCCAGGTGAGGTTCAGATCGGACGCTCCACTGTTCAGACCCGTAACCGCGATGGATGGAAATGGCCCAGCCGCAGGTGGGTCCGTGAGTTGTCCGTCCGAGTTGAACGTCAGCGTACCGGTTACCGGTGTGATCGGGCTCGCAACGTCTTCGTCCGGGAAGGAAATGGAGTAGTCCCACTGTCCAGGGGTGGCGGACTTTGTGAAGTTCACCGTGACGTTATGGCTGGTGCCCAGGGAATCGAAGATCTCCATGGCTGTCGAAAACTCCGTCGGGGGAGGGCCTGCCGTCGCGTTCGCCGTCACATTCAGATCGAACGAGAACGCCGTGCTGGCCACCGGTGCCTTAAGACTACCGACTGGAACGACGATATCCCCAACCGCCCGATTGGTATTGACGGCACCTCCGGCCCCCGCCCACCCCTGGACCTTTTCATTCGTCGCGGTGACGAGATTGCCCGACTTGTCGACCTGGAGATTCCCGCCGCGGGTGTACAGAAGGGCTCCGGCCCGATCCCTCACGACCAGAAAGCCATCACCCTGAATGGCGGCATCCAGAGGCCCGTTGCTGCTCTGAATCGCACCCTGCGAGAACTGGCGCACCGTAACGGGGCGGCCTACGCCAAAGCCAACCTGCGTCTCGCCCAGGCCCGCTCCCAGCGACTGCGTAACTAGGTCGTGGAAAGATACGACGCTACTTTTAAAGCCGGGGGTGTTGAGATTGGCAAGGTTGTTGCCGACGACATCGACAGCCGTTGAAAGCGCGCCGAGCGCGGATAGCGCCGTTGAAAACGAAGTGAACATAAGTCAAAATTCCTTTCTGCCAGGTCAAGAGATCTGCAAACCTCACTCCGATCCACCGCCGCCGGCCTGTTGCAGCAGGGACTCAATGGAAGAGAGGCTCTTTTTCATCTCGACCATCTGTTCCACTCCACTGATCTGGCTTAGCTGCATGAGAAAGTCGACTCCATCAACCGGATTGAGCGGATTCTGGTTCTTCAACTGGGCAACCATGAGTTTGAGGAACAGATCCTTGCTGACTTGCTCCTGCTGAGACGCCGGCGCCGTTGCGCCTGTCGTGTTTGTCGCGGCATTCGGGCTCACACCCGTGACAGTAGCCAAGAAACCTCCTTCGTGCGAACGGAACTGGCTTTCGCTTGCCCCTTCCGTTTTTTGTTGGCCTCCCGCCAGGGCTGATTCTGTTTATCGGGATGGCTCTCGTAGCTGGTCTGATCCGAGTTCGGTTGGGTAACGGCGCGAAACTCCGTTGAACTGGGCCGCTCCAGCGGAGCGGGATCCGCCGGCTGTTTCGTGCCGCGGGCGGCCTCCAAAGTTTCGGCCGGCAGAGACACGGCCGCATCGGCAGGCAGCGTAACCTGGTGCGTCTCGAAACCTTGCGTCTCAAGGCTCCCGATCAGCTCACTAAGGCCATTCTGCAAGGCTTGCCGGGTCTGGGCCTCCGCCGCGTGGACACGCACCTGGACGCCGGCGGCACTATGGGCCAGACGAATCTCGACCGGTCCCGCCCCCAGTGGTGCCAACGGTATGCGGAAGTTCCGCGCCTCGGGAGTCACCTCGTTGCGGTCTGTCTCGCCTGCTGCCAGTACATCCACGGGACTCTCCACAGCCGGCTCCGGTGTTCGATCCGGGAAACTTGCTGGCTCCGCTTGCGTCACGAGGCCACCCGGGTTCACCGCTGCCCCGGGCGTTCCCGTAGCGTGACGCGCATCTCGCGGATTGCCGCGCTGTTCCTCTTCTGATACTCGTGACCGGCCGCCGCCCCGGCCTTCCTGATGTTGCTCATCGGAGGACTGCGTTCCAGGTATCGCCGTTACGCCCTTTTCGTTAATCCCCTTAGACGGGAGCTTAGGATCACGGGTAGCGTTCTCGATTGCCGCTTCTCCGATCTGACCTTCAGGCGCCCGTTCCGTAACTTGTTGCTCGAACCCGCCTGCCCGTAACGGGACCTCGGGTTGTGCAGGCTCCTGAACTTCCGGCAGGTCTGGTGACCGAGGGCCTTCACCCAGCATCCGCGGGCCGGCCTCCCGCGGCATCGGCAAAGGACCATCCGCAGGCGGAAGAGCCATGGGGTTAGCGGCCGTGGTCGTGGGTGAGCGTTGGCGGTCGGGCGACATCTGGATCGCAAACGCCAGTGGCTGTCTACTCTCCGCCGGCGCCGTGTTGCGGCCGGCGTCGCCTTTTTGAATGCCGGAAGGGCTAGCATGTTTCTCAACGGCTTTCGCGGGTGTTCCAACCTTCGCGTTCTCAGACTCTTGCGTGACCTCGGAACCGTCCGCCGGCTGCTCAGGAGCCCATTCCCTTGGGGCCACGCCAGCGTTTGGCAAAGGTGGCGGCATCACCTGCGTCTGAGCCGGCAAGGGGTCCTGGCTCGTTGCTGGCGATTGATTGCCGGAGAACATCTCGTCTGGTGCCCGCTCTGCTTGCCCGGACTCAAGCTCCAGAGCAGGAGTACTCCCGCTGCTGCTATCGTCCGGCACGATCACGTGCTCCGGACCGCAACCCATGACGCTGCCCGCTCGCCCCGCCGTATCCTTCTCTGGCCCGCCATTCCAGATCGATTTCTGGGTATTGGGAAATGGAGTGACAGTTTCTGGAGTGACAGTTTCGTGAAGAATCCATGGCCGTGCGTCAGGAACAAATATGGCTAGGGGTACCTCCTGCCGGACGAGAACAGCTTCGGACTCCTCCTCTGTGGTGCCAGGCTCCGGATCCGGTACCTGCGAGAGAAACGATGGGGCTCCGTCGGTACCGTCGTCAATGGTGGGGTCTTTGCTGACCTGGCTACGGTCGAGATTCGGCGCCAGGAGAGCGAGAAGCGCTTGGAAACTATCTTTGACAGCCATAGCCGGCAACTCCCCAGAAGGCAGATTCGATCGAAGTCCCTCTGCCAGAAGCGCTTGGTCGACCAACGGGAAAGCCATCATGACTTCGGTGCAGGCAGATCAGGGGCCACTTGGAAAGAAGTTGAAAACACAGGGTATTCCCGTCTCTAGAGGCAACCTGGTGGCAATCGAATGCCAAACGGGGATCCAGAGTGGCATGAACGTGCCAATTCGGTACGCTCGAACAAGCTAATCGGCCTCAAGGCGTTGATACTAGAGCAAATCAGCTTCGGACTTCCAATTGCTATTGCGAATCACGTGGACGCATTGCTCACCGCCGCTGCAAGTGGTCTCCGGTCGAGATTGGAAAGTCTCGACATGCTGTCCAATAACATGGCCAACTCTGGAACGGCTGGCTTCAAGGCTGACCGCGGCGCCTACGCCACCTACTTTGCTCCCGAGTCCCTGGACGGGCCGGCAGGCTCGTTGACAACGGTATCGCCAGTCGTCGAGCGCCGATGGACAGACCACTCACAAGGCACCCTTATGGAAACCGGCAGCCCGCTCGACATTGCGCTCTCTGGCGACGGGTTCTTCGTCGTGCAGCATGGTCAGGCGCGAGTCTACACTCGCAATGGCAGTTTTGCATTGTCGCCCGACGGCCAGATTACGACAAAGACTGGCGACAAAGTTTTGGATACGGCGGGACGCCACATCAAGCTCGATCCGGAGAAGCCATTCACCATCGAGAAAGACGGCGCTGTACGACAGGGTGAGCAGCTTGTCGCCAAGCTAGCGATCGCCAATGTCCGGGACGCAAATGCACTCGGCAAACGGGGCAACACCTATTTTTCCTATAGCGCCGAGGGCGTCGTCCAGAACTCGCAGGCAAGGATCTACCAGGGCAAACTGGAGGCCAGCAATTTTTCGCCAGTGGAATCGGCAATCGGCGTAGTCCAGGTAATGCGTCAGTTTGAGATGCTCCAGCGTGCGATCACGCTCGGGTCGGAGTTGAACCGGCGGGCGATCGAAGAAGTTGGCAAGGTCTGAAGCATTAGCTTCAAAGAGGCTAGGAGGAGAAAGGCATGATCAGAGCTCTCTATAGCGCGGGAAGCGGGATGGTGGCGCAACAGATGAACGTTGACAACATCGCTCATAACCTCGCCAACGCGAACACCGTCGGGTTCAAGATGAGGAGAACCCAGTTTCAGGATCTTCTCTATCAGAGCTTCGTACAACCAGGGGCATCGGCCGGCGCCCAGACAACCGTTCCCAGCGGGCTTCAACTCGGTCTCGGCGCTCGCCCCGTCGCGAACGAAATCCTCTTTAGCCAAGGCAACTTCGTCACCACCGGAAACCCGCTCGATCTCGTCATCCAAGGCAAGGGATTCTTTCAGATCCGCAAGCCGACCGGAGAACTGGCCTACACCCGCAGCGGCGCTTTCCATCTGGATAGGAACGGCCAGATTGTGACTGCCGACGGAGACGCGCTGGAACCGCAGATCACTATCCCCCCTGAGGCGCAGTCCCTGACGATCGCATCGGATGGCACGGTCAGCTATTCGCTTCCAGGCCAGACCGCCGTGCAGCAGGCGGGACAGATTCAGTTGGCTAACTTTGTAAATCCGGCCGGCCTGAACAGTCTTGGGCACAGCCTATTCGCGCCAACCGATGCCTCTGGCGAACCTGCTCTTGGCAACCCTGGCGGCGCCGAAGGGCTCGGCTCCCTCCAGCAGGGCTTTCTGGAGCAGTCCAATGTGAGCGTGGTGGATGAATTCATCAATCTGATCGTCAGCCAGCGCGCTTACGAGGCGAACTCAAAGATTGTACGCGCCTCGGACGAGATGTACCAGCAAGTAAACAACATGACGCGATGAGGCTTCTGCTACTTTCCTTAGCACCGCTGTTTATGCACGCGAAAATGACCTGCATCGCTGTTCCCGGCGCGACGGTGACGGCCGGCGACTTACAGGCGGCTGTTCCCGCGTTGCGCTCGCTGCTGCCGGAGCAGCCTCTCTTTCCCGCGCCCGCGATTGGTTTGATCCGTCGCGTCACCGCCCGCGACCTTCGAACATACGTCGATGACACGGCCAGCGTCCCGCCGGACACCTGTGTCGAGCGTAGCGGCTGGCAACCGGGAGCGGACGAAATGAAGGCCGCCATGCTGGCGGCGCTGCCCGTGGCCCCTCGGCTCTTGGAACTGGTCGAAGTATCACGCTACGCCATACCGAAGGGCCGCTTGGAGTTCTCGCTCGACGGTCTGAAGGCCTCGGTTCCACTGCGGGCAAACGAGGTCCTGCTTTGGAACGGCAGAGTCGTCCCACTAGCAGGGCCCGCGGTTCGGATCTGGGCGAGGGTAAGGCTGGTGATTGTTGGTCCTTCCCTTCGTCTGAAGCGAGCGCTCGCCGCCGGAGAACCACTTCGAGCGGAAGATCTCGCGCGGGAATCCGGTCTGGTTTCTGTCCGCGAACTTAAAGATCCCCCTGCCGCCGGAGAGTTGGCCGGATGCACGGTCACGCGCCCCCTCGCCATGGGCGACCCTTTGACAAAGTCTGATCTCCGCTGCGTTGCGACTAACCAGGCGCGGCCAGTGGAAGCGTTTGTGCGAGTCGGGAACGTCCTCATCAAGGTGGCGGGCACGGTCCAAGGCTCGATCGAGAACACGGCCGAGTGCCGGTTCCAAGCCAAGGGCATGAAGAAGGTAGTGGCTGCGCGGGCAAAATCGCATGGAGTCGTGGAGGTGGTTGTCCCATGAGAACTCGGGAACTCCCTATGTTTGCGGCATTGCTGCTTTGCGGCGCCGCCGTCGCTGCCGCCGAGCGGAGGCGGGCTGTGGAGTTATCTCCGCTCGACGAGTACGTGAGGGCCGCAAGCGCACGCCCCAGCGACCTGGCCGGTGCTTCCCCTGGCTCGCTGTTCGCGCCGGGAGCTGCACTCGCCGACCTTGCACGGGACCCGCGCGCGTACCGGCTCGATGACCTGGTGACCATCGTGGTGAGCGATCGCGCCTCCGCCATTGCCCGCGGTGTAACCAACACCAGCCGCAAGAGCACGTCGAGCAGCGGTATTGGCGCCCTCGCCGGAGTGCTGGCCGCCACCAGTCCCTTGGCCAACCTGGCGTCCCTTGCCGGATCGAGCAAGGTCGACGGCCAGGGCGAAACCAGCCGCGAGACAGAGCTCACAACTACCCTCAGCGCCCGCGTCACCCATGTGCTTCCGAACGGATACCTGGTGCTGGAGGGAACCAAGAACATCGCCGTCAACTCAGAGCGGCAACTGGTAACCGTGAGAGGCGTCTGCCGGCCTCAGGATCTGACGCCAGCAAACCAGGTGCGCTCTGACCGGCTGGGGCAGTTAGAGGTGAAGGTGAGCGGAAAGGGCGTCGTCGCCGACGCGGTCCGCCGTCCGTTCCTCCTCTACCGTCTACTCGAAGGAATCTTGCCGTTCTGAAAGGAACCACATCCATGATGGCCGTTGTGATCGCAGCGATTTCGTTGTTCCTGCTCCCGCATCGGGCGGACTGTGCGCGCGTCAAGGAATTGGCTGCCTGGGAAGGCGTCCGGGAAAACCAGTTGTTCGGCTATGGACTCGTGATTGGCCTGAACGGAACCGGCGACAAGCGTCAGACCGTCTTCTCGGCGCAATCCCTCGCGAATGCTCTCGAGAAACTCGGAATCAGTGTGAACGCTTCGGCGATCCAGGTCCGAAACACCGCATCCGTCATCGTGACGGGCAATCTGCCCGCACACGGGCAACCAGGGCTGCGCATGGACGTGCAAGTGGCGGTCATTGGTGATGCCACCAACCTGCAGGGCGGGATCCTGTTGATGACACCCCTGAAAGGCGCAGATGGGCAGATCTATGCCGTGGCCCAAGGATCGGTCGTAACCGGCGGCTTCGTGGCCGGCCGGGGGGGCAACACGCAGTCGTTGAATCATCCAACGGCAGGGCGCATACCGAACGGCGCGATCATCGAACGGCCGGCTCCTTCCCTCGCCCCGACATCCCTGATGCATCTCCAATTGAAGGCGCCCGATCCACAAACGGCTACCCGTATTGTCGACGCCATCAACTACCGCTTCGCCGCAAGCGGCCCTCTAGTCGCCCGTGCAACTAATTCCGGCGTTATCGAAGTGAACATGCCCGGGCGGTACGCCCTCCGCCCGGTACAGTTCGTCGCGGAAGTGGAAGCACTGTCCGTGGATGCCGACGGAGGCTCGAAGATCATCATCAATGAACGAACCGGTACGGTAGTTTTCGGCAAGGACGTCCACATCGCACCCGTCGCCATCCTGCATGGCGCGTTGTCGGTCGAGATTCAGACCACCTACGGCGTGTCGCAGCCGGCCCCGATGAGCACCGGCACCACAACAGTTACGCCTCGCCAGGGAGTGGCCGCCAAGGAGGAGCCAGCCAAGAACATCCTCCTGAAGCAGGGCGCCACAGTGGAAGAACTTGTTAAGGCGCTCAACGCAATTGGCTCTACCCCGCGCGATATCATCGCGATTCTGCAAAGTCTGAAATCAGCAGGAGCGTTAACGGCTGACTTGGAGGTGATATGACGGTGGCAGGCATTTCGAATATCGTCACGCCCGGCGGCGAGACAAAACCCAAGGACTTGAAAGAAGCAGCGGAAGCCTTCGAAGGGCTGCTGCTCGCCGAGATGCTCCGATCCGTACGTGAGGCCGGCGGATCATCCTTAAGCGAAAATCAGGGCGATGCAGCGGCGAGCGGCCTTCTCGATCACGCCGAATCCATGCTCGCCACCCATCTGTCGAAAGCCGGCGGCCTGGGCCTATCCTCGACGATCGTAAAGCAGTTTGGCGGTCAGTTCAAAGATCAGCCAGCGGCTCAGAAAGAGCACTCGATCGGCTCATGAACATACTTCGCGGAAGGCGTCTCCGGCGCGGCGGCAATACTCTGCCAGGAGTCCAACAGCACCTCCAGCACCGCCACAGCCTCTTGAAATCCGCGAGCATCCGCCGCCCCATGCCCGTCATGAATGCGCGACAGGACGTAGTCATACAGCCGGCGAAGGTTCATCGCGATCTCCCCGCCCCGCTCGTCATCCAGCGAATTCACAAGTTCAAGTACCATCGCCGTCGCGCGGCTGGCAGCGTCCCCGCGAGCCCGGATGTCCCCGCAATCCGTGAAATGGATCGCGCTTTTCAAAGCATCCGCCGCCGCCCGGTACACCATCACGGTCAACTCCAATGGGCTAGCCGCGAAAACCTGCGTTTGCAGATACGAGTCGTATGGGTTTGAAGACTGCATAATCTCCTTGGAACCACCGCCGCGCCTTTACGGCTTGAGCAAATGCTTGGCTAAGCGAAGAACATGTTCCGGCGGGAGTTGCGTAATGACCTCGCCGGTCTTCTTGTCAACGATCCGCAACACCGCTCGCCGGGAATCACGATCCAGGGAAAACGTCAACTCCTGGTTCTGTCCGAAAACTTCCGCGCCGTTCAGCGCTCGAACAGCGCTAATCAACTCGCGGTGCTCCGCCAGCTTCTCATTCGATTGCGGCTGGGAAACAGCGCTGGTAACCGAAATTGCCGAAGGGTTGATTGGTCCCGTCTCCATATGAGTGTCCCGGAGCGGTGATTCTCCGCCCACTAACCTCATCGGTAGCAATCGAACCGGCTTGAGGAACGAAAGGCCCTAGCGTGACACTCAGGCTAAGTTCAAGGCCTTCAGCGTGCTGCCCCGCTCCGCCTCGATTTTCTTCTGCAGCAGCATGATCGCGTAGATCAACTGCTCCGGCCGCGGCGGGCACCCCGGCACATACACATCCACCGGAATCACCTGATTCACCGGAACCAACGCATAGTTGCTGAAAACGCCCGTCGAGGTGGCACATGCCCCCATCGAAATCACCCACTTCGGCTCCGGCATCTGTTGGTACAACTGCCGGATCACCGGTGCCATCTTATTAGAAACACGGCCCGCAATGATCATGCAGTCGCTCTGGCGCGGGGAACCGCGAAACACCTCGGCGCCAAACCGCGAGATGTCAAACCGCGAAGCGCTCATCGCCATCATCTCGATCGCGCAGCACGCCAAGCCGAACGTCATCGGCCAAATCGAATTCGCCCTGCCCCAGTTGATCACCTTATCGATCGTTGTCGTGATCACCCCTTGGCTCAACAACTCCACATCTTCGTTGTCCAACCGCGCGTACAGGTCGTCCGGACCAACCAAATTGAGCCGAGTCTCGCCGTAATTCGTTTCCATGCGTATCCGTTCCTCTCGATTATCCCATGGAACGGGTAGAATCAGAATTTGCGCATGCCAGACCAGCCGGAACCAGCCTCGGGCGACCAGTCCGCCTTGCCTTTACTCGGCCAGGCAGCCGACCTCCACGGAATCGAAGCCGAGTATTGGGACATCTGGGGCATCCAACACCAGACCAGCCCCGCCGTCCAGACCGCGATCCTGAGCTCGCTCGGAGTCCCCTGCCACTCGCGCGCGGAACTCGAAACTCACCTCGCCGCCCGGCAAAGCGAGCCATGGTCGCGCCCAATCCCCCGTACCCTGGTCCTCGCCGCCAACGACGGCCCCGTCCAGCTCCCCATCCGCCTACCTGCCGAGCACGCCGCCTCGGACATCGAACTACGGATTCACTGCGAAGACGGAACTACCCACCGCCAAACCTACTCGCTCGCCGCCTGCCAAGTGCGTCAACGTCACACCATCGGCGCGGCCGAATACCACGAGAAACAGGTAGAACTCCCCAACCTCCCAAGGGGCTACCACCACCTCATCCTCCGTAGCCCCACCGGACACATCCACGAAGCGCGCCTCATTCTCACCCCAACCGCGGCCTGGGTCCCACCCCACCTCGAAACCGGCCGCATCGCCGGACTCGCCATCAGCCTCTACGGCGTCCGATCCCAGCGCAACTGGGGTGCCGGCGACTTCACCGACCTCGCTAACCTCCTCGCCTGGGTCAAGGAAGACGTCCACTGCAGCTTCCTTGCGCTAAACCCACTCCATTCCATTGACAACCGGCAGCCCTACAACATTAGCCCCTACCTCCCCAAATCCGCCCTGTTCCGCAACCCCCTCTATCTCGACATCGAGGCCATACCCGAAATCCGCCGCTCTCCCCTCGCCCAACGAATCCTCGCGCACCCAGACTTCCAGCAGCGCCTCGCTCACCTCCGCGACGCCGAGTTCGTCGAATACGAAGCCGTCTGGAAACTAAAGGACTTCTTCCTACGCCTCGCCTACCGGCAGTTCCTCCGCGAAGCCGACCCCACCCGCCAAACCGCATTCGAAGCCTTCCGCTCCGCCCAAGGCGCCAAGCTCCAAAAGTACGCCACCTACTGCGCCCTATGGGACTGGCTCCACCGGCGCCATCCCGACCTCTGGATTTGGCCCGACTGGCCACCCGCCTACCAGGACCCCGAGTCCCCCGAAGTCCGCGACTTCGTCCAACGCCACGCCCGCCGCATCCAATACCACGCCTTCGTCCAGTGGCTCGTCGACCAGCAACTCGAAGCCGTCCAGAACCGCTCCGCCGGCCTCGGCCTCTCCGTCGGTCTCTATCACGACCTCGCCCTCGCCGTCGACAAATGCGGCGCCGACCTCTGGGCCTACCGCGACCAGTACGTCGCCGGCTGCCGCGTCGGTTCCCCACCCGATGGCTTTGCGCCCGAAGGCCAGGACTGGGCCTTCCCCCCACCCCATGTCGACAAATGGCGCGATGACGGCTATCGCCTCTTCATCGACTGTATTCGCGCCAACAGCCGCCACGGCGGCGCACTCCGCATCGACCACGTCATGCGCCTCTTTCGCCTCTACTGGATCCCCGACGGCATGGAAGCCAAGAACGGCGCCTACGTCCGTGACCACTACCAGGACCTGCTCCGCATCCTCGCCCTCGAAAGCCACCGCAATCGCTTCTTCATCGTCGGGGAAGATCTTGGCACTGTCGCCGATCACATCCGCCACGAACTCCAAGCGCACCGCATCCTGAGCTACAAAGTCTTTTACTTTGAGAAACATCCCGACGGCCAGTTCCGCGCCCCCGCCGAATACGCCCGTCAGGCCCTGGTCTCCTCCACCACCCACGATCTGCCAACCCTCGCCGGCTTCTGGACCAGCCGCGATATCGAAGCCCGCCGCGCCGCCGGCTTACTCCCCGATGAGGCCAGCTACCAGCGCCAACTCTCCGAGCGTCGTTTCGATAAACAGCGCATGCTCGACATGCTGCACCAGCAGGCCTTACTCCCCAACGGGTACCCCCGTTCCGCCGAGGCCATTCCCGAACTCACCGGTGAACTCCACAATGCGATCATCGGATTCCTCGTCCGCACCCCCTCCATGGTGCTCGTTCTCAACCAGGAGGATCTCACCAAGGAATCCGAGCAGCAGAATCTGCCCGCCAGCACCTACCAATATCCAAACTGGCGCCGCAAAATGAAGTACACCGTCGAAGAGTTGCACGCCCACCCCGCCTGCCGCGACTTCACTACCATGTTTCGCTCCTGGCTGACCCAGACCGGCCGCGCCCTCCCCTAACGTCCCGCGGCCATTCGACTATCCTGTAAGCTTGTGACCACCCAACCCGCCCCGCGCCGCTCCGCCGGCTCGCTCTACCTCCAAGTCCTGATTGCCATCACGCTTGGCATCGCCCTCGGCTTCCTCGCCCCCAAAACCGGAGCCGCCATGAAACCCCTCGGCGACGCCTTCATCAAGCTCATCAAAATGATCATTGCGCCGATCATCTTCTGCACCGTGGTGATCGGCATCGCGGGCACCGGCGACATGAAGAAAGTGGGCCGCACCGGCGGGCTCGCCCTCCTCTACTTCGAAGTGGTCAGCACCCTTGCCCTGCTGGTAGGCATGCTCGTCGTAAACATCGTCCAGCCCGGCGCCGGCATGAACATCGATCCGTCTTCCCTCGACCAGGGAGCCGTCAAAGCCTACGCCGGCCCCGGCAAAATGAAGGGCACTGTCGACTTCCTCCTCGACATCATCCCGACCACGTTCCTCGACGCCTTCGCCAAGGGCGAGATCCTCCAAGTCCTTCTACTCGCCGTACTTACCGGCATCGCCCTGCAGGCTTGCGGCGGCCGCCAAAACGCCGTCTTCCAATTCCTCGAACACGCCGCCGAAGTGCTGTTCCGCATCGTCGGCATCATCATGAAGGCGGCCCCCATCGGAGCCTTCGGAGCCATGGCGTTCACCATAGGCAACTACGGCCTCGGTTCCCTCCTCTCCCTCGCCCGGCTTATGGGCACCTTCTATCTCACCTGCGCGGTCTTCATCTTTCTGGTCCTCGGCGGCATCGCTCAAGCACACGGCTTCAGCCTCCTGCGCTTCCTGCGTTACATTAAGGAGGAACTGCTGATCGTCCTCGGCACCTCCTCCTCGGAAGCGGCGTTACCGCGCATGATGGCGAAGCTGGAAAGCCTCGGAGCCGGACGCCAAACCGTAGGCCTCGTCATCCCCACCGGCTATTCCTTCAACCTCGACGGAACCTCCATCTACCTCACCATGGCCGCCATCTTTATCGCCCAGGCCACCAACACCCCCATGACGATCCTCCAACAACTCACGCTCCTCGCGGTCCTCCTGTTAACCTCCAAAGGCGCGGCGGGCGTCACCGGCAGCGGCTTCGTCGTTCTCGCCGCCACCCTCTCCGCCGTCGGGCACGTCCCGGTCGGCGGGCTAGCCCTCATCCTGGGCATCGACCGCTTCATGTCCGAGGCCCGCGCCATTACCAACGTCATCGGCAACGGAGTCGCCACCGTCGTCGTCGCCCGCTGGACCGACGACCTTGACCGCCAACTGCTCCACCAACGCCTGATCGAAGGGCCCCCGCCCATGGCCGTCCAGGACGGCGCCAAAGAGTAACGCCAACCCAATGCCCCGCCGTCCGCTATGATGAGACGGTTGTGACCACCCGACGCGCTTTCCTCGCCACCGCCGCCGCTCCCCTGTTGCCGGCCGCCGCCCCGGATTGGGGCTCCCCCATCATTGATATCCACCTCCATCCGCGCCGCGAAGACGGCGGCGAGATCCGCCACATGGACGGCTGCGGCGTATCGAAGGCCGTAATCCTCGGTTCCGCCGCCCTCACCGGGCAGACCCGCCGCCGCATGGACGCCGCTCCCGGCCGAATGAAGTTCTTCGCCAGCGTCGACGCCACCCGCCCAGATGCCCTCGACGCCCTAAAGCTCGCCCACAAAGACGGCGCTATCGGCTTCGGCGAACTGAAATCCATGGTTCCTTGCGACGGTTCGGGAATGCGACGCATCTACGAACTCGCCGCCGAACTCAAAGTCCCGGTTCTGCTGCACTTTCAGGAGGGCCCCCCGGGCCAAATCTTCAACGGCGGCATCGGCCGCTTCGCCGCCATCCTTAAGGCCTACCCCAAAACCACCTTCATCGGCCACGCCAATTCCTTCTGGGCCAACCTCAGTACCGACGCCCCGCCGGACGAGGCCTACCCCAAAGGCAAGATCAAACCCGGCGGCATTACCGACAAGCTACTCGGCGACTACCCCAACCTCTACGGCGACCTCTCCGCCAACTCCGGCCGCAACGCCCTCGGCCGTGACCCCGAGTTCGCCGCCGATTTCCTAAAACGCCATCAGAACAAGCTCATGTTCGGCAGCGACTGCCCCTGCCAGGATGGCCAAGGCGCAGGCCAGGTCTCCAAGGAGGCCTGGATCAAAGACAAGTGCGTCGCCCGCGAAACCCTCACCGCCCTCAAGCAACTCACCAACTCCAGCGCCCTGTTCCGCAAAATCACCCACGACAACGCCGCCAAACTATTCCAACTATGAACACCGAAGCCGATCTCCGTGCCTGCTACCCTTCCGTCGTGGAACGGGCGCGCCTCAAGGTGCTCACCCGTCTCGACAAGCATTGCCGCCGGTTTATCGAACTCTCGCCGTTCGTTTGCCTGGGCACCTCCAGCGCCGAAGGTGCCGACGTCTCGCCCCGCGGCGACCGGCCCGGCTTCGTCCACGTGCTGGACGACGTCACCCTCGCCATGCCCGACTGGCCCGGCAACAACCGCCTCGATTCGCTTGCCAACATCGCCAACCATCCACGGGTGGGGCTGCTGTTCCTCATCCCCGGAGTCGACGAAACCCTGCGCATCAATGGGAACGCCGAAATCACCACCGACCCCACCTTACTCGACCGCTGGTCCGCGGACGGAAAACGCCCGCGCTCGGCCCTCAAAATAACCGTTACCGAAGCCTTCCTGCACTGCGCCAAAGCCCTCATCCGCTCCCGCCTCTGGCATGAGGACACCAAGCTCCCGCGCTCCGTCCTGCCTCCCTACGGCCACATGATGAAGGATCAGATCGAAACCGCCGCCACTGCCGGCGAGATCCAGCAGTCGGTGGAAGACGGCTACCTCAACAAACTCTACTGACGATAGTAGGTCGCCGTAATGATGCGCCCCGGCAGGCGTCATTTCAGCCGGGACGCAACCCAATTAAGGAGCTGATCTCTTTGAGTGGGGCAGGCGTTCACGCCTGCGCGCGACGTCCACGTCGCGCCTCTTCTCCGTCACCCCCAAAATAGAAGCCCGTTGAACCGAACGTTCACAAGCCTTGTTTCTAGCAGAATCAACAACTTACAAGGACTCCCCCAAACCCACCATGCTATGGTCGTCCCGTATGACCGACCAAACCGAACGCAATCGCGAGAATTCGCAGCACTCCACCGGCCCCAAAACGCCGGAAGGCAAAGCCACCTCCTCCCAGAACGCCA
>CAYLPH010000126.1:0-15764 GCA_964385495.1 uncultured Candidatus Solibacter sp.
CCTCGGCGCCCTTCAGCCGCAGCAGAATAATGGCCTCTCCGTCCGGTCCAGCGAAGCTCCGTGCCGCCGTAACCAGGTCCGCCGCGCCATCGCCAATCCCCACCACCGGCAGCTCGGAAATCCAGCCCTCGGTAGGAGCAACTACCTTGGCCGGCGCAGCCCACAGGGCAACCCCGCATACCAGGCTCAGCAACACGCGTTTCATTGTCTACACCTCTTGGAAGAATGTAATTTGGTGACCTTCCTCATGGTCTCCAGCCGGGGTGGGGTAAAGAAATGCGCGAACCGCCGCAAAGGCCGAGGGGATTTGTCTTAGGGAAACCGATGCCGGAGGGAGGGGAACTACGGTGCCGCGGTGCCGGCGGAATATTTTTTGCGCACCGCATCCAGTACGCCGTTGATGAACTTCACGCTCTCGTCGCCCGAAAAGCGCCGCGCCAACTCAATCGCTTCATCGATCACCACCGCCGCCGGCGTGCCTTCGCCCAACATCTCGTACACCGCCATCCGCAGGATGTTGCGGTCCACCGCCGGCATGCGCTCCAAACGCCAGTGCTCGGAGTGGCTCGATATGGTTTCGTCGATATGTCCGGCGCCCGCTGTGGTGCCCTTCACCAGCGACTCCATGAACGGATCTTGCGCCGGAGGCTCCGCCAGCGCCTCATTCTCCACCTCGGCGCTGTACAGCGTGTCGTAGAAGGTCTCGATGGCCTCGGCCGCGGGCAGGCTGCGAACGTCGATCTGGTACAGAATCTGCAGGGCGCGCTGGCGGGAGCGGTGTCGGCTCGGCATCGGACTAGGGCTTCTTCATGGCGCGCACCTGCCGCAGCAGGTTCGCCATCTCGATCGCCGTCATGGCGGCGTCAAAGCCCTTGTTGCCATGCTTGGCGCCGGCGCGGTCCACGGCCTGCTCCACCGTGTTCGTCGTCAGAACGCCGAAGGCCACCGGTATGCCCGTCTGCTGGGCCACCGCGCTCACGCCCTTGGCCGCCTCGCCCGCCACGTAGTCAAAGTGCGGCGTGTCGCCCTTGATCACCGCGCTCAGACAGATGATGCCGTCCCAACCGCCCAGGTTGGCCAGTTCCCGCACCACCACCGGTAACTCCCAACTCCCCGGCACCCACGCCACCGTGACGTCTTCCTCCCGCCCGCCGGTGCGCCGCAGCGCGTCCAGCGCCCCCGCCAGCAGCCGTTCCGTAATGATGCTGTTGAAGCGGCTGACAACAATGGCGAACTTCAGTCCTTTGGCGTCCAGTGTTCCTTCAAGTACCGGATGAGGCATGTAGGGTAGGGTTTGCTCGGGTCCTATGGGATAATCGAGTTTACTCACCTAGTCTAGCGCATGGATCCATCCTTTATCCGCAACTTCTCCATCATCGCCCACATCGATCATGGCAAATCGACTCTAGCCGATCGCCTGCTCGAGGCCACCGAAGCCCTCAGCCAGCGCGAGATGATGGAGCAGGTGCTCGATTCCATGGATTTGGAACGCGAGCGCGGCATCACCATCAAGGCCCACGCGGTACGTCTCAACTACCTTGCCCGCGACGGCCGCATGTACCAGCTCAACCTCATCGATACGCCCGGCCACGTCGACTTCACCTATGAAGTCTCGCGCAGCCTCCAGGCCTGCGAAGGCGCCCTCCTCGTCGTCGACGCCAGCCAGGGCGTCGAAGCCCAAACCCTCGCCAATACCTACCTCGCGCTCCATCACAACCTCGAGATCATCCCGGTCATCAACAAGATCGACCTGCAGTCCGCCGAACCGGACCGCATCAAGGAACAGATCGAGCAGGTCATCGGGCTCGATGCCAGCGAAGCCGTGCTTACCAGCGCCAAAAGCGGTATCGGCATCCAGGACGTGCTCGAAGCCGTCGTCCAGAAGGTGCCCCCGCCCAAAGGCGATCCCGAGAAGCCTCTCCGCGCCCTTATCTTCGATTCCTGGTTCGACCCCTACCGCGGCGTCATCATCCTGTTCCGCGTCATCGACGGCCGCATCAAAATGGGCCAGAAGATCCGCCTCATGTACACCGGCAAGGTCGCCGAAGTGGAAGGCCTCGGCTACCAGAGCCCCAAGCCGGTGCCGCTCGAAGAACTCTCGGCCGGTGAGGTGGGCTTCGTCTTCGCCAACATCAAGACCGTCTCCGACGCCCGCATCGGCGACACCATCACCGACGCCGGTCCGCATGGCGCCACCGAGCCCCTGCCCGGCTTCGAAGCGGCCATGCCGATGGTCTTCGCCGGCCTCTATCCGGTGGAATCGCACGAACACAATATCCTCCGCGACGCGCTCGAAAAGCTGCGCCTGAACGACAGCAGCTTCAACTTCGAGCCGGAGAATTCCGCCGCCCTCGGCTTCGGCTTCCGCTGCGGCTTCCTCGGGCTGCTGCACCTCGAAATCGTGCAGGAGCGCCTCGAACGCGAATTCAACATTGATCTCATCACCACCGCGCCTGGCGTCCGTTACCGCGTTACCAAACTCGATGGCGAGGTGGTCGAGGTGGAGAACCCCACCCGCTGGCCCGCTCAGGCCGAGATCAAACACATCGAAGAGCCGATTATCGAGGCCACCGTCATCACCCGCGAAGACTTCGTCGGCGATATTCTGGCTCTGTTGCAGGAAAAGCGCGGCGTGCAGAAGAAATTCGAATACATTGGCGGCTCGCGCGTCATGCTCGGCTACGAACTGCCGCTCAATGAAATCGTTCTCGATTTTTACGACCGCCTGAAATCGGCATCCCGCGGCTATGCTTCGCTCGACTACCACCTGGCCGGACACCGTGTGTCGCCGATGGTGAAGCTGGATGTGCTTGTCGCCGGCGAGCCGGTGGACGCGCTCTCCATGATCGTTCATCGCGACTTCGCTTACGATCGCGGCAAGGGTCTCATCGAGCGGCTGCGCAAGCTCATTCCCCGCCAGATGTTCGAAGTAGCCTTGCAGGCCGCCATCGGCAGTAAAATCGTCGCCCGCGAAACGATTCCGGCCATTCGCAAGAACGTACTCGCCAAGTGCTACGGCGGCGATATCACGCGCAAAAAGAAGCTCCTCGAGAAACAGAAGGAAGGCAAGCGGCGCATGAAGCGCGTCGGGCAGGTGGAGATTCCGCAGGAGGCGTTCCTGGCCGTGCTACAAGTGGGTAAGGCGGAGGATTCCTAGTCTTCCGCGCCGCGATGTCCCGTCCGGCGTACTACAGTCTGTCGGACGTTCCGCCGATCTTACTCCCGTTAGGCCCACTATGACCAGAGAACAGCGGATCGAGGCGCGCATGGGGGTGGATGAAACGGCGCGGATCACCTGGACCGATGAACAAGGTGTAGAGAAGTGGCAGACGGCACGTTGTGTAAGCCTGTCACGGTCGGGCTGCCAGGTGGAGGTGGGGCAGAAGCTGCCGGAGCGGAAGATGGTGATGTTTGAGTTGGTGGCCCGCGCCGCCCGTGGCCAGGCCTCGGTTCGCTATTGCCGCTCGTATAAGCTGAAATACCGCGTGGGCTTAGAGTTTATGAGCGGGGAAAAACTCAAGATCGAGATCCCCCCCGAACCGGCTTGAATTCAGGCCCTCTCGTGCCGATGAGCAAGGCATGAGGACCGCACCAAATCGTTCGTTGTCCCCCGCCGCCGGGATTGCCAAGCCGCGCTTCAAATGTTCCGAGCGCGTGCTGGTACACTACCACGCCGAGACCGCGGAGACCCAGTGCCTGGAAATTGGAGAAACCACGATATTGTTGGAAGCCGAACGGGAGTTCGCGCCGTCCGATGAGGTGGAGATTTCGATTCCCAGCCAAAGGATCCGCCGTGATGGCGTGGTTCGCGGTTGCGACCTGGATATGGGAATGTTCCGAGTGGAACTCGAACTGGTCCGTGGCCAGGCGTTCGACCCCATCGCCATCACCATGTACCCGCTGCTTCACGGCTTGAAATAACGGCGCCCCGTCCGTGCTCCGACCGAACGGCATCCGGGGTGCAGGAGAGGAATTCCGGATGCTGTTCGCCCTGCTCATATCACTCTTGCCCGCCATTGCCGCCCAGCCTGCGCCCTTCGCCACGCAATCGCGCCTGGTGCTGGTCCCCGTAACGGTCACCGACGCGAAAGGCCGCGCCGTCGACGGCTTGGAATCCGGCGCCTTCACCGTTTTCGATAACGGCCAGCGCCGCGACATCGCCGTGGATACCATCGGCACAGGTGTGGCCCCGCTGGCACTGGTGGTGGCCGTTCAGGCCGCCGGTATTTCTCAGCCCGTATTGGAGAAGGTGGCGAAGATCGGCGCCATGATCCAGCCGCTGCTCACCGGGGAACGCGGCTGCGCGGCCGTGCTCGCCTTCGCCGAAGAACTGCGCTGGCTCAGTGAATGCACCCGCGACGCCAATCAGATTAGCCGCGCTTTCATGAGTATCGCGCCCGGCGCGCCGAAGACCGCGCGCATGCTGGATGCCGTCGCCGCCGCCACGGATCGCCTGCGCGCTCTGCCGGATCGCCGCCGGGTGCTGCTGCTGATCTCCGAGTCGCGCGACCGCGGTAGCGAGTCCGAGTTACAACCCGTGATCCAGGATCTTCTGGCGGAGGGGATTTCGGTGTACGCCGCCAACTACTCGGCCTATAAGACAGCCTTCACCAGCAGAGGGCCGAAGGAGGTGGATCCCGTGCCGCCGGATCCGCGCCGCCCGCCGCCGGGCAACGATCTGGAATCGCGCAATGGAGCCCCGCCCGGTATGGGCGCTCCGGTGGACATTCTGGGTGGCTTCGGTGAACTGTTCCGGCTGGGCGGGGTGAATACCAGCGAGGCGCTGACCAAGGCCACCGGCGGCGCGGTGTACTCCTTTGCGCGGCTGAAGGGGTTGGAGGAAGCCATCCAGAAACTGTCGGGAGAGTTGCACTCGCAGTATCTACTGAGCTTTGCGCCAGCCGGTGACGCCAAACCGGGCTTCCGTTCGCTGCGGGTGGATGTGCGGGCGCCGGGCGTGAGGATCCGGGCCCGCCCCGGGTACTGGGTGCGCTAAAAACCGGGGCACCCGCTCCCTTGGCGGTCGCGGCGCCGTAAACATGGTGCTGTTGGCGAATATTGCCCATTTCTCTGGGGCTTTTGGCGCAATTCGGACAGTTGCCCGGGGCAGCGAAGCCGAGCTTCCCTTTGTTTGCTTCGCATACCGGATTGGCGACCGGCTTGCATTTCAACCAATCGAAGCGTATGAGGCCCAGGCTCAATATCGGATTCGCGATGCTGCTGGCGGGGCTCCTGCTTCTGAGCGCGTCCGGTGTTTGCGCGGCTTCGATGGCGCGCCCGGTCGAGCCGTCGCATCCCTGCTGTCCGCAGGCTCCCCGCACGGCGCCTCCCGTTAGCTGCTGTCAGCTGAGCGGCATTCCCGCCTTGGCGCCCTCGCTCCCCATCGTGGTCGAGACCGGCGATGCCGTCGCGGTGACCGCTGCCGTCCGCGTACCGGCTGTTTCGCACACTCCCGCGGAAGCCATGGTCGCGATTGGGGACCGCTTCCATGTTCCGCTGCTGTTCCTTCGTCTGCATCAACTCCTGATCTAGCTCCGTTCCGGCCGCCGGCCCGCTATCGGCACGTCGCAAGACGTATCCGCACGCGCGCGGATCTGGGAGGCAGGTGCAGGGAGCGCGTCCCGGCACGCTTCATCGAGTGAGATCAGGAGAATCCAAATGAAAACCATTCTGACCGTCGTTTTCGCCAGTTCGATGCTTGCGGCCGTTGCCGCGCATGCCGATGACAATTGGGCCGAAGAGCGCTACCGGGCCAAGATGGGCCGCTACACGCCAGCCGGGGAGGCCAGGCGCGCCAACCTGAAGGCCGTGGACGCCCCGGCCACGGGGGAATGCCTGGGTCACGGTTGCTGCCGCCGTTCGCAAGGCTCGCGTCAGGCCGTGAGCGCCGCCCCGCGCAGCGAATTCCTAAGGGCGAAACTGGGGCGCGGCTTCACCACGCAGCCGGCGTTGGAACAACACCAGGGGTTGCAGGCGAGCGTCGGCGCCGAGTCGCGGCCGGAAGCGTGGCGCGTCAAATGGGGACGGACGGCGCGCCCGAACGGTAAGTTGGCACTAGTGGCATCGGCACACAACTCGTGCCAGGGCCACCCCTGCTGCGGCTAGTTCAGTAAGTTTAGGGATGAAAAGGAGCACCTCCGCTTATGATCACCAGACGAGCCTTCACGGCAGCCGCTCTCGCCGGGCTGGGCGTGCCACGCTCGCGCGCCGGCGAGGACACCGTAGCCGTCGAACTTGTGGCCGCGAAGGCCTGGGTACCGGTGGATGGCCGCCTGGTCGAGTTGCTGACCTATAACGGCCAATTCCCTGGACCTACCCTTTCGATCCGGCCGGGGCAGGAGGTGGTCATCCGGCTGGTGAACCGGCTCGATGCGCCGACGAATCTACACTTCCACGGGCTGCACCTGGCACCGAACCCCGGCCCTGACGACTCCTTTCTGAAAGTGCCGGCGGGGGAACAGCACGAGTACCGGTTCACGCTGCCGGCGGCCCACGCGGAGGGCACCTTTTGGTACCACCCTCATGTCCATGGGTCGACGGCGGAGCAGGTGGGCGGCGGGCTGGCCGGAGCAATCCTCGTACGAGCCGGGATCGAAGAGGGCGCGGAGCTTGGCCGTGTGCCGGAACACACGCTGTTACTGCAGGACTTCGACGTGACGCCGAATGGGACGCTGGCGATCCCGGCCGCCATGGACCGGGCGCAGGGACGCGAGGGAGACCTGATCACTGTGTCGGGGCAAGTGCGGCCGGCCCTGCCCCTGTCCGCCGGCGGCTTCTTACGCTTGCGGATCCTCAATGCTTCGAGTTCGCGGTTCTACAACCTTCGCTTAGAGGAGCATCCCCTGCTGTTGGTTGGCGTGGACGGAGGTTTTCTGGCAACACCCGAATCACGCGACACGCTCCTACTTTCTCCCGGCGAGCGAGCCGACGTGATCGTAGCCGGTAGCCGGGAACCGGGTGAGTACCGGCTGCTGGCCATGCCGTACCGTCGAGGGATGGCGATGGGGATGGGAACCCCGGGGGCAAGCCTTCCGGTTGAACTCGCCAAGGTCGTCTATCAGCCCGGCGGAGCGATGGACTGGCGCGTGCCCGGGGCATGGAACGCGATTGAGGCGCTACCCTCGGCGCGGGTCGTCCGGAGGTTCGTGCTCGGCCAAGCCATGGGGGGCATGGGCATGGGCGCGGGAATGGCGATGTCTTTCACAATCAATGGAAGGACATTCAACGAGGACCGGATCGACACCAGCGTGCGTCGCGGTGACGTGGAGGACTGGGAGTTCCTCAATCCCACAACGATGGATCACCCGATGCATGTGCACACCAACGCATTTCAGGTGGTCGGGGCGAATGGACAAGTGGAGCGCGCCTGGAAGGACACCGCACTAGTCAGGGCTGGTCAACAGGTGCGAGTCCGGACGCGCTTCGACGATTTCGCAGGCCTGTCGGTGTACCACTGTCATATCCTCGACCATGAGGACCTCGGGATGATGGGTGCGCTGCGGATCTCGTAAAGGTGAAGGGCGCACAAGAGCGGGGCGGAACACCCTCGTCATTTGAGAAGATTGGAGCATTCTTTTTTGCGTAGGGGTGAGGACACCTTGTCCATGAACTCTCCGATCTTCCAGCCCGCCGGATTCTGGCGTCGAGTACTCGCTTACATGATCGACATTGTGCCGATTACTCTCCTGCTGGTGTTGGTGTCGTATCTGTTCTTCGGTTTCGGCGAGAGATTGGAGTCGTACTGGAAGTATCCGCGGGATCTGGAGGTGCGGATCCAGTTTTACGAACTTCGTAATAGGATCCGGACCGCCATATTTGTTGTGTGGTTGATTTACTCGACAGTGATGGAGGCTTCCTCGCGGCAAGGAACGTTGGGGAAGACAGTTCTGGGGTTACGCGTGGTGGATCTCAACGGCGAGCGCCTGACGGTCGCCAGATCCATCGGGCGGAATCTGGCGAAGATACTCTCCTATAGCCCGTTCCTTTTGGGCTTTCTGTGGGCGGCGTTCTCCAAAGAAAGGCGCGCCTGGCATGATTTGCTGGCAAAAACCTCGGTGGTGAGGGATAAGGAGGAGCTTGCGGGATCCGGTATGGACCTTGCATCGGATGAGCGCGCGGTTCGGTAGGCGCGCGGATGGTGCGTCGCAATCGCTCGACGTCCTCCAGTGCCGTGAAGCGCCCTGACGATGGCTTCGCGGACTACCCGGCGGAGTTGCGGAATCTGCTCATGCATCTCGCGCTTACCGGGCTGTTTCGCCTGAAGCGGCCGGCCCGCGGAGCGATGCCGCGTAAGATTGCCGGAACGAAAGGCGGACTTATCCAGGAACAACAACAGCCGGGTACAACTACTCTCCGCCGCGGCCTCCGCCGTGCTGGTTGCTTTCCCCGATATCCTCGTGGGCGCAAACGGCGCCAGTGCGGCTGGAACCGGCGCGATGGGTGCCCGCGGATCGCTTGGCCGGTTCCGGCAAGGGATCGGCGACGTTGCTGGTCACCGGCGGGCTAATGAATTATACTGCTCAGCAACACGATGCTGAGGATGCTCCTAGCCCTGTCGCTAGCGGGTGCGGCTCACTCCGCGCAGAACGCCGCGCCGGAATCCGCCGCCCGCCGGATCATCGAAGCCAGGTGTGTCTCCTGCCATGGAGCGTCGAAGATGGCGGGACTGGACCTGCGCCAGCGCCCGGCCATGCTAACCGGCGGGGCCCGTGGCGCCGCCATCGTACCCGGCAAGCCGGAAGAAAGCCCGCTCTATCGCGCGGTCAAACGCGACGGCGAACTCAAAATGCCGCCCGGTAAGGTTGCACTGCCTGCCGAAGAAGTGGAAGCCCTTCGCGATTGGATCGCCGCCGGAGCCCCCTGGACGGGCGAAGCCAAATCCGCGCCCACCTGGTGGTCCTTCCGTGAGATCACCCGCCCGCCCGTGCCCGCGGGCTTCGCCGTCAATCCTATCGACCGCTACATCAACACCGCGCTAGAAAAAGCCGGCCTGACTGCCGCGCCGCCCGCCGATCGCCGGACCCTTATCCGGCGCCTCTCCTTCGACCTCCACGGCCTGCCCCCCGACCCTGCCGATGTCGGCCGCTTCGTCAACGACAAAGACCCCCAAGCATACGAAAAGCTCATCGACCGGATGCTGGAATCGCCGCGCTACGGCGAGCGTTGGGGCCGCCACTGGCTGGATGTCGTGCGCTATGCCGACACCGGCGGCTTTGAAACCGACGTGCTGCTGGCCAACGCCTGGCGCTATCGCGATTACGTCATCCGCTCCTTTAACCAGGACAAGCCGTTCGACACCTTTGTGAAGGAGCAGATCGCCGCCGACGAGATCTGGCCCGACAATCTCGACCTGGACGGCGCCTATGAGATGCCGAAGTCGAAGGCGGCCAATCTGGAGCGCCGGCTCGGCACATCGCTGTACAGCCTGGGGGCGCTGCCGGTCGAGTTCACCTTCTTTGGCGACCAGTGACGTTCCGAATGGCAGGCCGAAGCAGTGGAAACTACCTCGGCGGCGTTCCTCGGCCTCACCGTGCAATGCGCCCGCTGCCACGACCATAAGTTCGATCCCATCAGCCAAAAGGACTACTACCGCCTCTCCGCCGTGTTCGCCGGCAGCGAGGATCGCGAAGTGCCCATCGTCAGCCAGATGGGCATCTTCGAATACACCCGCTATGGGACGAAGGCGGTCGCCGCCGAGCAGCTCAAACGCAAGCTCCAACTCCTCGACGCCGCCGTTCGCGACCGCCAGAAGTCGCTGCCGAAGAATTCCCGTCTGGACTATACGCCCGAAGAGCGCGACCAGCGCGAGAGCCTGCTGCGACAGATCGGCGAGGCGTACGTCAAAGCGCCCACCCCGTATGCCAAGGCCAATCTGCTGGTGCACAGCGCGCCGGTGCCCGATACGCATGTACTGCTGCGCGGCGAGTTCAAACAGAAAGGCGAGAAGGTAGCACCCGGCTTCCCGGCCTCGTTGGGTCCCGCGCCGGAAATCCAGGAACCCGCGGGCACGCCATGGTTCATCCCGAACCGCCGCAAAGCGCTCGCCGAATGGCTGACCGGCCGCGATCATCCGCTGCTGGCTCGCGTCATGGTGAACCGCGTCTGGGGCTGGCATTTCGGCCAAGGCCTGGTGGCGACGCCTAACGACTTCGGCCGCCAGGGCGAGCCGCCGTCGCATCCGGAACTGCTCGACTGGCTGGCCGCCGAACTCATCGAGAATGGCTGGAGCCTGAAGAAGCTGCACCGCCGGATCCTGCTATCCGATGCCTGGCGCCGGTCGAGCGAAGCCGTGCCGGCGTCTCTGGCCAAGGATGCCCAAAACCGCCTGCTGTGGCGCATGAACCGCCGCCGGTTGGAGGCCGAAGAGATCCGCGATACGATTCTGGCCACCACCGGCGCGCTAAACGCCAAGATGTTTGGGGAACCCGTGGTGCCCCAGTTGAGCCGCGAAGAGATGGACGGGATGCGCGACCCCAGCCAGTGGCCCATCACCGCCGATCCGGCCGAGCACAACCGCCGTAGCGTTTATCTGTTCGTGAAACGCAGCTTCCGCAACCCGATGATGGAGGTCTTCAACTCGCCCGATGCCAGCGCCAGTTGCGCGCGCCGCGAGGAGTCCACTGTCGCCCCGCAGTCGCTGGCCATGATGAATGGCGAGTTCCTTACTACCTCCGCCGCGCGCTTCGCCGAACGGCTTCAGAAAGAGGCCGGTGCCGATCCCGCCGCGCAGATCGCCGCCGCCTGGCGCATCGCCCTCGGTCGCGCCCCCGACGCCGAAGAGAAGCGCCGCGCCCTGGCCTACGCGTCCAACGCCGGCCTGGAGAGGCTCTGTCTGCTGGTCCTAAATCTGAGCGAGGCTATCTATGTCGATTAACCGCCGTGCATTCCTGGAACGCTCCGGGCTGGGCTTGGGATGGGTTGCCGCCAACTGGCTCGGCCAGCACGCACAGGCCGCTCCTGTAGCGGCGAAGACCCTGCCGGCCACGGCCAAATCCGTCATCTCCCTGTTCATGCACGGCGGCCCCAGCCACATCGAACTCTTCGACCCGAAGCCCGAACTGAACCGCCTTCACGGCCAACTGGTACCGCCCAGCTTCGGCCACGTGCAGTTGCAGTTTTCCAAGTTCAACGAATCGCCGGTGCTGGGCTCCAAACGCACCTTCCAGCGCCACGGCCAGGCCGGCATCGAGATGTCGGACCTGCTGCCGAATCTCGCCCGCCACGCCGACAAACTGGCCGTCGTCAGATCCATGTATCACGACGGCTTCACCCACACCGCCGCGCTCAACTTCCTCAACAACGGCTGGCCGCGATTGGGACGGCCCAGTGTGGGCTCCTGGGTGGTCTATGGTCTGGGCAGCGAAAGCGACTCCCTCCCGGCGTTTGTAGTCATGCTCGAGGGCGGCATCAAGAGCGGGCCGGAGGTCTGGAGTTCCGGCTTCCTTCCCGCCGTCTACCAAGGCACCACGCTACGCCAGGGTGCCTCGCCGATCCTCAATCTGAAGCGCCCCGACAACATGAACGCCGCCAGCCAGCGCCAGTGGCTGGACGAACTGAAGTGGTTCAACGAACGGCACCGGGAGCCCCGCCGCGAGGAATCCGCCCTCGATGCCCGCATCGCAAGCTACGAACTCGCCTTCCGCATGCAGTCCACCGCGCCGGAACTGGCCGACCTCAGCAAGGAATCCGCCGCCACTCGCGCCCTGTACGGCATGGATGACTCCCACACCGCCGGCTTCGGCGCCCGCTGCCTGATGGCCCGCCGTCTGGTCGAGCGCGGCGTCCGCTTCGTACAGCTTTGGTCCGGCAACACCACCGGCGGCGAAGACTGGGACGGCCATAAACAGTGCGACGCCAACCACCAGCGCATGGCCGCCAAAACCGACAAGCCCATCGCCGGGCTCCTCGAAGATCTGGCGAAACGCGGCCTGCTCGACTCCACCCTCGTGGTCTGGGGCGGCGAGTTCGGCCGTACCCCCACTTCCGACGGCAGCATGAATGGCGGCGGCGACTCGCTCGGCCGCGACCATAACCCCTACGGATTTACCATTTGGCTGGCCGGCGGCGGCGTGAAAGGCGGCAAGGTCATCGGCCGTACCGACGAAATCGGCCTCCGCCAAATCGAAGACGGCGTCCACGTCCACGACCTCCATGCCACCATCCTGGCATTGCTGGGCCTGGACCATACCAAACTCACTTTCCCCTACCAGGGCAGGGACTTCCGGCTCACCGACGTCCACGGCAGTACCGCCTTGGTGCCCCGGCTACGGGCTTAGCCCAGGAAAAATTCTTCGTTACAATACCAGATTCCTGTAACCCCTGGACGCGGATGTCTCGTCCATGTCCCCAGCAGGTCCGCGTCCAAAACCTTTACATTCTTAACATTAGGGGACGGGTGTGCCTGTACGAAGGGTCCGGAAAAGCTTGGAAACTATCGGGGATTGCGAACTGATGCTGGCGGTGAAGCAGGGGGATTGCGCCAGCTTTGAGCTGCTGCACCAACGCCACCGGGTGAGTGTGCACCGGCTGCTCAACCGCATGACGCGGGACGCCGCCGTGGCCGAGGAGTTATCGCAGGAGGTCTTCCTTCGCGTCTATCAGGCCAGGGAGCGCTATGAACCGACGGCCTCCTTCCATACTTGGCTGTATCGCATCGCCTTCAACCGCGCACTCAACTGGATGCGCTCGCAGAAGGCCAGCCGCGGGGTAACCAGCTACGATGTTCCGGATTGCCAGCTCCGCAGAACATTGGCCGATAACGTGCCCTCCCCGGAGCGCCAAAGCCTCCGCCGGGAGACCATCGACGCCGTGCGCCAAGCCATCGACGAGCTGCCGGAGCGCCAGCGGACCGCGCTCATCCTGCATAAGTATCATGAAATGGAATACATAGAGATAGCAAGACGCCTTGGTGTCTCTCTGTCCGCCGTGAAGTCTTTGTTGTTTCGCACCTACCTCGGTCTTCAAAAACGCCTGGCAAGCTCTGTACACTAACGTGAAGTGGTTTCTATCGTACGCTTAGTGGCTGTACGATAGGAGCCATAGCTGACATGCCAGGTGTTCGCACGGCTATTCTGTCGTTTGCCATAACCCTCAACTTGTCCTGCGTGGGCCTTTCGCCCGCCAGGGCCGTTCGCATGGGTACCAACGATAGCCCCGACTTCAACTACATTGACGCCGCCGGCCGCCCCGCCGGCTTCGGTGTGGAGGTCATGAATGCCGCCGCCGCCCGCGCGGGCATTCCCTTGCATTGGGTCACGACGGAGGTCGGCCCCGACCAAACCTTTGCCGCCGGGCTGGCGGACCTATGGCCGGTGGTAACCTACTTTGAGGCCCGCAAGAAAGTAATGCACCTTACTGAACCGTGGTGGCGCCTCGGCACCATGATGTACACTCGCGAGGCCGACCAGATCCGCTCCTTTGCCCACCTGACCGGCAAACGCGTTCTGTTCACCAGTCCATCCAGGCGACTGCTGCCGGCCATGAATCTCCCGAAGAATCTTGCCGTCGACGTGGTTGGGCTGCCGGTGGAGGCAATGGTCCGGCTTTGTCAGGGAAAGGCCGACGCGGCCTGGCTGGACATCCGGGTGGTCGACTCGGTGCTCCTGAACCGGCCCGCCGCCTGTGACGGCGTGCGCTTGGCGTCGATGATCGTCAACGAGGGCAGCCGCGGCTTCTCGATTGGCGCCCGCTTTGGCTTTGAAAAGGAGGCCGAGCGGCTGCGAACCGAGATCGACAACATGGCGCTCAGCGGCGAACTGCTGGATCTGGCGGCGCGCTGGAAATACATCGATCAAAGCGATACCGCGTTGTTCAGTTGGCTGAACACCATCCGCCTGAAGAACGAACGGTGGCGGCTGACGGTCTCAGTTCTGAGCGCCATGCTGCTGGTCAGCCTGGTCTTTCTGGGCCTGCTGCAAAAAGCCCGGCAACGCGCCGAAGCCAGTGCCCGCGCCCGCACCCAGTTCCTTGCCAACATGAGCCATGAACTGCGTACGCCCATGCATGGCGTTCTAGGCATGACGGAACTGGCGCTCGGCACGGACCTGTCCGCCGAACAGCGCAATTATCTGGGCCTCGCCCGCGAGTCCGCCCAGCGGCTGCTGGTGGTGTTAAACGACATTCTGGACCTCAGCCGCATCGAGAGCGGCAAACTGCAGATCGAGCATATCTCCTTCGACCTGCGGGACGTGGTGCGCCGCTCGGTGTTGATGCTGTCCTTGCAGGCGCAGGAAAAGGCCCTCTCGCTGCGCGAGTCGGTGGAAGAAGATGTCCCGCGATACGTGATTGGCGACCCGGCGCGCCTGCAGCAGGTGTTGATTAACCTGCTCGGCAACGCCATCAAGTTCACCGCGCAGGGCAGCGTTACGCTGCTGGTTTCGGCGCGGCGGGATGGCCCCCAGCAGTGCATCTGCTTCGCCGTCCAGGATACCGGAATCGGCATTCCCAAGGCGCTGCATAAGCTTATCTTTGAATCCTTCACGCAGGCCGACGCCTCCACCACGCGCCGCTTCGGCGGCACCGGGCTGGGTCTGGCCATCATCTCCCAACTGGTACGCATGATGAATGGCAGCATCACGCTTGAAAGCGAGCCGGGGAAGGGAAGCACGTTTACCGTTAGCCTGCCCCTGCCCGCCGCCGAAGCGCCGCCGGCCGCCGAATTCCCGGCCGAGGCCGCCGCGCAGCCTGCCGCCGGCGCGCGTTCCCTGCACATCCTGGTGGCGGAGGATAACCTGGTGAACCGGACCCTGGTGGAGCGCTCGCTCACCAAGGCCGGCCATCGGGTCCGATCCGTGGAAGACGGGCGTCAAGTGATGGCAGAACTCGGCAACGGCGCTTTCGATGCCGTCCTGATGGACGTCCACATGCCCGAAATGGATGGCCTGGAAGCCACGCGCCGCATTCGCCAGGCCGAGGCCGCCACGGGCCGTCACATTCCGATCATCGCGCTAACGGCGTTGGCGGTTCGCGGCGATGCCGAGCGCTGCCTGGAAGCGGGCATGGACGATTACATCGCGAAGCCTTTCCGGCCCGAGGATTTGATGAACGCCCTGGCGCGGGTCTCGGAAAAGTTGGGGAAATAACCGCGCGCGCCGCGATGAGCGCAATCCGCTGAAGTCCGATACACGCGACCTGCTGATCTACGCCAACCAACAAGCTCGTCCGACAAATACGGCGTCCGTCAACACTCCTTACGCCGTGCTACCATCTGCCCAACAGCGGTGAAAGACAATACAAGCTTCAGGTTTCCGCGAGTTCTCGCGGCATTGCTTTCCATTCCCCTTGGCCTCCCGGCGCAAAGCACCGATGCCTCCCTCTCGGGCACCGTCCGCGATGGCTCCGCCGCGCCCGTCTCCCAAGCCGCCGTAACCGCCACCAACACCCGCACCGGCGTTAAAACCAAAAACACCTCCAACGACAGCGGCTCCTATCGCTTTGCCGCCCTCCCGCCCGGCCTCTACCAACTGGCAGTCGAACGCTCCGGCTTCCGCATCGCCTCCGTTATGCAGATCCAGCTCGACGTTGGCGCCCGCCTCAATGTCGATGTCGAACTCGAAATCGGCTCCGTGCTGGAAACCGTGCAGGTCACCGCCGAATCCACCGCCGTCCTCGGCACCGTCAGCAGTTCCATCGGCGGCGTCGTCGACCCGCGAAGAATTCTCGAACTCCCGCTGACCTCCCGCAATGCCCTCGAGTTCACCACCCTCCAGGCCGGCACCTTTTCCGGCAACTTCGCCGGCTCCCGTATCGGCGTCCTCAATGTCCAG
>CAYLPH010000127.1:0-15519 GCA_964385495.1 uncultured Candidatus Solibacter sp.
CCTGGAGCGGGTCGGGCTCGAGGCGGAGGAGGTCGCGGGCGAAGGCGACGGGATTTAGGATGTAGTCGCGGAGATCGGCCTTAGTCATGGCGGAAGTCCGGCGGCTGGTTGTTGGGCGGAGCGGCGCCGCGCCGGATCATCTCCGAGATGGCGGCGGCAGCGTCGGGAAAATCGCGGAGCCGGTCGAGCATCTTGGCGATGAAGATGTCGTTCTCCTCGAGTTCGCGACGCAGTTCCTCGATGTTGGGCTGGGCCGCGGCCTTATCGCGGGACGCAGCCTGGGCGTTGCGGCGCGGCGAGGCGGCGGGCTGGCCAGGAGCGGCGCAGCCCGTGTGGCCGTGCGCGGCGGCGCGGCAGAGATACGGAGAACAAGTGTCCGGGCGCGGGACGAAGCGCCGCGGGAAGGTGATCGCGGGACCTAGGCAGCCGGACATAGGGGTTCGGGCTCCTGTAAGTGATTGAATTCCGGTTCATCCGTTGGTTCGGATTGCAATTTTTCTATTTCCATTTCGACGCGGGCGCGGCGGGCCTGGGCGTTTTGGAGGGCGGCGACGGCGCGCAGACGCTCGCGGGAAAGGCGGGCGACGTGGCGGTCCATGTTGCGGTGCGAGGTGGAGTGCTCGTCGAGCGACTTGTAGCCGAGGATGAGGGCGCCGGTTTCGTCGATGGACTGAAAGGCGCGCTGGATCTCGGGGGCGACGATGTCGGTTTCGAGGTCGATCATCGAATACTGGAGACGTTCGGCGCGATCGTGCTGGAATTCGGCACGGGCGAGCTTCTCGACGAGGTAATGCTCGTAGGAAGACTGGGGGCTCCAGAAGCCGACGAGCGCGTCGAGGTGCTGGCGGAAGAGTTCGACTTCGGCCGGGGTGGAGAGGAAGTTTTGGGCGGTGAGACCGTGCTTGAAGCCGTTGCGCGATGAGGCGGCTTTGCCTTCCGGGGTTTTGGGGCCGCGGGATAGGGCTCCGTTGCGGCGGGCGATCTCCGCCTTGGTGAGTTTGTGGACCATGGTGAACTCCTGAATGCGATCTCTTTCTGGGGAAATGTGGATACATTTCTTATCCCGGAATGAGAATAGCAGTGGGGGTGCAAGAGATTGGGCGGGGGTTGGGGTGGTGGAGGGTTGGGAAGTGGTTGAGGGGGAGGGGGTTAGGGGAAAGTTGGGGGTGTCTGCAACTTTTGTGAACGCGTTTTTCGGGGTGTTCGAGATGCGGGGGTGGACGGGTGCCGGACTAGTGACACGGGGAAGGAATTGGGATAGCTGTCTCCCGATCGATTCCCCGAGATCGGAGCGCGCCTCGGGTGACCAGATGATCCGCAGACGTGCAGGATCGCCTGGTCACGGTTGCAAGCCGAATCGCTGGCAACCGGAGCAACATTCATCCGCTGCGCATCACCGAAGCCGAACTCGTTCGCGACGTTCGCGCCGTGTTGGACACGGTCGAGCGCGGCAATGAAGTCCTCATCGAGCGGGAAGATCACCGGCCACTCGCGTGATGAAACGGCCACAGCCGGTGGGCCGCAAGATCAGCGAATGCATCGCGCTGGCCAAAGCCTACGAGGAGAAGCTCGGATATGCGCCCAGCCCGGATGAGGACTTCGCCAGGGACGTGCAGGACGGCATCGACGCGCACCGCGAACCAAGCCGCAATGTCTGGGACGAATAACGAGGGGATTAGTGCTGGACCCCAGCGTGCTTTAAGTAAACGCTGGACGGAGCGTCGGGCAACGGAAGCGCGAGTAACGATTGGCACACAGGGGCAATGGCGAAGACGTCCAAGGGCTCTGGCATGAGGGATGTGCGAAGGCGGGGGGCTCGGGCGAGTGCAGGTTCGATGCTGGCGCGGGGCAAGGAGGCGCCATCGGATTTCCGTGCTGCGCCGTGGTCTACTGATTTGTAGATGGAGACGACTACGATTCGCGTGACACCCAAAACGCGCGAAATCCTGCGTTCGTTGGCGGGATTAGAGAATACCTCGATTCAAGCGATAGTCCATAAGGCTGTCTCGGAGTACCGCCGGCGGCAGATTCTTCTGCAAGGAAACGCTGCCTACGCGGCTTTGCAAGCTGACCCGACTGCCTGGGCAGAGGAGTTGGAAGAACGGCAGGCCTGGGAGACAACTCTGTCTGATGGGCTCGACAGAGAATGAGCCTCCCGCGACGAGGGGAGATTTGGGCGGTGGACCTGAACCCGGCTCGGGGCCATGAACAGGCCGGGAGGCGCCCCTGCCTGGTGATTTCCGATGACATTTACAACCAGGGGCGAGCGACGAAGCACATCGTACTCCCGATTACATCTCGGAACAAGAGCATACCTTACCACTTGCCCATTCGGCCGCCCGAAGGAGGACTGCGGGTTTCGATTTATGTGATGTGTGACGATGTCCGGAGCGTCTCCCGCGGGCGCTTCGGCGAACGCCCGGGAGAGGTCTCGAACCAGACGCTGCGAGCGGTGAAAGAGAGCCTGGAGACCTTGCTGGGCTTTTGATTTTATCGGTTCTCCGTGTAACCTGAGCGGAGTGAGCGAAACCGACGGAAACGACGCAAGCCACACAGGGACAACAGGTTACCGCAGTATAACTTGGTATAACCAAAGCCAGCAAAAAGCCGTCTGCGACGGCTGGAAAAGGTATGACACGGGTTGCTGCAGACTGTGGTAGGCGACCTGATTGCAACCACTGAGTTTTATAGGGCATTTCGAGAGCTTCAATGAGTTTCTTTGACGATGTCTGGGTGATGTAGCCAGGTCTATTCCGCGACGCATCCCGCCACACATCTTTATCGTCCGGAGAACACGCCCGCAGCCGCTCGGGACCCGCAGGCGGTGGGCGAACTGGCCGATACGCTGGCGGGAGAAGCGGACCAGGCGGAGGAAAACGAATATGAGTAGGGTACCGCGCGCGCTACGCTCGGAGCTCATCTATGCAGCCGCCGCGGCGAACGCCTGGCGACTCGGGCTTCCATTCCAGCCGTGGCGCTCCACTACCGGTACGAGCCCCTCACGGCGTTGAATCTCATCCGGCGTTGCCGCGACGAGTGTGGCGCGGTGAATGTCGAGCTCTGGGTGCCCGGTAACGTGCTGGCTTTATGTTACGCAACAGAGAGGAACGGGAACGGCTATGATCGAAGTATGGCCGTCGTCCACATGACCGAAACCGAACTGGTAAATAACATCGCTGACGTCATGAGACAGGTCCGGCAGGGCAGCGAAATCGTTGTCGAGCAGGGGAACCGTCCCGTCGCGGTGATTGAACCCTCGAAGCCAACCGGCCGCATGATCTCCGATGTGATCGCCGATCTGAAGGCGCGGGGATCGACCGCGGTAATGGATGACGACTTTGCCCGCGACATCGAGGAAGGGATCAAGGCGCATCGGCAGCCATGGAATCCACCCTCCTGGGATTAGTCCTCGACTCCAGCGTCCTGATCGCCGCCGAGCGCCGGAAACTCACTCCGGAACAAGCCATCGAACGGTACGGAAGACGGCCGGAGAGATCCCGATTCGAATCTATCCCAGCTTCACTCAGTGACGCCAGTGTACGTGGGACCGCACTTCGATCCGTGAAACTTTGGGCATATCTACCACGACCTGTATACTTCGAGGTAGTAGCTCTCATGAAATTACTTTGTTATCGCTGCCGCCGCCATCGTTTCATTTTGTTGCCCTGTCTATGGGGTTGATGAACCCGAGCGGATCGCTTCCATCGTTAGCGATGCTCACAAGAGCGGACGCTTTTCGGGTGCCGCGCTGGTCGCGCGAGGCCGACAAGTGATTTTTAAAGGTTCGGCCGGTATCGCCGACGTAGAAAAACAGCGGCAAAACACCGTGGAAACCCCGTTTCGGCTCGCATCGATGACGAAGGGATTGACGGCGACTCTAGTGTTGCAGTCCATCGCGCGGGGTGATCTGAAGCTCGATAGCTCACTAGCCGATCTGCTGCCCGAGTCTGATAACGCAGCGCTACGACCCGTTACGGTCCACCATCTTCTGTCACACACTTCCGGCATTCCCGATTTCAGGCCAGCGGCTGATCGGACGCAGACGGTTCGCGACGCGCTAACAGCTAAGCTCCACACGGTAAAGCTCAATTTCGTTCCTGGTGAGAAGTTCGCTTATTGTAATAGCTGCTTTACAACCTTAGGGATCGTCCTGGAGAAGATCAGCGGCAAGCCTTTCAGCGAGCTTGCGCGGGAGTATTTGTTTCAACCAGCGGGTATGGGATCGACGATGGTGGAAGCCGGTGGGCGTGCCGCCGCACGAAGAGCTACGGGTTACAAACTCGACTCGGGTGAACTTATCCGGCACGAGGAAGCTGATCTGTCTTCCGTGGAAGCCGCCGGTGCCGCTGTTTCGACAGTAGAGGATCTTTTCCGGTTCTCGCAGGCCCTTTCCGGGGGTCGCCTGCTCTCCCTTGAAATGCAGAAAGGCATGTTGAATCCCGTTGGCGAAGTTAACGGATATGGGGTCTTCATTCGGCCTTCGCCCACGGGAAGCGCAATGCAGATTTTCGCTGGTGGAATGCCCGGTACCTCCACGGTAATGGTCAGAGTCAATGGCGGCGAAATCGTCGTAATCTTGTTGAGCAACCTGTCAGATATGCCGTTACAAAAGCTTGCCGAAGAAATTCTCCGCAGCCTACAAGCGCAACCATCCCGCAACCATAAATAGCCTTTGCAGCTCACGGGCGAGCCTTCCCATTCGGCAATGCAGCCTCAAGCAAGAGAATGCTTCTTCCGCTACTCAGCGGTTGAGCCTGCGTTTGCAGATCGGCCGCTTATAACGCATGTTGCGACTTTACAGACGGCGGTACTGGGCGACGGTAATCTTCCCAAGGCGCTCGTGTTTAAGAACAGACTGAACGTTGCTGCCGGATTGCTCCTGCATCACGGCGCATCTGGGAGTGCGCCGAACGCTTGGGAGAAGTATCGGACAATATGCTGCAGGCGGTGAAGAAGAACTGAAGATCTTGCTGGGCTTTTGATCTAATTGGTTCTCCAAGTACGCGCAGCAGAATTATGCGTCACGCTGCGGCCGGACGGCGCGGGTGTTTGGCGGGGTCTTGGACGCAGGCCCACTCCTCCTTCATTCGATTTCGGTCGAGGCGCCTTTCGAAGCCCGCGTTGCCGGAGATCTGGAGAAGCGGCTCTTCGCAGGCGCGGCGCACGGTTTCGACACCAGTCTGCGCGGCACGGGTACCCTTGACGTTACCCAGAATGCAGGCCGCGTGGAGTAGCACGCCGCCGCCCGCGGCCATGTCAGCCAACTTTAGGTTCGTTGTCCCGTTCCTGTCTCTTCACCGGACGGGAAAGACCGGGCATCGTCCGCATGAGTGCTCGCAGCACATCATTGACTGAGGCTGCATCTTCGAACACCTTTGCGACATCGGTATCGAGCAGGACGGCCACGGAACCCGCCGGTCTTGGCACCGTAAAGCGATTGGGCTTCGACTTGCTGTAGTCGAAGCGGTACTCGGGCTTGAGTGCGTCCTTCGTCCTTGCAGGGGCTTTAGTGACGGGTACTTTCTTCATAATCTTTCTTTTCCTGGCGCGTGGTCTGGCGCGCACTGATGATACAAATTCGCGCCGGCTGAATCTCACTGAAGGATACCAGCAGAAATCGGAGTTGTGCTGACGAGCCGATGATGATCTCACGATCCTCGATCTGAGAGTGATTGGGATCCGGGAAGATTCGAGCACGAGCAAGAGGATCCTGGAAGACGGTAGCCGCTTCTGCGAAGCTAACGCGATGCTTGCGTAGGTTGGAGCTAGCCCTTGCGCGGGTCCCATTCGAAGACGATCGTCTGCATGCGACGTTTTCAGGTTACCTAACACGGATCTACGCTGCCCTGGGCCCGTGGAGAACTCCCTAGCCGCATTGACTACGACCGTGATGACCCGATGACTGTCAATCTGAGGGATTCTTGAAACTTCAGGCGCACCGTCCGGGAGTACAGACAGAATGGTTGCCCCGCCAAGTACGACATCAGCGTAGGCCACTGGGAGGCCGCATTTGCGTCGCTTGAAAACGCTCTCATTGGCCCATGGAATCCGACCCAGTTCCAACTCGGTGGGTATAGCGGTACAATTACGGCTGGCCGCACGGGAACGGTTATGTACACAGTGCGGAACGGTATGACGAACTCGTCGTTTTTCGCAGTCAATACTATTGCGGACACGTTTGGAATCGGCAAGCGCGCGGATCCCGGGATAATCCCTATGGGCCTACTGGCCCGATGCACAATGTGCTCCAGGTGTTCCAGTGGAGCGGGCCAAATCCATGTCAGCAGTGAACTTTCTTGCGTTGTCTTCCATTTGTGTCCTCCTACTCGCGGCGTGCACCCCGAGCAGGAGCGACATAGCCGGTACTTATGAATTGAGGAGCGCTGTTCACTATGCAACTCTCGTTCTGAGAGAGTGCGTCCAAGTCAAGACTATTTCCTGATTGGGGACACGGTGGATCACTGGCTGCAGTTAATCAAAGTAGTACGGGAGCATCAGGATGGTGATCCATCCCGCTGCTGTCTCGTGACGCTAGAGGAATTTTTCATCGGAAACTCTGATTATGGATCGATAGGCCCCAACATTGAGAAAAGACTTGGCCCCGAGACGTTCTACTCTGTGCTGAAGACGATTCGGCAAGAGAGTTCGGTGCAGGACATCTTCATCGGGATCAGCGAGGTGGTGGAAGACCGAAAGTCGTGGCCATTTGCGGACCGAGTTCATGTGATCGCCTCTGCATCGATCGAAGTAGTAGCTGGGTGGTTAAATCCTTTACAGCCAGATGAACTTGTTGAGGGGTGGGGTAGTTACGAGCCGACTAACATGCCTGAGAAGAAAGTAAGCTATCACCTATACACTGCATTATGGGATTGACGGCCGGGAAATAATCAGCAACATCCCTTGGCCAAGCCGATGACGGCGGCGGGAAGGAGGTCCTGGAGGTCGCCCGTCGCGGCGTTGAAGCCGTAGTTCTTGCTGGAGTTGCTACGGCCCTTTTGGACCACGATGCCCTTCGCAGCCGGCATTACCGGAAATGTGGCGGAGGGCTCCTCGCAGACGCGGCGCACGATTGCGACGCCGACCTGCTGGTTGCTCCTGCAGGTCCCGTTCGCCAGGACGCTGTGGCCGTTGGAGGGCAATGTCGCCACTGGGGCGATGCTTGGTTCGAACGCCGGCGCGGGGCGATGGCGCAATTGGATTTCCGTGCTGCTCCGTGGTCTACTGAGTTGTAGATGGAGACGACTACGATTCGCGTGACACCCCAAACGCACGAAATCCTGCGTTCGTTGGCGGGATTAGAGAATACCTCGATTCAAGCGATGGTGCATAAGGCGGTCTGGGAGTACCGCCGGCGGCAGATTCTTTTGCAAGGAAACGCTGCCTACGCGGCTTTGCAAGCTGACCCGACTGCTTGGGCAGAGGAGTTGGAAGAGCGGCAGGCCTGGGAGACAACTCTGTCTGATGGGCTCGACAGAGAATGAGCCTCCCGCGACGAGGGGAGATTTGGGCGGTGGACCTGAACCCGGCTCGGGGCCATGAACAGGCCGGGAGGCGCCCCTGCCTGGTGATTTCCGATGACATTTACAACCAGGGGCGAGCGACGAAGCACATCGTACTCCCGATTACATCTCGGAACAAGAGCATACCTTACCAGTTGCCCATTCGGCCGCCCGAAGGAGGACTGCGGGTTCCGAGTTATGTCATGTGTGACGATGTCCGGAGCGTCTCCCGCGGGCGCTTCGGCGAACGCTTGGGAGAAGTATCGAACCAGACGCTGCGAGCGGTGAAAGAGAGCCTGGAGATCTTGCTGGGCTTTTGATTTTATCGGTTCTTAAAGAACGCGCGGCAGAATCATGCGTTACGCTGCGGCCGGACGGCGCGGGTGGCTGGTGGGGTCTTCGACGGAGGCCCACTTCTCCTTCATTCGATTTCGGTCGAGGCGCCTTTCGAAGGCGGGGTTGCCGGAGATCTGGCGAAGGGGCTCTTCGCAGGCGCGGCGCACGATTTCGACACCAGTCTGCTCGGCACCAGTACCCTTGACGGTAGCCAGAACGCTGGGCGCGCGAGCAAGGCGCCGCCGCCGGCGGCCATGTCAGCCAACTTTAGATTCGCTGTCCCGTTCCCGTCTCTTCACCGGACGGGAAACACCGGGCATCGTCCGCATGAGTGCTCGCAGCACGTTGTTGACTGAGGCAGCATCTTCGAACACCTTCGCGACATCGGCATCGAGCAGGACGGCCACGGAACCCGCCGGTCTTTGCACAGTAAAGCGATTGGGCTTCGACTTGCTGTAGTCGAAGCGGTACTCGGGCTTGAGTGCGTCCTTCGTCCTTGCAGGGGCTTTAGTGACGGGTACTTTCTTCATAATCTTTCTTTTCCTGGCGCGTGGTCTGGCGCGCACTGATGATACAAATTCGCGCCGGCTGAATCTCACTGAAGGATACCAGCAGAAATCGGAGTTGTGCTGACGAGCCGATGATGATCTCACGATCCTCGATCTGAGAGTGATTGGGATCCGGGAAGATCCGGGCAAGAGGATCCTGAAAGACGGTAGCCGCTTCTGCGAAGCTGACGCGATGCTTGCGTAGGTTGGAGCTAGCGCGGGTCCCATTCGAACACGGTCGTCTGCATTCGACGTGTTCAGGTTACCTAACACGCAACTGCGCCGGAACCGTGATCTTTGCCGTGTTGGTGCGAGCGGCGGCACGGCCGCGAGCGGAACGCAGTACCTGGTGCCGGACTATCTTGGTTCGACGCGGCTTGTACTGGATGGCCAGGGACGTGTTTGCAGCGGGTGGACTATACGCCGTATGGGACGCAGGTGCCGCGGGCGGGTTCGACGTGTTGTGCGCCGGGGGATGCGAGCGGGATGCCGCTGTTCACGGGGCAACTTCGTGATGGCGAGGCGGGGCTGGATTACTTCCAGGCGCGGTACTTTGGGGCGGTGTTCGGGCGGTTTACGAGTCCGGACCCTGGGAATGCGGGGGCGGATCCGATGATGCCGGGGAGTTGGAACATGTACAGCTACGGGTATAACAACCCGATGGTGTACACGGATCCGACGGGGATGGCCGGGTTGTGCGGGACGGATCCGAATTCGGAGACGGGAGCGGATCGGACGGGGTGTTTGGCGGAGTTGCTGTATGAGAGCTTTCTTCGGCAGACGTTTGAGCTGGCGACGAATGTGACGGTGAAGGCGCTGGAGGGGATGTCGCGGCCGCGGGATACCGGGTGCTTGGCGAGTGCAGTTGGGGCGGGAAGCACGGGCGGTCTGGCAGCGGGTATGATGGGTGCTGCGGCGAGCGGAGGGATCACGCTGCCGGTGCTCGCGCCGGGCGGCATGCTGGTTGGTGGTACGGCTGGGTATCTGGCTGGGATGGCCAACTGCATGGTTGGTAGCGGTGGCGGTGGTGGGGGCGCGAACTCCGGAAGTCAATCGGCGACTCCTTCGAGCCGGCAACTTCTAGCTGCTGGACAAAAGCAACAAGGAGGACTTACAGAGTTTGGACGCGCCCTTCAAAAACACGGGAACAGACCTGGCAGTAAGTATCCGAAGCCGAGTGGGTCGCCAGCGGCTATAAGCCAGCAAGGAGAGGACGTTGCAAGGACGATCCTGAACAAGTCTGGCAGTTCATTCCAAACTCGCCATCACGCCCGGTTTGGTAATATCCTGGAAGTGAAAGCTCCACGCGGTCAAGGAATGCGTTTCTCGGCGGATGGGAAGACCTTCATTGGGTTTATCGAATGATCCAAGTCATAATCGCAGATGTTCCAGACAGGGAGAATCTGGTTGCCGAGCTCTGGGTTGGGGACGAACAGATGGCCGAGGTGAACCTCGAAGACAAGGAAGCAAGAGTTGCGTTGTATTCTCGCAAGTCTGGAGAACCGTGGGACCTCGAGTTCACCGATATTCTGAGGGCTCTGCAACTGGCTAAAGAACGGCTTCAGTTCTAACGTCGAACGCCTACCATTTTCAAGCGCCACTTACAAACCGAACGGGGCGTTTGCAGGCGCCACGATGGGGCGGGACGCGCTGAATCAGTGGAGCGAGGTGCGCGACTACAACAGTCTGCTGCAGCCACGGAAGCTGCGAGTGACCAAGGGCTCGTCGCAGAAGCTGTTGGGGTTGGACTGGATCTATGCCGCCGGGTAGCAGTACAATTCGACGCACGATGTATGGGAGGAGACGGGCACCGAGATCGCCAACGCCGGTAATAATGGCAATCTATGGAAGGAGAAGCTGGCATACAACGTGGGGGCGGCGCTATCGACGGACGGCTACTATGGGTGTGATAACGCAAACCGCGTCACTTCTTTCACCGAACCGGGGCAAGTCAAGAGTCAAGCGTACGGCTACGACGCAGTCGGAAACATGTGGCAAACCAGTGTTGTGAACGTTCCTGCGCTGCTGCCCACCGGACCAAGTTGGTACTTGCTGAACAAGGGCTGCGGGACGGTCCGCAACCGGCTGAAAGATGTCGCTTACGACGCAGCGGGAAATCAGCAGCAGTTATCGGCATTGCCTGGCACGACGGCGAGCTACGACGGGGAAGGCCGCGTGTCGAGGATCGAAGTTGGGGTGCGGTGATCGGCACGTATGAGTACGACGCGGAGGGGCGGCGGGTAAAGAAGGTGGCGGGCGGCGCCACGACTTACTATGTGTATGGGCCCGACGGCGATTTGCTGGCAGAGTACGGCGGCACGGCCGCGAGCGGAGCGCAGTACCTGGTGCCTAAAGTCAAGCTCACGCACCCACGTAACATATACAGGGGTAAATCGTGCCGCCTTGAGAGACTGGAGTGAAGTGAAGCATAACGCCTTCCGAGATGCCGCCGGGCTTCAATGCTAGCGTAATCTCATACAGAACGATCCCTATGGGTTGCGTCGCCCCTGGGGGCATGTAGTCACCACGCATTTTTAATGTTACGACGTCGTTTTCGACCTGATAGAGAGTCACTGCTGGACGTGCAACGGCCTTGGGCGACTTCAGGAGTACGCCATTCTCGGCCAAGACCTTGACCACCACAAAGTTGAGTTTCGGGTCGACTTCAAAGAACGCTTCACCGTACCCCGCCTCAGTTTCCCGAAGATTGTTGTTGTAGACAATCTGCAAACGTGGCCTTTCCCGGCGCAATAGCGTCTGCGCAAACTCCAGGGCCGACATCATCGGCAGGAGATGCTTCGCATTCTTTTTCACAAATTCCCACAACGGCGCAAGTATGGGGTGATGAACCGGCGGTTTGTTGCCCGAGCTTTGACCGAAAAGAGCGGCAGGCGTTAGCAAGAGTAGACGGCGACTCAGTGACATAACCCATCTTGTATGAGAGTACGGGTTGCGTCAACACAATATCGCAGGCAACGATGTCAAAGTTGGCGATGAATCGGGTGGCGGGTGCTCCTCGCGAGAACGAAGCGTACTCGATTTTGTTCTGGCCGGGGGTGGCTGGGTGGAGTGCTTTAGAGCAGCGGCATAGGAAGCAACTCTGTCTGATGGGCACAGAATCAGTTTCGCCCTTCCGGGGAAAGACCCAAGCGATGTTTAGTCGGCGGCGGCCTAGCGGGCGGGCGTGTAGCCCATCCAGATTGAACCATTCAGTGGAAAGACCTACATTCCGCTCGCGCCCGAGCCTTCGTTGAGATTAGCGCCATTTTGCAATCGTAGAGAGAAAGCCCGCCGGCCGGGGCGGTAACCCCAAGCGGCGGGCTTCGCAAACTGCGAACAGTCTGTGTTTAGGCTGTTCTTAGTAGTCCATTTCCGGGCCGTGGCCACCGCCGGCGGGGGCGGGGGACTTCTTCTCCGGAATCTCGCAGATCATCGCTTCGGTGGTGAGCATGAGCGCGGCGATGGACGACGCGTTCTGCAGGGCCGAGCGGGTGACCTTGGCGGGATCGATGACGCCGGCGGCAACCAGGTCCTGGTACTCGCCCGAGGCGGCGTTGAAGCCGAAGTTACGGTCGTTGTTGCTGCGAACCTTCTCGACGATGATGGCGCCTTCGAAGCCGGCGTTGCCGGAGATCTGGCGCAGCGGCTCTTCGCAGGCGCGGCGCACGATCTCGACGCCGATCTGCTCGTCACCGGTGCCCTTGACGTTGGCCAGGACGCTGGCCGCACGGAGGAGGGCGACGCCGCCGCCGGCCACGATACCTTCTTCCACCGCCGCATAGGTGAGCGTGCAGGCGTTCCAGCAGCTTCTCACGGTCGTAGTAGTCTTGGCAAGCAACGAAACTAGCCGTAATATCGTTTATGAGTTCTGCACCCGGAACATGGGACCTTCAACCAACGCGTACATAGTCAACCTTAAGTGCGGCGGCACCTTCGACGGCGTTTATATCTCGCCGCTTCCCGGAGCTACTAGATGCACGGCGCAATAAATAACAAGGAGACCACTTATGTGTAACCGGCCTTTCTGGCGCGTTTGTATTTTCCTGGCTCTGTTAAATCAAGCCAACGGGCAACTGTATTTAATTACTGGGACAGCAACCCCGAAAGGAACCGACAACTACGATTCCACCCTGCTTCGAATCAGTGATGAGGGCCGGGTCGAAGTGGTCAGCGACCTAGTGAAAGGCGGGATAGAGTGGATTAGCGTTTCCTATGATGCGAGTTCGGCGGTTGTAATATCAAAGCCTCCCAAGGAGGTAGTCACCGTCCTGGATCTCAAGCAAGCTTCTGTCGTGAAACGGTGCGAGACTTCGAAGGAATACGCGGACACCTCGACGGTGATGATGTGGCTCTCACAGTTACCTGTCCACGGGGCCGCGTTCCAGCGGTTTCTCGTGGGTTCTGACAGAACGAAGGACATCGTGCTAAGCACTTTGCTCGACAGTTCCTTGGAATGTAGCGAAAGCGTGCGGGTTGCCGACGGGAGCGACGTGCGGTATTTGGCCGCCCACGGCTCCGGCGGGATTGCCGGAATGGGAGCTCCCTATAGTGATCCGAGAGGTACCCTGGATGCGGACGGCAGGCTGCAGATTTCTATCATGGATCGCTTACAAACACTGGATCTCGTGTTGCCGCTTGATGTTCGCAAAGCGTACAAGGACGGGTATCCCGCTTTTGTCAGCGTAAGCAATAGCAGCCTAGCATCGGTAGCAATCTGGATTGACTCCGGATATCGGCGCTATGTATTTCGCAAGGACGACAGCACCTGGCGGCGATTCCCTGTTGAGGAACTGTTGGCGACGAGAGGCTTTGGCAGGTACATCGCCGCGGCCGAGGGGAAACGCAAGGGGGCTGCGTATCCTGAGAGCGCGGGCCGTGCCGAGTGGAGGAAGTCTGCGACCCGAACAGGGCCGGATCAGGAGGAGTTCTTCGATGATTACGATGTGGCATATCTAGGCCGGCTACATCTATACGATTCCCAAACTGCGCACCTCTACACCATCGTGACCAATCAGGGCGATAGCGAGATCATTCTGGTGGAGGGCGGGCAGGTTTACTATCGAGTTAGCGACAAGGTCTATGCTGCGCCGATTGGGGCAACGGCTTTGGGCACCGCCCGGCTTGTAGCAGAAGGCAAAGAGATCCGGGACGCTCACTGGGCGTTCTTCAAGAAGTAAGGAGGAAGCGCCGGCGAAGGCTTGGGAGAAGTATCGAACGCGACGCTGCGAGCGGTGAAAGAGAACCTGGAGATCTTACTGCGCTTTTGATTTTATCGGTTCTCTCAAAGAACGCGCGGCAGAATCATGCGTTACGCCGCGGTCGTACGGCGCGGGTGTTCGGCGGGGTCCCCGATGCAGGCCCACTTCTCCTTCATTTCGATTTCGAGGGCACCAACGTTGATCACCGAGTTTGTTGATCCGGGCGCGCAACTGCTTGATGCGGCCTTGGACCTCCTTCTGTTTACCGGCGAAGCATCGCGTTACCGCCGACAAGCACGCGTGCGTTGGAGCCAGCCTCGCGCCGGGTCCCCCTTCGAAACGCGATCGTCCTCATGGTACGGCTTTAGGTTACTCGCGGGTAAGTGCGCGGAGCCGTGATCGCATAGAGATCCGACTGGAAGCAGGACCCAGTAGGCCGGCTTATGTTCTGGGACTAGAAGAGGCGCGACGTGGACGTCGCGCGCAGGCGTGGACGCCTGCACTACTCGAAGAGATAGTGCGTCCCGGCGGAGCGGTTTAGTTCGCCGTCAAAACAAGAAGCCCGCCGGCCGGGGCGGTAACCCCAAGCGGCGGGCTTCGCAAACTGCGAACAGTCTGTGTTTAGGCTGTTCTTAGTAGTCCATTTCCGGGCCGTGGCCACCGCCGGCGGGGGCGGGGGACTTCTTCTCCGGAATCTCGCAGATCATCGCTTCGGTGGTGAGCATGAGCGCGGCGATGGACGACGCGTTCTGCAGGGCCGAGCGGGTGACCTTGGCGGGATCGATGACGCCGGCGGCAACCAGGTCCTGGTACTCGCCCGAGGCGGCGTTGAAGCCGAAGTTACGGTCGTTGTTGCTGCGAACCTTCTCGACGATGATGGCGCCTTCGAAGCCGGCGTTGCCGGAGATCTGGCGCAGCGGCTCTTCGCAGGCGCGGCGCACGATCTCGACGCCGATCTGCTCGTCACCGGTGCCCTTGACGTTGGCCAGGACGCTGGCCGCACGGAGCAGGGCGACGCCGCCGCCGGCCACGATGCCTTCTTCCACCGCCGCACGGGTGGCGTGCAGGGCGTCTTCGACACGGGCCTTCTTTTCCTTCATTTCGGTCTCGGTGGCAGCGCCAACCTTGATGACCGCAACACCGCCGGCGAGCTTCGCCAGACGTTCCTGCAGCTTCTCACGGTCGTAGTCCGAGGTGGTTTCGTCGATCTGGGCGCGCAACTGCTTGATGCGGCCTTCGATCTCCTTCTGCTTGCCGTTGCCGTCGACGATGGTGGTGTTGTCCTTGTCGACCGTTACGCGCTTGGCGCGGCCGAGGTCTTCGAGACGAACGCCTTCCAGCTTGATGCCGGTCTCTTCCATGATGGCCTTGCCACCAGTGAGGATGCCGATATCTTCCAGCATGGCCTTGCGGCGGTCACCGAAGCCAGGAGCCTTAACGGCGCAGGCGTTAAGCGTGCCACGGAGCTTGTTGACGACGAGAGTGGCGAGGGCTTCGCCTTCCACTTCCTCGGCGATCACGAGCAGCGGCTTGCCGCTACGGGCAATCTGCTCGAGCAGGGGCAGGAGATCCTTCATGTTGCTGATCTTCTTTTCATGGATCAGGATGTAGGGATCTTCGAGCACGCACTCCATGCGGTCGGGATCGGAGATGAAGTAGGGCGAGAGGTAGCCGCGGTCAAACTGCATGCCATCGACGGTCTGCAGTTCGGTAACCATGGTCTTGGACTCTTCGACCGTGATGACGCCGTCCTTGCCGACCTTCTTCATGGCTTCGGCAATGGTGTTGCCGATGGTCTCGTCGCCGTTGGCGGAGATCGTGCCGACCTGGGCAATCATCTCGCCGGAGACCGGGGCCGAGCCGCTACGGACTTCGGCGACAACGGCGTCCGTCGTCCGGGCGGGTTGCGAAAAGGCGGAGCTGTCGGCGGAATTTTCA
>CAYLPH010000128.1:0-15101 GCA_964385495.1 uncultured Candidatus Solibacter sp.
TCTCCCTCGACCACGACGTCCAGAGGCGCGTCTTCAATCTGCTCGAACGGGCAAGAAAAGAGCTTGGCTATGCGTAAACATCTCGAAACTCCGTCCAATGACGCCGTCGCGCATTGGCTCGGCAAAATGGATGCCGCCTGGTTTGCCACCAACCAGCTCGGCTTCACCCCGGACGCCCAACAGGCGCACCTGCTCCAGAACCGCTGGCGCCGCTGCCTGCTCAACTGCTTCCGCCAGTGGGGCAAGTCCACCGTCACCGCCGCCAAAGCCGTTCACCACGCCTGGCACAACCCCGGCAGCCTCACGCTCATCGTGTCGCCGAGCGCCCGCCAAAGCGGCGAGTTCCTCGAAAAGGCCGAACGCTTCGTCTCCCGCCTCGGCGTCCGCCCGCGCACCGATGGCCACAACGCCATCTCCCTCGCCCTCCCCAACGGTAGCCGCATCGTCGGCCTACCCGGCAAGAAGGAGACCATCCGCGGCTTCTCCGCCGCCTCCCTCCTCATCATCGAGGAGGCCGGCTGGGTCGACGACAGCGTCTATCACACCGTCCGCCCCATGCTCGCTCCGGGCACCGGCGAACTCTGGGTCATCAGCACCCCTAACGGCCAACAAGGCTTCTTCTGGGAAGCCTGGGAATACGGCCAGGATTGGGAGCGCGTCGAAGCCAAAGCTTCGGAAAACAAGCGCATCTGCCCCACCGAACTCGCCCAGAACCGCCGCGACCTCGGCGAACGCATGTACTTGCAGGAGTACGAGTGCGAGTTCACCGCCCAGGGCCAGGCCATGATCAGCCGCCATGCCGTCGACAAGATGCTCCACAACGGCGTCACCGCCTTGCGTGGCGACCCCTGGGGGCCCTTCTGCACCTTCGTCGAAGGCCCGCGCGTCAACATCGCCGGTAAACCCGAGATCTTCATCGGCGTCGACCTCGGCCAGAAGTGCGACTTCACCGCCATCGCCGTCCTCGAACGCTACCGCGAACTCGGCACAGTCCGCGACTCCACCACTCACGCCTTTCCCATCCTCCGGCGCCTCGACCTCCGCCATCTCGAGCGCATCCCGCTCGGCACCGAATGGGCCTCCATCGTGCGCCGCATCTCGGAGCTGTCCCGTGCCGCCGCCCAGATCGGCGCCACCACCATCGCCGTCGATGCCACCGGCGTCGGCTCGCCCGTCGTCGAATCGCTCGCCCGCGAACCCCTCCGTGCCCGCCTTACTCCGGTCATCATCACCGGCGGGGACAAGGCCACTCTCGACGGCAGCACCTATCGTGTGCCCCGCCTCGACCTCCTCGATGGACTCACCCTCCAACTCGAGAACGGCGACCTCCGCGTCGCCGCCAACGTCAATGACGCCCATCTGCTCGGCCGCGAATTGCTCAACCTTAAGCGCACCCACCGCGCCACCGGCTCCACCATCGCCGCCGCGGACTCCTCCGAACACGACGACCTCGTCTTCGCCACAGCCCTAGCCTCCTGGGCCGCCCGCAAAAGTTAGCGCCGCGCACAATGGAGGGTGGCCCCCCAGGTCAATACCCCTACTTGAAGTTGCTGTAAGGGCCCACGTAGTTGGCGTCGGCGGCGTACAGGCCGTCTTCATCCCTGGTCACCTTGCCGGCCTGGATGATGAGAGCCCTGCGCTGGCCGTCCCGCAGCACGATGTTGGCCGGGGCGCCTTCCACCAAGGGGCTGGCTTCCACCTTGTAGCCCAGGCCGGGGATCACGGCGCGGCCCTGGCGCGGCGGGATCCCCGCCCCAACCTTCACAATGCGCCCGCCCTTGACGGCGATGCTCCGCCCATCGGTGAGGATCAGCAGGTCGTAGATCTCGGTGCTCTCTTTGCGAGCTTCCAGGCCGCTGTCGTAAACCACTTCGCCGTTGCGCACCGTGAGCGCGTTCTCCAGCTTGCGCGTGCCCAGCATCTTCTTGCCCCAGGCGTCGTTATACGCAAAGACACCCTCATGCAGCGCCAGCACGGCCACATCGGCGATGGAGCCTTCCCGCAGCGTCCCCATCTCCGGGAAACGGTTGATCGCCTTGGCCGGGTTCACGGTCGACCGCAGGATGGCGTCCGGCAGGCTCATCCCGAGCGTCATCATCTTCGAAATGCAGTTGGGCATATCGCTCTGCGGCAGTTGGATGGAACTGGTGTGCAGGTCGGTGGAGATGGTGTCGGGCCAAAAACCCTGCTTCGCCGCCGGCACGGCGACCGGCCACAACATGCTGCCGCCGCCGTGGCCGAGGTCGAACAGCACGCCGCGCTTCCGCGCCTCCCGCGCATATGGCTGCACCTTGCCGTCGAAGCGGCTGATCACTTCCACCTGGCGGTCGTTATACATGTGCGTGTGCATGTCTCCCGGACGCATCACCCGCAGCAGCTTTTCTTCGGAAGTCCGGCCCGCGTTGGTGAAGATCTTATCGTCCACCATCACCGGGACTTTGGCGATCGTGCCGGCTTCAATCGCCCGCTTCAGGGCATCCCACCCCGGTTTGCTGAAGTGGGCCACCTTGATGCCAACGATGATGTCGCGGTTCCTGGTGATGGCCGCCGCTGTCTTATCCGGCAGCATGTCGGCGACGTTGTCTTCACTCGCCGAGCCCGTCATGCCGTTGCCCGCGATGTTCATCAGGCCCAGGACGCGCGTCTTGCTCTTCGCCACCACCTGCTGGCGGAAGGCGTCGGCCGTCCGGTAGCCCGGGCCGCCCGCATCCACAACCGTGGTCGTGCCCGCCGGCAGGGCAAACTCGTCGGGCGCGATCGCGCCACTGTAGCCGAACGAATGGAAGTGGAGGTCGATCAGACCCGGCGTGACGTAGCGGCCCTTCACGTCGACAACGCGGCGGGCTTCCCTCGCGGGGATCGACGCAGCCACCTTCGCGATCTTGCCACCCTTAATCGCGACGTCGCGAACCGCGTTAATCTGCGAATCGGGGTCGATGACATGGCCGCCCTGCAGCAGCAGGTCGTAGGTCTGGGCGAAGGTCTGAGCCGCCGGCACGGTGAGCGCCGCGGCCGCAAGAGCCAAAACACGGACGGAAGTCAGCACAGTAAGTGCATTGTACTTCCCGGACTGGGGTTAGGGAAGTGTGAAGCCCACCAGTTTGGACGCCTCCTCGGTGCCGGTGGTGACAACGACCGGGCGTGGGCCCGCGGGGGCGCCCCCATCGATAACAACGTTGACAATCAGATGCTGGCCGCTGACCCGCTGGATGCTGGTAACCGTAACGCCCGCACCGGCCGAAACCGTCGTGGCGCTCGTGAAGTTGGTGTTCTGCCCGGTGATCAGCAACGTGCGCGTCGAGCCGTCGCCAACCATCGAAACTTCGCTCAGGTAAGGCGTTCCGGCGGCAAGGAAGTTCTGATTGATGTTGCGTAGGATGAAGGTCGCCATCTGGCCGCGCGTAACCGGGTCTTCGGGCGAATACAGCGGCGGCGTGCTGGAGGTGCCCGTCGTGATGCCCACCTGCCGCAGTTCCTGGATGTAGCTGTAGAAGGGGTGCTGGAACGTGACATCGTTGAAATAGGGCACCGTCGGAATGCTGGCCGTGTAATTGGTGCCGTAGCGCATCGTGATGAGGAACTTGGCCATCTGCCCGCGTGTGACGGTGTCGTTGGGGCAGTACGTGCTGGCGCTGCATCCGGAAGTGAGGCCCAACTCCCGCAACTTCTGGATCCATCTGTATTGCGGATGATCGAACGGCACATCCGTGAAGTAGGCCTGCGTCCGCCACGTGAAGTTGTCGCCGCCGAAGATCGCCCGCACCATGTATACGGCCATATGGGCGCGGCTCATCGGGGCGTCGGGGAAATAGCGGTTCGGGCCGGTCGCCGTACCCACCGGAATGCCCATCGCCTGGAGCGTGTTGATCGGATCGAAGTAGTAGGCGTTGGGCGTAACGTCGGTGAAGAATGCCCGCGTGCCGCGTTGCACGATCTTGGTTTGCCCCGATCCCATATAAAGATGGCCGCTGCGCTCATACCCGAAGTTTTCGCCGAAGCTGTAGCTGACCAGCGCCGGCCCCGGCGCCGTGCTCGCGGTGAGCCACGCCGAGTCGCTGAATGGCCCCCAGATGCAGCCTGCCGTGGCGTTGACCGTGGCGCTACCGCCCGCCGCCGCCGAGTCGAAGTACGCCACTTCCGGCGTGACGCTGTAGTTGCAGTTGTACGAAATGCGCCGCAGTACATGGTTGCCGGTATCGGCGAAGTACAGGTCGCCGTTGGGAAGCGGAAGAATGTCGCCGGGAGAGCTGATCTTGGCCAGCGAGGCATTGCCGCCGTCCCCGCTGTAGCCCGCCGAGCCGCTGCCCGCGATGGTATAGATCTTGCCATCGGGCGTGACTCTTCGGATGCGGTTGTTCGAGGTGTCGCTCAGGTAAACGTTGCCGCCGCGGTCCGTGGCAACTGCGCTCACGGTGCCAATCTGGGCGTTCTTCGCCAGGCCAGTGTCGCCCGAGAAGCCGAAAGCGCCGGTGCCCGCGAAGGTTGTGATGTTCCCGTCCGTGCCCACCTTCCGCACGCGGCTCGATCCGTTCCCCTCGGCGATGTACAGATTCCCGCCCCCATCGACGGCGACATCCACCGGCCCCCTCAGTTTGGCCGTGGTGGCCGGGATGTTATCGCTGGTATAGCCTTCCTGGCCGAATACCCCCGCGACGTTGAGGATGGTGCCTTCCGGGGTGACCTTGCGCACGACGTGGTTCAGGTTGTCGGCGATGTAGAGGTTACCCTGTGAGTCGAGGGCGAGACCGCGCGGCCAGCGCAGTCTGGCGGACTTGGCCGGCCCGCCGTGTCCGTTTACCGTGGAGAGGGCGTCCGTGGTGCCGGCGTAGACATGCATGGTGCCGTCGGGCCGGATGCGGCGAACCACATCGCGCAGCGTATCGGCCACGTACAGGCTCCCGTCGGCTGGGTTATACACGACGCTGTTCGGCCGCCAGAGAAACTGCTGGGTGGCGAGGGTGCCATCCGGGGCGTCGGCGAAAATATCGCCGGTGCCGGCGAAGGTCGAAACGATGGTTCCCGCGGCGGCGACTCTACGAACCCGGTCGTTGATCTCGTCGGCAAGGTACAGGTTGCCGTTGTTGTCGATGGCTACCGAGAGCGGTCCTTGAAAACGCGCCGCCGCGGCCACGCCGCCATCTCCGCTGAAGCCTGAAACGGCGCCGGTGCCGGCCACGGTGGTGATGGTTTGGCCGGAGGCCGTCGAGAGCAGGGCAGTCGAAAGGTAGGCGGCAAGCAAGGCGCGAGTCATCACGCTCCTTTGATCGGCGGACTTACGCAGTTCCGGTATTCGTGATTCGCCTTAGTCCGGATGGGAATCGGCTAGACCGGCGTTTGCTTGGAGTCGAAATCAAAACCCGTGCGGTGTTCCTTAAGCAGTTTCCCGCGCGCCTTCACCTGGTACATCCGCCGGTCGGCTTCCCCCAGCAGTTGTTCGGCGTCGTTCCCATCGGCTGGAAAATAGGCCTCGCCGACGCTGAACCCAATCACATCCTCCTGCAGCACTTCCTTGCCGGCGCTGCGGACGGTATCGCGTAGCCGCGGCAGCATGGCCTTCACAGCGTCCGGCGTCAGGCCGGGGAGCACCAGCACAAACTCATCGCCCCCCATCCGGGCGACGCAATCGTACTCCCGGCAGCTTTCTTTTAGCTTGTGGGCAACCCGTTGCAGCAGTTTGTTGCCCTCCAGGTGGCCGAAGCGGTCGTTGACCTGCTTGAATCCGTCCAAGTCGCTGACAAGCACCGCCAGCGGCGACTCCAGGCGGCGGCAGCGCGCCAGTTCGCTGTCGAGATGAAGGAACAGCGAGCGCGCATTGTAGAGGCCCGTCAGATAGTCCGTCGAGGCGGAACTCTCGGCCTGGCGGTATTTCAGCGCGTTCTCAATCGATAGCGCGACCTTCGAACTGATCGCCTGGAGAACCCGCAGATGGTCCCTGCTGAACGAGTCCTTCTCGGCGCGGTACAGGCTGAGCACCCCCACAATGCCCGCGGTGCCTTCCAATGGAATCGAAAGTACGGCCTTCAGGGGCGTGCAGCGGCCATTATCCTCCTTATACCCTGGCTCCATCCAGGGATCGCCGTTCACGACCGCCCGGCGCATATCGGCGACCCATCCCGAGATGCCCTTTCCCAGCGGGATTTCCAGTTTGGCGAAGGTACGCACGTTCTCGCCCTGGACGTACTCGGGGCGGAGTACGGCCTCGCGGCGAACGAAAACGGCGATCGAGTCATAGGGCACGGTCTTGCGCAGCCGCACGGCAAATACCGAGAGCGTCTCATCCAGGCTCAGCGAATTGCCGAGTTCCTGGGCCAGTTCGAACAAGGCCTGCGCCTCCTGGCGGGCCCCGGCGATGGAACTGAGGAAGCTGTCGCGGCGGCGTTCGGTGGTGGGCAGGGTACTGCCCGATTTCGGGGGCGCCGGGACGGGCAGGTCCGTGTTCGGGATGCGGTTATGTTCTTTATGCCGCCGCTCCGCGTTGGCAATCATGGCTGGGGCGAGCCTCTCGAGGGCCTGAACGATGGAGGGGTCGTAAAGGATACCGGATTCCTTGCGAATGGTCTCCACCGCCTCCGCCGGCAGCAGCGCGGGGCGGTACTCGCGCGCGGTGGTGAGCGCTTCCAGGGCGTCGGCCACGGCAAGGACGCGCGCGCCGATAGGGATCGCCTCCCCGCGCAGACCGTCCGGATAGCCGCCGCCGTTCCATTTCTCATGGTGGTGGCGAACGATGGGAACCACCGGGTACGGGAACTTCACCCGCTCGACGATCTCGGCGCCCACCACGGGATGGATCTTGAGGCGCTCGTACTCATCGCGCGTCAGCTTACCGTTCTTGGCGATGATGTGGTCCGGCACGGCGAGTTCCCCAATGTCGTGGAGAAGGCTGCCGGCGCGAATCGCTTCCATCTGCGGCCCCGCGAGCCCAAGCGCCTCGCCGAGATCCAGCGCAAAGCTCTGCACACGCGCCAGATGATCGTGCGAGTTACTGCCCTTGGCCTCAATCGCCATCGCCAGGGCCTCAATCGACCGCATGTGGAGCGTCGCCAGTTCCTGGGCGTGCCGCGTCTCCACTTCGAGCCGCGAGGCGTGCAACTGGTAATGGCGGTAGAGGAGATACACAAACGGCAGCATCAGCAGCAGCACCGGCCACCCCATCGCCTGCTTCAGAAAGGTGAACGAGCCGGCGGCAATCGCTCCCACCAGATAGTAGGGCAGCGTCCAGGTGTTGCACTCCCGCCACGCCTCGGCCACCGGCTTCCGCGTCGTCAGGTGGATCGCAATCACCACCGGGAAGCTGTTAAAAACAAAAAAGACGGATGCCGCCAGCAGCAGCCGCAACGGCTGATCCACCGAGATGTCGGGAAAGCGCCAGTAGTTGTAAACTCCCTGGGCGACGGCCACCGCCAGCGCCGCGTTGGCCAGACTGAAGCCGATCCGCAGCGGTGTCGGCTGCCGCGCTGGCCGCCAGAAGAGCTGTATGCCCGTGACCAGGCAGGTCAGCACCATCGTCTCCGACGGGCTGAGGGCGATAATGCCGATCAGCACGAAAATGAAGTTGATCGATAGAGTTCCCTCAACGGAAGGTAAGCTGACCCGTAACCCTCCGCTCGTCAGCATCGCCGCTACAACAAAGGCAGCATAGCGAGCCGGGTCCTTGGACTCGAAGGGGTACACGGCTGCCAGAAAGCTGGCGAATCCGCACACGATGATGCAGGCAAAGAAAATTTTGGCTTTCGTTGCGAGGTGTTCCAGGCTGGCCTCTTGCACCGGCGGCTGCGCTCCCTTATTCCCATTGCCATACCCCAAACGCGGGGATACGCTCCAACTATCGGCGGCTCGCCGGTTTTGTTTATAGGTAAGGCACCCTTGTCCTGGAAATTCTGTACAATCAATCTTCACGGTCTTCCGATGCACCTTCCCAAGCTATTCGCCGTGGGTGTCCTTTGTTTCGCCCTCACCTCCTGCGCGAAGCAACAGAAAACACAAGTCAAAAAGGAGGCTAGCGGCCCGGTGCCGGTAAAGCTGGCCTCCGTCCGCCCCAAACAGATCCAGCGCGTCGTCGAGAGCGTAGGCACGTTCTTCCCCTACGACGAAGTGTTGGTGAGCGCGGAAATTGAAGGCAAAGTGGATCAGGTCAATGTAGACCTCGGGGATACCGTATCCGCCGGCCAGGTTCTCGTGCATGTCGCCGACGAGGAACAGCGCTATATTCTGGCCCAGAACGAAGCGCAGTTACGCCAATCTTTAGAACGGCTTGGGCTTCATGATGAAAAGGATCGCGTGAAGGATGTACGGGAAACGCCTGAAGTGCGGAGAGCCGCCGCGGATCTGACCGAGGCGCGCCAGCGCTACGAACGGTTGCGGTCGCTGGTCGAGCAGGGCATCGGCGCGAAGAGCGAGCTCGACCAGGCAACCTCGCGCAACCAGGCCATGCAGGCCGCCTACGACGTCACCGTCAACCAGACTCGTAACCTGATCCAGGATGTTGAAAGAATCCGGGCCGGGTTGGAGCTGCAGCGCAAGAAACTGCGCGATACCACCGTGCGGGCGCCGTTCGCGGCGCAGGTTAAGGAGCGTCAGGTGGCGGTGGGCCAATATGTGCGCCCCAACGCCCCGCTGCTCACCCTGGTCAAGACCGATCCGATCCGGCTGCGGATCGAAGTGCCCGAGCGGATGGCTCCCTGGGTGCGTATCGGGCAGGTGGCGGAGATCGAGACCGAAGCCTGGGCCGAGAAGAAGTTCCAGGGCAAGATCTGGCGCATTTCGCCCACGGTGGACCAATCCAAGCGCACCTTCGTCGTCGAGGCGCTAATTGCGAATCCGAACGGCACCTTCAAGCCGGGCTCGTACGCCCGTGCCCGCATCCCCACAGAGCGGACCGAGCGGATCATGGTGATTCCCACCCGCGCCATCACGTATGTGCTTGGATCCAATAAGGCTTTCGTCGTAACAGGCGATTTGGTCGAGGCCCGCGACCTGAAGCTGGGCGACCGCTTCGAACGCGATGTCGAGGTGCTCGAAGGGCTGAACGAAGGCGAGGAGGTCGCCACAGGCGCCCTGGCCCGGCTTGATACCGGCGTGAAAGTGAAGATCACCGGCAAGGACGAAGGCGGCCCCCCACCGGCGGCGGCGCCAGCGAATCCCGGCACTCCCCCTCGCAAGGCCGGCGACTCCGACCGCAAAGCCACGGAGTAACCGCGTTCATGCTTGCACTGCTTCTGACGCTGCTGTTGGCTGTACCGGCTTGGCCTGCCATCCGCATCGTCGTGACGGTAGTCGAGCAGCGGACCGGACGTCCGGTGACGGATCTAAAGGCTTCGGACTTCGTACTTTGGGAGGACAAGACGGCGCGGCCGGTGCAAGCCGCCGAGTTCGCCTCCAAGCCGGTGGATGTGCTGTTGATGATCGATACCGGCCTCGCGGGCGGGGCTGTGCAGCCGGTAATCAGTCCGCTCATCGGCCAGTTGCGGGAGAAAGAGCAGATGGCCATTGTCGCTTTCGACAGTTCGGCCCAGATGATCCAGGATTTCACTTCCAGCCACCAGATTCTGGCCGCCGCGCTGTCGAAGTTGAAGTACGGCAATACGCCGCGGGTGCTCGATTCTCTCTTCGCGGCCATGGACGGCGGCTTTGAGAATGCCACCTATCGCCGCGTCATCTTGCTGGTAACGGCGGGTCTAGAGGGCTACGGGCGGGTCACCGACCGCGAAGTCGTGCGGTTGGCGCGCAAGAACGGGGTCTCGGTGTACCCGGTGTATGCCGCTGGCTCCGGGCGTTCCCTGTTCGAAAACCTGGCCCGGCAGACGGGCGGCGCGTCGTTCTCGTTGCGGGACCTGGAGAAGTCGGGCGTGAAGGATCCGGCCCCGCGCATTTTCGACGTGGTGCGCGGCCACTACACGCTGACGGTGCCCGGAAACCTGGGGTTGGGCGAGAAAATCAAGGTGGAAGTAAAGCGGCCGGACAAACTGCTCGTATCAGCCCTCCCGCTCGACTAGAAGTAGGGCAGACCTCCAGGTCTGCGCGAGACGTCCACGTCTCGCCCTTTCTTGCTCAGAACGTGATCGCCACCAGCGCCGCCCCTTCGTGCCGTGTAAACGGGATCAGGTTCAGCAACGACTGGCTCAAACTCCCCGCACCCCAATAGGTATACCGCAACTCCGGCGTGATGCTCACTGGCCCCGCCTTGATGCGCAGCCCCAGCCCCGTCACAAACCCCACCGAAGTCGCACCGCCTCCTCCCAATAAGAACGAAGGAATATCAGCGAACTCGCTACGACGCCGAACCGAAACGCCAGCCCCTACCACCGGTGATACCCGCCAAGGCGCGGTGTACTTCGCCATAATCGGGAACTGCCAGGAGCCGCCGCCAACCCCCGCACGGATGCCCGCCACCTGAAGCAACCGGACATTATTACGCGTATAAAGCGCATCGCCCTCCACCGAAAATCCCAACGGCAGGCGGACGCCAGCGGTCGGACCGACGATGAACCGGCTGACCCGGTCACTCCCGCCAAACCGGTCGAGCAGGGTGTCCTGAATCGAAAAAGGCACACCCCCGCGAACGCCAAAGGTGAAGGGGCGGTCGTCCGCGAAGGCTCCCGTAGAGCAAGCCAGCAAACACAAAAAACCACGCATGGTGTTTGACATGCCCGACTGACGGCGCCCACCGCCATACGGTTATTAACAGGACATTAACCGTGTATTAAATCCGCTTAGGGAAGCGGCACGGCGCTGGGGGCGCGGGCCACCTTGCCCTTGCGGGCTTCGTCCATGCTGATGTTGTTTAAATCCAGCGTAGTGCCCATCGCCTGGTCCATCGAAACCCGTGCGCGGCTATAGGTGCTAAGCGCGTTGACCTCGGCGGCCTGGGCCACGGCGAGGTCGCGCTGCGCCTGGATCACCAGGAAGATCGTCGATGCACCCAAAGCGTACTTCTTCTGTTCGGCGTCCAGCGTTTGTTCGGCGAAGATCCGGCTTTTCATGGCGGCCTGATAGCCGGCGCGCGCCTGCTGCAGACCGATCAGCGCGTTCTGCACCTCGACGCGCACGTTGTTTAATTGCGCCTGCTGGCGTAGTTCCGACTGCCGAAGCCGCAGCATGTCATTCGCGTAGTCGGCCCGCGCCTGCTTGTTATAGAGCGGGATATTCAACTGGATGCTGGCGCTGTAGTCTGGGAAGTTGCGGGAGAAGATCTGCCGCAGCACCCCGCCGTAGCCGCCGACGAAGAACGGATTGGCGTTCTGCTGGAAGCCAGGCACGCCCGGAATGACAATCTGGTTGGCGGTGCCCGCCAAGCCGTTGTTGCGCATGTTGAGGTTGAGATCAAGGCTGGGCTTGAGCTGGCTCCGCGTACCTTCCAAACTAATCTTGCTCGATTCCACGCTCAGCTTGGTCTGGGCCAGGTCGGGGCGGTTCTCTACCGCCGTGCGCACCAGATCCTGGATCGGCTGGATGGCTTCCTGATCGGGGATGCGAATGCTATCGGTGGGCACTACCCGTACCTCGGCAATTAACGGGCTGGACACGCCGGTGCGGCTCAAGGTGTTCTTGAGGACCGTCTCCTGCTGCAGCAGCCGCGTTTCCGACACCGTCAGATCCTGCTGGTTGCGCGCCACCTCGGCCTCGGCGCGAACAATTTCAATCGGAGCCAGCGTGCCGATCTCGACCTGCTTGCGGTTATCGGAAAGCAGCTTCTCGGCCAGCGCCAGGGCTTGCTTCTTCACCTTTACGTCTTCGTTGAAGCTGACCAGATCCCAGTAAATGTTGATGATCTGGGAGACGGTGGTGATCACCTGCTGCTTGAAGACCAGGTCGGAGACGTTGATCTCGTTCTTGGCGATCAGGATGTTGCGGTTGTTGACCGCGCGTCCGAAGCCGCGCAGCAGGTTCTGCTGCACGGTCAGCCCGAGGTTGCCCGTGATAAACGGATTGATCTCGGCGCGGGGGACGCTGCTGTTCACGCGGCTGTTATTGAAATCGAGCGAAACGTTCGTACCCGTCAGGAAGCCCTTCTGGAGCGAAAAGAAGGGTGTGTTGTTGCGAACGTAGAAGGCCGGAACGCCGGTGGCAAAGGAGTTGGAGTTGATGGTCGTACGGTGGTTGAACCCGTAGCCGAGACTCATTACCGGATCGAGGATCGGAATCTGCGTACCGGTCTGGGTGAAAACGAAGCCACCCGCGGTAGCCGTGCCCGTATCGCCGCCGCCGCCTCCCCGGTTCACCGAAGTGCCCAATCCACCCTGGCCCGACACCTGGTTGGCGGTGTTGGTCGTGGTGGTGTTCAGCGTCGTGGGAATACCGCGGATGAAGCCGCCGGCTTCGGCGCGCAGCAGTTCGGTCTCGGCCAGACGCGGCCCGTAGCGCTGCACCTCGATATCCAGGTTGTTCTCCAGGGCCAGCGCGATGGTGTCCTGCAGCGACAGGTACAGCCGCCCGGCGCGAACCAGCGCATCCAGCCGCGTCGAGTTGCCCAGGTTGATCGGTTCGAAGGCCTGTGGTTGGTAGCGTTGCAGCCACCCGCGGATCCCGCCGGTCATGTAGCCTGGGTTATCGCGCGATTGCTTCTGCGGATCGGGAAGGGCCACCTGTGTTTGCGCCGCCGCAAACTGGCTTTGGAGCAAACTGGCGATCAGGCACAGGGCGAGAGACTTAAGCATTCCAGACAGACCTCGGATAGTTGGAAACGGAAAAAAGATGCGCAAAACAGAACAACGCCGGGACGGGAGGTGTTGTTCCCTAATAAGTTCATGGTACCGCAGAGTGAACTTGCACCTTGGGGGCCAAACGCGGACCGCTTTTAACGCTTTCAATAACAGGGCGTTAGGCAAAGCCGGAAGGTAACGCCCCCTGTTCGATTCTGGGATTCGGCGGTCGCTTCCGTGAACGGGCGCGATCCGGCTGAAATGACGGGATCGGCTACCAGAATGCGCGTGTAGAGTAGAGGTATGTTAATCCCCATGGTGTGGACCACGCTTGTCTGTTTGTTTATGACGGCGGTGCTGCCGCTAGCGGCGCAGCGCGTCATGACTACTGCCGCGGGCAGTCCGCTGCTGCCCCCTCGGGACGGCACCGCCGCACCGGGCGCGCCGTTGGGCCGCGTTTTCGGCCTGGCGGTGGATCCCAATGGGAATGTCGTCTTCGGCGATCCGTACTACCACACTGTCTTCAAAGTGCAGGACGGTACCTTGCGAGCCGTCGCCGGGAATGGCGTGGCAACTATGTCCGGCGATGGCGGACCGGCCACCCTGGCGGCGTTGAACGGCCCGAACGGCGTCGCCTTCGATGCGGCCGGCAACCTCTATATCGCCGACACGCTGAACCACCGCATCCGCATGGTCAGCCCGGCCGGTGCCATCACCACCATCGCCGGAACGGGCGCGCCGGGCTTCAGTGGGGACAACGGGCCGGCCACCCTGGCACAGCTTTTCCAGCCGCTGCATGTGGCAGCCGACTCCGCTGGGAACGTCTATGTGGCGGACGCCAGCAACGCCCGCATTCGCCGCATTGCCGGGGGCACCATCACGACCGTCGTGGGCAATGGCAGCTACGGGAACACGCCCGATAACGCCAACGCGGCCGGATCGCCGGTCGGTGAAGTGGAAGGCCTTGTAGTAGATGCTGCTGGAAATCTATACTTTAGCGATTACTCGAACAATCGGGTGCGTCGCATTGCAAACGGGCGTCTTACGACCATTGCCGGCAGTGGAGCACGGGGCAGTACCGGCGACAACGGGCCAGCCACGGCGGCGACGCTCGACGGCCCCTCCGGCCTGACCTTCGACCGCGAGGGCAACCTCCTCATCATGGATACCGGCAATCACCGGGTGCGGCGCGTAAACCTGCAGACCGGCGTCATTACGACAGTTGCCGGAGGCCGCGCCGGTTTCTGCGGCGACGGAGGTCCAGCCAGCGGTGGCTGCTTCCGCAACGCCTTCACCATCGCCATGAACAGTGCTGGCGAGCTCTTTGTCGCCGATCGCGATAACTTCCGCATCCGGCGGATTGCCGGAAACGGCACCGGCAACCTGAGCACCGTGGCCGGCAATGGACTGCTGTTGGCAGGGCAGGCCGAGGTGGTGGGAACAACGGCCCTTCTGGTGCAGCCGCGCGGCGTCGCGGTGGATGCCAACGGCAACCTGCTGATCGCCGACCAGGGCAATGGACTGGTCCGGCGCCTGGGCACGAACGGTGTCATGACAACCATCGCCGGATCTGGCGAACGCAGCTACGGCGGCGATGGCGGCCCGGCGCGGTCGGCGGCGCTGTCGGGTCCTTCGGGCGTGGCCACGGATCAGGCCGGCAACATCTATATAGCTGACTCGGACAATCACGTCGTCCGATTGGTCGACGCGGCGGGCACCATCCGCACGGTGGCCGGTACTGGCGTCGCGGGTTTCGCCGGCGATGGCAGCCTCGCAACGCAGGCGCGGCTGAACGCACCCATCGCGGTAGTGGTGGATCGCAATAACGCCCTTTACATAGCAGAGCTTGGAAACAACCGCATCCGCGTGGTAACGAGCGATGGGCGAATCGCCTCCCTGGTCTCCGGACTCGAACAGCCCACCGGGCTCGCGGTAGACGCGCAGGGCAACCTGCTGGTGAGCGAGTGTCCGGCCGGGTCCCGCACGGGCCGCGTGACGCGCTTGAACGTGACCAGCCGGACGTCGACTCGCGTTGCCGGCGGCGGAACCCTGCTGGGGGCGCAAGCCGAGAATCGCCCCGCCACACAGGCGCAACTGGCCTGTCCGATTGGTGTCGCTGCCGACGCCGCCAACAACGTCTACTACGCCGATCTCAGCTTCTCCGTGGTGAAGCGCATCGATGCCAACGGCAACCTCAACACCGTGGCGGGCGCGGGCGCCCCCGGTTTCAGTGGCGATGGCGGTAATGCCCTGCTGGCGCGGATGTCCTCCCCCTGGGGCCTGGCGGTCGACCGGGCCGGTACGCTGTTCGTAGCCGACATGCAGAACAACCGCATCCGCGCGGTGCTGGGTACGGCCCCGGTATTCACCACCTCAACCTCTTCGTTGAGCCTGACCGCGGAATCTGACGGCACCGTGTCCGACAGCGCCACCATGCGCCTCAGCGCGACCTTGCCGGGCCTT
>CAYLPH010000129.1:0-14888 GCA_964385495.1 uncultured Candidatus Solibacter sp.
AGCCCCCCGGCATCGCCCCCAAGGCCCGCCAGCAGCCCAGCCGGGCCGCCTGACGCACCCCAAACGCAACCCATCACCCCGCCGCCGACTAATCCGCCGCCAGACCCAAGCCCGAAGTGTGTCCGCGGGCGCCCGTGACTACGCCGGCGTAACGCAACAATCGCGATGCGCTAAAACCTCCACCCAATACTCCGCCGGTTGGGATCCCAACATCGCTTCTACCTCGTCCACTAAAGACACATCCCACTGCCGCGCCACCCACTCCGGCCTCTCCAACTCGCGGCAGATCGCCTGCCAGAACCTCGCTTCCAAGGCCCCAAACGCAACATGCCGCCCATCCCCGCAGCGATACACCCGGTAACAGGCATAGCGCCCGCTGATCGGATCCTGCGCCCCATGCCCCGCCAACGCCAGCAGCAGCGCCGAGTTATGCATCATGCTCACCGCCACATGCCGTCCCACCCCGGTGCGCGTGCGCTCGAACAACGCCGCCAGGGTGCCCATCACGGCCGGCATCGATCCGCCGGCGATATCCGCGATCTGCACTCCCGGCACCTGGTAATGCAGAAACGGCAGCACCCCGGCCACCGCCAGATAGTTGATGTCATGCCCCGCGCGATCGCGATAGGGATGCTCCGGCCCATACCCGCTGATGGACGTGAGAATCAGGCGCGGATTGCGCCCGTGCAGCACCTGCCAGCCACACCCCAGCGCATCCAAAACTCCCGGCCGGAAGCCCTCCAACACGACATCGGCGCCCTCCGCCATCTCCAGGAATTGGTCGCGCTCTTCGGGCACTTTCAACGATAGTTCCCTGCACTGTTTCCCATCGTTCAGGCTGGCGAACAGCGACGGCGGCTCCATGCGCCGCATTGGATCGCCGCCCGGAGGCTCAATCTTGATCACCTCCGCACCCATATCGGCCAACCAGCGCGACGCCAGCGGACCGGGCAGCAGACGCGTCAAATCCAGCACTCGGACGCCTTCGAGCGCATGCGGGGGGAACGGAAGCATATCCGTCCAGTGTAGGGGGCGCACCGGGGACACGATAGAATCTTGGACTGTGCGGCTTAGTATCGCGAACGGGCCGGAAGTAGAATTGCTGGAAATCACCATCGACGAGGCGTTGCGGCGCACCGTCGAGCTTCACGCCGATAAGACGGCAGTGGTCTCCCGGCATCAGAACCTGCGCCTGAGCTGGCGCGAGTTGCAGGACCGCGTCGACCAGGTGGCGCGCGGGTTGGCAGGCCTCGGGCTGGAACCCGGCCATCGCGCCGGCATATGGTCCACCAACAACCTGGAGTGGATCCTGCTGCAGTTGGGATGCGCGCGGGCGGGCGTTGCGCTGGTAAACGTGAACCCCGCCTATCGTTCCCACGAACTCAGCTACGTCTTGGAGAAAAGCGGTATCCGCGCGCTGTTCCTACGGGAGCGTGACCACCGTACCGGCTACCGCGCCATCCTCGACGCGGTGCCTACCAAGGTACGGGCCATCTACTTCGAACACCAGCCGTGGGAGGAGTTCCTGGCGGGCGGGATACCCTACAGCCGCCGCCGCGTGGATCCCACGGACGTAACGAACATCCAGTACACCTCGGGCACCACCGGGTCGCCGAAAGGAGTACTGCTCACGCACCGCAACATCCTCAACAACGCTGCGCTCATCGCCCGCAAGATGCGAATCGAGGCGCACGATGTGCTCTGCATGCCGGTGCCCTTGTATCACTGCTTCGGCTGCGTCATGAGTTCGCTACTGTGCGTCGTCACCGGCGCCACGCTCGTGATACCCGCGCCTTCCTTCGACCCACTGGCCACCCTGCAGGCGGTCGCGGAAGAGCGCGCCACGGCAATCTACGGCGTCCCTTCCATGTTCATCGCCGAGCTCCAGCATCCCCGCTTCGGCGAGTTTGACCTTACTTCCTTGCGAACGGGCATCATGGCCGGCGCGCCCTGTCCCATCGAGGTGATGCGCCGCGTGGTGGCCGGCATGCACTGCAGCCAGATGACCATCGCCTACGGGCAGACCGAATCCTCCCCCGTCATTACCATGTCGGATGTCGATGACGATCTGGAACTGCGCGTCACCACCGTTGGACGCGCGATGCCCGCAACCGAGGTGAAGATCGTCGAGCCCAGAACCGGCGAGACGCTCCCGCTGGGGCAGATCGGCGAACTGTGCACCCGCGGCTACCTGGTGATGAAAGGCTACGACGGCAATCCGGAAGCGACCGCGGAAGCCATCGACGCCGAGGGCTGGCTGCACACCGGCGACCTGGCGGTCATGCACGCCAACGGCGCCTTCGGCATCCGCGGCCGCTCCCGCGACATGATCATCCGCGGCGGCGAGAACATCTATCCGCGCGAGATCGAGGAGTTTCTGTTCACCCATCCGGCGGTAGCCGAGGTGGCCGTGTTTGGGCTGCCGGACGCGAAGTTCGGGGAGATCGTCGCCGCCTGGGTGCGGCTGAAGCCGGAGGAGGAAGCAACGGCCGAACAGATCCGCGCCTGGTGCCATGATCGCATCGCTTACTTCAAGATACCGGCCCAGATCCGCATCGTAAGCGAGTTCCCAATGACCGTGACGGGCAAGCTCCAGAAGTTCCGCATGCGCGAGGAGGAAATCCGCCTCCTCGGCCTGCGGGAAACCGAGACCGCCTAGTCCGCCGGAACCGCACCCACCCAGTCTGCATCCAATGAACGGATATACTGAAGGTACAGAGGAGCAGTATCGTTTGAGTCCTAAGCACTTTCTGCGTCTGGCGGCGCACGTTCAGTTGATGCCCGTACTCGAAAGCGGCGAAGAGACGCTGGTGGGCGGGCAGGCGGTGATGGAAGGCGTCATGATGCGCGCCCCTCACTCCTATTGTGTTGCCGTGCGCAAGCCCAACGGCGAACTCGTCACCGTGGAAGAGCCGCTCCCGCGGGTTTCCGAGAAGTACCCCATCTTCAAGTACCCTGTACTGCGCGGAGTGGGTACGCTCGGCCAGGCCATGTGGCTGGGCGTAAAGGCTTTGAAGTTCTCCGCCAACGCCGCCCTCGACGAAGGCGACCCCAACTGCAAGAAGGAGGAGATCTCCTCCTGGGCCATGACGCTGAACCTGCTCTTCTCGTTCGGCTTCTTCATCTTCCTCTACAAGTTCGTGCCGCTGTACCTCACCAGCGCGATTGAGAAGGCTGTCCCGGCGGTGGGCAACCGCATCGCCTTCAACGCCGTCGATGGCGTCATCCGCATCGCGATCTTCCTTACGTTCCTATTCCTGATTTCCCGGTTCAAGGACATTCACCGCGTCTTCCAGTACCACGGCGCCGAGCATAAGGTAGTGTTCAATTACGAATCCGGTAAGCCGGTGACGGTAGAAAACGCCCAGCAGTTCACCACCTTGCATCCGCGCTGCGGCACCAGCTTCCTGCTCGTCGTCATGGTGGTATCCATGGTGGTCTATACCGTGCTGCCGGTCGACGGCTTCCTGCAGAAGTTCGCCGCGCGTATCGTACTGCTGCCGGTGATCGCCGGCCTCAGCTATGAGATGATCCGCTACGCGGCCCGCAAGCGCGGCGGCATGCTCGCCCTGCTGACCGCGCCCGGCCTGTGGCTGCAGAACATCACGACACAGAAGCCCGACGATAGCCAGGCCGAAGTGGCGATCCGGGCTTTAGAAGGAGCAATGGAACTCGAACGCCGGCAGGGCGGCGAATTAGTCATTGCCTGACAGAAATGAAATATACGAATAAGTTGGACGAGCTTGAGACTCGCTTCCTCCAGTTATCGGACCAGATGGCGGATCCGGCCATCATCAACGATCCGGAAGCCTACCGGAAGACCGCCAAAACCCATCGCGACCTGGAAGAAGTTGTAGGCAAGTACCGTGAGTGGAAGAAGGTCAGCGCCGATCTGGAAGGCGCGCGCGGCATGGTGGAGGAAGAGGATCCGGAACTGCGCATGATGGCCGAGGAAGACATCGCGCGCATGGAGCCAGAGCTCCTCAAGCTGGAAGACGAGTTAAAGCTGCTGCTGCTGCCCAAGGATCCGAATGACGACAAGAACGTCATGCTGGAAATCCGCGCCGGCACCGGCGGTGACGAAGCCACTCTCTTCGCTGCCGAGATCTTCCGCATGTACACCCGCTACGCCGAAACGCTGCGTTGGAAGGTGGAAGTAACGCAGGTGAGCGAATCGTCCGTCGGCGGGTTGAAGGAAGTGATCGCGCTGGTGAGCGGCGACAAGGTCTTCAGCAAGCTTAAGTACGAATCGGGTACGCACCGCGTGCAGCGTGTGCCGGCAACGGAAACCCAGGGCCGCGTCCACACTTCCGCCGTCACGGTGGCCGTGCTGCCGGAAGCCGACGAAGTGGAAGTCAAGCTGGAAGCCAAGGACATCCGCATCGACACGTTCTGTTCCTCGGGTCCGGGCGGGCAGTCGGTGAACACCACTTACTCCGCCGTGCGCATGACGCACTTACCCACCGGCCTCGTAGTCTCCTGCCAGGATGAGAAGTCGCAGATCAAGAACCGCGCCAAAGCCGAGCGCGTATTGCGTTCCCGTCTCTATGAACTGGAGATGGAAAAGCAGCAGGAAAAGATCGGCGCCGAGCGCCGTACCATGGTAGGATCCGGCGACCGCAGCGAGAAGATCCGCACGTACAACTTCCCGCAGAACCGTCTTACCGATCACCGCATCGGCCTTACCCTGCACCAGCTCGACCTGATCATGGACGGCCGCCTGCAACCCGTTACCGACGCCTTGATCTCTTACTTCCAGGCCGAGAAACTGAAGCATCAGGGTGATGCCGCCGCGTAAGTGCTGACCATCCAGGAAGCCCTCTCGCAGGGAACCCGCTTACTCGACGACGAACGTATCGTTGCGCCCAGGCTGACGGCCGAAGTGCTGCTCTCCCATGCGCTGCACTGCGAGCGCGTCTATCTCTACGCGCACCCCGAGGAGCCTCTCACCGAACTGGCCTGGATCCACTACGGCCGCTATCTGAAGGAGCGCATCGACGGTAAGCCCACCCAGTACATCACCCAACAACAGGAGTTCTACGGACGCCCCTTCTTCGTGTCGCCCGATGTCCTCATCCCCCGCCCGGAAACCGAACACCTGGTCGAGGCCGCGCTGAAGTATGGCCGCAACGCCCGGATGGCCATTGATGTCGGCTGCGGATCGGGGGCCATCGCCGTTACCCTCGCGCTGGAACTGAAGCACGCCCGAGTGTTTGCCAGCGATATCTCTCATGGCGCCGTTGCGGTCGCGCGCCGCAATGCGGAATCGAACGGCGCTAAGGTGCGATTCCTGCAGGGCGACTTACTGGCGCCGGTTCGCGATCAGTCCATGGACTTAGTCGCTTCCAATCCACCGTACGTCCCGCGCACCGATGAGCCATCCTTACAGCGCGAGGTGCGCGACTTTGAGCCCGAGGTCGCCCTGTATGGCGGCCCCACCGGCAATGAGATCTACGCGCGGCTAGTTCCGGAAGCACTGCGCGTGCTGAAGCCAGGCGGTTGGCTGATCATGGAGCTCGGCTACCGCAGCTTGAAGCCGGTGCGGCGCTTGCTGCACAGCGAGTGGCGAGCCGTACAGTCGGTCGACGACCTCGGTGGCATCCCCCGTGTGCTGGTGGCGCAGAAGCTTCCCTAACCAACACGAACGTACTCGTTGTAAGCGTACATACCGCTGACTTATTTCAGATCAGCTACTGTATTGTTTGTCTCTTGACGTTCCTTGGTACTAACCTTACCCTCGCTTTAGTCCCCACTTACGACCAATGTGGGACATATACAAAGCGAAATGGAGAAATCCGATGCGTTTGCTCGGAGGCGCGGCTCTGCGAGCCGTGATGTTCGTGGTGTGCGCGGGTGCTGCTTCGGCAGGCCCGATTATCATCGGCGGCGACGATCTGACCGACCATGGATCCCGGTCTGGGGCCGGCCTCAACCTCGATGGTTGGCTCTACATACAGAACGCGATCGCATCCCTGAATGGAAGCATCACCAGGACCGGTCCATTTACAGTCGATATCGCGGCACTGGGCTCGGCCAGTACGGGCGCAAGTTACCCGGATTCCAATGCCGGCGGTGCGATTGGTTCGGTGGCGAATGTCCTCGGACTTACGGTGAATTACTATGACGGGGCAACCGCCATTACCACCTTCTTCAACGCGCTGGCGGCGGGCACGGCGAATCCGCGCATCATTTGGCTGCCGGGCAATGAAGCCACGAACGACCTGGACTCGGTCGAAGGCAGCGTGCTGGCGGCGCAGGCGGCGGCGATCAATAGCTTCGTCGGCTCGGGTGGCGGAGTCCTCGCGCACGGCGCCGCGGACTCCACGGCCCAGGGCTGGCTGACGACGCTCCTACCGGGCATTACTCTCTCGCCGTCTTGCACCGCGGGTCCCGGTGGTACCTTGACGCCCGCCGGCCAGTCGCTATTCCCGGGTATCACGAACGATAACATCAACGCGGGACCATGCCACGGCACTTACAGCGGGAACCTCGGCGGATTAGTGGCTCTGGCACTGGATGCGGAAGATCAGGCGTTCCTCATCGGCGGCAACGCCAGTGGCGGTAGCGTGACGGATCCGGGCACAACGCCGTCCGGCGATATCCCCGAACCCGGCACGTTCGCGCTGTTAGGCTCTGGGCTGTTGGTCGCCGGCTTGTGGCGCCGCCTTCGCTGACCATCAATCTTGTTCTCCCCTGCCGCCCACCGGCGTAAGCTGGTACAGGGGCCGATGCGCGGTGCGGACCATATTTCATGTCGACATGGATGCCTTCTTCGTTTCCGTCGAGGAACTGTTCCGGCCGGAGTTGAAAGGCAAGCCCGTTGTGGTCGGTGGCCAGCCGGATCAGCGCGGCGTCGTTTCCGCCGCCAGCTACGCCGCCCGCAAGTTTGGCGTCCATTCGGCGATGCCGCTTCGAACGGCCTATAAACTCTGCCCGCAGGCCATCTTCGTCGATGGCCACCCGGAGCGCTATCGCGAATACTCGGGCAGAGTGCGCGAGGTGCTGGGCCGCTATTCCCCACAGGTGGAGATGGCGTCCATCGACGAAGCCTATCTCGATCTGACCGGCTCGGAACGCCTGCTGGGACCGCCGCTGAAGGCCGCCCACAACCTGCATGAGGACATCCGCAAAGCCACGAATCTCAACTGCTCCATTGGCGTCGCTACCAGCCGCCTGGTTGCCAAGATCTGCTCCGATCAGGCCAAACCCAACGGCGTACTTTGGATCCTACCGGGCCAGGAGGCGCGGTTCCTTGCCCCGCTCGAAGTCCGCCGCATCCCCGGTGTCGGCAAGGTAACCGAGAAATCGCTGCACACTTACAACATCCGCAAGATCGGCGATCTGGCCAAGCTGGAGCGCAGTTTCCTGGAGGCAAAGTTCGGCAAGTGGGGGCTGGCGCTGGCGGGCAAGGCGCTCGGCCACGACGCCGGCGGTTGGTTTGACCGCGACGTGAGCGAAGGGGACGATCCGAAGTCCATCAGCCACGAACGCACCTTCGGCGAAGACACGCGCGATCAGGGTCTCATCGAAGCCACGCTGGCGCGGCTGAGCGAGATGGTGAGCAGCCGGCTGCGCGAACATCACCTGCACGCCCGTACGGTGCAGTTGAAGCTGCGCTACTCGGACTTCTCCACGTTCACCCGCGCCCACACTTTGGATGAGCCCACGCAGCTCGACATCACCCTCATCGAGCAATCCCGCAAGCTGTTTCGCGACAACTGGACCGGCGGCGCCGTGCGGCTGCTGGGCGTGCAGGCCTCCAATCTACAGAAGGTGGAAGGGCAGCTAAGTCTGCTCGAACAGGATAAGCAGGAACGCTGGCGGAAGGCGCTGTCGGCGGTGGACCAGATCCGCGGCAGGTTCGGTGCGAAGAGCGTGGGCGTGGCCAGCGCCATGCGCGGCGGCTTTGACGAGCGGGTACACGAAGCCATGCCGCAGAAGCGCAAGAAGGGCGAGGAGTAAGCGTATAGTGTTGATGTGGTAGAGGCGGAGATCGAGCAGGTTTGCGGCAGTGCCCAGTTCCGGAAAGCCCCGGCCCAAAGCGCGCTGCTCCGCTATCTGTGGGAGCATCGCCACGAGCCGGTTTCCGAGTATGCCATCGGCGTGGATGCCCTTGGCCGCAAACCGGACTTCGATCCGAAGGTGGATTCCACGGTGCGCGTGCAGATCTCGCGCCTCCGCCAGCGGTTGAAGGATTACTACGAGACGGAAGGGCGAGAGCAGACCACGCGGCTGCACATACCGATGGGCGAGTACCGCGTCGAGACGCTCATTATCGCCTCACCCGAAGTCCCCGCGCCGCCTTCACCCCCTCCCCCAAAGCCGAATCGGAAACTGCCCTGGATGTTGTTGGCCATGGCAGGCGTCGCCCTCCTGCTGCTGGGCGACAACCTCCGCCTGCGCTGGCAGGCCACCCCGCGCCCCGCGCCTCTCCCCCCGTTCTGGGCGGCGGTGGCGAAAGCCGGACAACCGGTGCCGATCATTGTCCCCGCCCCCATCTTCTTCCGTTGGGAGAACCAGCCGTACGTGGTCCGCGACTTCGGGGTAAACCACTCCACGGAGTTCGAACGGTCGCCGTTTCTGAAGCCGCTAGGCAAGCAGTTCGGCACGCCGCAGATTACGCAGTTGTACACCGTAGCCTCCGATACCCGCGCCGCCTCCACCGTAGCGAAGTACCTGCAGGACCGGGGCGTCCCGGCGGAAGTGATCGACACACCCACGGCGACGCTCGACATCCTCGCCTCCCAAAGCACCATCATCTTTGCCGGACCGGGTACGACCTCGCAGTTGGGCCCGCTGCTGAGCGGGATGAACTTCTATGTCGAACCGGGCCGGGGCGGCGTTCTCAACCGCAATCCGCTGGACAAGGAGCCGCCGCACTTTACTGAAGTACGGCATTCCCCGCTGCGCGCCACCAACTATGGCATTATCGCCCGCCTGCCCGGCCAAACCCCCGGCACGGTGTCCCTGGTGTTCCTGTCCAGCTTCAACCCCGCCTTGCTCTCCATGACGGTGAACGCCGGCGAACTGGGGCGGCTGACGTCGTTCCTGAAGACCCGGAAGGAGGCGCCTTACTTCGAAACGGTCGTCCGGTTTGAGCGCAATGCCGACCGTGTTCTGCAGACCGAAGCCGTCGCCTACCGGCCGGTAACCCGTTGATCCCGCTACGTAACACGTCGCGCTACAGCCCGTAACTGACACCAGGATACTTCCCAACCCCAGCCCGATTTGGGAGATACTTGCTGGCAGACCGTATGCGTTTTTTCCTGCTGCTGGTATTCTGCACGTTTCTGGGATCCGCCGCCGAGCCGAACCTGATCGACCGCTACATAGACGCCAAACTGGCCGAAGCCAAGGCGCCAGTGGCGGCCCGTTCCGGTGATGCCGAGTTCCTGCGCCGCGTCTACCTGGACCTGACCGGCAAGCTGCCGGATGCCGCCACTGCCAGGAAGTTCCTGGACGGCCAGGACCTGGGTAAGCGCTCCAAACTGGTGGACTCGCTGTTCCCGCCGCTGCCGGTGAGCGGGATGCGCTCCTTGAAAGAAGCGCCCTTCCTGGATCGCTGGACCTACTTCTTCAGCGATCTGTTCCGCAACGGCCAGTTGCTGGAAGAGGGGATCAACACGTTCTATGACCACATCTACCGGTCCCTGACGTTGAACGTTCCCTATGACGAATTCGTGCGCGACCTGATCACCGCCTCGGCGACGTCCACCTGGGCCGACGGTGCGGCGAACTTCATCGCCCGCAGCCACATCTTCGAAGGCGACGGCTACCAGATGAACCATGAGGATACCGCCGATGAGATCGCCATCAACACCACGAAGCTCTTCCTGGGCGTGAACGCGGAGTGCGTCTCCTGCCACGACGGCGCCCACCATCTGGAGAAGGTGAACCTTTGGTTATCGCAGCGCAAGCGGGCCGAGCTGTGGCGCCAAGCCAGTTTCTTCGGCAAGACCCTGATTGATCCTTCCTACGGCCGCTTCCCCCATTTCCAGGTAAAGGATACGCGCAAGGGGTACGACCTGACCACGCGCAGCTCGCTGCGGCCGCCGCGCACTCAGAGCGCCGACATCACACCTACCTTTATGCTGACGGGCGAACGCGGGCTGCCCGGCGAACCGCCCCGCCAAGCCTACGCGCGCCTGCTCACCAGCCATCCGCAGTTCGCACGCGCCACGGTGAATCTGTTTTGGGCCGAACTAATGGGGCAGGGCATTGTCGATCCGCCCTTCGAGTTCGACCTCGCCCGCCAGGATCCGAAGAACCCGCCACCCGCGCCCTGGACCATCCAGCCCACCCATCCGGAACTGCTGGACGCGCTGGCGGCCGACTTCCGCGAACATAACCATGATCTGCGGCGGCTGATGAAGCTGATCGTCACGTCGGAGGCCTACCAGCGCTCGGCCAAAGCTCCGAAAGGTTGGAAGCCGGAGCATGACAGTCTCTACGCGCGCCGTCTGATCCGCCGCATGTCCGCTGAGCAGGCCTGGGATTCCATTGCCGATCTGGTGGGCGTGCCGCAATCCATTAAGGTGACGTACGCCGATAAGAAGGCTACGCGGGTGATGCAGACGCGGTCGCCGCAGGATGTCGAGAAGGCGGATCGCGGGCTGGTCAAGGTGCTGCAGTCCTTCGGCCAGTGCGACCGTTACGCTATTGAGGCAACGCGCAAGCCGAGCATGGTGCAGTCGGCGGTGCTGATGAACGACAAGACCATCCGCGAACGGCTGAAGGTGGCCAAAGGCAGCCGGCTGGAATCGCTGCTGCGGGCCGATCCGCAGAAGTCGAATGCGGAGATCGTGGATGAGCTGTACTATGCGGCACTGGCTCGGCCGGCGTCGGACAAGGAACGCGACCTCGGGGTGGAGGTGCTGCGCGAGTACCGGGAACAGGGCGCCGAAGACCTGCTCTGGGTGTTGATCAACCGTCTGGATTTCCTCTTCTATTAAAGCCATGCTACTGAACCGCCGGTCCTTATTGAAGCTGGGTGGACTGTCTATCCTGGGCCTGGATGCCGACCCCATCCTGGGCCGCGCCAAGGCGCAGGGACGGGTGACGCCGCGCGGCAACGCGAAGGCTGTCATCTTCCTGAACCTGCAGGGCGGGCCCTCGCAGATGGATATGTTCGACGTGAAGTTTGGCAAGTGGGCGCCGGAGAATCGCGATGTGAAGATGACGCCGCAGGGCTACCAGTTTCCCTATGGGCTGTTGCCGAAGACGGCGGGGATCCTCGGGGATCTGGCGGTGGTGCGGTCGGCGCAGGCCTGGGAGACGGTGCATTCGCGCGGCCAGTATTACCTGCAGACGGGCCATGCGGTGAGCGCGGCGCGCGTGAAGGAGATGCCGTCGATGGGCGCGGTGGTCGCCTATGAACACCTGGATAAGAAGCGTTCGACGGACTTTCTGCCGCCGTTCGTGTCGATGAATTACGAGTCGAGCACGATGTACGGGCCGTTGCAGACCGAAGGCGCGCTGCCGTCGGACTGCTCGCCGCTCACCATGGATCTGCGCGATGGCAATCTGCCGTTCGTCCTGGATGCCAGTGAGCAGGCGCGGTATAAGCGGCGTTGGGACATGCTGAACCGGATGGACACGTCGCGGCAGGAACTGGACGACCATGCGGCGCAGGGGATGCGGCAGTTCGAGAGCTTCGGACGGGCGGTGAACAAGATGCTCACGCACCCGCGGATCTCCGAAGTGATGAAGATTGACGCGGCGGACCGGGCGGCGTATGGGGGAACGCCTTTCGGCGACGCCTGTATCATTGCCCGCAACATGGTGGCGGCCGACGCCGGGGCGCGGTTCCTGCTGGTGACGCAACCGGGTTGGGATCACCATGGGGACATCTATGGCAAGGGTGGCAAGGGCGGGCTGTATAAGACCTGCGGCGACCTGGATCCGGCCTTCGCGGCGCTGGTTCACGATTTGAAGCGGCTGAATCTATTCGATTCGACGTTAGTGGTGCTGATGGGCGAGTTTGGCCGCACGCCGGGCGAGTTGACGCCGCTGGCCGGCCGCGAACATTATGCCGACACGATGTTTGCGGTGTTCGCGGGCGCCGGGGTGAAGGGCGGACGCGTGTATGGAGAGACGGACGAACAGGCCGCGAAGATTACGAAGTTCGGGTGGTCCGGGAACCGGCCGCTGTATACCGAGGATGTCTGCGCGACGATCTATAGCGCGCTGGGAATTGATTGGACGAAGCGGATCACGAAGATGCCGTCCGGGCGGGACTTTGTGTATGTGGATCCGGCGGCGGGAACGCGGGTGGTGAATTTTCGGGAGATGGCCGATCTGTACACGTAGTTGGGAGAGCGCGACGTGGGCGCCGCGCGCGGGTCTGGGGACCCGCCTTCCATCGAATCGATGTGATAAGCTGGCCGGATGGCGCGGATGCGAAATAAGCTCTTCGTTCTGTGTGTTTTAGCGGCCCCGGTTGGCCTGCTGGTGGCGGCTTCCACAACCGGCACGGAGCCGAAACAAAAAGAGTTCACGGCCATGCAGCGGCGGTGGTGGGCGTTCCAGCCTGTCACCAAGCCCGCGGTGCCGGAGCTGGCCGGCAAGCCACGGATGGGGAACGAGATCGATGCGTTCCTGCGCGCGAAGCTCGACGCCAAGGGTCTGCGTCCAAATCCGCCCGCGGATAAAGTCACGCTGTTGCGGCGCGTCACGCTCGACCTCACCGGCCTGCCGCCCACACCGGAAGAGGTGCAGGCCTTCGTCTCCGACAGTTCTCCCGATGCCTGGGCCAAAGTCGTGGACCGGCTGCTGGCGTCGAAGCACTATGGCGAGCGCTGGGCACGCCACTGGCTGGATCTGGCTCGCTACGCCGATTCCGACGGCTTCAAGGCCGACGACACGCGCGCGAACATCTGGCGTTACCGCGACTACGTGATCAAGTCGTTCAATGACGACAAGCCGTACGACCGCTTTATCAAGGAACAGATCGCGGGGGATGAGTTGTATCCCAACGATCCGCAGGCGTTGGTGGCGACGGGCTTCAATCGCCACTTCCCCGATGAGTACAACGCGCGCAACCTGATGCAGCGCCGCCAGGAGTTGATGTTCGACATTACGGACGTCGTGGGCTCCACCTTCATGGGCCTGACGATGGGCTGCGCCAAGTGCCACGACCATAAGTTCGACGCCATCCTGCACAAGGACTACTACCGCCTGCAAGCCTTCTTCGCTAACACACGGATCGAAGATGAGGCGGCCCTGGTGCCCGCCGCCGAGCGCGCCGCCTACGAGAAGCAGCGCGCCATCTGGGAGGACAAGACCAAGCCGGTTCGCGAGGAGATGGCCAAGGTGCTGGCGCCCATGCGCAAGACCATGTGGCAGGACGGCTTCGACAAGTTCCCCCCGGAGATTCAGGAATCCATCACGACGCCCGCGGAGAAGCGCACGCCCATCCAGTGGCACATGTACTACAAGGCCAAGCCGCAGGTGGAGTACTCCGATAGCGATGTGGCGAAGAAGCTGAAGGGCGAGGCGGCGAAGCGCTATAAGGAACTGCAAGTCGAGTTGGCGAAGTTCAACGACAGCAAGCCCGCGGATCTGCCGCTGGCGCAGTCGATGGTGGACAACGATAGCGAGTCGCCGAAAACGCATGTGCTGGCGGTGGGCAACTATGCCGTGCCGCAGTATGAGGTGGAGCCGGGCTTCCTAAGCATTCTGGATCCGGCGCCCGCGAAGATCGTGAAGCCGGTGGGGTCGCACTCCAGCGGCCGCCGCAGCGCACTCGCCAACTGGCTGGCCGATCCGAAGAACCCGCTGACCGCGCGCGTGATGGTGAACCGCGTGTGGCACTATCACTTCGGCCGCGGGCTATCGGGTACGCCCAGCGACTTCGGTGTGATGGGCGAACGGCCCAGCCATCCGGAACTGCTGGATTACCTCACCGCCACCTTCATAGAGAACGGCTGGAGCCTGAAGAAGCTGCATCGCGCCATTCTGCTGTCGACCGCCTACCAGCAGTCGTCGGACTACAATGCCGAAGCGGCGACGGCCGATCCGGAGAACAAGCTGGTGTGGCGTTTCACGCGGCGGCGTCTGGAAGGCGAGACCATTCGCGACGCGATGCTGGCGGTGAGTGGAACGTTGAACGCCAAGATGGGCGGCCCGGGCGTATTCCCCCCGCTGCCGCCGGGTGTGATCACGCGTGGGGGTTGGAAAAAGGACGAAGATACATCCGAAGCCAGCCGCCGCTCCGTATATATTTTCGTGAGGCGCAACACCAGGTATCCGATGTTTGAGGCATTCGATATGCCGGATACGCATGAAAGCTGCGCGCGCCGCAACAACACGGTGACCGCGGGCCAGGCGCTGGATCTGATGAACAATGATCTGGTGCTGGATTGGTCGCGGGCCTTGGCGAAACGCGCCGGCAACGATGCCGGAATGTCGGCGGAATCGCGGGTCGAGCGGGCGTATCGCCTGGTGTACTCCCGCGCTCCGAAAGCCGAAGAGACAGCGGCCGCGGTGGCGTTCCTGAAGCGGCATGAGCCTGTCGCGGGCAGTGAACAGGCGGCGTTCGTCGACTTCTGCCACATGCTGCTGAACTCGAACGAATTCGTGTACATGAACTAGGGAGCACTCCGCCATGCTGCACAAACTCGGCCATCACTGGAACGTTCGATCAAGACGCGAGTTCTTCACGCAGGCAGGCAGCGGCTTGGCCGCGCTCGCTCTGGGTGCGCTGGCGGCGGAAGAAGCGAAGGCCGCCGGTAAAGGCGACCCGATGGCTGCGAAGCCGCCGCATCACGAGCCAAAAGCGAAGTCCGTGATCTGGCTGTTCATGGAAGGCGGCCCGAGCCATATCGATCTGTTCGATCCGAAGCCGGCGCTCGATAAACTGCATGGCCAGCCCATGCCGGAGTCCTTCG
>CAYLPH010000130.1:0-14775 GCA_964385495.1 uncultured Candidatus Solibacter sp.
GCGCCTCCAGGCTGGAAAGCCTTCTGCGCGACATCCTCACCTATACACAGACGGCACATGGCAGCGCCGGGCAGTTGGATTTCGTCGACGCCGACGCCGTTCTCCAACGGGCGTTGGCCAATCTGGATAGCAGCATCCAGGAGACCCTCGCCCAAATAACGTTTTCCCCTCTGCCCGCACTCAAGATTTCCGAAGTGCACCTGCTCCAGCTCTTCCAGAACTTGATCGGAAACGCCATCAAGTATCGCGGACCTCGCACTCCCGAGATCGCGATCTCCGCGCGTCTGGAGGGCACCGCCTGGATTTTCGCCGTGCGGGATAACGGGATCGGCATCGATCCGGATTACCAGACGGGTATCTTCGGACTCTTTAAGCGGCTCCACACCCCGGACGAGTATGCCGGCACCGGCGTGGGCCTTGCGATTTGCCAGAAGATCGTCGACCGCTATGGCGGGCGAATCTGGGTCGAGTCGGCGGTGGGGGCCGGATCTACTTTCCATTTCACGTTTCCGGCTTCGATGGGCGCGGGGTCGTGACAGTCCGCGGGTGGCCGCGAACGTCTATCGAGCCCGCGTCGCCACCGTCACCGGAGGACTCGGCTGCCCATTCACAGTCACAAGCAATCCCGTACTGGTACTCGTCTCCAATCCTTCCGGGACCAACGCCGTCACCAGGTACACCCCCACAGTCCCCGGCATCAGCATCGCCTCCCGCACCTCCGCCGCCTTTCCTCCGATCGTCACCTCCACCGCCCCCGTCACCCGAGCCCCACCCGCCGGTGCCGCTAACCCCGGCCCCACCACCGGATCCGTCATCCCCAGCCCCGTAGCTTCAATCTCAATCACGTCGCCACCCGCTGGCAGGCCGCTCCGCGCTCGCCAGCTTCCTGCGCCCATCCGCGTCCCGAATGTACAGGGTCCCCTGGTCCGACCCCGACTCATCCGCCGTAAACACCGCCGGACTCGCCGCCGTCACCAGCACGCTCTCCGGTGGCGAATAGCTCCGCCCCCGCTGCACGATCATCTGGTGCGTCGTAAACTCCGGCACCCCCAGCGGCGGCAGCGCCTCAATCCGCCCTTCGCTGGTACGCCGCCGCGGTTTCGCCCGCCCGGCAATCAATGCCCGTGTCTCTAACAACTCCGTCGGCCAGGGTGTCGCCGCCGCCTCCTGATTCTCCCAGCTCAGCCGCGTTCCCAACACCGCGATCAGGCTGTTCGGTCGCCACCGGCTGCTCGCGCTTTAAACTCGCCAGGCTTACTACCCCGCCAGTGTCAATCAACGGCTGCTGCCGTTCGCACATTCGCCACCATCGCGACATTCGACGCACGCACCGTCCGTGCCGTCCATGCACCTGTCCATCTCCCATTGCCGACCGGCGTCAGTTGCAACGGCGGATCATTCGTCGAGAAGCTGACCGTCACCCGGCCGCTGTTCACCGGATCGCCGCAGTCATCGGCCACCACGACCTCGACTGCCTCCGGCCATCCCGCCGTCACCCGGAACCCCGCCCCCGGTGCGCGGAACAACGGCACGATGCGCCGCGGCACGCAGCCCTCGGCGCGTGGGCCAACGCTGCTGCTCGCGCTCAGCACCGAACCAGCCGCGACTACCAGGATCAAGTCAACGGCCTGCGTGGTGTTGTCGGGTGCGAACCGCAGTTGCACCGTGCCCCGATAAACCCCCGCCGGAATCCCCGACACCGCGGGCGTCACCGTCAACGCGGCACTCTGCCCCGCCGCGATGTTTCCCGTCGTGGTACTGAGAGTGAACCACCGCCGCGTGTCTGGATACGACACTGTGGCTGCAAAAGTAATCGCGCGGTTCGAGGGATTCGACAACGAGATACTCTGATTCGCCGGGCGGCCTTCCGGTGGTGTCGCGAACACCAGGCCATAGGGACTCGCCTGCGCGCCCGGCGGCGCATCGTTCGGGAACACATTCAGTACAACAACCGCCGACTGCGGAGCATTATCGACGTTCGGCGCATTCACCGTGACCAGCCCAAAGTAAGCTCCGGGAGCCAGCCCCGCGGGATTGACACTAACGTTCAGCGCGGGTGCCGTTGCCCCGGCGTTCGATGGGCTGTGTCGGTGACGATTAGGCTCCCATCCGGTGCAAAGGCGATGCGATTCGGGTTGCCATTCCCGAACCATGCGGATGGCTCAACGAAGGTGCGGATGATGCCGGCTGCGTCTATTGTACGGATTCGGCGGCTCGGCGGGAAACATGGCGCATGGCCGTTCACCCCAAACGGGAGGAGGGCCTCGATGCCATCGAAGCCGCGACAGGCCGGGTGCCGACGCGGGGGACGCCGAATCCTGCCTGCATTCGCTCCAAAGACAATGAAGCCAATAGACGGCCGAAAAGAAGCCACATGGTAGGCCCGGCAGGACTCGAACCTGCGACCCTTTGCTTAGAAGGCGCTCCAGGTTCGATGCTCCTGATTGTCAAGCAATGCGCAAGCCTAACCATTCCAAGCAGTTACTGTACCATGCCAGCATTCAGGCTTGCTCACGGTTGTGCAGGCTTTTGAAGCCTTCTCCCCACAAAATCCCCCACACTGGTACAGCCTATCTCGCGCGGGAATCACACCGCTACGGCGGGTGATTTCGTTGACGATACGGCCAGGTTGTCAGGCGTCCATGGGCGCGTCGCGGTCGCCGACTCGTGCGGCGATTTCGGAATGGGCAGCTGCCCATCGCATTAGCCATAAGAGTTCGTAATCCAACCGGCTCACTTCATTACGTTTTCTTATTGGACAAAAACTTTACTCGTGGCACGCGTAGGCGCGCGATGTAGTCACACGCGAACACCTTTAAAATCAATCACATAGATCGTATTATGGACTCGGAAGTGGTAGCAAGCAGTACCCAGAGCTAACCACCCATCAGGAGTCCGATGTACAAGTTCCTCACAGATGTTGAAGTCGCGGCAACGCTTGGCGTGAGCTTAGCAAGCGTTCGTCGCTGGCGATTGCTCGGCACTGGCCCCCGCTACGTGAAGATTGGCGGCTCAGTTCGGTATAACGCCGACGACCTACTGGCCTTCGTCCAGACCCTGCCGACGGGCGGTGGTGTCCGGGAGGTGCGCTAGGTATGACAGTGAGCAGAAAGCCCGCGAATGTTAGCAGCACTCGCGGGCTCGCTTTCCAAACCCGGAAGTCTGGAGTATCCACCAACATGATATCCGATAGCTCACGCATGGTGATCCCATGGCAGCAGATTTCGATTGAGAGCGCGTGGCGGGCCCTTGGTGGGCCCGAACTGCGCTGGCGTGGGAACAAGACCCACGCGCGGGCATTCTGGCGCGATGGCGACGGGTTCAGCGTCAGTCTGAATCGCGACCGTAGCTGCTGGAACGACTTTGCCCGCCCTGGATCTTGCGGCGGTGTACTCCGATTGGTAGAAACGGCATTGTCGTGCGACCGAGGCCATGCACTTGAATGGCTGGAGCGAAACTTCGGCTTCGGTGTCGGCGGCGAGGCCTACAATCCTGCCCACTATGCAAAAGCCGCCAACATGCGTGAGATGGCCGAGTACTGGCGTGCGGGCAAACTGCGTGCCCTTGAGGCGGCGCAAGCCTGGGCGCATAGGCAAAGCGAGATGGCGGACAGCGAACGGGAGCGTTATGTGGCATTCGTGCAGTGGGCAGCGTGTAGCCGTGAACTGTACCTCACTGAAGCCCTGAAAGGCGAGGCCTTAGTTGCGGCCTATACAGGAGCATGCGAGGCCGATCCCGGCGAGGTGGCGGAGTTTGTCCGCAGTGCTGTAGCCGATAGGCAATTGTCTGTCGATCTGACCAGCGAGGTTATCGCCGCAATGCTTATAGCCCAGCTACGGGAGGTTCGCGATGTCGCCTAGCATGCTGATGGCTGACACGGAGCGGATGGAAGCGCGGATCGCTTCCGTGGTGAAAGAGGCCGCCTGGCCCACTCCGATGAACGCCGTAGCCATGTGTGGTGTTGCGGGGAATGTGGTCGAAACCATAGCACCCCACACTGAAGCCGATCCGGCGGCGCTGCTGATTCAGTTCCTCGTGTTCTACGGCAACGTCATTGGGCGATCCGCCCATTGGATGGCGAGTGGCACACCCCATCATGCAAACCTATTCGCGGTGGTTGTTGGCGAAACGGCACGGGCGAGGAAGGGCACTTCAGCCGATGCCGTGCGCTATCCCTTTACTCGTGTCGATAGCGACTGGGCCGAGAAGATCACCAACGGGCTTTCATCCGGCGAGGGCCTGATTAACGCCGTCCGCGACGCATCGAAGGATGATGAGGGTAGCGGCATCAGCGACAAACGTCTTCTGGTGATGGAGGGGGAGTTTGCGCGGGTCCTTTCGGTGATGGAGCGGCAAGGTAACACGCTCAGCCCTGTTCTCCGTGACGCGTGGGATGGGAAACCGATGCGAGTTCTTACCAAGACGAATCCGCTTGCAGCAAGCCAAGCCCATATAAGCATCGTTGCCCATATCACCCGAGAGGAACTGGTGGGCAGACTCACCGATACCTCCATGGCAAACGGATTCGCGAATCGCTTCCTCTTCTGTTGTGCCAAGCGCTCCAACCTCCTGCCATTTGGTGGCGACTTGGAAGGCGTGCAGTGGAACGGAACCGTAGCGGACCTTGGCGAGGCTATCAACCACGGCAGGACGGCGACCCGATTCGAAATTCACCCGGAAGCACATGAGTTCTGGGAAGCGGAGTATCGTCGCTTGGGTGCGGGCCACAATCGCGGACTACTGGATTCCGTGACATCTCGCGCCGAAGCACAGATCCGGCGAATCGCCATGATCTACGCTCTACTGGATCTGGATTCAACCGTTCGACTTCGGCATTTGCAGGCCGCGCTGGAGGTGTGGCGTTATTGTGACGGGTCGTGCCAGCAGATCTTCGGTAATGCAACGGGCGATCCGATTGCAGACCGAATTCGGGCCACACTCCGTGAGACGCCGACTGGGCTAACCCGTGAACAGATGCGCGATCTGTTCAGCCGACACAAAAGCAGCGAGGAAATACAGCATGCAGTTCAACTGCTGGAAGGTGGTGGCTTAGCCCGTTGCCAGAGCGAACCCACAGCGGGCCGTAGCGCGGAACGGTGGTTTGCGACATAGCGCAGAAAGCGCGGTAAGCGCGGTATGTTCCTCCGAAGCAGGCTTACCGCGCTTACATCGCTTAGCGCGCACACGCAGCACCTATTGCGCGCAAGATGGCTTCAGCTGAGCGCTCGGGCACCGCCCAGTTCTTTGTCCATACTGGTGATTGACAGGTATGACACTATTGACATACTATAAGGCTGTTTGGTGAAACCTGTCCATTGGCTGGGTGACTCGCTCAAAAGCTTGAAGAGGTTCCCATCGGACGTTCAAGACGAAATTGGGTACGCTCTCCTGCAGGCCCAACTTGGCGGCAAGCATCCGGCCGCAAAACCACTACGCGAGATCGGCAAGCTAATTTATGAAGTGGTGTCTGAATACAGAACCGATACGTTTCGGGGTGTGTACACCGTGAACTTCCCTGATAGGATCTACGTGCTGCATTGCTTTCAGAAGAAATCGAAGACAGGCGTGGCAACCCCAAAGGCGGAGATCGATTTGATCAAAGAGAGATTCAAGGCGGCTGAACAATATGCCAAAGCAAATCCGGAAAAACGATGAAGTGCAGGTGACGGTTGGGAGTGGTAACGTTTTCGCGGACATCGGGATGGCGAACGCGGACGAGCGATTGCTTAAGGCGCAGCTTGCCACCATTATAAACGGGATTATTGGAGCGCGCCCTTGGACTCAGGCTCAAGCAGCCAAACACTTGGGTGTGGATCAGCCACGAATCTCGGCGCTGCAGCGCGGTAGACTTGCGCCATTCTCGCTGCATAAACTGATGAGGTTTGCTGTGCGTTTGGGCTGCGCTGTGGAAGTGGTCGTTCGGCAAGAAGATGCTATGCCAGGGCTTAGGCTGGCTCCTACGACGCAAACATCAATGACTGACGCAACAATTGCAAGGATGCGATCAACGTCTTCGGTGATTCCTGCGACGCGCGTATCGGACAGCCAAACGTCGTGGAGCGATAGACTCCCCCCCCCACCAACCTATTTTGATGCGTTTATCGCATCCCAACAGAAGGCCGAAGAGGTGTTTGCATGAAAAGCTTGAAGTCGCCGACAAGAAAGTCGAACAAGTCGCCGGAGCGTGAATTCTTTGCACAGCCTAGTGCGCCGATAGAGAGTGAACGGGCCGAAGATTATCAGATCCTTTACTCGAACAACGTGCAGGTGGCATACTCGCTGTACGACTTCCGTCTTCACTTCAACGATGTGATCTCGCACACGCCTAAAGCAGTCGAAGTTGAGGAACTGCTTTCGATCGTGTTGTCCCCTGAGATCGCCCGTGATTTACACCAAGCCCTTGGCCGGGGACTCGCGTCCTACGTCGAGAGGTTTGGGTCGCTTCGTGGAAGTAGCGATCAAGAGTAGAGGCCCACTCCCCGCAACGCAAACGGAATTTCTGCTTGCGCAACGCGCTTCCTGGTTACATCCGTGCTGCTGATCACGGCGAAAAACGACCGACCGCCGTAACTTGTTGAGATGATTATACTAATACTAATTCTTCAGAATTGGTATTGACTTCTAAGTGGGAAAGCGCAATCATGAGTCATGGTTAAAGCGCATGCATACCTGCGAGTGAGCGGGAAGGGCCAGATCGAGGGCGACGGCTTCACCCGGCAACTGAAGGCCATCAAGGAATACGCGGCGGCGCATGACATCAAGATTGTGCGCGTGTTCCGGGAGGAAGGGGTGTCGGGTACCGCCGAGTCCATGGACCGCCCTGCCTGGAGCGAATTGATGACTACGTTGCACAGCAACGGCGTCCGCGTGGTTCTGATCGAGAAGTTGGATCGGTTGGCCCGCGACCTGATGGTTCAGGAGACGATCATTGCCGATTTGAAGCGTAACGGTTTCGAGTTGGTCTCCGTCGCGGAGCCTGACCTGATGGCGAACGATCCGACTCGCAAACTGCTGCGCCAAATGATGGGCGCGCTGGCCGAGTATGACAAGAGCCAGATCGTTCTGAAACTGCGAGGCGCGCGCAATCGTAAGCGGGAAAAGGAAGGGCGTTGCGAGGGTCGCAAGCCCTACGGCTTCTTTCCCGGAGAGGATGCCGTTATCGCGCGCATGAAGGAATTACGGGCCGAAGGCTTAGGCTTTGACCGCATCGCGGCGAAGCTGAACGCCGAAGGCCTGAAGCCGCGCGCTGGCGAACGCTGGCACGGCAACGTCATCAATCGCATCCTGACGGGCAACCGCCACGATGCGGCAGACAAGGAGGCGGCGTGAAGGCGCCCAAAGGGAAGGGGGAATAGCCATGGCAATTTTCTTGAGAGGCAACACCTACTGGTACGAGTTCACCTTCGCGGGCAAGCGCATCCGTGAGTCGAGCAAATCGAGCCGCAAGACCATCGCGAAGGAAGCGGAGAAGAACCGCCGTCTGGAGTTGGAGAAGACGCTAGCGGGCATCCCTGTAGAGCAACGGGAGAAGCGCATCGAAAGCGTAGCGGATGTACTTAAGCGCTACGAGGGCTCTTACAGCGCAAACCATCGGCCCGCTGCCATCGCCTACTTGCACTCCGCATTGAAGAACGTCGTGCGGCTGATGGGCAACGTCCTGATACCGGACGTGACGGAGGGCCGCGTGCGCGACTACATGTCGGCGCGGACGAAGGAAGGCGCATCGGGCCGCACCGTCAACGCCGAACTGGGAGAACTGAGTCGTGCCATCGGGCGGCATTGGTCGTTCCTCTGGCCACGCGTGAAGAAGATGGAGGAACGTAAGGACGTTGGCCGTGCGCTGTCTCCCGATGAGGAGCGGCGCTTGCTGGATGCGGCTGATGGTTCCCGCTCTCCGAACCTGAAAACGCTGGTACGGCTTGCGCTGATGACGGGCATGCGGGCCGGAGAGCTAACCACCCTGCGATGGGCGCAAGTCGATCTCGGCAAGCGTCTCATCACGGTAGGCAAAGCGAAGACGGCGGCAGGAACGGGCCGACAGATCCCGATGAGCGCGGACCTTTATGAAGTGTTGACATCCCATTCCGAATGGTTCACAGCTAAGTTCGGCAGCGCATTCCCGGAGCACTACCTGTTCCCGTTCGGCTCACCGATGCCGAATGATCCGAAGCGTCCGACGGTGGAACTGAAGACGGCATGGAATACGATCCGCAAAGCGGCAGAGGTAAACTGCCGTTGGCACGATCTACGGCATACCGCGTGCACCAAACTGGCAGAAGCGGGCGTGGCTGAATTCGTCATGCAGGCCATCATGGGCCACATGAGCCGCGCCATGTTGGAGCGCTACTCCCATGTGCGTCTGAACGCGAAGAGAGCGGCAGTAGAAGCGATGAGCATCCCCACAAAAAACCCACTCCCCACAAAATCCCCCACAGTCGCCCCTGCCGACACGATCCAATAGCCCGTAAGCTATTGGCACCAATGGTAGGCCCGGCAGGACTCGAACCTGCGACCCTTTGCTTAGAAGGCAAATGCTCTATCCACCTGAGCTACGGGCCCACTCCCTCTCAATTCTACCAGCGCCCTCAACGAGAGGACGGAAAATCCGGCAGCCCCAGGCCCCCATAGTATTTCTGCCGCAACATCTCCGACTCCTCTTCACAGTCACGAATCGGATTGAACGGCGCGGGCACATCCTTCAGTCCCGCCACGCCGCCGCCATGCGTGAACCCGATCATCTCCCGGCACAGCTTCTGGATACTCGGCTTATACCGCTCATAGAACATCTTCGATTGCGCTTCCTGCCCCGTGAGGGGCTGAAACTGCTCGATCGGCCCCACGTTCCCCCGCAGCGCCTGCCCTCGGTTCTCCTTCGCATTGCGCTCGGAAAGATAGATGTTCGTGATGAGAACGGCGTAGAACTCCTCGGTATTGCCATAGCGCGCCGTATGATCGGCATTGCCCATATCCATCGGCTCCACCATCCCGGACATCATGCGAAGCGCATGCACTAGTTCATGGAACAGCACGTCGTCGGGCATCACGTTGCCAACACGCCCGGTTCGGAACGTCTCCATCAACCAGGGCATCGGATGATACTGAATCGTTGTGTTGCTCCCGGTGCCCGTTCCCAGGATCGCCGCCCCATCCCCACCCGTGCGAACTTGCCCGGCTCGCTCCACCTGCGGCGTGTTCGGCAGGTCGCCCGGAAAGCGCAGCGGCTTATTGTACGGGGACGCCGCGTTTTGGTCGCCGGGAACGCTGCGCGCATCGGCATCCGGCGTGGGAACGATCCGCACATTCTTGCCGAGCCCACCGCCCATAATCTCGCGAATCAGAATCTGGCCGCAAAGGCTGCCCCGCATGTTGTCCAATACGGACGCCACTTGCGTTTCGTAATGCTGTGCCTGGGTCGGGTCTGGTGTGAAGATGCGGCCGCCGCCGATATTGGTGGCTGCCGCGCCATCGATCATGATGTTTTGGGAATATTGTCTCACCGCACGCTTCCTTCGCTAAGTCTAATACGCAATTCAGACCGGCGTGCCCCTCCGTCAGCCGTATGCCCGCGAAACTGCCGATAATGGAGAGATGCGTTTTCTGCTGCTGCTTGTTGCCACCGTGGCCTTTGCCCAGGACTGGCAAACCGTCACGGACCTGCCCGCCCTCGATCTGACCGGCTTCACGCCCGCGCAGAAAACGGCTCTGTTGAAACTGCTCCGCGCCGAGGGCTGCTCCTGCCCGTGCAACATGCGCATCGCCGAGTGCCGCGTGAAGGATCCGGGGTGCGGAGATAGCCGTACGCTAGCCTCCATCGCCGCGCAGGAGATCAAGGCGGGCAAGAAGCCGGAGCAGGTGATGGCGACGCTACGCACGTCAGACCTCGCCAAGGCCCGCCGCGCGGCATTGTTGGGAGAACCGGTGGCCATCAAGACCGCCGGCGCGCCTTCACGGGGCCCGGAGAAGGCCCGCGTCACCATCGTCGAGTTCTCCGACTTCCAATGCCCCTACTGCCGCGTCGCGGCGATGCAGGCCTACAAGGTACTGGCGATGTTCCCCAACGATGTGCGCCTCGTCTTCAAGCAGTTCCCCCTGGATTCCCATTCACAAGCTGAGTTGGCCGCACAGGCGTCGCTGGCCGCGCATGCGCAGGGCAAGTTCTGGCAACTGCACGACCGCATGTTCGCCAACGCCAAGCAGATCTCCAAAGACAATCTCATGCTCTGGGCGAAGGAGATCGGTTTGGACGTGGTCCGCTTCTCCGGCGACCTGCAGTCCGGCCGCTACAAGAAACAGGTCGAGGCCGACGCGCTCGAAGGCGTCGCCGCCGGCGTGAGCGGCACGCCGACGTTCTTCATCAACAACAAAGTCTATCGCGCCATGATGGACCCGGAGATCCTAAAGCCTCTCATCGAAGAGGAATTGAAGAAGGTCTCGCAGTAACTTACGCCGGGGCGCGTGCCGGAGCGCGAGAGCTTCCCCGGCGCTTCCCAATCGCCGCCACCACGCGGTACAACAGCAGCAGCGCCAGGATCAGCCCGTACACGATCGGTGTCGGTGTGATCGCTTTGAACTGCCACACGTAATGCACCAGCCCTATCATCGCGCTCAGATACACCAGGCGGTGCAGTGCCTGCCAGCGTTTCCCCCCCATCCAGCGGATCGCCGCATTAAATGAGGTTGCCGCCAGCGGCGCCATCAGTACCAACGCCACAAATCCGGCGATGAAAAAGCGGCGGAAGGTGAGGTCTTCCCGGATCACCGTCCAGTTCCACTGCGCATCCAGCGCAAAGTAATGCAATCCGTGCAGGCAGCCGTAGAAGAATGTGAACAGGCCCAGCATGCGCCGGAAGCGGATCACGTTGTTCAGTCCGGGAAGCCGCCGCAAGGGGGTGATGGCAAGCGTCACCAACAACAACCGCAGTGTCCAGCGCCCCGTGAACCGGGCCACCGTTTCAATCTGATTGACCCCCAGGTCGTGCCGGTACCATCTCCAGCTAAGCCACACCAGCGGCAGCAGGCAAAGGACAAATACGATGCGATTCGGCCAGCGTGTCTTCCACATAGGGGATAGAGATGTATCCCGCGGGCGGCCCCGCGCATTCCTTCATAGTACGCCAGGGGTGCCGGATTTTGTGTAGTGCCGCAAGCCGGTCCCGCTGCTACTTCTTTAACGTTTCCAATAACATCCATGTTTCAGCCCAGCGAGCGCCTGCGAATCTGGACGCGTCATGGAAAACACCACCGGTACTGAAACCAACGCCAAGGCCCACGACCGCCGCGCCGAAACTTCCCCCGCGAATGGCGCGAAATCCAAGGGCCCCAAAACCGAATCCGGCAAGCGGCGGTCCTCCGCCAATTCCCTCAGACACGGACTCTATTCGCGCGAAATCGTGCTCGCCACCGAAAGCCAGTCCGAATACGATGCCCTCCGAAAAGAGTTCCTCGACTCCTTCGCCCCAGCGACTGTCGAGGAGCACGAACTTGTCATAGACATGGTGCACGCCCGGTGGCGCATGCGCCGCGTCGAGCGTCACGAAAAGGGTCTCATGAACCTCGAGATGTCTCGCGCCATGCGCGACGCCCCGAGCGAGTTCGAAGCCATGGACGCCGTCACCCTGGAAGCCCTGGCGATTCAGCGGCTCTCGGCTACGCCCGTGCTCGAGAACATCCATCGCATGGCGCAACGCCTCGAGCGAACCTATTTCCGCTCCCGAGAAGCGCTCCTCAAACTGCAGCGCGAACGCGGAGCCGTACTAACCGTGAGGGACGAACCTACTTCGCCCCCACCCACCGGTTGGCGCCGCTGGTTCCCGATCCTCGCATTGTTCGTCGTATCTCTGCTACGGCGATTTACCGGCAACAGGCACCGGTTCTGCGAGGTCCTTTCCCATCCCGCGGCGTAGTTTCGCACCGCCGCTAAACCGTTAACCGCCGTGACCACTGAGCTTAGTCCCCTATCCTCAGTGCCTCCGGCCGGATCTTTGACAATTCAACTCCCGCCGGCTCCCCGAATGGAGGGCGGGTGCCCACACCCGCGCGCGATCCCCAGATCGCGCTCTGACAGCTAATCGCTCAGCCCCCCTTCAACCCCGCCAAACTCCGCTTCAACGTCTCCATAATGTCCACCACTTCCGATTCCATCCGTTCGGGATCCTCCACCCGAACCACGTCCTCATCCCGCGCCCGCTTCTTCTCAATCAGCGCGCGCATCTGCTCCGCGCTGACATCACGCATTTCCTTGCGGTCCAGTTTGCCGGGCTTATGCTTCGCTATCAGCTTGCGCAGCCGTTTCACCTCTGCCTCGTCAGCCTTGGCAGCCGGCAACCCCACGTCTTCCGGCGTCCGCAACCCATCGTGGTACCGCAGCGTCTGCAACCGCAGCACACCGCTGTCAGCGAAGATCGCGGCAGGGTACGCCTTCCCGCGCATCACAAACTCCGCCACCCCCGCGCGTCCGGTTTCCTCCATAGTCGCAGCCAACAACTGATAAGCCCGCGTACTCTCGCCGGACGGCGCCAGAAAATACGCCTTTTCGAAATACAGCGGGTGGATCGCGCTCACCTCGACAAACTGGCGCAGCTCAATGTACCGCGACTTTTCCGGCTCCAATCGCTCTAACTCCTCATCGGTAACCGTCACAAACTGCTCGGCGGGCGTCGCATAGCCGCGTACCGTGTGCTCGTCCGGCACGGGCGCAGCCTTGTCCTGTGTGTAATAGCGGCGCTGCAACGGCACCCCTTCCGGCGACAACATGCGCAGCGAAACGCGATTGCTGCGCACGGCCGTGTAAAGGTCCACCGGAATACTCACCAGCCCAAACTGATGGTGCCGGACCAAAACGGGCGGTTGCTCGTCTGCTCGGCGCCGTCGTCTTCCCCGGTGTCAGGCGGCGGAACGTTTGGCGGCTCGGAGACTCGCTTCGAGGGCATCGGCAAGGGACTCCACTTTCTTCTTCTTCGGCATGCTGGCCAGGCGCGGCTCTTCGCCCGCGGCCTTGGCCTCCACTAACTCCTGCACGCGCTTCCGATACTCATCGTTGAACTGCATGGGGTCAAACTCGCCCTGGAGTGCTTCAATCAGTTGCCGGGCCATGGGCCTCCTTGCGATGGGACAGGGCAACAGGGAACTTTGTTACGCTGACCCCGATGGTGCCGCTTTGCGTTCTGTTATCCCTGTTCTCCGTTACGGCTGCGTTTGGCCGGACGCGCAATGTCGTCCTGCTCGCTGGCAAGCGCAGCCATCCGCCCGGCATGCATGAGTATCTGAAGTCCGTGAAGTTATTGAAGGTGCTGCTGGACCGCTCTGGAAGGACGGACATTCGGACGGAGTTCTACTTCGACGGATGGCCGGAGGATCCACGGGTGCTGGACCGAGCCGACACAATCGTGACTTTCTCCGACGGCCAGGATGGAGATCGCTACTCGCCAGTTCCCTGGATGACGGACGACCGCATGCGGATCATCGAGAAGCAGATTAAGCGCGGCTGCGGCTTCATGACCGTGCACTTCTCCACCTTCGCGCCGCGCCAGTATGGACCTCGGATGCTGGAGTGGACCGGCGGCTACTTCGAGTGGCAGGCGGAAGACGGCTCACGCAAGTGGACGTCCGACATCAAGAAACTGGACACCGATGTGACCATCGCCTCTCCGCGGCACCCCGTGGCGCGTGGCCTGCAGCCGTTCCACATGAATGAGGAGTTCTACTACCGCATGAAGTTCCGTGAGAGCGACCAGCGCCTCCAGCCGATTCTGCAGGTGCCGGCACTCCCTGGAACGCCGTTGCAGCAGACCGTCGCATGGGCGGTGCAGCGTGAGGATGGCGGGCGCGGCTTCGCAACCACCACCGGCCACTTCTTCTCCCACTGGCAGGACGCCAACTGGCGCCGCATGATACTGAATGCCGTGGTTTGGACAGCGGGTCTGGACGTGCCCTCCGCAGGCGTCGAATCGGCCTACGTGCCCGAAGACGAGGTCAACCGCGCGCTGCTGACCAAGCCCATCCGCACCCTCATCGTTACCGGCGCGAATCATCCCTCCCACAAGTGGCAGGAGACCACACCAGCCCTCGCCGCCGCGCTGAACTGCGCCAAGCCCCGCTTCGACGTGACTGTCACCCATGATCCCGAGGACCTTGCCAAACCGGACCTTCGCCGCTATGACCTGGTCGTACTTAACTACGCAAACTGGGAAAAGCCCGGACTCAGCGAAGCCGCCAAAGCAGGCTTCGTGAAGTATCTCAACAGCGGCGGCGGCCTGATTGCCATTCACTTCGCCAACGGCGCGTTTCATGCTTCCCTGCCCGGAGCGGGCGCCTCGTCGGACTGGCCGGAGTATCGCCGCATCGTGCGCCGCGTTTGGAATGGCGAGAAGGGCAAAAGCAGCCACGACCGCTACGGCAAGATGAAGGTGCGCGTCACCAATCCCGGCCACCCGATCATGCGCACCGTAGCCGATTTCGAAACCACCGACGAGCTGTACTTCAAACAGGAAGGAGACGAACCGGTGGAGGTGCTAGCCACCGCGCGTTCGAACGTGACCAATCGGGACGAGCCGATGGCGTGGGTCTACAACTATGGAAAAGCTCGCGTCTTCCAGACGGTGCTGGGACATGCGGCGATCTCCATCCAGCATTTCGAAGTAGAGCAGATGCTGCACCAGGCGGGCCTGTGGGCCGCGCGCCGCCGTTGAAGCGGATATCATAGGGAGCGTTTGCCAGGAGTGCTTAGGGCCTGTCACAAAACAAGTAGAACAATTATGGGCTGAAATGTTTTATACT
>CAYLPH010000131.1:0-14550 GCA_964385495.1 uncultured Candidatus Solibacter sp.
CCGTAGGCGCGGACATTGGATGGCTGCAAGGCGAGCCACGGGCGGCGGAGGTGATCACGAAACTGGAAGCGATGGGGGTGGAGATGGACATCCACGCGCACGGTTTCGCGGACCGGGCGAGTTGCGCGGCGCGCATTACGCAGTTGGGCGGGCACCCGAACCGGGTGTCGTCGGGGAATCTGACGAGCGAGGTAGACCGGTTGCGGTTGCCGGTTGCCGATGCAAGCGGGGCAACGTGGCAGGCGGAGGTGCTGTATGGGATCGTGACGCAATCCGGACATGGGCCGGGCGTGGATGACCGGGCGTACGGCCTGTGGCGGCCGAAGAGCGGGGCGGAGTGGAAGACGCATGATCCGCGGGGGTCGCTGATCGCGATGGGTGGGGGCCCGCGTAGCCTGAGCGGGGCGACGGCGCTGATCGAGCGGCTGAAGACAGGAACGGGGGCGGCTCCGGTGTACAGTTCGACGATCATGGTGCATCCGGACAGCCTGTTGGTGGTGGATAGCAACGATGGGATCGAGCAGATTGCGGCCTGGGCGGCTACGGCGGGGTTGAATGGCAACGTGCGATGGGCAACGGTGTCGGAGACAGCGGCCGCGTGGCTGGCGGCCGGAGGAGTGGCCAGCCGGGTGGAGGATCTGACGGCGCTGGCTCTAGAATTTCGGGATGGGGAAGAGGATGCCGCCGAAGATCAGCCAGGCGAGCAGCAGCGTCCATAGCAGATTGAACGCCTGGGCGCCGAGGAAGGTGAACAGCGGGCGGCCTTCTTCCATCCGAAGCAGGTCCGTGAAGCGGGTTTCCAGGCCGATGGAGACGAAGGCCATGGAGAACCAGACGTTACGCAAGGTGGTGATGGAGGCCTTCAGCGAGGCGGCATAGGCCGGCTGGAGAGCGAAGGAAAAGAACAGCGAGGCGGCAACAAAGCCAAGGACGAACTTCGGGAAACGGCTCCAGATGACCGAGGGCGTGGCTTTCACCGTGGCGCCGGAGGCGGAGGGTCTTGAACTCCACCAGACGGACAGCAGGAAGGCGGCAACGCCGATGAGGACGTTTTGGGAGAACTTGACGATGGTGCCTACCTTGGTGGCGGTATCGCTGATGAGTTCGCCGGCGGCGACCACGGAGCCGGTGGTGTCAAGCGTGCCGCCCAGCCAGGCACCGGCGACGGTATCGGGGATGCCGAAGTAGCGGATGATCCAGGGCTGGAGGACGATCATGGGCACGGCCACGATCAGTACCACGGAGGTGACGTAGCTGAGCTTACGGCGGTCGCCTTCGATGGCGCCACAGGCGGCGATGGCCGCCGACACGCCGCAGATGGAGACCGCCGTGGAGAGCATGGCGGCGAACTCATCGTCGAGCCGGAAGTACTTGGCCAGGCGGAAGCTGGCATACCAGACGACGGCGACCACCAGAACCGACTGGAGGATGCCAAGGGCGCCGGCGCGGAGGATCTCGGCGAAGAGGATCGTGGCACCCATGAGAATGATGCCGGTCTTGATGAAGAACTCGGTGCGAACGGCGGGCAGGAGCCAGGCGGGGGTACCGGCGGTGTTGCTGACCAGAAGTCCCATGGCGAGAGCGAAGATGACGAACTCGATGCCCCAGGCGTTGGCGAGCGCGTTGCCCGCCAGCAGTTGAGCGCTGACGGCGAGGAGGAAGACAACGGGGAAAGCGCGAAGGAACGGCGCGATGCGTTCGCGGAGGAAAGCGATGCCGATGGCGGCGGTGAGTCCTGACACGAGCGCGAGGGAGAGCCACCCCTGGAGAGCGGCGGCGGAAAGCAGTCCGGCGATGGCGGAAGCAGAGGCCCATTTGGTGGGCGGAGCGGCGGGGCGGTAGCCGGCGAGAATGGCGGCGAGGGTAGCCAGCGCGATCCAGACCACTACCCAGTCTTCGACGGACCACCAGGGGCGGTGAGCGGCCTGGGGCTTGTCGGGTGAAGGCATTGCACTCCTCCGGGATAAGCGAGAGGTCCATCCTAACATGAGGGCGTGTCCGAGCCGGTGTTATGATGTTGTCGTTCCAAAATGCGGACCTCGCGCGGGTGCGGGGCGCAACTGTCCGTCCGAAAGAAGGGCCTACGTATGACCACCATCGAAACCAGCCTTGGCGGAATGCCGCTGAGCATTAAGACACGCTACGGGAACTATATCGCGGGTGAGTGGATGCCGCCGCTCTCCCAAAGCTATTTCGAGAACACGACTCCGGTCACGGGCAAGACGCTCTGCGAAATCCCGCGTTCGAATGCCGCCGACGTGGACCGGGCACTGGACGCGGCGCACGCGGCCAAGCGGGAGTGGGGCAAGACGTCAGCGGCCAAGCGGGCACGCATTCTGGAGCAGATTGCCGAGCGGATGGAGCAGAACCTGGAGATGCTCGCCACCGTGGAAACATGGGATAACGGCAAGCCCATCCGGGAAACGATGGCGGCGGACCTGCCGCTGGCGATCGACCATTTCCGCTACTTCGCGGGGGCGATCCGGGCGCAGGAAGGCGGCATCTCCGAGATCGACGAAACGACGGTGGCCTACCACTATCCGGAGCCGCTGGGCGTGGTGGGGCAGATCATTCCGTGGAACTTTCCGATTCTGATGGCGGTGTGGAAGCTGGCTCCGGCGCTGGCGGCCGGCAACTGCGTGGTGTTGAAGCCGGCCGAGCAGACGCCGTGGTCGATTCTAAAGTTGATGGAGTTGGTGGGCGACCTGCTTCCGCCAGGCGTGTTGAACATCGTGAACGGATTTGGGCTGGAGGCGGGGAAGCCGCTGGCGTCGAGTTCGCGGATCGCAAAGATCGCGTTCACGGGTGAAACGACAACGGGGCGGCTGATCATGCAGTACGCGTCGCAGAACCTGATTCCGGTAACGCTGGAATTGGGCGGCAAGAGCCCGAACATCTTCTTTGACGATGTGATGGCAAAGGACGACGCTTTCCTCGATAAGGCGATTGAAGGCTTTGTGCTGTTTGCGTTGAACCAGGGCGAAGTATGCACGTGCCCGTCGCGGGCGTTGATCCAGGAATCGATGTATGAGCGGTTCATGGAGCGGGTGCTGCCGCGGGTGAAAGCGATCAAGCAGGGCAATCCGCTGGATTCCTCGACCATGATCGGCGCGCAGGCTTCCAGCGAGCAGTTGGAGAAGATTCTGTCGTACCTGGATATCGGCAAACAGGAAGGGGCCAAGGTGCTGACCGGCGGCGCACGGGCGAACTTCGAAGGCGAACTGTCGGGCGGCTATTACGTGCAGCCGACGGTCTTCCAGGGCACCAACAAAATGCGTGTCTTCCAGGAAGAGATCTTCGGGCCGGTGGTGAGCGTGACGACCTTCAAGGATGAAGAAGAAGCGCTGTCCATCGCGAACGATACTCTCTACGGGCTGGGCGCCGGTGTGTGGACGCGCGACATGAACCGGGCGTACCAGTTCGGGCGGGAGATTCAGGCGGGCCGTGTGTGGACCAACTGCTATCACCTGTATCCGGCGCATGCGGCGTTCGGCGGCTATAAGCAATCGGGCATCGGACGTGAGAACCACAAGATGATGCTCAGCCATTACCAGCAGACCAAGAACCTCCTGGTGAGCTACAGCCCGAACGCGCTGGGCTTCTTCTAAGGCAATGGCGGTGTCACTGGATTTGCGGCGGGTGTATGCGACGCCCGCCGCGGAGCAACTGATCGCAAAACTGCGGGGAAAGCATGGTGACCTGATGTTCCACCAATCGGGGGGCTGCTGTGATGGCAGTTCCCCGATGTGCTACCCGCGCGGGGAGTTCCTGGTGGGCGACAGCGATGTGAAGCTGGCGGAGCTTGCGGACACGCCGTTCTACATGAGCAAGAGCCAGTTTGAGTATTGGAAGCATACGCAACTGATTCTGGATGTGGTGCCGGGACGGGGCGGGATGTTTTCGTTGGAAGGGCCGGAGGGGGTGCGATTCCTGATCCGCTCGCGGCTGTTCACCGATGAAGAGTACGCGGCGCTGGAGGCGGGCGTCAGATAACGACGGAGCCGGTCTGCGAGGTGTCGTAACCGGCAAGCACTTCCAGTTTGCGGCGGAGGGTGGCGCGCTGGAGGACATCAAGGAAGGCTTTGACCGCCGGCAGGTCGGCGGTGCGGCGGCGCATGACCAGGTCATAGCGTTCGCTATGGATGGGGACGAAATCGAGATGGAAGGCGTGAGCCGCCGCGCGGGTGGCGAGGCAGGTGTCGGCATCGCCGGTGAGCACATCATAGGCTGCGGCGAGGTGTCCGAAGGAAACGCGGTCATAACCATTCACGTTGGCGCCATCGATACCGCCTTCCTCGAGCAGCTTGTCAAGGAGGGCGCGGGCGCCGGAGCCTGGTTCCCGATTCGACAGGCGCACGTTGGGATGGACGAGGTCGGCGGCGGCGCGGATGGATTTGGGGTTGCCGGGAGCAACGACGAAGCCTTCCTCCCAGCGGGCAAAGGTGATCACGGTGAAATCTTCGTTGGGGAACTGCTTGCGAAGGAACGGCACGTTGAACTCGCCGGTGTTGCGGTCCTCGAGGTGAGAGCCGGCGATATGGACTTTGCCTTCGACAAGCCAGTTGAGGGAAAGGCGGCTGGAGGCGCCGGCGCAAATCACTTCGACGCCGCTGGCCTTTTCCACGGTGTGGGCGAGCAGGCTGGTGGCGGGGTCGCAGCCGGCCAGAACAATGCGCTTCTGGGCGGCTTCCTCTTTGGCGAAGACAAGGAGATCGGCACGGCCCTTGGCGCGGGCCGGCGTTTTGACGATGCCGTCGGCCTCCGGCATGTAGTAGGGCGAAGCGCTGACGGGCACGCTTACCCAGCGCGAGCCAATCTGGCAGATACGGACAGGCTGGCCTTTCGTAGGGGCCTCCGGGCTGAGCACTTCGGCGGCCAGGGACTCGGCGGCGGCGGCTGGCTCGTCGTGGAGGGCGAAGAGTTCGTCGATGGAGACTTCCAGTTGGCGGGCGAGGTTAAGGGCGACTTCGGTGTTGGGGACGTAGGTGCCGGCTTCGATGGCGTAGATGGTCTGGCGGCTAACGCCGATACGGCGGGCAAGGTCGGAGGCGCCGACGCCGCGAGTCTTGCGGATCTGAGCGAGGCGGTTCGTTACGGGCATGCGGAGCCCAGATAATCCCGGACCTGGTGCTGTTGGAAGTGCGCTGCGGTGTCGAGGGGAGTGGCCTTGTAGAGGTGTTCGCGGATCGAACGGTCAGCGCCGGCTTCGACAAGCAGCTTCACCATATCCAGATGGCCGTACTGGGCGGCGATATGTAGCGCGGTGATGCCCTGCCCGTGCGTTGCACCGCCGAAGGTGGCCTGCTGGTTAACTGGGGCACCATTCCGTAGCAGCCATGCCGCGGCATCAACGCGATTGCAGGCGGCAGCCCAGAGGAGGGCGGTACCGCGGTAGGGATCGGCGTCGGGACGCGCGCCGGCTTGGATGAGGCGGGGCAGTACCGCGACGGATCCGCTCTTGCAGGCCCAGACCAACGCTTCGTCGAGGACTTCTTGTGGACGGGGGGATGGCTGCCATTCGGGGAAACCGCTATGGGGGCGATAGAAGCCCCGAGCGGCGGAGGCTTGCGGGGTGAGGGAGCCATCGCCGGCAAAGCAGGCGTCAACGAGGACGAGATCTCCGAGGCCGGCGGCGGCGCGCAGGTTATTGGGCGTTACGCCGCGGCGCGCGAGCAGGGCGGCCACGTCGCGGTGCCCCCAGAAGAGAGCCACGATCAGCGGGGTGCCACCGGACCCTCGGGCTTCGACGGTGTGTGACGCGCCGGCGCCGAGAAGCAGCATGGCGATGGCGGCCTGGTTGGCGTAGGCGGCCTGGTGAAGCGGGGTCCAGCCGTGGCGATTCGGGATATTGGGATCCGCGCCGGCGCCCAGCAGCAATGGAACGGCTTCGGCGGTGATGGGAGAATCGGGCTTGCCGGCGAGACTCACGGCAAGGTTGAGGAGGGTGTTGCCGTTGGGATCGGCGGCGCGAAGGAGATCAGGATGAGATTGCAGCAGGGCCGGGAGGGCGGCTAGGTCCGCGGACGAAAGGGCTTCAAAGGCTGCGCGGAATGGGCCGCTTGTCGCGCCAGAGTGGTGCATGCAGTGAGTATAGCGGGCCGGTTCAGAATTGCAGTTTGAGCACGAGTTCGAAGACGCGTGGATCGAGCGCGGTGGTGATGGTGCCGAACGCGGCATTGCCGAAGCTGCCATTCGGATTCCCCAGCGGCGGGGTATTGGCAACGTTGAAGGCTTCAGCACGAAGTTCGGCCAGCAGCCGCTCGGTGATGGCGAGGGTCTTGCCGACCATCAGGTCGACAGTACGGTATCCAGGGCCGGTAACGGGGTTGCGGGAGCTGTTGCCGATGGTGAACTGCGCGGCTGGGGCAAAAGCGGCGGTGTCGAACCAGCGGGCAACAGTGCGTTGGCCGGCGGGCAAGGTGGGGTCGGCAACGCGGTTCGGACGCTGGATGCCAAAGCCGGCGAAGGCGTTCAGGTTGGTGGCCTGGGTAACGGCGAGGGGGCTGCCGGATTGGAGGCGGGCGATGCCGGCCACCTGCCATCCGCCGCGCAGGCGGCCACGGCCGAGGGGCAGTTCATAAACGAAGCCACTGGTGAAGATACGCGGCACGTTGCCTGTGGAAACATCCTTTTCGAGGCGTTTGTTGAAGCTGTCGGCCGCCTGGAAGTTGGCGACGGGTCCGGTGAGCACGGCGGAGTCAAAGACTGCGCCCGCGTCGTCGATGAGGCGGGAGAAGGTATAGGCGCCGGTGAAGGTGAGAGCGCGGGAGAAGCGCTTCTCGACGCGGGACTGGAAGGAGTGGTAGGTGGAGTGGCCGATGTTATTGCGATAGAGCGCAACGCTGGTGAAGCGGGGATAGGGCCGCAGAAGTTGGCCCCGGGCGATGGTGGGAGAGCCTAGCGAAGTATTGGCCGGAATCTGGCCATAGTAGGGGTTGGGCACCTGTTGGGTGAGTTGGGGCCCAAGGGCGAGTTGCTCGGCGGTGAGTTGGTTGAGATTGACGTCCGGCACGCCGAGGCGAGTGAGTTTGGAAGCGAGATAGCCGGCCTCGATACTCCAGTTGGCTCCGATGGTTTTCTGCAGCGTGAAGTTCCACTGCTGGGCGTAGCCGGAGCCATTGTTGCGTTGCACCCCGAAGACGCCTTGTCCAAGGCCCGAATCGGCGTTTGGCGGTTGCAGAGTAACGGTGGGGCCTTGGGACAACACGAATGCGGGTTGGATGTTGTCGAGGGTTTGCTGGCCTAGGGTTTGGATAAACGGGAACAGGGGAGTGGTGAACGGAGTGGTGATGCCCGCCTGCTCGATCCAGGTGAGGCCATAGCCGCCGCGAAGCACGAAGGAATCGGTGAGTTTGAAGGCAAGGCCAATCCGCGGAGCGAAGTTGCGTTTCTCGAGATTGCGGACGCCGCGGGGGTTGCCATCGGAACCCAGGAAGGAGAGCTTCTGGGTGTCGAGATTGAAGACGGCGCCGCGGTTATCGACGACCGTGGAGGGAAAGTTGAGCGTATAGCGCACGCCAAGGTTGAGGGTGAGGCGGGGCGAGACACGCCAGTCGTCCTGCAGGAAGAACTCGGCAATGCGGGCGCGAGGCTTGATCACTTCGGGCTGGGAGTCGATGCTGAAGCGGCCGGTCTGCCCGGTGAGGAACGAGGCGAAGGCGTTGCCGGTGTTAGGGAGGACGGCTCCGGCGGGGGAGAGCCCGGCGGTGAAGATGTTGGTGAACTGAAAATTGCCGGTGGGGCTGGGGGGCTGCAGGACGTCCAGGGATTGCAGGCGGATGTCGGCGCCGGCCTTCAGACTGTGGTGGGCGCGCACCAGCGAGTAGTTGTCGATGAACTGCGTGACGGAGGTGGTGAAGTCCGCGTTCCCGCTGGCCGGCGGGCCGATCTGCTGGAAGCCGACGATATCGTAGGTCGGCAATACGTTGGAGAAAGAGGAAGCGGGGATGTTGGGAATCAGAGTGGCCTGGGCAAGGGGCTGCTCGAGCCGGTTGGAAGCGCGGTTGAACCGGCGTCGGGTGTAGCCAAGGCGGAGTTGGTTCACGGCGGTGGGGGAGAGCGTGAGAGTGTGCTCGGCGGCAAGGCTATCGGCGCGTGTGAGGGTGTCGCCGATGACTCCGGCGGTGAGATTGCCGCTGCCGTCGGGAAGCGGCGTGGTGGGCCGGCTATCATCCCGCAGGAAGGAATAGCGGCCGAAGACGCGGTGGCGGGCGCCAAAGTAGCGGTCGAGCCGGCCATCGAACTGGTCGGCCGCCGTGCCGTCATTGCCGGTGCGGCGATAGTTGTTGGCGGCGGCTTCGGCACCGGTAGGCGTGAAGATGTTCGGGGCCGGAAAGCGGTTAACAACGGCCTGGGCGGCACGGTCAAAGCGAGCGGCGGGGATCGTGTTCGAAGGGAAAGGGTCGCGAAGCCAGAGGCCGCCGGCGCGGCGGGTGGTGGCGGGGTCGAAGATAGGGCCACCAAAGGCGCCACGCCGATGCGCGGAGGTGGGCACGGTGCTGGTGCGGACCACCGCCGTGTGGAAGCGGGTGCCCTGCCAATCGGTAAAGAAGAACGTCTTGCCCTTCCGGATGGGACCGCCCAATACGAACCCATACTGGTTGCGGCGGAACAGAGGTTTGGGGCCGGGAGCGGCAAACAGGTTCCGGGCATTCAGCTTCTCATTGCGGAAGAACTCGAAGACTGTGCCGTGCAGGGCGTTGGTGCCGGATTTTTGGTTCACCATGATAATGCCGCCGTTGGAGCGGCCGTACTCGGCGGAGTAGCTGTTTACTTCGACGCGGAACTCATCAATGGCGTCGATGACGGGGTAGAAAGCAACCTGCCCCGGCTCCGGCTGCAGGACGCTGATGCCGTCGTAAATGTATTCACTGACGCGCGGGCGGCTGCCGTTGATGCGCGGCAGCAGATTGCCCGGTGGCAGGTTCACCCCCGGAGCGAGCGCGATCAGGGGCACGAAGTTGCGGCCATCCAGCGGGAGAGCGACAACCTTCTTCTGTTCGACGACAAAGCCGGCAGTGCCACGGCTGGATTGCAGCAGGGGGGCGGCGGCGCTGATCTCGACCGACTGCGAGGCGTCGCCGAGTGGCAGCGTGAGATCGATAGCGGTACGGTCGCCTACGCGGAGCAGGATGCCGGAACGGGTAAGCGGGGCGAAACCGCCGCCGGTAACCGCGAGGCTGTATTGGCCCGCGGGGAGTGCCAGGAACTGGTAGCGGCCATCGGGGGCCGTAGTGAAAAGAGCGGTGCGGCCGGTGGCGGCATTGGTGAGTTGGACGCGGGCGGCGGCGACGGGGAGAGTGGCAGGATCGAGGATGGTACCGAAGAGTTCGGCTTTCGTGGACTGGGCCTGGAGGGAGAGGGCGAAAAGGAGCGCCGCCGCCAGACCTTTATACATAGCACTGTCATCTTATCACGACACATTAGTCAGCCAAGGACGCGTTCCAACAAGGGGAACGCCTGGATCCCGCTCCAACGGTGGGCCCCTTCGTGGGAATCGAGCGCCAAGTTAGCGGGGGCGCCGAAGGCCGACCAGGCGCGCTGCATGCTCTGATAGGCGCGATCGGCCCAGGGCTGCACCATAAGGCCATCCTGGCGGCCAACCTCCCATAAGCACGGCCGCGGCGCGATAAGGGAACCGATCTCGGGGACATCGCCATGCCGCAGCAGGCCGGGGATGATCTGGGCGCCGCAGGAATAGCGGCCACGGACGCGCTCCTGCATGACATTGAGCGCACCGGAACATACCGCGACTTTGATACGCGGAGAGAGAGCCGCGGTGAGCATGGTCATGCGCCCGCCATAAGAGAGGCCCACGCAGCCAAGGCGCGCGGCGTCGACATCGGGTTGAGAGGCAAGGAAAGCGAGCGCCCAAAGCGAGTCGCGGAGGTTTTCGGCGATCAGCACCTTGCCGAATAGTTGCAGGCGGGCGAACGTGACGGCACAGGGATCCTCGCCGCGATAGGCTTTGCGGTCGCCCAGGCGGATGCCGAAGGGAGTAAAGCACGGAATGGCGACGGTGTAGCCTTTTCGGGCGAGTTGGCAGCCGTAGTCGTAGTTGGCGGAGGCGATTTCCCGGCGGCGTTCTTCGGTGGTGTCGATACCGGCGACGGCGTCGTGGCCGAAGGCTCCGTGGCCATGGAGGGCGAGGATGCCGGCGCGTTTGCGTGTGGCCTTTACGGCAGGAGTGAGCAGGTACAGAGGGAGATCGGGGTGGCCGGCGGCTTGCAGAATGACGTGGCGGCGCGTGTAGCCGTCCGCTTGGGCGGTGCTATCGGAGGCGATGGTCCAGGACGCGGGCGGGTCATATGGTCCCAGGCACGATTGGAGCTTGGTACGAAACTGTTGCTGCCATTGGCGGCATTGCGCGGCAGTGTTGCCTGTAAAGGTGAGAGCCAGCGGGGGCGCTTCGGCCATTTGGCGAATGCGCTCGTCGATGGTTTGGGCGGCGGCGGTGGCCGCGGAGGTGGAAAGAATCCAATGACGCCGGGTCATGCGAATGCGTCATGGTATCGCAGCGGACGGCGGCGCGGCGATGTAGAATCGGCGCATGCGAAAGCTGATGCTGTTGTTCGCCATGGCCGTGGGATCGCCGGCGTTGGGAGACGACTTTGGCGTGCGGTTGATTCTGGGAGCGAACGATACCCAGGCGCAGGTCTGGGACGGCTCGCTGGTGCTGCGTGGCGGCGGCCGGGTAACGGCGCTGGAAGGGTGGCGATTCGCGGCATCGGATCAGATCCTGCCGCCAGACTCATGGAAGTGCTCGACGCGGCAGATGCGAGTGCGGAATGCCAACGCGGGACGGCAACCGGTGGTAGGCAACGGCGTGGTGGTGCAGTTAGCGGGCGTGAGCGATGCGAGCACGCTGGAAGTAAAGACGGCCCAGGGCGAGTTCCGCCTGCGGCTAGGCGATATTCCGTTTGGCAAGAGCGCGAAACTGCTGGAAGGGCGGGTGCTGGCGGATCGTATTCCGGCGGCGGCGCGGTTGACGGAGACGGTCGAGGAAGAGGATTATCCGGCGGCGGCAGTGGGTGCATCCGGCGAAGTATGGATCGCCTATCTGCAGTTTCGGCATCATCCGGAACACAACCGGCTGCGGGCGAACTTTCCGGAACCTCCCGCGAACTTCCGGGACTTGACGACGGCTCCGGGCGGCGATCGGTTGTATGCGCGGCGGTGGGCGAACGGAACATGGTCGGCGCCGGTGGCGGTGACGGAAGGCGGCAAGGATCTGTACCGGCCGGCCATCGCGGTGGACGGCAAAGGGCGGGCGTGGGTGTTCTGGAGTGAGAACGCGAGCTATAAAGCGTACGCGGGGAATGAGGAGGGGGCGGCTCCCGATTTCGAACTATGGGCAGCGGCGTTGGACGGGGGGCGCGCGGGCACGCCGGTACGAATATCAAAGGCCGCGGGCTCCGACGTGTTTCCGGCGGCGGCAACCGACAGCGCGGGGAATGTGTGGGTGGCGTGGCAGGCCTGGCGCAATGGCAAGGCGCAAATCCTGAGCGCCACGCAGAAGGGCGACGGATTCGGGGCGCCGGTGACGGTGGCGAGTTCGGCGGGCAATGAATGGAATCCCTCGGTGGCGGCGGGAGCGGGTGGCCGCGTCACGGTGGCTTGGGACAGCTATCGGAACGGCAACTACGACGTGATGCTGCGGACGTTCGCTAATGGCAAATGGGGCGCGGAGTGGAGCGGCGCGGCGACGGCCCGGTATGAGGCGCATCCTTCCATCGCCTATGCGCCGGACAACCGCTTGTGGCTGGCGTATGAAGAAGGCACGGAGGAGTGGGGCAAAGACTGGGGAGCGGATGAAAGCTCCGGCGTGGCGCTTTACCAGGGGCGGGCGGTGCAGGTGCGGGTCTTTGAGCCGGATGGGAAGGCTATGGAGCCGGCGATGGAAGTGGGCGCGGTGTTGCCTGGGCCGGCAGCGCCGCATCTGGACCGGGCGGGCTTGCAGAAGGATTCGACGGAATGGATGAAACCGCAGCCAGACCGCTGGAAGAACCGGCCACGCGCGCAGGCGACGCCGGGCTTCGCGGCGGCGAAGAATAGCTATCCACGGCTGGCGGTGGATGCGAGCGGGCGGGTATGGCTGGCCTTCCGCAGTAACCATCCGGTGTGGTGGAACACGCTGGGCACGGTGTGGTCGGAGTATGTCACCAGCTATGCGGGGAATGGGTGGACGGCGCCGTCCTTTGTAAGCCACAGCGATGCGGTGTTGGACAGCCGGCCGGCGCTGGTGTCAGCGAAGGGCGGCACGGCGATGCTGGTGGCATCCACGGACGGCCGGCGGGAGGCGCTACCGGCGGGCGGACGGGGACGGGGCAACACGGTGGAGGACCCTTACAACTTCGAACTGTGGGCGCACACGATGACGCTGGGTCCAGCGGCGCAGAAGGCGGAAGTGGTAGCGGCGAAGGCTACGAACGCGACAGCGGGGCGCACGGGCGAGGGGGAGAAGCAGCAGATAGCGGCCATGCGCGCGGCGCGAGTGGGCCAATACCGGATTGCGCGCGGCGAGTTTCACCGTCATAGCGAGGTGTCGGCCGATGGCGGCGGGGATGGATCCATCCTGGACCAGTGGCGGTATGCGCTGGATGCGGCGCAAATGGACTGGGTGGGTTGCTGCGATCACGACAACGGAGGCGGGCGTGAGTACACCTGGTGGACGGCGCAGAAGCTGACGGATGTGTTCCATGCGCCGGGGCAGTTTGTGTCGATGTTCAGCTATGAGCGGAGCGTGCGGTATCCGGAGGGGCACCGGAACGTGATCTTCGCCCAGCGCGGGGTGCGGACGCTGCCGCGGCTGCCCATCATGAGCCGCGATTCGGTGGGCAAGGCACCGGACACGCAGATGTTGTACCGGTATTTGAAGGAGTTCAATGGCATCGTCGCCATGCATACGTCCGGCACGAACATGGGTACGGACTGGCGCGACAATGATCCACAGACTGAGCCGGTGGTGGAGATTTATCAGGGCGAGCGCCAGAACTACGAGATGCCGGATGCGCCGCGGGCCAATCGCGCCCAGGATTCCATTGGCGGGTGGGAGCCGAAGGGATTCGTGAACCTGGCTTTGGAGATGGGCTACAAGCTGGCGTTTGAGGCAAGTTCGGATCACATTTCGACGCACATGAGCTATGCGAATGTGTTGACCAAAGATATGAGCCGGGCGGGGATCCTGGAGGCGTTTCAGAAGCGGCACGTCTATGGGGCCACCGACAACATTCTGGCGGAGTTCCGCTGCGGGGAACACATCATGGGGGATGTGTTCGCGACGGGGGTGAAGCCGGAGTTGCGGCTGCGGCTACAAGGGACCGCGCCATTCGCCAAGGTACACATCATCAAGGATGGGAAGTATGTGTATACCGCCAAACCGAACACCGCAACGGTAAGTTTCCGTTGGCGCGACGCGGAACCGGTGGCCGGTAAGGAGAGCTATTACTATGTCCGGGGCGAGCAGGAGGACGGCGAGATCGTCTGGGTAAGCCCGATGTGGATCAAGTACACCGGGCGCTGACCGGCTACTCACCCAGGATTCGGGCGACGTAATTGCGGGTTTCGCGATAAGGAGGCACGCCGCGGTATTGATCGACGCGGCCGGGTCCTGCATTGTAGGCGGCCAAGGCAAGGCGGAAGTCGTTGCCATACTTCTGGAGCAGGATGCGCAGATAGCGGGCGCCCGCGTCGATGTTTTCTTCCGGACTGGTGGCGTGAACGCCGAAGTGGCGTGCCGTGACCGGCATCAGACCCATCAGCCCGGTGGCGCCCTTCGGACTGACAGCGCAGGGACGGCCGCCGGACTCCTGGAGGATCACGCGAAGCAGCAGGATAGAGCTGACTGCATGGCGCTGGGCGGCTTCCCCGATGAGGCGGTTGAGCTGGGCGTGGGTGAGGGTGCCGCAAGGTCGCGGCGTGCCGGGGCTGGGTATGGAAGGCACGGGGATTGGACCGGGTAGCGGCGGGACAATGGAATCCACCAGCAGGAAGGGCGGGACGGGCGCGCGTTTGGCGGCGGAGTTTTCGATGGTTGCCGAGACGAGCAGGCTGAACGTTCCCACGCAGAGCGCGAGAGTGCCAATCAGCAGCCGGGACAAAGGACGCGGATGGATTCTGACCCGAATACGCACGCTCATGGGAAATCCGGGCCTCCTGGACGCAGGGCTCTTTCGCAAACGTAGTGGGAATTCGAGGCGGGAAGTCTCAGGGGAATTGTTCGGCGGGCTGAATGGGGACGGAAACACCGTGGTTTGCCTGGGATATAATCGCGGCATTTCACGAACGGAGGCAGTCTCCTATGTTTCGTGCCGTATGGTTAGGATGCGCGTTGACCGTATCCCTCTTTTCCCAGGATTACCGGGGCCGTGTACAAGGAATTGTGACGGACTCCACTGGCGCCTCGATTCCCCGCGCCACGATCACCCTTATCAACAGCAGCACAAAGAACGCGACGCAGCGGACCTCCGACGAGAGCGGGCGTTACCTGTTCGACTATGTCGAGCCGGGAACGTACTCGCTGACGGGGGAGAACTCCGGCTTCGGGCGTTT
>CAYLPH010000132.1:0-14257 GCA_964385495.1 uncultured Candidatus Solibacter sp.
CGCCCATCTTCGAAAACGAGACAACGCGCACTATCAGCCCAACACTCTCCCGCTGCGGCGCCTCGCTACCCGCCGCCCCGAAAGCCTATGTCCTCAACGCCACCGTCATCCCCAAAGGCAACCCCATGCCGTTCCTCACCATCTGGCCCACCGACCAACCGCGCCCCGGAGCCTCGGTGATCAACGCCTTCGAAGGCCAGACCGTATCGAGCGGTTTCATCGTACCCGCCGGCGCCAACGCCGCCATCGACGTCTTCGCCTACCGCCGCACCCACGTCGCCCTCGAAATCAGCGGCTACTTCTCCCGATGAGCCGTGCAATAACATCGGCCGCCGCGCTGCTGCTGCTCATCGCGGCCGTGGTACGCTACGCCCTGCCCATCGAAGACGGCGACCTCTTCTGGCACCTGGCCCACGCGCGCCAGATGCTCGCCGGCCGAACCCTGATCCCCGATATCGCCCTCTACTCCTGGACCCCCGTCCAAACCGCCACTCTCTACTGCACCTGGCTCGCCGACCTCTGGCTCTACGCCCTGCGGCAAACCGGCGGCTGGGGCGCTCTGTTCGCCTTCCGCTACCTCGTCATTCTCTTCCTTCTCGCTCTCGCCGTGCGCTACGCCCACCAGCGTGGCATCCTACGCCACCCCAGCACCCCGCTCGCCCTGCTGCTCACGCTCTTAACCTCCACCGGCGGCGCTTTCCTCAAGCCGGAAATCTTCTCCCTCCTTCTGTTCCACCTCACCGTCTTTCTCTTCTACACCTGGCGGCACACACACGATCCGCGCCCCCTCTACGCCATCCCCGCCCTCATGCTCGTCTGGGTTAACAGCCACGGCGGCTTTATCCTCGCCGCGCCCTTCTTCCTCGCCACCGCCCTCGGCGAAGTCCGCCAGCCCCGGTCCCGCTACCGCCACCTGCTCGCCGCCTGGACCCTCTCCGCCGCCGCCACTGCCTTCACCCCCTACGGACCGGCCTACATCCGCCAACTCATCGGGGATTATCTCTTCCAGCAAACCGCCCGCCCCGACGCCGCTTGGAACGCCGCCCACCAGACCATCTTTCATCCCCAAGCCCGCGGCCTCTACTACCCCGAACTTCTCGCTGGCATGGCATTGCTCACCGCCCTGACCCTCTTCCAAACCCGCCGCCTCGACCCCACCTCTCTGCTCCTCCAGGCCTTCTACCTCCCCTTCTTCCTCCTCATCCTTCGAGCCACCTTCTTCCTCCCCGCCGTCTGGCTCTACGCCTTCCTATCCGCTCCCCCACCCCAACTTCCCCGCCGCCACTGGCAACCCGTCCTAAACACCGCGGCGTTCCTGCTGCTCACCGCCTTCACCCTCTACGACTCCTGGCGTCATCCCCGCTTCAACAGTTGGCTTGGCTTCGGCATCGGCGACGTCAACCCCGTCCGCGAGGCCGAATTCCTTGCCTCCCACAACTTCCCCACCCGCCTCTACAACACCTTCAACAACGGCGGTTATCTGCTCTGGCGGCTTCACCCGAAACACCAGGTCATGGTCGATTCCCGCAGTTTCCCCTACCTCGATTGGATCCGCGAGGAGAACGCCTTCGAACGGGGCGAAAACCTCGCCGCCTTCACCGCCGCCCGCCCCGCCGATGTGGCCGTCATCAACTACCTCAGCCGCCCCACCTGGGCCTGGTTCCTTGCCTCCCCGCATTGGCGCCCCGTCTTCTACGGCCCCGCCGCCGCCGTCTTCCTGAAACGGTCCGTCCCCTACACCCAACCGCTGCGCGCCAGCATCGAAAACCTCCAATCCGCTACCTCGGTCACCGCCGCCTTCGACTTCGCTTCCGCCGCCGGCGATTACCCCAACACATGGGCCATCCTTCGCCAGATGCAAACCCGTTTCCGCTACCAGCTCCAACCCAACGTGCTCGCCCGCGCCGAAGCCTATCGCGACGGCCACCAGGCCCTTCGCGACGGCCACTGGCGCCGCGCTCATACTCTATTCCAAACCGCTTTCCAACAACGCACCCCAGGCGACCGCGACCGCCTCATCACCGTCTTCCTCCACAACCTCAACGCCCTGCCACCCTCCGGCCGCGAAACCGAAACCCACACCTACCAGGCCGCCCTGCGTAAACTCGCCGCACCGGAATGACACACCTGCTACAACACCCGGGCCGGATTCCCCACCACCACCGCGCCCGGCGCGACATCGCGCAGCACTACGGCGCCCATGCCCACCTGGCAACCCTCACCCAACGCCACATCGTTCCGTACCGCCGCCCCCGTGCCCACATATACGGATTCACCCATCCGCACCCGGCCCGGCACCTGCGCTCCCTGGCACACACAGCTATAATCTCCTACCACCGTCTCATGCCCCACCGACGCATTGCTCAACACCAGCACATGATTGCCAATCCGTGCCCCAGCCGCTATGCTGGCGTTCGCCAGAATCACCCCACCCCGGCCCACCACCGCCAGTCGCGATACCTGCGCCGCCGGATGCACCACCGGTTCGAAACGCTCCAGCGGCACTCCCAGCCCCTCGCAAATTCCGCGACGCTCCCGGTAGTTCCCCGGATTCCCGATCGCAAACACGAACACCGCCCCGGTATACTCCACCCACGACCCCAATGGACCCAACACCGGCACTCCCGCCCACTCCCGCCCCCACCGCGCCGCGTTGTCGTCCAAAAAACCGAGGATGGGCCTGTTGCCCTCCAACAAAGCATCGGCTATCTCCAAGCCATTACCGCCCGCACCCAAAATGACGAATCCCTTCATGGAGCCTCCCATGGATCGTAGTACATGCGCCCTCGTCACCGGCGGCGCCGGCTTCCTCGGCTCCGAACTGGTTGCCCAACTCCTCCACGCGGGCTGGCGCGTGCGAGCGCTCGATAACCTCGCCACCGGCACCTGGGACAACCTGCCCGATCATGCCAACCTCGAACGCCTCCAGGGCGATATCTGCGACCGCGCCCTGCTCCCCCACGCCCTCAACGGGATTACCGCCGTCTTTCACCTGGCCTGTTTGAACCTTCGCTATTCCCTCGCCCACCCCGAAGAGACCCACGCCGTCAACGCCACCGGCACCCTTAGACTGCTCGAAGCCATCCGCCATTGCAGCCCTGACCTCCAGCGCTTCCTCCACGTCTCCAGTTGCGAGGTCTACGGCACCGCGCTGACCACCCCCATAACCGAGTCCCACCCCAACTTCCCCACCACTCCCTACGGAGCCTCGAAACTCGCCGGCGAAGCCCACGCGCGCGCCTATGCCCTCTGCTATGGCCTCCCCGTTACCATCGTCCGCCCCTTCAACATCTACGGCCCCCGCTGCCACCATGAAGCCTCCAGCGGCGAAGTCATCCCCAAGTTCCTGCTCCGCTCCCAGACTGCCCTGCCCCTCATCGTCTTTGGCGACGGCCGCCAAACCCGCGACTTCACCCACGTCTCCGACACCGCCCGCGGCCTCATCCAGGCCGCCGCCTCCCCACATACCCTCGGCCAGACCCTCAACCTCGGCTCCGGCACGGAAATCTCCATCGTCGCCCTCGCCCGCCTCATCGCCCCGCACGCCGCTATCCAGTTCCACCCCTCCCGCCCCGGCGACGTCACCCGCCTCATCGCCTGCACCGCCAGAGCCCGCCAATGGCTCAACTGGCAGCCTCGCATTCCTCTCACCGAAGGCCTGCAATCCTTACGCTCCTGGTACAACACCCGCCAGCCCGCCTCCGCCCTCCTCCAATCCGAGTCCATCCGCAACTGGGTGAACCCATGAAAATACCAGTCGCCCGCGTCGACGCCGGCACCCTCGAAATCGAAGCCGTCGCCCGCGTCATCCACTCCGGCTGGCTCACTGCCGGCCCCGAAGTGGATTCCTTCGAAGCCGAATTCGCCGCCGCCGTGGGCGCTCCCTATGCCTGCGCCGTCTCCAGCGGTACCGCCGCCCTGCACCTCGCCATCCTCACCGCCGGCGTCCAACCCGGCGACGAAGTCGTCACCGCCAGCTATTCCTTCATCGCTACCGCCAGCGCCATCCGCTACTGCGGCGCCACGCCGGTCTTCGCGGACATCCGCATCGGGACCGGCAACCTCGACCCCACCCAGGTCGAAGCCGCCATCACCCCGAAAACCAAAGCCATCCTCTGCGTCCATCAGGCCGGCATGCCCTGCGACCTTCCCGCCTTCCAGGTCTTGAGCCGCCGCCACAACCTGCCCCTCATCGAAGACGCCGCCTGTGCCGCCGGAAGCCAGATCGTGCACGGCGGACACTGGAACCCCATCGGCAAACCGCACGGCGATCTCTGCTGCTTCTCCTTCCACCCCCGAAAAGTCTTGACCACCGGCGATGGCGGCATGGTCACTACCGCCCGCGCCGATTGGAACCAGCGTCTCCACGCTCTCCGCCATCACGGCATGAACATCCCCGCCTACACCCGCCACACCTCCGCCCGCGTCATCCGCGAGAATTACGGCACCCTCGGCTTCAACTACCGCCTCACCGACATCCAGGCCGCGATCGGCCGCGTCCAACTCCAGCGCCTCCCCACGATCGTCGCCAGCCGCCGCGCCGCCGCCGCCCGCTACTTTGAACTCCTTGCGGGCATCCCCGGGCTTCATCTGCCCGCCGAACCCACGTGGGCGCGCAGCAACTGGCAAAGCTTTCTTATCCGCCTCGACCCGCCGCGCTCCGCCCCCGCCATCATGGCCGCCCTGCTCGAAGCCGGCATCGCCACCCGCGGCGGCATCATGTGCTCCCACCGCGAGCCGGCCTACCCACCCCACACCTGGCGCGCCGCCCCCGCCGGCCTCCCCAACAGCGAACTTGCGCAGGACAGCTCCATCGTCCTCCCGCTTTATCCCCAAATCACCCCGGCCGAACAGCACTACATCGCCCAAACCCTCCGAAAGCTGTGCTCCCTATGAACCCCCCCTTGCTTTCCATCGTCACACCAGCCTTCCAGGAGGCCCCCAACCTCCCGATTCTCTACCGCCGCCTCCAAGCCGCGCTTCACTCCCTCGACTGGGAGTGGCTCGTCATCGACGATCATTCCTCCGACGATACCTTCGCCGCCGCTTCCGCCTTCGCCCAAGCCGACCCCCGCGTGCGCGCGCTCCGCCTCTCCCGCAACTTCGGCTCCCATGCCGCCATCGCCTGCGGCCTCGAACACGCGCGCGGCCGCGCCGTCGCCCTGCTCGCCGCGGACTTGCAGGACGCTCCCGAAGCCCTTCTCCCCTTACTCGAGCGTTGGTACGCCGGCGCCCAAGTCGTTTGGGCTGTCCCACACCACGCCGCCTTCTCTTCCCGCCTCTTCTACCGCCTGCTGCGCCGTGCCATCCCCTGCCCCCAGATGCCCCTCACCGGCACCCGCTTCTTCTTAATCGACCGCATAGTCGCCGATGCCGTCCGCCAGTTCGCCGAAGCACATACCAACCTCTTCGCCCTCATCGCCTGGATGGGCTTTCGCCAGGCGTATGTGCCCTGCGAACGCCGGGCCCGGGGCCATGGCCGCTCCAGCTGGACCCTTTCCCGCAAAATCGATCTCGCCGCCGGCTCCCTCCTGGCCTTCAGCCACGCCCCGCTCCGCTTCTTTTCCGCGCTCGGCGCCGCTACCGTGCTATTGGGCTTTCTCTACGCCGCCTTCGTCCTCGTCCGAGCCGTCCAGGGGGTTCCCGTACCCGGCTGGCCTTCGTTGCTGGTGGCCGTGCTCGTTCTCTCCGGCACGCAAATGCTCATGATCGGCATCCTTGGCGAATACCTCTGGCGAACCCTGCGGGAAGCCCGCCGCCGCCCCCGCTACCTCATCGAACAAGCCACCGCTCCCCTAACCGGCGAGGTTCGCCTCCCATCATGAACGCCGCCCTGTTTCGCGCCATCCAAAAGGCGCTCGCCCCAGGCGCCGCCGCTTCCTTCCGCCAATGGGGATCCGCCGCCGCTGGCCGCCGCCTGGATGTCGGTTGTGGCTGCGATTCCTGGATCGCCGCCGCCCCCGGATTCACCGTAGGTGTCGACCTTGATCCCGCCCGCCTCAAATCCTACCGCCGCTCCGGCTCCGCCACCACCGGGATCGCCGCCTGCGCCACCGCCCTGCCGTTTCCCAACCATTCCTTCGATCAGGTCTGGAGCTTTGGCCTCCTTCACCACCTCTCCGGCGCCCAGTCCCACGCCGCCCTCACCGAGATGCACCGGGTCCTGAACCCGCATGGCCGCATCTTCCTGCTCGACGCCGTCCTTCCCGAGTCCATCCGGCGCCGCCCGCTCGCCGCCCTCATCCGCCACCTCGATCGCGGCCGTCACCTGCGCTCCCAAACCGCGCTCCAACGCCTGCTCGAAGCCGCCGGCGCCAATTGGACCTGCCGCCGCGTGACCTATGCCCGCACCGGCCTCGAAGCCCTTTTCTGCACCTCGGAGCCCGCCACCTATGCCCATCGCCAATGACGTCAAACTCGGCCCCGGCGTTCTCATCCACCACCCCGAACTCGTAAACCTTTACGGCTGCGAGATCGGCGACGGCACCACCATCGGCCCCTTCGTCGAAATCCAGCGCGGCGTTCGCGTCGGCGCCCGCTGCAAGATCGGTTCCCACAGCTTCCTCTGCGAAGGGGTAACCCTCGAAGACGAGGTCTTCCTCGGCCACGGCGTCCTGTTCGTCAACGACCGTTACCCGCGGGCCATCTCCCCCAACTGGCTCCTCGAACCTACCCACGTCTCCCGTGGCGCTTCCATCGGCAGCGGAGCCGTAATCCTTTGCGGCGTCCACATCGGCGAACACGCGATGATCGGAGCCGGCGCCGTCGTCACCAACGATGTTCCCGCCGGCCAGACCGTGGCCGGAGTCCCCGCCCGGTGATGAAACCCGAATACCACCTCTCCTCCTGGCCAAAGGCCTCAACCGGATCAACCAGGAAGTCCAATCCAATGCTCACCGCTCCCTCTTCCGTGCTATCCTGCCTCGATGTGCGTCCCCAAACCCTTTTTCATCAAAAGTTGTTTTGGCATTTGACGTGCTGTAGTCCGTTTGTTACCCTAGAGTTGTTCGGGCGGAAATCTTTTTCCGGTTCTTGGCGCGTGTGACTTTCTCTTCCTGCGTTTCTAGCGACAGCCGTCCGGCTGCTTGTCTGATGGAAACGGCTTCCAGAGCCCCGTTGTCTTCTGACGGGATTGGAACGTCCGCACTCCTCGTGTATCCTCGCATCTTGCTCTCCCGCCTCCTTTCGCGCCCCGCGGCCCCCCTGATGCCGCAAACTTGCCAGACTCCGGCTCTTTCCGCCTTTCCTGATCGCGGCGCGCCCGCCCGGCCCCGCGATTTTCGCCTTCGTACCGGCCCCTTGCTCCTTCGCCCGACATCGGCCGGCCGTCGGCTAATTGACTGATTTTACTCGCACTTGGTTGCGTCGCCTACGCCCATAGGAGTGTTGAATGCTGAACTTGGTTCCCTCTGGTACTCGCGAACGAGTGGACTTCTCCAAAATTAAGACCACGATCCCTATCCCCAACCTGATCGAGGTCCAGAAGAAGTCCTACGAGCGCTTCCTGCAGATGGACCTGCTCCCCCCGGAGCGTGAAGATACCGGCCTCCAAAGCGTCTTTGCTTCGGTCTTCCCGATCACCGACTTCCGCGGCCTCTCCCAGCTCGACTTCGTCGATTATGCCATCGGCAACTGGGAGTGTAAGTGCGGCAACCTCAAAGGGTTGCACCACCTCCGCTCCACCTGCCGCCAGTGCGGCTCCACCATCAAAACCGACCCCTTCCACCCCGGCGATGTCCTCTGCCACCATTGCGGCACCTTCAACCGCAACATCGTCACCTTCTGTAACCGCTGCGGCGACCCCGTCTCGCTCCAGCTTAAATATGATCAGGCCGAGTGCGAAGAGCGCGGCATGACCTACGCCGCTCCCCTCAAAGTCACCATCCGCCTCACCGTCTACGACAAGGACCCCGATACCGGCACCAAATCCGTTCGCGACGTCAAAGAGCAGGAAGTCTTCTTCGGCGAAATCCCGCTCATGTCGCAAAACGGCACCTTTATCATTAATGGTACCGAGCGCGTCATCGTCTCCCAGCTCCACCGCTCCCCCGGCGTCTTCTTCGAACGCGTCCAGGCGCAGGGCTACTTCCTCGGCAAAATCATCCCTTACCGCGGCTCCTGGGTCGAGTTCGAATACGATAACAAGAACCTCCTCTACGTCCGCATCGACCGCAAACGCAAATTCTACGGCACCGTCTTCCTGCGCGCCCTCGGCCTCAAAACCGACGAGCAGATCATCAAGACCTTCTACACCGATACCCTGTCCACCCTCACCCTCAAGGACAACAAGCTCTTCTGGAAGCTTTCCAATGGCTTAATCGGCCTCAAGCTCTCCCATGCCGTCAACAAAGCCGGCGCCACCATCGTCCCCCAGGGTAAGAAAATCACCCGCGGCGTCTTTGAAAACCTTGTCAAGGCCAAGGTCGAAGAGGTCGAGGTCGCCCCCAATGACATCGAAGGCGCCTTCTGCGCCGGCGACGTCATCGACATGTCTACGGGCGAAATCCTCCTCGAAGCCAATCACGAGCTCAACGCCGCCGGCCTCTCCCGCCTCCTCGAAGCCGGGATTGAAAACGTCGAAATCTTCTTCCCCGAACGCGACGAAGTCGGCAACGTCATCTCCATGACGCTGAAGAAGGACGCCGTCAAAGCTCAGAACGAAGCGCTGCTCGAAATCTACCGCAAGCTGCGCCCCGGCGATCCGCCCACCCTCGACACCGCCACCCAGCTCTTCCAGGGCATGTTCTTCGACCCCCGCAAGTACGACTTCTCCCGCGTGGGCCGCATGAAGTTCAACATCAAGCTCTTCGATAAGGCCGACGCCACCCCGCTCGACCGCCGTACCCTCAACGAAGACGACTTCATCTCCACCATCCGCTACCTGATGAAGCTCCGCAAAGGCGTCGGAGCCGTCGACGACATCGATCACCTCGGCAACCGCCGCGTCCGCGCCGTCGGCGAACTGCTCGAAAATCAGTTCCGCATCGGCCTCGTCCGCATGGAACGCGCCATCAAGGAAAAGATGTCCGTCTACCAGGAAATGTCCACGGCGATGCCGCATGACCTGGTCAACGCCAAGCCCGTCATGGCCGCCATCCGCGAGTTCTTCGGCTCCAGCCAGCTCTCGCAGTTCATGGACCAGACCAATCCGCTCTCGGAAATCACCCACAAGCGCCGCCTCTCGGCCCTTGGACCCGGCGGTCTGTCCCGCGAACGCGCCGGCTTTGAAGTCCGCGACGTTCACCCCACCCACTACGGCCGTATCTGCCCCATTGAGACCCCCGAAGGTCCCAACATCGGCCTTATCTCCTCGCTATCCTGTTTCGCTCGCATCAACGACTACGGCTTCATCGAAAGCCCCTACCGCCGCGTGCTCGGCGGCAAACTCGTCGACGAAGTCCGTATCCTCAACCCTGGCGATACCCACACCAAGGTCAACCAGGTTATGAACCGCGGCGAACTCGAAAAGCTCAACGCCGAAGTAAAGCCCGGCAAACAGCCCGCCGAGTTCGAAGCCTACTGCGATTACCTCTCCGCCTGGGAAGAGGACAAGTACATCATCGCCCAGGCCAACGTCGAGCTCGATCCCAGCGGCAACATCGTCCGCGACCTCGTTAACGCCCGTAAGCAGGGCAACTTCCTGCTCATCCAGCGCGACGAAGTCGAATACATGGACGTCAGCCCCAAACAGCTCGTCTCGGTCGCCGCCAGCCTCATCCCGTTCCTCGAGAACGACGACGCCAACCGCGCCCTCATGGGCTCCAACATGCAACGCCAGGCCGTCCCCCTGCTCCGCGCCGAAGCCCCCTTCGTCGGCACCGGCATGGAATGGGTCACTGCCCGCGACTCCGGCGCCGTCCAGATCTGCCGCCGTACCGGCGTCGTCGATTCGGTCGACTCCGAACGCATCATCGTCCGCGTCGAAGGTAACGTCCACGAAGGCCAGATGTCCCGCGAAGTCGGCGCCGACATCTACACCATGATCAAGTTCAAGCGTTCCAACCAGAACACTTGTATCAACCAGAAGCCCATCTGCAAGGTCGGCCAAAAGGTCAAGAAGGGCGATGTGCTCGCCGACGGCCCCTGCACCGAAAAGGGCGAACTCGCCCTCGGCCGCAACGTCCTCGTCGCCTTCATGCCCTGGCGCGGCTATAACTTCGAAGACGCCATCGTCGTCTCCGAAAAGCTCGTCAAAGAGGACTACTACACCTCCGTCCACATCGAAGAGTTCGAAATCGAAGCCCGCGATACCAAACTGGGGCCGGAAGAAATCACCCGCGACATCCCCAACATCAGCGAAAGCTTCCTTCGTAACCTCGACGAATCCGGCATTATCCATGTCGGCGCCTCGGTCAAACCCGGCGACATCCTGGTCGGCAAAGTCACCCCCAAGGGCGAAACCCAGCTCACTCCCGAAGAAAAGCTCCTGCGCGCCATCTTCGGCGAAAAGGCCGGCGACGTCAAAGACGCCTCCCTCTACTGCCCGCCCGGTATCGAAGGCGTAGTCGTCGACGCCCGCGTCTTCTCCCGCAAAGGTGCCGACCTCGACGAGCGCTCCAAGCAGATCCTCGAAAACAAGATCGCTTCGCTCCACCGCAACCTTGATGACGAAAAGCGCATCCTGAACGACGAGCGCGCCAAACGCCTCGGCAACCTCATGGAAGGCAAGGAAATCCTCGCCGACCTCCACGACGAAAAGACCAACAAAAAGCTCCTCTCCAAGGGCACGTTCGTCTCCCGCGACCTGCTCGAAAAGATCCGCGCCCGCGACCTCAAGCGCCTCCGCTTCAAGGAAAAGGATCCGCGCCTCAACGAGCAAATCGACGAAATCGAAGAGATGACGTCGCGCCAGATCGCGGTCCTCGAAAAGATCACCGAAGAGAAGATCGCCAAGCTCAAAAAGGGCGACGAACTGCCCCCCGGCGTCATTAAGCTGGTCAAAGTCTACATCGCCATGAAGCGCAAGCTCTCGGTTGGCGACAAGATGGCCGGCCGCCACGGCAACAAGGGCGTCATCGCCCGCATCGTTCCCGAAGAGGACATGCCCTACCTGCCCGACGGGACCCCCGTCGAGATCGTCCTCAACCCCCTCGGCGTCCCGTCCCGTATGAACGTCGGACAGATCCTCGAGACGCACCTGGGTTGGGCAGCCAAGGCCCTCGGCCTCCACTTCGCAACCCCCGTCTTCGACGGCGCCACCGAGCTCAACATCAAGGAACAGCTCACCGAAGCCAACTATCCCACTTCGGGCAAAATCCAGCTCTACGACGGCATGACCGGCATCGGCTTTGAACAGCCCGTCACCGTCGGCTACATCTACATGCTCAAGCTGAGCCACCTGGTCGACGACAAGATCCACGCCCGCTCCATCGGACCCTACTCCCTCATCACCCAGCAGCCGCTCGGTGGCAAGGCCCAGTTCGGTGGCCAGCGCTTCGGCGAAATGGAGGTCTGGGCCCTCGAAGCCTACGGCGCCGCCTACGTCCTCCAGGAACTCCTCACCGCCAAATCCGACGACGTCTACGGCCGCGCCAAAATCTACGAAGCCATCGTAAAGGGCGAAGCCGCCGCCGAACCAGGAGTCCCCGAATCCTTCAACGTCCTCATCAGAGAACTCCAATCCCTCTGCCTGGACGTGGAACTAATGAAAAAACCCCGCGAAGTGCCCGACACGGCACTAGCAGCAGACTAATGCGTTACGCGTTCTCGTGTGTTGGAGGGCGGACCCCCAGGTCCGCGGCCGGTCCCCAGACCGGCCTCTTCCTCCCAACTAGATAGCGAAAGGAGCTAAACATGTACCGTTCTTCCCCCTACGACCGCGCCAACTTAATCGCCGATTTCGACTCCATCCGCATCAGTCTCGCTTCTCCGGAAAAAATCCGCTCCTGGTCCCACGGCGAAGTCACCAAACCGGAGACCATCAACTACCGCACCTTCAAACCCGAACGCGACGGCCTCTTCTGCGCCCGTATCTTCGGACCCGTCGCCGACTGGGAATGCCTCTGCGGCAAATACAAGCGCATGAAGCACCGCGGCGTCATCTGCGACAAGTGCGGCGTCGAAGTCACCCTCTCCCGCGTCCGCCGCGAACGCCTCGGCCACATCGAGCTCGCCAGCCCCTGCTCCCACGTCTGGTTCTTCAAAGGACTCCCCAGCCGCATCGGCTACCTGCTCGATATCACCCTCCGCGAACTCGAGCGCGTCCTCTACTTTGAAGCCTTCGTCGTCGTCGATCCCGGCGAAGTCACCGGCATCTCCAAAGGCGAAGTCATCAACGACGAAAAGAAACGCCAGCTCGACACCGAGCACTACGGCAAGTACGTCGCCATGATGGGCGCCGAGGGCATCAAGGAACTCCTCAAGAAAATCGACGTCGAATCCCTCAGCATCGAAATTCGCGAGCGCATGAAGACCGAAACCTCGGTCCAGAAAAAACTCAAGTTCGCCAAGCGCCTCCGCGTCGCCGAAAGCTTCCGCAAATCCGGCAACAAGCCCGAATGGATGATCCTCGACGTCATCCCCGTCATCCCCCCGGAACTGCGCCCCCTCGTCCCGCTCGACGGCGGCCGCTTCGCCACCTCCGACCTCAACGACCTCTACCGCCGCGTCATCAACCGCAACAACCGGTTGAAGAAGCTAATCGAACTCCACGCCCCCGACGTCATCGTGCGCAACGAAAAGCGCATGCTCCAGGAAGCCGTCGACGCCCTGTTCGATAACGGCCGCCGCGGCCGCGTCCTCCGTGGCGCCAATAACCGCCCCCTCAAGTCCCTTTCCGACACCCTCAAGGGCAAGCAGGGCCGCTTCCGCCAAAACCTCCTCGGCAAGCGCGTCGACTACTCCGGCCGCTCTGTCATCGTCGTCGGCCCCGAACTCAAGCTCCACCAGTGCGGCCTTCCCAAGAAGATGGCCCTCGAGCTGTTCAAGCCCTTCATCTATCACCGCCTCGAACAGCGCGGCCATTGCACCACCATCAAGCAGGCCAAGGAATTGGTCGAACAGCAGGATCCGGTCGTCTGGGACATCCTCGAGGAAGTCATCCGCGACCATCCCATCCTCCTCAACCGCGCCCCCACCCTGCACCGCCTCGGCATCCAGGCCTTTGAACCGGTCCTGGTCGAAGGCAAGGCCCTCAAGATTCACCCGCTCGTCTGTACCGCCTTCAACGCCGACTTTGACGGCGACCAGATGGCCGTTCACATCCCCCTCTCGCCCGAAGCCCAGATCGAAGCCAGCACCCTCATGCTGGCCGCCAATAACGTTCTGTCTCCGGCCCACGGCTCGCCCATCGCCATCCCCACCCAGGACATGGTGCTCGGCCTCTACTACCTCACCAAAGCCCGTCCCGGCACCAAGGGCGAGGGCCGTACCTTCGCATCTTCCGAAGACGTTCTCATCGCGCTCGAAATGGGCGAGGTCGAAACCCTCACCCCCATCAAGCTCCGCCACACCGGCCGCGTCATCGACCTCTCCAAGGCCTTTGACTCCCAGAACGTCCTTCACACCGAGCCCATCGAGTACATCAAGCAGTACATGGAAACCACGGTCGGCCGCGTCATCCTCAATGACGTGCTGCCCGAGGACATGCCGTTCATCAACGGCCTTCTCAAAAAGAAGGGCCTCTCCCAGATGGTGAACTACTGCTACCTCCGCTTCGGCCTCGCCATCACCGTCACCATGCTGGACGAAGTGAAGAAGCTCGGCTTCCTCTACGCCACCCGCGCCGGCATCTCCATCGGCATCGACGACATGGTCGTCCCCGCCGACAAGAAAACCCTCGTCGCCGAAGCCGAAAAGGCCGTCATCGAGGTCCAGAACCAGTACCAGGAAGGCGCCATCACCCACGGCGAGCGCTACAACAAAATCATCGAAATCTGGTCCAAGGTCACCGACCGCGTCTCCGACAAGATGTTCAAATTGATGGAAGAGGACGACCGTACCGGCCGCTACCTCAACCCCATCTACATCATGGCCGACTCCGGCGCCCGCGGCTCCAAACAGCAGATCCGCCAGCTCTCCGGCATGCGCGGCCTCATGGCCAAGCCCTCCGGCGAGATCATCGAAACGCCCATCACCGCCAACTTCCGCGAAGGCCTGAACGTCCTCCAGTACTTCATCTCCACTCACGGCGCGCGAAAAGGTCTCGCCGACACGGCTCTCAAAACAGCCGACTCCGGTTACCTCACCCGCCGCCTGGTCGATGTCGCCCAGGACGTCATCATCTCCGAACTCAACTGCGGCACCGCCGACGGCATCT
>CAYLPH010000133.1:0-14116 GCA_964385495.1 uncultured Candidatus Solibacter sp.
GCCTGCGACAAAAACTTCAAACAATCCGATGGATTCCGGATCATCAGTAAGGCGGCAACCAATAAAGGAGCAAACACGAGCGTGCGCGCCGCGAGCTCGGCGAAGAGTTGTACTGCTTGGCTCAAGCGGATATCGTATCACACGCTTTCGGCTATTCGAGCGCGCCCTCCAAGTCCGCCCGCAGGTCTTCCACGTTCTCAATCCCAATCGACGCCCGCAGCAGGTTCTGTGGCGTTTTGCTCTTCGGCCCTTCCACCGACGCCCGATGTTCGATCAGGCTGTGCGTCCCACCCAAACTCGTCGCTCGCGTGAACACTCGCAACTTTGCCGCCACTGCCATTGCTTCCGTCCGTCCGCCTCTGACGTGGAAACTGAGCATGCCGCCGAACCCGCCCGCCATCTGCTTCGCCGCCAGTTCATGCCGCGGATGCTCCGCCAACCCCGGATAGTTCACCTGCTCCACCCGCGGGTGCGCGGTCAGAAACCGGGCCAGTTCCAGTGCGTTCGCCGATTGCTGCCGCACCCGTAACGGCAGCGTATCGATCCCCCGCCGCGTCAGCCAGCAATCGAAGGGCGACGGAATCGCCCCACCGTACTTCTGAAACTTCCGCGCCCGTTCGAACAGGTAGTTGTCATGCCGGGTGAGCAGTACGCCGCCCACCACGTCGCTATGGCCCGACAGAAACTTGGTTGTGGAGTGCATGACGAGGTCGATGCCGAAGTCCAGCGGCCGCTGCAGCACCGGCGTCGCGAACGTCCCGTCGCACACGCTGATGGCGTTGGCCTGCCGCGCGATCGCCGCAATGCCAGCCAGATCGGTGATCCGCAGCATCGGGTTCGACGGCGTCTCACACCAGATCAGCCGCGTATTCGGCCGCACCGCCGCCCGTACCGCGTCCAGATTCGTCATGTCAACGAACTCGGTCTGCAACCGCGCCTTCTCGAATACCTCCAGCACCACCTTCCGCAGCCCAAAATAAACATCGTTGGGAAACAACAGATGGTCCCCTGGCTCCATCGCCTGCACCGACGCCGTCACGGCCGCCAGCCCGCTGGCAAATACCAGCGCCTCCTTGGCGCCTTCGAGCGAGGCCAGGCACTCCTCCAGCGTGTTGCGATTCGGATTCTCCTCCCGTGAATAGGTGAAGCCGCGCGGCCATTTCCCATCGGCATCGCGCTCGAACGTCGTTGACAGGTGGATGGGCGCCGCCACCGCACCCGTCGCCGGGTCGATCTGGCGGCCGGAGTGTACGGCCAGGGTCTCAATCTTCATCTCTGCCAGTGTAGCGAGGTCGATTAAACTATTTAGTTCAACCATGAGCACACCTTTTCGTTTAGACGGACGCGTCGCCCTGGTCACCGGCGGCGCCAGCGGCATCGGGGAACATACCAGCCGCGTCTTTGCAGCCGCCGGCGCCAGCGTCGTCATTCTCGACCTCAACCTCGCCGCCGGTGAGGCCCTCGCCGCGCAGCTACCCGGAGCTCGCGCCGTGCAGTGCGACATCACCGATCCGGCCTCGGTGGAGAAAGCCTTCTCCACCCTCGACAGGCTGGATGTCCTCATCAACAACGCGGGCATCGGCCTGGTCGGCAATATCGAGGAGACCCACCTCCCCGACTTCCAGCGCCTGTTCCGCGTCAACTGCGAGGGTCTGTTTCTGGTAACCCAAGCCGCCGTGCCGTTGCTCATCAAGAGCAAAGGCAGCATCGTCAATATTGGCTCGGTAGCCGGCTTGATCGGCGTGAAACGCCGCTTCGCCTATTGCGCCACCAAGGGCGCCGTCGTCGCCATGACCCGCCAGCTTGCCGTTGATTACCCAACCCAGTTCCGCGTCAACTGCATCGCCCCGGGCACGGTCGAAACCCCCTTCGTCGAAGGCTACCTGGACAAGTACCACAGCCATGAAAAGGAAGAGATGCGCGCCACCCTACATGCCCGCCAGCCTATCGGCCGCATGGGGCGACCCCAGGAAATCGCCTACCTCGCCTTATACCTGGCTTCCGAGGAATCCGGCTTCATGCACGGCAGCGTGATACCCATCGACGGAGGCTGGACCGCCGCCTAAAAGCCCGAAACCCGTGGCACCTGGAGTGGATGGCACGGCATGGAAAGAGTATGAGACCGGGCTTGGAAGATCGACTGAAAGATCTACACGGCCTGAAAGATCTACACGGCCGGGTGCTCTCCGCGCTTGCCACGGCGCGCCGGGCGCAATCTGCTCGCCGGCAACGAATCCCTCGGCCAGCCAGCGATGAATGCTACTGCTATTCATCCTCAGAATCTTTGCCGCTTTGCGAATGGAAACCAACTCGCCAACCGGATGGCGATGCCGGCGTGCAACCACCAGGCCATTGCGCTGCCAGCGGATATAGGCGGCGATAACGGGCGTGGCGCTTAGTAACTGAGGAAGCCGCCATCGACGACGAAGTTACTTCCGGTGGCGAAGGAGGCCTCCGGCGAAGCAAGGAATCCAATCATCGCCGCGATCTCCTCCGGGCGGCCGCGGCGGCCGAGCGGCGTTGCGCGCAAGTACTTGCCGGTAGCTCCCGATGTCTTCAAATCGTCGATGATAGCCGCGTTGGTTTCGGTATGGATGTCGCCGGGAGAGACGCAGTTCACGCGGATGCCGTAGGGAGCCAGTTCCAAGGCCATCACCTGAGTCAGCGCCACCTGCCCAGCCTTCGATGCACAATAAGCCGCGGCCTGCTCCTGCCCCGCCAGCGCGCCGACGGACGCCACATGGATGATGCAGCCTCCCTGCCCCGCCGCCACCATCGCCCGGGCGACCGCCTGCGATACCAGGATCGTGCCGCGTAAGTTGGTATCGAGGATATCGTCCAGTTGTTGCAGCGAGCAATCGAGGAACGGCGCCACGGCGGACTTCCCAGTCATGCCCGCGCTGTTCACCAGCACATCCACGCCGCCCAACCCAGCGAGCGCGGCCGATACCATCTCCGCAATCTGATCGGGTTGGCGCAGATCGGCGTTCAGAAACAACGTGCCCGCGGGCAATAGCGGCGCGGCCTCCGCGCGGTGCCTGTCTTCGAAGTAGCCTACCGCCACCCGCGCGCCACGACCGGCAAACCAGCGCGCCGTCGCCAGCCCAATCCCCGATGCCCCGCCCGTTATCAACACACGCTGCATCTTCCCAACCTACTACGGCAGCGACGGCGGCCATTGGAACAACAGGAAGTTGTGATCCTTGCTATTCATAGCCGCCAGCAGGTTGCGGGGCCCCGCGATTACCTCCAGCCCATCGGTGGAATCGGCCATCCCTTGCAGCAACGTCACGGGCGCCGTCTGATCGCCGGTGCGGCGGAAGACGTAATAGCGGCTGGCGTTGGGAATCTGATCCGTGCAGATCACATAGCCGCCGCCCTGCGCCGTCTTGCGAATGGCAATGCCTTCGCGATTTCCCTGAAAGCCTTCGCGGCCGAAAGTTGCCACCTCGCGGGCAGCCTGCGGATGATCAGGGTCGGCCTGCCACTTGCGAATACAGCAGTCCTCATCGGCATAGTAGACGAAGCCGTTCTCGTCATCCACGGCGATGGCTTCGATTTCGCTCTGGCCTTCGCTGAAGGCGCCGAACTCGCGCACCTTCGTGGCCTTCGAACCCTCGATGCGATACTGCCACAAATAGCCCTGCGCCGGACCCGACTTCCGGCCCACGATCGCAAACAGCGCTCCATCCTTCGGCCGCCGGTAAAGGGCGATGCCCATCGGTGCCTGGCGCGGCCCGCTCTCCCCCGTGAAGACGGGGAAGGTGAATCGTTCTTTCACGCCCGACTCGTTGATATCGTAAACGCGCACCGCGGTGGCCAGCCGCTCCGTGACCGCCGCCACGTTACCTTTGGCATCGACGTTGTTGGGGCGGTCCAAGCCGGCCACGCGCTGGCGGATCTTGCCGTCCAGGCCCATTACGACGAGCGCCCCGCCCTGCGCGGCCGGTGCCTTGTTGGTACCGAGAATCAGGCTCTTCGAAAAATCCTTAGGATGACGCCAAAACGCCGGATCGTCCGAATCCTGTCCGACGGCGTCGGTGGCCCGCTCCAACCGCAGGTCGATTGTCGTTAGCGGCGCGGCGAACATGGCCCATAGAAAAAACCACGCAAAGAGTCGCATTCTTCGATGCTAACGAGCCTGCGTAACAGCAAAGTTACGATCCGTTAACGGGTTCGACATGGAAGCTTTCTACCATGAGGGTTCTCACCCAATTTATGCTTACCCGCGGTTTGCTCCTGCTTCTTTTCACTTGCGTGACGGCGATCCATGCACAGGTGGATCGCGCGTCTTTAAGTGGCACGGTTCGCGATGCAACCGGCGCCAGTATCGGCAATGCCGCCGTCCTAGTGGAATCCGACGTGAACGGCTTCCGGCGCGAAACCCAAACCAGCAGCCAGGGGATCTACCAGTTGCCCGGCCTGCCCGTCGGCACTTACACGGTTTCGATCAGCAAGACCGGATTCTCGGCGTTGAAGTTCGACAACGTGGTGCTGGCGGTGGGGCAGGCGCGCGTGCTCGACGGCCAGCTCAGCGTGGGCGCCGTTTCGCAGGCCATCGAGGTCTCGGCGGCGGCAACGCCCCTGGAGCAGACCAACGCCGAGATCGGCATGGCTATCGCGGAGCAGCAAATCAAGAGCATCCCGTTAAACGGCCGCCACTGGGCTTCGTTAATGATGTTGGCTCCGGGCGCGGTGAATGTGGGCGAAGGCAACCAGAACTCGATCCGCTTTTTTGGCCGCCCGCGCGACGACAATAACTGGACCTTCGACGGCGTGGACGCCACGGGCATCAAGGATCCGCGCCAGGAAGGCAACATGCGGCTGGTGGTTTCCACCGACAGCATCGCCGAATTCCGCGTGAACTCGCTGCCATTCACGGCCGAAGGCGGCGTGGGCGGCGGCGCGCAGATCAACCTGGTCTCGAAGACGGGCACGAACGATTTCCACGGCTCGGTTTTCGAGTTCCTGCGCAACAGCGCGTTGGACGCCCGGCGGCCCTTCGACGGCGCGAACCCGCCGCCCTTCCGCTTGAACCAGTTTGGGGGCAATCTGGGCGGTCCGATCCTCAAGAACCGCACCTTCTTCTTCGCCAACTATGAAGGCCTGTTACAGCGATTGAGTATCACGCGCGCCGATGGTCTGGTGCCGAGCGCGGCCTTTCGCCAGCGCGCGCCGCAAGCGCTGCAATCCGTCATCAACGCTTATCCGGTGGGCACGGCGCCGGGGCCGAACGCCAATGTCGACCGCCTGTTGGCCACCACGCCGGAGCGGCGGAACGAGCACAGCGGCATGATGCGCGTCGACCAGCGAATTAATGATAAGCACAGCCTCTTCTTCCGCGTGGCCATCAGCGACGCGTTGATCAGCCAAATCCGCAACGGTCTGCTGGAGACCCGCGATTCGTACATCCGGCCCACCAACGTCACCGCGCAATGGCAGCAGCTTTGGACGCCTACCGTGATCAACGAAGTGAAGCTGGGCTTCAACCGTAGCGCCCTCACGCGCAACGATGTTGGGCTGATTCCGCAGGGCGTGGCGATTCCCGGCTTGACCAGCACGCAGCCCACGACGTACATCATCGAGAAACCCAGCACGTATTCCATCGTGGATAACTTGTCGTGGCTGAAGGGGCGGCATACCTTGAAGCTGGGGGGCGAGATCCGCCGCATTCACCTGAATGTCGGAAATGGTCCGGCAACGTCGGTGACCTTCGCCAGTCTGGATGCCTTTTCGGCAAACCGTCTGGACCGCGTCGCCGTTGGCAGCCAGTTGGACACTGTCGGCATACGCCGCACGTTCCATTCGATCTATTTCCAGGATGAGATTCGCGTCAACCCGGAACTCACCGTAAACCTCGGCGTGCGCTACGAGCAGTACACGGTTTCGAAGGATGTGTATGGCCGCGGGCGCGTGTTCGATATCGTGCGCTGCCAGGGCTTCTGCGCTCCCGGTACGCCGTGGTTCTTTGGCGATAACAACAACCTCGCGCCTCGTATTTCGCTGGCGTGGGCGCCTCGCGCGCTGGGAGGGAAAACGGTGTTCCGCACCGGCTACGGCCGCTACTTCGGTCCCGGCCAGAATGACGACGTGACGGCCGCCATCGACAGCCTGCCGGAGAGCTTCTCGCTTACCGCGGCCGACGCTCCCGGGCTGACCTATCCGCCGAACTCGTTCCTCGGGCAGTTGCGTTCGCAAGGCCAGACGCCCCGCTCCGTGCAGCGCGACCGGAAAGAGCCGGAGTCCCACCAATGGACGGTATCGGTGCAGCGGCAGCTTCCGGGCAGCCTGCTGGCGCAGGTGGCGTATGTCGGCAACGTGGGGCGCAACCAGCTCACGCGCACGTACGTGAACACACTTGACCCCGTGACGCGGCGGCGGCCTCTCACCGCCTTCGGACAGGTGGACGAGAAGCGCTTCGACGGCATCACCAACTTCCATGGCCTGCAGTCGTCGCTGCAGCGTTCCTTCTCGAAAGGCCTGCTGTTCCAGGCGCAATACATGTGGGGCAACGCCATCTCCGACAACGCCGGCTCGGGCGAGGGCGGCCAGATCCAGAACGTGGCGTGCCGCGCCTGTGATCGCGGCCCAGCCGATTACGACATCCGGCAGACGTTCACGGCCAACAGCGTCTACCAGCTTCCCTGGTCTCGCAGCCGCTGGTTTGGCGGCTGGGATCTCAGCGGCCTGTTCACGGCTCGCACGGGCCGCGCTTATTCGGTGACGGTGAACCGCGCGGCGGCGAACGTGCCGTCCGGCCAGACGCAGAATCAGCGCGCGAACTACATTGGCGGCAACCCTTATATGGCGAATCCCACGCCTGGCGCGTGGCTGAATCCGGCGGCCTTTGCCGCACCCGCCAATGGCACCTATGGCAACTCCGGCCGCAACGGCTTCCGTGGTCCGGGGCTCTGGCAGATGGATCTGGGCGTGGCCAAGCGCATCCGGCTGACGGAGCGCATGGGCCTGGATTTCCGCGCCGAAGCCTTCAACCTGTTTAATCGCGCGCAGTATGGCGAGCCGGTGTCCAACCTTTCGAACTCGACGTTCGGGCAGATTCTGGTTACGGCGAACGATGGGGCGACGGGCACCGGCACGTCGCGGCAAGTGCAGTTTATGCTGCGATTGAGCTTTTAAAGCTTCCAGCAGATCAGCTTCGGCTCGGTCATTTCCTCGACGGCGTACTTGGGGCCTTCGCGCCCCAGGCCGCTCATCTTCACACCGCCATAAGGCATCTGGTCCACACGATATTGGGGGATCTCATTGATCATGAATCCCCCAACGTGCACCTTACGCGCGGTTTGGAAAGCCTTCTGGATATCGCGCGTGTAGATGCCGGCCTGCAGCCCGTAATCCGAATCGTTCACCTTGGCGATAGCCTCGTCCAGCGTGCTGTAGCTATTCACGAAAGCCACCGGCCCGAAGGCCTCACGGCAGGACAGTTGTACGTCCGCGGGGACATCGGTCAATACGGCAGGCTCCAGCGTGGCGCGCGTGCGCTTGCCGCCGGTCACCAGCTTCGCCCCATGATCCAAAGCCTCGCCAATCCAGCTTTCCACGCGCTGCGCCTCTTTCTCCGTAATAAGCGAACTGATGTCGGTGGAAGCCTCGTGCGGATGGCCGACCTTTAGCTTCTTCGTATGCTCCACCATGCGGTCGACAAACTCGTTGCGAATGCGCTGCTGCACGAAGATGCGCTGCACGGAGATACAAACCTGGCCAGAGTGCGCGAAGGCACCCGCCACACAGCGGGGCACCGCTTCGTCGAGGTCGGCGTCGTCCTCGATGATCACCGCGCCGTTATTACCCAACTCCAAGGTGACACGCTTCATGCCCGCCAGATTGCGCAGCCGTACGCCCACTTCCATGGATCCGGTGAACGTGACCATCGCCACATCCTTGTGGAAGACAAGCTGTTCCCCGATTGACCCGCCCGGGCCGGTAATGACGTTCAACGCGCCTTTCGGCAGGCCGCAATCCAGTAACAACTCCGCGGCCAGGATGGCGCTGATGGGGGTGGACGACGCAGGCTTATGAACGATCGTGTTGCCGCCAGCGATGGCCGGTCCGATCTTGTGCATGGAAAGATTCAAAGGAAAGTTGAACGGCGTGATGGCGGCGATGACGCCCAGCGGCTCGCGCACGGTCATGGCCATGTGGCCCTTGCCGGCGGGCGACGCCTCCATCGGCACCACCTCGCCATGGAGGCGATTGGCTTCTTCGGCGGAGAACAGCAGGGTCCAGGCGGCGCGCTCCGCTTCCAGGCGCCCTTCCTTGATGGGCTTGCCGGATTCGGAACTGATGGCTTTGCCGAACTCATCCAGGCGGCTCATCAGCTTCTCGTGAGCCTTTCTGAGGATGGCCGCGCGGTCGCAGGCGGCCATGTCGCGCATGATGGGAGCGGCAGATTTGGCGGCGGCGACGGCTGCCTCCACCTGTTCAGCAGTCGCCTGAAAGATGGTGCCAACCGGGGTGCCATCGAAAGGAAGCGCGACTTCCTGCCTCCGCGAGGACGTGACGGCCTCACCCGCGATCCGCATCGGATATTCCATTTTCCAATGCTATCGCGGCTTCACCTGGCCAAACGTGAAGTTCTCTTCGATGACGCGCCCGGCCGGATCCAGCACCGCCCAGGCATTGAAGCGCAACTCTTCGGGATCGGCGAAGCGCAGGTCGGCGGCGCGCACGCGGATCGCACCCTCGGGTTCGGAGACAGGCGTGATGCGCCACAAGGGATGCGCGTTGAATCGCAGATACCGGGTTAGCGTGTCTGTGTTCCGAGCCGTCTCAATGGCCTTGGTATTCGCCGGAGGATAGAGCACGCTGCCTCCCCGCGGGTCATACCGTTGCAGCAGACTAATACGCTGCAGCACCGTTACCTCAGCGGTCTCCGCCACGGTCATCCACTCCCAGGGGTTCAGCAGATTCGGATAGGCCTCGACACGGCGCGGCACGCCGCCTTCGTAGATATGCGCACTAACGGCAGCCACGGCCTGTTCATGCAAGGTGAAGCGCCACACCTCATATCCCAACAGTAGAACCAGCACCGTGATCGCCATGCCGCGCCCGCTGCTGCGTTTGCCGCCAATCTCGCCGCTCACCAACCCCGACAGAAACGGTGCGCCGACACCCAGCAACAACAGAGCCCAGATCCACACATCCACGACGTTGGTGATGTCGAGCCGCAGCCATTCGCCCGAGAACGGCAGCAGCAGGCGGATGCCGTAGGTATTGGTCCAATCCATTAAGAGGTGAAAGAGGACCCCAACCGTCGCCGCCAGCGCCGCCCTCAGCAGCGGCAACGGTCCGAACAGCCGCACGATACCAGCCGCCGCCAGACCTACCAGCGGAGCCATGGCCAGCCCATGCGTAATGCCGCGATGATGATCCAGATACGTGAGCGCACCGCCCATCGCGGTGATGACATCGCAATCCGGCAGGTTCGACGCGAGCACCAGCAGCCAAGCGGCGCGCGGCGTCACCCGGTTCAGCCCCGCCCGGGCCAGCATCAGCCCGGTTAGGGTGTGGGTGAGGTTGTCCATTGCGCGCGCTCCTGCTCTTTCTGAAGAAACGCTCGCGGCATGAGAAGGGTCAACGCCTGCGGCACCTTCTCAATCGCCACGGGCAGCAGTCCCGCGTCTTCGCCGTCCAGTTGCAGCCGCACGGTTTCGCCGTTCACGGGACGCAGTTGCAGTTGGCGGGTGGGCATGATTGTGACGCCATCGATTCTGGCCGCCTGCCGCGTGATCACTCCCAGGAAGTAGCTGAGATACCGCCAGGGGCTCGCGCTCTCAAACATAACGGACTCGAATTGATTTTTGAGTAAACTAGCGCCGAGCGCGATTTCCAGATCGCCGCCATAGTTGCGCACCTGGCTGGTCAGGGCGAAGCTGCAGCGCGTGCGTTTGCCGTTAGCCTCCACTTCCAACTCCTCCAACTTGCGTCCGAGGGATTGGAACCCCGCCATGTAATAGGCGCCCTTGCCCAGCTTCTTCTTCATTTCCAGATCGAGGTTGGCGACGATGTGGGCATCCAGCCCAGCGCCGGCCATCACCAGGAAGTGGCGGCGCGGGGAGCCGTCGGGGTTGCGCGCCAGTCCCAGGGAAATGCGCCGCGGCTCCATATCGCTCAGCATGCCGGCAGCCCGCACCGGGTCCTTGCCGATGCCCATTTCCATGGCCAGCACGTTCGCGGTGCCCACCGGCAGGATGCCCAGGGGGATCTCGCTACCCACCATGCCGTTCACGACTTCGTTGATGGTGCCGTCCCCGCCGGCGGCCAGGATCAGGTCCGCGCAGCCTCCGACACACTGCGCCGTCAACTCCGTGGCGTGCTGTGGCGCGGTGGTCGGACGGGGTGTGACGTGGTGTCCGCCTGCTTCCAGCGCACGCATCATATTAGGCACGAGTTGGGGGTTGCGTCTGAGCCGGCCGGCGTTGGGATTGTAGATCAGGTGAGCGTTGGAATACGTACGGATGGGGAAGAGGCCTCTACTTGTCATAATAAACGGTTATGGCTGTTCCCGTTCAGGAGACCATTGCTCAACTCCGCGCTGAACTTCGCCGTCATGAGCATCTGTACTACGTTCAGGATGAGCCGGAAATCAGCGATGCGGACTACGACGGACTCATGCGCCGACTGCAGGAGTTGGAGGCGGCGCATCCGGAGTTCGCCAGCACGGACTCGCCCACGCAGCGCGTGGGGGGGAAGCCACGGGAAGGCTTTGTCAAAGTGGCGCACAGCGCGTCCATGCTCAGCCTGGACAACGCGCTCAACGAACAGGAACTACGCGATTTCGACCGCCGCGTGGCCGACCTTCTGAAAGGCGCGCCCTATCGTTATGTGGCCGAATTGAAGCTGGACGGCCTGTCCATGGCCGCGCATTACGAGGACGGGCGTCTTAAGCTGGCTATCACAAGGGGCGATGGCCAGGTGGGCGAGGATGTAACGGAAAACGCGCGCACGATTCGCGCGCTGCCGCTCCGCGTCGATTTCGAGGTGCCGAAGTTCGAAGTTCGGGGCGAGGTCATTATGCTGCGGCGCCACTTCGACTCGCTCAACGCGGAACGCGAGCGGGAGGGTTTGCCGAAGTACGTAAACCCGCGCAACTCCGCGGCTGGCAGCCTGCGCGTGCTGGAGCCCGCCATCACGGCCTCGCGCAAGTTGGACTTCTTTGCCTATCAGTTTCTGGTGGACGGCAAGCCCTACTTCGACAGTCACTGGCAGTCGCTGGAGACGATGGCGAAGGTCGGGTTCAAGGTGAACCCCCGGCGCAAGCTATGCGAGAACGTCGATGAGCTATACGCCCACTGTTCGGCGATGGAAGCCCACCGCGACACGCTGCCTTACGAGATCGACGGGCTCGTCGCGAAGGTGGACTCGATCCCGCAACAGCAATCGCTGGGTTGGACCGCCAAAGCCCCGCGCTGGGCCATCGCCTTCAAGTTCCCCGCCCGGCAGGAGGAAACGGTGGTGGAGAACATTGAAGTGCAGGTGGGCCGCACGGGCGCCCTTACGCCGGTGGCGCGGCTGAAGCCGGTGTTCGTGGGCGGCGTCACCGTGGCGAACGCCACCTTGCATAACGAAGATGAGATCGAACGCCTCGACGTCCAGATCGGCGATACGGTGGTTCTGGAACGCAGTGGCGATGTCATCCCGAAAGTGGTTCGGGTCAGCAAGCAGGGCGACGTGCGGCGCAAGTTCACGATGCCGAAGCAGTGCCCGGTCTGCGGTGGGGATATCGTGCGCGCCGAAGGCGAGGCCGCCAGCCGCTGCATCAACAGCAACTGCCCGGCGCGCCTGAAAGAGTCCGTGCTGCACTTCGCCGCCCGCGGCGTGATGGATATCGACGGCATGGGCAGCGTGCTGGTGGATCAACTGGTGGACAAGGGCCTGGTGCGCAGCATCGCCGACCTCTACGGCCTTACGCTGGAACAGCTCACCAGCCTGGAGCGGATGGGCAAGAAGTCGGCGGAAAAGATCCTTCTCAACATCGAGCGCTCGCGTTCGCAAAGCCTGGCAAGGCTACTGAATGGTCTGGGGATTCCCTTCGTGGGCGAGCGCACCGGCCAGTTCCTCGCCGAAGCCTTTGGCGACCTGGATGAGATTGCAAAGGCCGATGAGGACACGCTACAGACCGCCGAGGAAGTCGGCCCGAAAGTAGCCACCAGCATCCGCCGCTTCTTTGGCGAGTCGCACAACCAGGAACTGATCGAACGGCTGCGCGCCGCCGGGCTGCAATTCAAACAGGAAAAGAAGAAGCCCACGGGTGGCCCGCTGGCCGGACAAACGTTTGTGTTAACCGGCACGTTGCCGAACCTCACGCGCGAACAGGCGGCCGAGCAGATTGAAGCCGCCGGCGGCAAGGTCACCGACTCGGTTAGTAAAAAGACGCACTACGTGGTGGCCGGCGAGAAGGCTGGATCCAAACTCACCAAGGCCCAGACCCTCGGAATTTCCATCCTGGATGAAGCGGCGTTGCTCGACTTGTTGCGACAATAAAATTGTTGAAGCGATTCGTTCAGACCCTGACCTCCTGGGGACCCTTCGGCGTCTTCTTCCTGGCCATTCTGGATTCGGCCGGTATCCCGCTGCCAGCCGCGGTGGATGCGCTGCTGATCGCCACCGCAGTCGTCAACCCGAAGGCTGCCATGCTGTCGGCGGTCACCGCGGTGCTGGGTTCCGCCATCGGCTGCATGATTCTTTTCTTCCTGGCGCGCAAGGGCGGCCAGGCGTATCTGGAGCGCCACACGCAGAGCGAGAACGCAGCCAAGTTTCGCGTCTGGTTCCAGACCTACGGCCTCATTACGGTTTTCGTTCCGTGCCTGCTGCCCATCCCGATGCCGCTGAAGGTATTCGTGCTCTCGGCGGGCGCGTTGGGTGTGAAGCCGCTACACTTCCTGGGCGTTGTCCTGGCGGCGCGTGTCCCGCGCTACTTCGCCTTGGCGTGGCTGGGCATGCAACTCGGCGACGACGCAGGGGCCTGGATCAAATCCCACGTCTTGCATCTATTCGCGTTTGCCGCCCTGCTGGCGGTGGTTCTGTATTTCGCGGTTAAGCTAACAGCTCGCGAATCACGCTCCCCGATACGTCCGTAAGCCGCATGTGCCGGCCGTTGTGGAAGAAGGTGAGCTTCTCGTGGTCGAAGCCGAGCAGGTGCAGGATGGTGGCATGCAGGTCATTGATCGACTTGCCGTTCTCCGCCACCTTGTAGCCGAACTCATCGCTAACGCCCACGGCCGTACCGCCCTTCACACCGCCGCCGGCCATCCATACCGTGAACACCGCGGGGTTGTGATCGCGACCGCTCATGCGCTGCGAAATGGGCATACGGCCGAACTCGCCATGCCAGATCACCAGCGTGGAATCCAACAACCCGCGCGACTTCAGATCGCGCAGCAGCCCAGCAATGGGGCCGTCGGTCTCCCTGGCATGCGTGCCATGGTTTTCGACGATGTCCCAATGCGCATCCCAACTCGTCTGGAAGTTGCCGCCGCCGGAATACAACTGCACCATGCGCACACCGCGCTCCACCAGGCGCCGCGCCATCAGGCATTGCCGCCCGAAGTACTCGGTGGTCTTGTCCTCCAGCCCATACAGCTTCTTCGTGACATCCGATTCCTTGTGGATATCCACCGCTTCCACGGCATGGGTTTGCATGCGGAACGCCAGTTCATAGGAAGCAATACGCGCCGATAGCTCCGTGTCTTCGGGGTTCTTCGCCGCATGTTCCGCATTCAGCTTGCCCAGCAGGTCCAGCCAGCGGCGCTGCCGTTCGGGCGTCATCTCACCGGCCGGTTTCAAGTCGACAATCGGGTCGCCCGTGGAACGGAACTGCGTACCCTGAAAGGCGGCTGGCATGAAGCCGTTCGACCAGTTCGGAGCCCCGCCAATCGGCCCTCCGCGCGGATCGGTGAACACCACGTACGCGGGCAGATTCTGATTCTCCGTACCCAGCCCATATGTCACCCAGGCGCCCATGCTGGGATGGCCCGGCAGCACACTACCCGTGTTCATCTGGAACAGCGCCGGACCATGGTCATTGCTGAGCGCGTACATGGACCGGACAAAGCCGATCTCATCCACCATCTCCCCGACCTTCGGGAACAGCTCCGAC
>CAYLPH010000134.1:0-13955 GCA_964385495.1 uncultured Candidatus Solibacter sp.
GGGCATCTCCCAAACATTTTAATACATTAATGTTTTTTCGCAAGTAAGCACTAGCGCGCCGCTATCCTGGCGGCGTACGCAAGGCAGGCTCGCAGATCGTCGGAAGTGAGTTGGGGGTAAGCGCTGAGCAATCGTTCCGTGCTCTCTCCAGCAACCATCTTCTCGAGTAACAGGCAGACGGGGATCCGGGTGCCTTTCACGCATGGTTTGCCCATCATCACCGTTTTTTTCGCTTCCACCCGGCCGGGAAACTTCACGTTCCGAGTCTACCATCACGACCCGGGGCTTCTCTTGCCGGCAGTTCGAAAATGACAGCGTATTTGACGTTCATTTGTTCTCCTCTAATCCCGCTGACCTGAGGATGGCCTTCAGCGTTCCAACCGGGGTTGCGCCCCACTCGGGTTCGGACGCGAGCCGCACCGGCAATCGAAGCAGCCATGTTCGGCGCAGGTGCCGCAGGCGCGGACGACCTCTTTCTTCAGAGCCTGTCGGGCGCGGTGGATGCGGACGGCGGCGTTATTGGGGGTGATGCCGGTTTGGGCGGCGAGGGCGTTGAGGGAGCCGTCGTGGAGATCGACGAATTCGAGAGCCTGGCGGTATTCGGGTTTGAGATCGTCGAGCAGGTCGAGGAAGCACTCGCAGATGGCGTTGCGGGTGTCGGGGTCGGGGGAATCGGCCTGCAGCGTATCGTCCGGGAGGGGTTCGTGGCGGCGATCACGGGAGGCCTTTTGGCGGTAGTAATCGACGACGGCGTTACGGAGGACGCGATAGAACCAGGCGACGACATTCTCCTGTTCGGCAAGTTCGTCGCGGTGTTCGACGGCGCGAACGAAGGCGGATTGGAGGATGTCTTCGGCAACGGCGCGGGATTCGACACGCGGCTCCAGGAAAGTCAGGAAGCGGCGATGGCTGTCGACGAGGGTTTGGAGAGCAGACTGTGGCTCCACACTGCCACACTAACACGGGTGTCAATATTTGTTGGGTGGAAGGTGTAAGGTTTTGCGGGGTGTTTCGTCAACACGTGTGAAAGCGCGCGGAATGCGCGATTCAAAACGAAAAAGGAGACAACGACAATGACAACGAATGAGAACACCCCCTGCAACTGCGTGGAGACGACCTGCAATTGCGACCTGTGCGGCTGCGGCTGCCCTCCGGGAACCTGCCCGTGCGCGGAGACGCCGTGCGCTTGCGGGTGCCAGGCGAAGTAACGATCGGGAGTCGGCGGGCATACGGTGGGATATACTGAGCCCTACTGTATGCCCTTGGTGATCGGCTCGCGACTGGGCTCCTATATTGTGTCCGGCACCCTCGGCGCGGGCGGCATGGGCGAGGTCTATCGCGCCAATGATTCACGCCTGGGCCGCGATGTCGCGTTGAAGACCCTACCGGAAGAGTTCGCGGGCGATGCCGACCGCATGGCTCGCTTTGAACGGGAAGCGCGGGTGCTGGCTTCCTTGAATCATCCGCATATTGCGGCGCTGTATGGGATCGAAGAGGCGGACGGTGTGCGGGCGTTGGTGATGGAGTTGGTGGAGGGGCCGACGCTGGAGGATCGCCTACGGGATGGGCCTCTGGCGCTAGAGGACGCCGTCAAGATCGCACGTCAGGTGGCGGATGCGCTGGAGTATGCGCATGAGCATAACGTGGTGCATCGGGATCTGAAGCCCGCCAATGTGAAGGTAACGCCGGAAGGCATGGTGAAGGTGCTGGACTTCGGGTTGGCGAAGGCGGCCGAAGCGAGGGAAACCAGCATCCCGGTGAACTCGCCGACGCTGACGATGCGGGCCACGCAGGCGGGAGTCATTCTGGGCACGGCGGGGTACATGAGCCCGGAGCAAGCGAGTGGCAAGCCGGTGGATAAGCGCAGTGACGTCTGGAGCTTCGGCGTGCTGCTATTTGAGATGCTCACGGGTAAGGCGCTGTTCGGGGGCGAGACGCTGGCGCACACGATGGCGGATGTGTTGCGCGCCGATGTTCCGTTCGACCGGCTGCCGGCGGCGGTGCCGGCGAATCTGCGGACACTCTTGGAGCGCTGCCTGGAGCGCGATTTGCGGACGCGGCTGCGGGATATCGGGGAAGCGCGGATTGCGCTCGAACGCTACCGGCAGCTCGAGCCGGATCGCGTTCCACCCAAGGCCCAACCATCGCGGCGATGGCTATGGGCATTGGCCGCGGGTGTCCTCATCGGTGCGGTGGCGGGAGTTGTAGGGTTCCGCCAAGCGCCAATGCCGGAGCATGCCGTGGAGTTCGAGATACCTCTTCCGCCGAAGACGGTGTTCGGCGCCTACAACACAATGGCGCTATCGCCCGACGGAAAGGCTCTGGTGCTTGAGACCGGTATGCCGGGCCGGGACCGGCAGCTGTGGATCCGCCGATTGGACTCCGCCAAGCCCCAGCCGATTGCCGGCAGCGGCGCGGGTTCGTTACCCTTCTGGTCGCCCGACAGCCGCGCCGTGGCCTTCACCGAGTGGAACCCACCGCGCCTGCGTAGCGCCGGTTTGGAGGCGGGGGTTCCGCCGGTCACCCTGAGCGACGCGAGCGCGCGCGGCGGCGCGTGGAGTCCGGACGGATTGATGCTACTGGGCAACCTTAGTGGCACACTCCATCAGATCCAGGCCACGGGCGGCGCTCGCCAACCCGTACTGGATCTGGACAAGGAGCGATTGGAATTAGGCCAGGCTTACCCGCAGTTCCTGCCCGGCGGGAAGCAGTTTCTGTATTTTTCGCGGTCGGCGGATGCCGGCAAGTCGGGGATCTATAGCGGCATGATCGGATCAAAGAGCAGCAGGCATATCCTGAGTAACGATACGGCGGGTCTGTACGCGGCGCCGGGATACCTCCTGTTCACGCGCCAGAGCACGCTGTTCGCGCAGCCCTTTGATGCCTCCACGCTTACCCTCCGTGACAGGGCCATCCCGATTGCCGAGGGGGTGGGCCGCAGCACAGATGCGGGCATCAGCCACTTCACCGTGTCCCAGACAGGGACTCTGGCCTACCGCTCCGGGGTAGCCCTGGAAGCCCTGCTGACGGTGTTCAACCGGGACGGGAAGAAGCTCCACACCCTGGGAACACCGATGATCGTAGGGCAAGTGACCGCTTCGCTCGATGGCGAGCGGCTGCTCTTGGACCGCCTGGATCCCGGCACCTTCAATTACGACATCTGGATGCTGGAGCTGCGCAGCGGGGTTCTCTCGCGCATTACGACGGATCCGGGCAGTGACCGGGATGCGGTTTTCGCGCCTTCCGGCAAGGAGATCGTCTTTAGTTCGATTCGGGGCTCGGGGCCGCCGCAACTCTACCGGAAGGTGCTCGGCGGAGGACCGGAACAGCGCATTCTGGAAACTCCCGATCGCAACATTCCGGAGGCGTTTAGCGTGGATGGTGGTCTGCTGTTCGGCAACCGCATGGGCCGTGGTTATTACCTGCTGTACCCGGGGGACGCGCAGCCGAAACTGGTGTACGAGAGCGGATTCATGGTGGATGAACCGGCCATCTCGCCGGACGGGAAATGGATCGCTATGAACACGAGCGAATCCGGGGCGTTTGAGGTCTATCTGGCTCGCTTCCCGGAGTTCACCGAGCGGCGCCAGTTGTCGGTGAATGGAGGCGTGAATCCGCTGTGGCGCAAGGATGGCAGGGAGATTGTCTACTTGGCTGGGGACGGCGGAATGATGTCGGTAAAGCTGACGCCGGGCACCGGGGGGCTGGAGCCGGCGCCTCCGGTGAAGCTCTTCGACACGCGGCTGCGGCCCAACGGCGCGACGCAGCAGTTTGCCATTTCCCCCGATGCGGGCACGTTTTACATCCCGGTGCAGGTGAGCGAGGTCGAGCCGCCGATTACGGTGGTGATCAACTGGCCGGCCAAGCTGAAGAAAGCGCGGTAAGGTACTCAGGGACGACACTTGCCTGAAAGTAGGCATACGGTGGGATATACTGACCCCTACCGTATGCCGCTGGAAATAGGCTCGCGACTGGGCTCCTATATTGTGTCCGGCACGCTCGGCGCGGGCGGCATGGGCGAGGTCTATCGCGCCAATGACTCGCGCCTGGGCCGCGATGTTGCGTTGAAGACGCTACCGGCGGAGTTCGCGGGTGATGCCGAGCGCATGGCTCGCTTTGAGCGGGAAGCGCGGGTGCTGGCTTCCTTGAATCATCCGCATATTGCCGCGCTTTATGGGATCGAAGAGGCGGACGGTGTACGGGCGCTGGTGATGGAGTTGGTGGAGGGGCCGACGCTCGAGGATCGCCTGCGGGATGGCCCCCTGGCGCTAGAGGACGCCGTCAAGATCGCACGTCAGGTGGCGGATGCGCTGGAGTATGCGCATGAGCATAACGTGGTGCATCGGGATCTGAAGCCCGCCAATGTGAAGGTAACGCCGGAAGGCATGGTAAAGGTGCTGGACTTCGGGTTGGCGAAGGCAGCCGAAGCGAGGGAAACCAGCATTCCGGTGAACTCGCCGACGCTGACGATGCGGGCCACGCAGGCGGGAGTGATTCTGGGCACGGCGGGGTACATGAGCCCGGAGCAGGCGAGCGGCAAGCCTGTAGATAAGCGCAGTGACGTCTGGAGCTTCGGCGTGCTGCTATTTGAGATGCTCACCGGCAAGGCGCTGTTCGGCGGCGAGACGCTGGCGCACACGATGGCGGATGTGTTGCGCGCCGATGTTCCGTTCGACCGGCTGCCGGCGGCGGTGCCGGCGAATCTGCGGACACTCTTGGAGCGCTGCCTGGAGCGCGATTTGCGGACGCGGCTGCGGGATATCGGGGAGGCACGCATTGCGCTGGAACGGTATGGGCAAGGGCAGCACAGTAGTCTCGCGCCAAAGCCGGAAGAGCCCAGGCGCAGGGCGTTCTCCTGGCTACCGTGGGCCGTCGCCGCCGCTGGCATCACTGTCGCCGCTGCGGCCGGGCTGCTGGCCGTTGGCAAACCATCGGCGTCTCCGGCGCAGCCAATCCGGTTTGAAGTGCCTCTCCCGGAGCGGTCCAGCTTCAAGTTAACCAACGATACCATCGCGGTCTCGCCGGATGGACGCCACCTGGCCTACACGTTCACGTCCGATGGGGGAATTCAACAGCTTTGGGTGCGCTCGCTCGATTCCACTCGCGCCCAGCTCGTGCCCGGTACCGAACCAAGATTTCCGTTCTGGTCGCCCGACAGTAAGTTCCTGGCTTTCACCGAAGGCGTAGATCCTCGGATCCGAATCGTGGGACTGGATGGCACACCGGGCCCGACGATAACGGGGCGCGCCGTGGGTGGGGCGTGGAGCCCGTCCGGAGTGATTCTCGCCGGTGATGGGAACGGACCGCTGCAACAGGTGTCCGCGGCCGGCGGCACCCTGACGCCTGTCTATCAACTCGACAAGAGCCGCGAGGAGCGGGCCCAACTTTTCCCGCACTTCCTGCCTGATGGCAAGCACTTCCTGTTCGTCACCTTGACCGACGCGGGCAACACGCTGTTCGTGGGAACGCTGGGGTCCAACGAAACCAGGCGTATCGCTGGAATCGAAAGCGCCGCTGTTTACACAGATCCTGGTTATGTGCTCTTCGTGCGAAGTGGAACGCTGCTGGCGCAACCATTCGACCCCGGCAGATTTGAGTTGAAGGGCGCAGCGGTCCCGCTGGAGCAGAACGTTCACAGAAGCAGGGTCTCGGGCATGTTCCACGCGGCCGGAGGCACACTGGCCGTCGGTATCTATTTCGCCAACAAGGCGCGGGTCAGCGTCGTTAACCGCGATGGCAAAGCGTTGCAAGCGATCAGCCCGGAGATGCGGCTAAACCAGTTGGGCCTCTCGCCCGATGGCACCCGGCTCGCTATCGAGCAGACGGAGCCCGGTGCCCGATCCTCGACCGCCTGGGTTCTGGAGTTAGCCACGGGGATCCTCTCCCGAGTGACGCAGAACCACGCCCGCGACGCTACATTCTCCCCGTCGGGCAAGCAACTCGTCTTTACGTGGCGAAGCGCCGGGCGTTCGCAGTTGTTTCTGAAGGACATGGGGGGAGGACCGGAACGCTTGCTTCTGGAAGCAACGGAGGCACTCTACCCGCAAGGCTGGCTGAAAGACGGGAGCCTTCTGGTGTCTGTCGAGGCCCGCTCCTATGGGCTGCTCCGGCCGGGAGAAAAGCAGCTCCGGATGATCTTCGAATCCAAGTTCAATACCGACGAGCCCGCGGTCTCGCCGGATGGCAAGTGGGTGGCCTACAATGCGCTGGACTCCGGACGCCAGGAGGTCTACCTGGCACGCTTTCCCGAGTGGACCGACCGGCGCCAGCTCTCCGCCGAGGGAGGGGCGCAGCCGCAGTGGCGCGGCGATGGCAAGGAGATCGTCTACCTCGGCGCCAACGGTGACTTACTGTCTGTCGCGCTGCGCAGTGGGCGCGATGGCTTACTGGAAGGCAGCGCGCCGGTTAAGCTGTTTCATACGGATCTGCCGTTTCAGGGTTACACGCAGCAGTTCGCCATGTCCCCCGATGGAAACAAATTCTATGTGGGGGTAGCCGAAAAGCAGACTGCGCCACCCCTCAAAGTTAGCGTGAACTGGGCGGCGGGATTGCCCCGATAGGCTACATGCGGAAGTTGAACTTCTCCATGCGATAGATGAGTTGCTTGCGGCTGATATCCAGGTACTCGGCGGCCTTGGTCTGATTCCAATTGGCTTTTTCCAGCGCGCGGTGGACGAGTTCGCGTTCGACGCTTTCCAGGCTGATGCCTTCGGGCGGGAGGTCGAGTTGGATGGCTTCGAGCGGAGGCTTTTCGCGGCGGAGGAAGTCTGGGAGGTCCTCGACGCAAACCTCCTCACCGCGGGTGAGCACGACCAGGCGTTCGAGGACATTTTCCAGTTCACGCACGTTACCGGGCCAGCGGTAGTGGGCGAAGTAGGGCAGCAGCGAGGCGTGCAGGCGGAGGGTGGGGCGGTTCATCTGGCGCTTGAATTTATCGAAGAAGAGGGTGACGAGTTCGGAGATATCGTCGGGGCGCTCGCGGAGCGGCGGCAGCGTCAAAGGGATAACGGCGAGGCGGTAGTAGAGGTCTTCGCGGAAGGTGGCGTCCTCGACCATGGCGCGGAGGTCGCGATGGGTGGCGGCGATGATGCGGACATCCACTTTCATGGGGGCGGGGGCGCCGACCTTTTCGATCTCCCGTTGCTGGATCAGGCGCAGCAGCTTGACTTGGAGTTCGGCGGGCATTTCGCCGATCTCGTCGAGGAAGAGCGTGCCGTGACTGGCCATCTCCACTTTGCCGGTTTTGTTGGCGACGGCTCCGGTGAAGGCGCCGCGGAGGTGGCCGAACAACTCCGATTCGAGCAGATCCTTGGGGATGGCGCCGCAGTTGATGACGATGAAGGGGCGGTTGCGGCGGGGCGAGTTGAAGTGAATGGCCTTTGCGAGGAGTTCCTTGCCGGTGCCGGTCTCGCCCTGGATGAGGACGGTGGAATCGGTTTGCGCCGCGCGGGAGGCGTTGTCGAGAGTGGCGAGGAGGGCTTTGGATCGCCCGATGATGCTTTCGAAGCCGAACTTGCGGTCGATGGCGGCGCGCAGCAGGGTGACTTCCTGCTTGAGGCCGTGATGTTCGAGGGCGCGGGAAACCACCAGCTTCAGAGCGTCGGAATTGATGGGTTTGATGAGGTAGTCATAGGCGCCGAGGCGCATGGCTTCGACGGCGGTTTCGATGGTGCCGAAGGCGGTGACGAGCACGACGATGACTTCGGGGTACTCCTCCTTGATGCGGGCCAGCAGTTCGATGCCGCTCATGCCGGGCATCTTCATGTCGGTGAGGACGAGATCCTGCGGCGCGCGGGCGAGCAGGTCGAGCGCGGCGCCGCCATCGGGGGCGGTGGAGGCTTCAAAGCCGGCCTGCTGGAGTTTGAGTTGGGTGACGCGGCGCAGGCTCTCTTCGTCGTCGACCACCAGGATTCGTTTGCCGGTCACGGTTGTTCTTTACCAGTTTGCGGGAAAAAGAGGGAAAACGTCATGCCCCGGCTCTCTTCGTTCCGATTTACTTTGACGGTACCGCCGTGCTGGGTGACGATTTGGTGGACCACCGAGAGGCCGAGGCCGGTGCCGCCGTCCTTAGTGGTAAAGAAGGGGTCGAAGATACGGTCGAGGTTATGGGGGGCGATGCCATCGCCTTCGTCCTGCACCTGGATGAGGATGCCATCGCTGGCCCGAAGGGCGCGGAGCAGCACTTGCCCCCCTCGCGGCATGGCCTGGACGGCGTTGATGGTGAGGTTGAGGATGACTTGCGCGAGCTGCTCTTCATCGCAGAGCAGACGCGGCAGGCCGCTGGAAGCGTCGCGGCGGAAGGTGATGCGTTTCCCGCCGGAGTGGCGCACCAGTTCGATCACGTTGTCGAGGACTTGGGGAACGTCGACGGCGCGGCGTTCGGGCGGGCGGGGGCGGGCGAAATCGAGCAGGTTGGTGAGCAGGCGGAAGAGGCGGGCGCACTCTTTTCGAATGATGGCAAGGGTTTCGCGGCGGACCTCTTCGGGCTCGCCCCCGGGGGCGAGGACCTCGGCCGCGCCATCAATGCTGGCGAGGGGATTGCGGATTTCGTGGGCGAGCCCGGCGGCGAGTTGGCCGATGGCGGAGAGGCGGTCGGCGCGTTTTACCTGTTCGAAGGTGTTCTGCAGTTCGATGTTCACCTGTTCGAGCTGGCGGGCGGCGACCTGCAGTTCGGCGCGGCGCGAGCGCTCGCGGTCGGAGAGGATACCGGTGACGATGCCGACCGCGAGAAACATGAAGATTTCGGCGTACTGTTCGAGCGCGTATTCCTGGTGGTGGGACCAGGTGGTGACGATGTGGGGGACGTAGAAGCCGGCGGCGATGAGGCCGGCGATGAGTCCGCCAACCCAACCGAAGGCTACGGCGGCATAGATGACGGGGAGGTAGTAGAGGCGTTGGAAGAGGGAATGCCAGAGGCGCAGGCTGGCGGGCGTGAGGTAGTGGCCGGCGCTGGTGATGGCGATGCCGAGGGCGACGAAAGCGAGGGCCTTCCAGTTGCGGGTGGGGGTGTCTGGTGAGCCGGGTTGGGTCATGGGGCGAGGGAGAAGCGGGCTAGTACGATTGGAACACTGGTGGACGCCGGGTTGGCGACGGGGAGGAGGATGCCGATCAACAGGCGGCGCATCGGGCGGTTTAGGGGCATCCGGGGGGCCACGGTAAGTGGTTGAGGTGGCGTGGGGAGGGATGGAGGAGGTGGCTGAATTTGGGCACTGGCGGGGCGTGGTTGTCCAAAAGGAGGCATTAGTGCCGCGCCGCCGCCGGGAGGTATACCCGCCCCTGCACCACGATGTTGTACGTACCCGGCGTCGCATTCGGCCCAAACAGGTCGCGACGCCACATCCGGGGAAATCCGTGTCCTCCGTCCAGATCGGACACCGGAGCGCCAATGCAGCGGCCAGGATTGGCCAGTCCTCCGGATCGATGCCAACGATCGTCCCGAGCGCGGCTATGGATCGCAGAAGACGCAGCGAAATCTCAGGATTCCCGTCCCGCTTGGCCACTAGGGCGGCCAGATACTCCCCGGCCTCGGCGAACGAGATACTCTCCGAGTGCGATTCGATGATGCGCCGAACGCGCTTCCCGAGCACCGCACGAATCAAAATGTTGGCGTCCAGCACCAGCGCCTTATCCGGCATCCGCTACCGTGCGTTCCGCCTCTTCTCGCGACCGGCGCGGCGAAGCTCCTGGAACTCCTCCAGGAGTTCGTCCCCGGAGACGCCCCACGCGGCGATCATGGAATCGAGTTCCTTCGCTGCCGCCCGCATGGCTTCGACTTCAGCCTTGCGGCTCTTCTTCTGGGCGGGGATGTAGAACCCCACGGTCTCGCCATGCCGCGTAATGGCCAGCGCCTTTCCTGCCTCTAGCCTAGGTACCCGGCAAGATTCTCCCGGAACTCGCGCACGCCAATCTTTTCTGTTTCCATGATTGCGTACCCTGTGTACACAATAGCATCTTGCACATATAGACTCCAGACCGGACCTGGGCGCGCACGACGTCAGCTGGTTCGGCGCAGCGTCCGTTGCAAGACACACTTGTGGCCCGTCACCACTGGCGGTACCACCCGCACTCGTACTTCGCGATCACCTTCTCTGCGCATTAGCCGGTTTGGGATTAACCGAATCCGGCTGCTCCACGGGCAGGCGAGTCATGCTCCACTACGAACGTCCAGGCTCTTCGCCGGCTCCCCGCAAGATCGATCCGGATCGAGGTTTACCCCATTTCAAGTTTTACTTCTGGCAGCAATCCTCCCCCCTCACCTGTTCCAGCGCAAGGATCGTGTTCTTGTAAACTGCCGCCCGTAAGCACAGGTTTGTCAGGTTCGGGCCACCCACGCACGGGCTGTCGGTGTACCCCAGGTCGCCGATCCGGTACGTGAACACCCGGTCGCCTATCTCCAGTACTTCTGGCCGGCAGGATTTGCCATTCTGCCACGCGATTCCTTGAACGAACTCGTATTTGCCTTGAGACAGAATCAACTGGTGGGCACGCCGTTGCTCCAGCTCTTCGCGCCTTCCTGCGAGGGACCAACAATAGACGGCTAGAAAAATTAAGGAAAGCGCGAGAAACCGTCGGTGGCGACGTGATAGCGCCCCTACTGCAATGCCAATGAGAATGGGAATCGCCGCAATTAGGTTAAGCCCGTACCATTTTGAAATGTACTCGCTACTCGCTACGCTAAAAATAAGAACATAGTCGCACATTGGTTTCTGCCTTCCTCCTGGAGCGAGATTCATCTTCTGACCCGCAGCGTATGGAGCGGGTCGGTCCTCGTCTGCATGATAGAAAAGAGCAACCCGCGGCCAACGGTTAATCTGGGAAGACTATGGCTCGCCTGGAAAATCGGTCGCCCGGAAGCCGTCCTACCAACGCTCAGTTGCATGGATAGGAATGGTGCCTCCAGGACGAATGTTGTAAATGGTCCTTCAAGGTCTTCCACCGAGTCGGCGTTAGTGACGGAAAAGGAGAACCCCATGCTCGCTTGCCCTCCGACTGTCACACTAGCTGCAGGCAGCACCTCCAGCGGTCGAATCGCGCAGGGCACAAACCCCCCAGTGAGTCCGTGGCTAACGTACGTGGAAACTTTCTGGCCGGCCGGAGTTGCAAGAGTCCCGCCGCCATCACCGTTCCCTGTGTCGGAGAACGCCATAATGCCGACGGCGACACCGCATCCGTCACACCCACCAGCGTCAGTTCATACGCCGCCCCCGCCTCCAGCGGAACCTCCGGCGTCACAAACGCCCGCATCCCCGCCTCCGCCCCTACCACCTTCACCCGTGCTTCCCCATCGGCTTCTTTCCGCAACACCACCGCCGCTTTCGTAATCGAATCCACCCGCGCCGCCCGCGTAAACCGTACCGCAATCCATTGCTCCAGCGGAACATCCTTCGCTCCATCCACCGGCAGCGAAGCCGCCACCCGCGGATCCTCCGTCTCCATCGGCGTCCGCGAGTACCCCACCTCCTCCCCACCCACCAGCACATTCCCATTCGCCAGCAACCGCGCCGTGTGCCCCCGCTTGCCCTCCCGCAACGTTTCCGCCAGCGTCTCCATCGTCCGGCTCACCGGATCCCACACCTCCAGCCGCGTCACCAACTCCCCACGTTCGTCCACCCCACCCGCAAGCAGCACCCGCCCACACCGCTCGCCGCCACCGGATTCCGAGTACGTCCCTTCTGCACCCCCCGCTGCGGGGCCTACGGGCGTGGTCTCGCCCGCTGCCCCAGCAAACTCGGCTGCACCATCACCAGAATCACTAACAGGCTGACCAGTTCCTGTCCGTTCATCCTCCTGTCCCCCGCTCGCTGAATTCACCGTCAACTGGATCGTCGTTTGCCGCTTCGGAGTCGGGTGAAAAAACTGCCCCTGCACCACGATGTCCGGATGCGGGCCCCCCTTCAACGCATCCGGTACAGTCATTACTTTTGTTCGCATCGAAGCCAGCGTCGTCTGCGCAATCAAAGCATCCCGAAAGTGATTCGATCTTGGGTAAGCTTCGCAGGATGCGCTGGTCAATAGTACCAGAGACGGACCGTAAACCCTTTTGTATTCTTATATTGGCCCACCTTGGACACACACGCGCTGGAATCCTACCCGAGCTTCATATGGAGAATAACAAAGGTGAACGGGTTTCCCTTCACCCTGCAGCATTCACTCCGGTGCCGACCGAGAGGCATCGGTTTGCCGCCATCAGCACACAGACGCGATTAGGAAGATTATCTCCGCCACCACCAACCCTGATTTTGTCGGTGCCTTATTTCAGTGGCAAATACCAAATGGGGCACATGTCTCAGAATCGACGGCTCGCCGCTGCTGTGATCAAAGCCTATCTCTCCTGGTGCCCCCCTCAAGTCATATACAACGCACTCTGCTGTCAGCGAATTTGCGAACTGACATATCACAGGATCAGGGCTTTCGAGCGCCGCTGCGGTTGAGATCCCGAGATCTGCCTGCGATTCCAAGCGATACACTATCTTCATAGTGTCTTCTAGAAACCTATTTGTAAAGATATCGAGCATGAACGAGCTGAAGGAGTGACATTGCCGAAAGAACATTGGAGGATCATGGCACAGATGAAACACACAGCCCCATTCTCTTGTAACCGGATCTACATCGACTGTCCATAGATTACCGGTTCCATCGTCTGCTACCACGAGTTCACCAAGTTGCGGCCAGTCTGTTGGAGGGAAACCTCCGGTGATATCTACTTCTAGACATGGCATGGTGAACGACGAAAGGTGAGCTAGCAACGATCTGACCCATCTGTCACGAATGCCCAACGCATTGATCTCACGTTCCGATAACGGTGAGCCGATCTTTGTTGAATAGAGATTGATTAAGTCGATCACCATTTGTAGAACTGCAGTCTCATTATGTAGCTGGGACATAATAAGGGGCCTACTCCCCCAAGATCGAACATGCCATGTGTCCGAGCAGGCCAGCGCCAGCGGCAGCATAAAACCATAAGGGCGCTCTGAATATATTTCTGTATGGATGCGGTATCCGACTAACCCGCCTACCTCCGATTCGCGGAATACGGGCGGACGGGTCGATCATCCCATGAAGAAAAATCGTCATGTTGGTTCCCCAGATTCCTCCAGAATCTTCATGTCGCCGCAGCCACTTGAACAGTGTTGAGTCGTCAACCATCCCCAAGCCCCCTCGCAGGAATCCGTCCCGACGGTTGCCAAATGTGTGCGAAAACTGCCATCCCTTGGGTTTGGGACGGAGAAGATTTATCAGACCGAATAGCGCCCCCACCGCGCCCAGCATGGCTGACAGCATCAGTTCAAGCCTGCTAAGCTCATCGTGTTCTGAGCTTGTCGCTTGATGCAGGAGATCAGCTATCCCAGCGACGGCACTACCAATCGCCGCAACTTGTAAGGCAGCATCTATCATCTTAGACGCCGGGAACTCACCAGTAGGATCGTTAAAAGTAGTTGGTGTCGCTCCCACATACCCATACAAATTCACATCCCCGCCCCCAAACCCCAGCGGGTCCTCGCTAACAAACCTCCCCATCCCCGGCGCATAATACCGTGCCCGGTAGTACATCAACCCCGTCCCATCATTCTCCCGCCCCGTAAACTGCTGGCTCCCGCCTCCACTCCCCGCCACCGTCGTCGACCCATACGGCTCATACGTATACTGCGCCCCAAGCCCACCACCCGCATCCGTCATCCCCACCGTCGACTGCAGCGAATCACTCAAAGGCACCTGCGTCCCCGACCCATCCGTCCGCGCATAGAACTGGTCATACCCAAACCCCGTCACCAGGTTCGAAGCCCCAGTCCCCTGCTCCTGCACAATGTTCGCGCCATCATACAGATACCCGGTCGTCGACCCCGCCACCGTCTTCTGCAGCCGCCGCCCACCCGCATCATACTGGAACGAAGCACTCACCGCCCCCGAAATCCCCGTCATCTGATCCCGCGCATTCCAGCTATACGTCCGCGACC
>CAYLPH010000135.1:0-13849 GCA_964385495.1 uncultured Candidatus Solibacter sp.
CCCCCCGGCATCGCCCCCAAGGCCCGCCAGCAGCCCAGCCGGGCCGCCTGACGCAGCCAAAACCGCAACCCTCACCCCGCCGCCGATTAATCCGCCGCCAGAACCAAGCCCGAAGTGTGTTTCGCCGCGGCCGGCTCTGTTAGGTGCCCCACCGGCAGCTTACCCTCGCAACAGATGCCGCAGCAGCATCTCGCGATACGACCCAATCCCCGGCCCCTGCCATCGCGGATCCTTCGCCGCCTCATCCCACGACCGCAGCCGCAACTTATCCCTTACATACGGGTCCCGCGCAAACTCCCCCGCCGCGCCCGCATCCATCGGCCCGCCCTGCAACCGCAGCGTCTCCTCGCTCGCCGGTGACAGCCGCTCCCGATAACGCTCGTTCGTCGCCACCAGGTACCGCTTCGCATCCACGTGCCCACCCACCAACGCCGCTAACCGCTCGGAAAAGCCGCGCTCCCGCAGCCATCGCGCGCCTGTCTCGTCGTGATTGATCACGCCCACACGCTCATGCCGCTGCGTCCCTTCCACCTCCAGCACATGCCCGATATCGTGCAACAGTGCCGCCAGCACCAACTCCTCGTCCGCCCCCGCCTGAACCGCGTGCCAGGCGCATTGCTCGGCGTGCCCCAGTTTCGTCACTGCCTCGCCAAAGTACTGCTCCCCGCCCGACCCCTGCAGGAGCGCGAAAACCTCCCCTACCACCACCTCCGGACTTTGCATTCTGCCGTTGTACCAAAGCCACATGAAAACGCCGTTACAAACGCCTTCGTGACTCCGTTGCAATCCCATCGAAACAGTCTGACGAGACACTAGCCGGGATAGCCATGCAATCCTTCGTCTCCATCGTCCTGTTTCTACTACTGGTTTGCTCTTCCTTCGCCCAAACCTTCACCGGAGCCATCCTCGGCACTGTCAAGGACTCCGCGGGAGCAGTCGTCCCCAACGCCGCCGTTATCGCGATCAACGCCGGTACCGGCGCCCGCTCCGAAGCCTCCACCGACGGGGAAGGGAACTATGCCTTCCCTCTATTACCGCCTGGCAGCTACCAGATCGAAGCCTCCGCGCCCGGCTTCCGCCGCTACCAGCAGCAGGGCATCCGCCTCCAGGTGCAGCAACAGGCCCGCGTCGACATCTCGCTCGCCGTCGGTGAGTTGACCGAATCCGTCAACGTAGTCGCCGACGCCGCCGTCGTCGAGGCCACCACCTCCTCCATCGGCAAGGTGGTCGACAACAAGCGCATCCGCGAACTCCCGCTCAACACCCGCAACGTCTATGAACTCATCCGCCTCACGCCCGGCGTCACCGGCGGCATCGGCAACGCCCACAACTCCATCGGCTACTCGGTCAACGGCGTGCGCGGCGGCCTCATGGACACCCTGGTCGATGGCGTCAGCGCCTCCTTCCCCACCGTCAATGGCTTCCACGGCATCTCCGTCTTCCCCAGCGTCGACGCCGTCGAGGAGTTCAAAGTCCAGGCCCAAAACTACTCCGCCGAGTTCGGCCGCTCGCTGGGCTCCGTCCTCAATCTCGTCTACAAGTCCGGTACCAACGAATTCCACGGCAGCGCCTACAACTTCCTCCGCAACTCCAAACTCGACGCCAACAACTACTTCAACAACGCCCGCGGCATCAAGCTCTCCAGCTTCAAGCGCAACCAGTTCGGCGGCGTCTTCTCCGGACCCATCCGGAAAGACAAAACCTTCTTCATGACGTCTTTCGAAGCGCTCCGCCAGCGCTCCTTCCGCGACACGCTCACCAGCGTCCCCACGGCTCTCGAACGCGGGGGCGACTTCAGCCAGACCTTCGCCGGTCCCGGACGCCAGGTCCTCATCTACGACCCCCTCACCACGCGCCAGGAGGGCAATGCCTTCGTGCGCGCCGCCTTCCCCGGCAATCGTATTCCCGCCGATCGCCTCGACCCGGTCTCCCGCAACATCCTCCGCTACTATCCCACGCCAAACCAGCCGGGCCTCAACGGCACCAACCAGCAGAACTTCTACAACTCCGGTTCCGCCTCGGTCGATACCAATAACTTCGACGTCCGCATCGACCACAACCTCACCGCCACCCAACGCCTCTTCGGACGCTACTCCTTCCGCCGTTCCTTTGACGGGCCGCCTCAATTGTTCCCCGGCGAAACCAGCGTCGCCGAAGGCCGCATCAACAATAACGATTGGGGCAACAGCGCCGTCCTCGATTACACCCACACGCTCTCCCCCACCACGATCTGGTCCTCCCGCCTCGGCTTCTCCCGCAATCGCTTCCTCTTCGATAACCAGGGCCTCGGCTTTGTCCCCTCCTCGCTCGGGCTGCCCAACAGCATCGATACCACCGTCGACCGCCAGATGTTCCCCGCCGTCAATGTCTCCGGCCAGACCGGCCTCGGCGGCGGCGACCATCGCCAGTCCGGCTTCAATAACTGGTCCCTGGTCTCCAGCCTCTCCAAGGTCGCCGGCAAGCACACCCTCAAGACCGGCTATGAAGGCCGCCTGCTGCTGATCAACGTCTGGGAAGCGCGTAACGCCGGCTCGTTCAGTTTCAACTCCGGCTTCACCCAGGGGCCCAATCCCCAGGCCGCTTCCGCCACCGCCGGATATGGCTTCGCCAGCTTCCTGCTCGGCACCGGCTCCTCCGGCAGCCTGCTCCAGGGCTGGAAGAATGTCGCCTCCAGTTCCACCTATCATGGCTTCTACATCCAGGACGATTGGCGCGTCACCCGCAAGCTCACCCTCAACCTGGGCGTCCGCTATGACTTCGACGTCCCCCGCACCGAACGATACAACCGCATGAACTGGTGGGATCACGATGCGCCCTCCCCCCTTCGCGCCGCCCCCGGCTTCAGCAACCTGACCGGTGGCGTCCGCTTCGTCGGCGTTGATGGCAATTCCCGCCGCCAATATGACGGCGATTGGAACAACATTGCGCCCCGCCTCGGTCTCGCTTACCAGGTAAATAGCAAGACCGTCGTCCGCGCCGGCTTCGGCCAGATCTTCGGCCCCTCCACCATGGCCGCCCAGGGCACCGTCGGCCCCTACGGCTTCCGCAACGAGTATGTCTGGGTGACCAGCGTCGATAACGGCCTCACCCCGCGCGATTATCTCCGCAACCCCTTCCCCCAAGGCTTCCGCCCCCTGCCCGGAGCCTCCGATGGCCTGCTTACCGGCACCGGCGGCGTCATCGAAGCCCCTGTCCGCAACCAGGTGGTGCCTTACACGCTGCAATGGAACTTCACCATCCAGCGCGAACTGCCCGGCGCCATTCTTCTCGAAGCCGCCTATGTCGCCAACGCCGGCCGCCAGCAATCGCGCGGCGGCGAAGGTGGCTTCACGCTCAACCAGCTTGACCCGCAATACCTCTCTCTGGGCACCCAGCTAAACCAGACCGTACCCAATCCCTTCCTCTCCTTCGGCCGCGGCGGCGTGCTCTCTACCCCCACCATCTCCCGCGCCCAGTTGCTGCGCCCCTTCCCGCAGTTCACCGACGTCCGCCCGATCTTCTCCAACGGCGGCAACACCTCCTACCAGGCCCTCCAAGTCACCTTCAGCAAGCGCTACGCCCAGGGCATCACCTTCGAAGGCAACTACACCTTCTCCAAGACCATCCAGAACGGCGAAAGCCATATGAACTCCTATGATCTGAGCCTGTCGAAGTCGGTGTCCGATAATCACATCCCCCACCGCCTGGTCTTCAGCGGCGTCTACGAATTGCCCATCGGCCGCGGCCGCCGCTTTGGCTCCGATATGTCCCGCGTGGCCGACCTTATCGCCGGCGGCTGGCAGGTGAACGGCATCGTTACCCTCCAGTCCGGCGACACCATCAGCATCGGCGCCAACAACACCATCGGCGCCTTCACCGCCGCCGCCCGCGCCAACAACAACGGCCGCAGCGCCCGCAAGGAAGGCGACGCCAAGAGCCGCCTCGGCGCCTGGTTCGATACCAGCGTCTTCTCCCAACCCGCGCCCTTCACCTTCGGAAACACCGGCGTCCGCCTGCCGGACGTCTTCAATCACCACACCGCCAATACCGACCTGTCGCTCTTCAAGGTCTTTTCCCTCACTGAGAAGCTCCGCCTCCAGTTGCGCGGCGAAGCCTTCAACGCCTTCAATCGCGTTCGCTTCTCCGGCCCGAACACCAGCGTCACCGGCGGAGCCGCCTTCGGCACCGTCACCGCGCAGTCGAACGCGCCGCGCCAACTGCAGTTCGGCCTCAAGCTGCTTTTCTAAAGCGATTCACACGTGTCCACACCGGCGCCGAGCGAAAGAGCCGTCTCCCGCACTCATCTGCGGGTGTTTGCCATTACCTGGATCGCTTACGCCGGCTACTACCTCTGCCGCAAGAACCTGTCGGTCATCCTGCCGCTTCTCGACCGCGATCTCGGGTTCTCGGCCATGGATCTGGCCAACGTCGTACTCGGCTACAGCGCCGCCTACTCCGCCGGACAGTTCCTCATCGCCCGGCTGTCCGACCGCTTCGGCCCGCGCGTGGTCGTCACCGCGGGTATGCTCGGCTCGGCGGCGGCCACCGCGGCCTGTGGGTTGGTGAGCAACGTCTGGCTCCTCATGGCCCTGCAAGTGGTCAACGGCTTCTGCCAGGCTTGCGGCTTCTCCGGACTCGTGAAGATCCTCGGCGCCTGGTTCCATCCCAACGTCCGCGGCGTCGTCATGGGACTTTGGGGCACCAGTTATGGCCTCGGCGCCTCCATCGCCACTCTCATCGCCACTTGGTCCGCCACCGGGCCGTTTCTGGTGGCCATGGGATGGCGGCGTGCCTGCTGGATCCCGGCGCTGCTGCTGCTTGCGGTAGCGGCGGCCTTCTGGATGATCGTACGGCCACGTCCACAGGCGGCGCCGGTCAGCGGCAGCGGTGATTCGGAGGATGCCGCTGCCGCCTCCTCTTTCTCTTTCTTCCAACATCCGGCGCTGATCGCCATCGCGGCCATGTACTTCTGCGTGAAGCTCATTCGCTACAGCCTGCTGTTCTGGCTGCCCACCTACATGACCAACCGCCTGCACTACACCCCAGCGGATGCAGGCTACGCGTCGGCCTCCTTCGAACTCATCGGCTTCGCCGGCATGATCGCCGCCGGTGTCGCCTCCGACAAACTCGCCAAGGGCCGCCGCTTCCCTGTGTCCGCCGTCATGTTGGCGTTGCTGGCCGCCGCCTGCCTCTTGTTTCCCACCATGAGCGCCGCCGGCTTCTGGTGGAACGTCGCCGGCATCGCCATCCTCGGCTTTCTCGTCATGGGTCCCGATAGTCTCATGAGCGCCGCCGCCGTCCAGGACCTCGCGCCCAGGGAGGCCACGGCGCGCGTGGCGGGCATCGTCAATGGCTTCGGTTCGCTAGGCCAGGTGGTTTCCCCCTACACCGTCGCCTGGGTGGTACAGTTCGCCGGGTGGGATGCCCTCTTTTTCGGATTCATCGCCGTGGCCCTGCTGGGGTCCCTGATTGCCGCAACGCAATGGCGAGTTGCGCCCCTCGCTGTTGAAATTAACCTGCCGCGCGGTTTGCAATGTAACGGTTCTGTGCCAGCTTCGTCGTAAAATCGAAACTCGCAACCGCTACAGTCTTCGTTTCTGAACGTTAGAACGGAGAATCCCTTTTGAACCCATCTTCCATTTTGAAAGTTGCGGTACTGGCTGGCTTTGGATGCGCCGGTATGTTCGCACAGACTAGCGCTCCCTCGGTGCGCTTCGCCCTTCCCGAGAAGGTACGCCTTCTCAAGGGCCAGCTTATCGATCTCGTCGTGGAGGTACGCAACGCCGAGGCGGTGAGCAACCTGAAAGTCATGGCCGGCACGGTGGACCTGACCGCTAACTTCGCAACTCCGGTGAAGACCGAACTCGACTGCGACACCAGTTCCGACTTCGTAACCCGCGCCAATCTCCAGTCGTTCAGCGCCACGGGCCAGGTTAGCCTCACCGTGTCGTTGACGGCCGGTGGCGCTACCCTGACCGACTCCCGCACCGTCACCGTCCAGGATTTCTCGCTACCCGGCTCGCAGCGCCGTAACGTGATCCTCTTCATCGGCGATGCCATGGGCACCGCTTACCGCGACGCCGCCCGCCTGGTCTCGCGCGCCACGGTTGACGCCACGGGCAAGAGCGCCTTTCGCGAAGGCTTCTTCGATAACCTCCTCGAGATGGACAAGATGCCCGTCGCCGGCATGAGCATGACCTATGGCAGCGACTCCATCGTTCCCGACTCGGCAAACACCGGAACCGCCTGGGCCACCGGCAACAAAAGCTTTCTCAACGCGGTGAACACCTTCGCCGACGGCAACGATTGCCTGTGGCGCTTCACCGGCCTGACCAACGCCTCGACCGCCGCCGCCATCCTCGATAACCCGCGGGTCGAGAACCTGTGGCAGTATCTGAAACGCCGTTACGGCTATCGCACCGGCATCGTTACGACCGCCGCCGTCACCGACGCCACCCCGGCCGTTCAGGGCTCCTATAGCGGGTTCCGCCAGACGCGCCTGGAAATCGCCCGCCACTATCGCGAGAACCCGATGCTCGCCGGCGCCCCTGCCTTCGACGTCATCCTGGGCGGCGGCACGGATCCCTTCACCGCTTCCGGCCGTCCCGATCGCCGCGACCTGATCGGCGAGTTTCGCGGCCTCGGCTACCGCTACGTCACCACCGCATCAGAACTGAGTAACATCAGCGGCGGCGCCGGTCTCCTGGGCCTCTTCAAAGGCTCCGCCAATCCCGCTCCGAACAGCAATGGCATCACCACCGCTTCCGACGTTAACATGGATGTCGCTTACGACAAGCTTGGCCTGGAGCGGCCCGCTTCGGAGCCCGCCGCGAACCTGGGCGCCTTCAACGACCAGCCCATGCTCGAACTCATGACCTCGAAAGCCATCGAAGTGCTGTCCACCAGCTTCAGCCAGTCCCCCTTCATCCTCATGGTGGAAGCGGCCTCGATCGACAAGCAGTCGCACCCGAACAACGCCGCCGGAACCATCTGGGACACCATCGAGTTCGACAAGTCCATCGGCGTCGCCCGCGCCTGGGCCAATGCCCGCCGCGCCAAAGACACGCTCGTCGTCGTTACCGCCGATCACGACCAGTCGATGCACATCATCGGTGTCTCGAACACACCCGATAGCGAATACTTCGACCGTACCAAGTCCACCAAAATCACGTTCACCACGCCCGCCGGCAACCAGGACTTCAGCGTTTTCGGCGATTCCTTTAGCAACGCCCGCGCCGGCCTCCCTTTCATTAACGGCAGCACCACCGCCTCCAATAACGGTGGGACCGCCGGTATGCCCGGCTCCTTCCGCGCCACCCCGGTGGCGGGCAACCCGGCCGCGTCCACTTACTCCACCTACTTCGGCGTCCCCGCCTACCGGACGGACGCCCGCACGGGCTACCCGGTAAACAGCGGCGCCGGCCTGCGCCGTCTGACCGTGGGCTATCGCACCGGCGACCATACCGGCTCCAGCGTTCCGGTCACCGCCGAAGGCCCCGGCGCGTTCCTCTTTACCGGTTACATGGACCAAAGCGACATCTTCTTCAAGATGGCCGCCGTGCTCTCCAATGACACCGCCGAGGCCGACCGGCTTCTGGAACTGCTCCAGACCAACGGCAACTTCCCGCGCACTCCCGGCAAATGACGAAGCGCAGCTTGAGCCGCCGCCATTGGATGCTCGGCCTGGGAGGGTGGTGCTCCGGCGCCGCCCTCCTCTTCGCCAATCCCAAGCCCTCCGATCTGGCAACCTTCACCCTCGAGGAAACGACCGCCGATATCCGCACCCGTTTCGGCGCACCCGCCGCGAGTGCCGTGTCCGGCTCCGAACTCGTCACGTGGGTCTACCACCTGGATGGCGATCACCACGATCCCAGCCATTCGCTCTCGTTCCGCAAAAGCGACGGCCGGTTGGTCAGCGTCACCCGGAACTTCCCAGCCCCGGTCGATCTCAACAATGAGTTCGGCGCCAAGGCTGCGATGCGGGTGTACTACTTTCCGAATCGCGAGCAACGGCAATGGAGCGCCGGGGTCTGGACGTTGGAAGGGGGTAAGCTGGCCATTGCCATGGGTATCGGCAAACCCGGCGACGCGACGACGCAAGGATTACTCATCCGCAGACCGGCTGTTCGCTTGCTCCTGCCCTGGCTCGATAAGCAACTCGGCTAGTACCGTTGATCTCGCGTACGGCCGGCCGCCGCGGACACATCTCGTTCCCGTAAACCGCTGATTCCGTTACGGAGCGACCGCGAGGGAGCGGGCGCCTCAGGTCTTTCCAACCCCGCCAGCAAGGAGCCACAACCCCTACAGCGGTTTACGGTAAACGGGCCGCGCGCGGTCGCGGTAAGGTTCTCATCCTACAGAGCGGCCGGTTTACGCGGCGGGGCGGTTTTGGGTAGCGTCCGTGGGCGCCGTTGGTTCGTTCTGCATTGCGGCCGGCGGGGCATTGGGAACGGGGCGGCGGACTGTGTCGATGGGAGTCACGGTGGCCCCGGCCGTTGGTTCGGTTTGCAATTTTTTGTTTTCGGATCCGGGCACCTCGGCGGCGGCGGGGACCGGTTCGGGTTCGGCGATGGGGGCCTGCTCGGCTTCGAGCTTCTGGCGGTAGCCGATGGCCTCGAGGAGAGCCTTGCGGGCTTGCATGCGCTCGCGGGCGAGGCGGGCGACATGGCGGTCGAGGTTGCGATGGGCGGAGGAGTGGTCGTTTAGGGACTTGTAGCCCAAGGCAAGCGCGCCGTCGGCGTCCATAGTTTCGAAGGCGCGTTGGATTTCGGAACCGATGACATCGGTTTCGAGATCGATGAGAGTGATGAGGAGATTCTCGGCGCGGTCGTGCTGGAAGTCGGCGCGAGCGATCTTGGCGACGAGGTAGAGTTCGTAGTCCGATTGGGGGGCCCAGTGGGCGATGGCGGCGGCGAGGTGCCGGTCGAACTCGGCCTGGTCCTCGGGGGTGCAGAGGAACTTCTTGGCGCAGAGGCCATGTTTAATGGCGTTCTGGGAGCTGCGGGCTTTGCCGGCTTCGGAGGTAGGTCCGTGGGACTTGGCTCCGTTGAGGCGGGCGATGCCGGCCTTGGTTAAGGGAGACTGCTGCTGGGACTGGGACGGCGACTGGTTGCGGATGCGGTTGCGATCACGCTTTTTCATGGAAACGCTCCTGAGTTTGGGGATAAGCGGCGGAAGGGCCCGGCCGGAGGCGCGACGCAGATGGCGGTGTATCGCGGATTCAGAATAGCAGGGGAGGGTCGGAGAGGCGGGTTGGGGATGCGGGCGGATTCGGCTGTAGGTGATTGATAGCGTGGGAGAAATTTATATTTGCTTCCTTGGTGATTGGGTTCTGGCGGGGCGCCGATTTACGAAGACGGCCTTCTTGTGGGAGCGGCTTGGTGGCTGTAGCAAGCTGTGGGAATTGGCCCCGAGGTCCGTACCGATGGCTAACGTCGTCAATGTCACGTTTCGTAAGGAGTTTGCCAGTGCGCCTCGAATGAACGTAGATCCGTAAGCCAACGGTGACGACGCGTAGCGGGCAGGGAACGTCAGCGACGGGTTCGGGCCGTTACCGCGGTAGGGCTGGCACTCGGCAAGAAGCGCTGCCAGCGGGCGAGGAGCTTGGCGGCACTTGGCCGCGAGTACACCGCGGCAAATTCTGATTCCATGGCTTGGACACTCGTCTGGAAACTCCTCGGACTGTTGGCTGCCCGTGCATTTCAAGCGAAATCCTAAAGCTCCTCGCAGCCTATCCTTTGTTTCAGCCGGTCCATTTGAGCGTGACGTCGCGCGTGTCACTCAGCATGCATAGGCAACTCTTTCTTCTGGCCGGACTTGCGCTGATGAGCTATTCGCCGCGACTCGATGCGCAGAATTCGGAATCTGCTCCCACCAGATCCCAAGTGGAGCGTGAAGCGACCCCGGGCCGATTCCACGATGCGGAGGCGGGACTGACGCTGCAGCTTCCAGGAGGCTTTGGGTTCCTGACCCGCCAAGGGACGCTGACGATCTTTGGCTCGAAAGCCACGCCGGGCATGATCCTTGTGGAATCTGGCGAGCGCTTCACCGAGGCTGAACTTGTGTCGACAGCGCGGAACGGCTACCAGGATGAAGGCGTGACGCTGAAGCCAGAAGGCCCGGCGCGGCCGCTCGCTCTCGCGGGCGCGTTGGGAATGGCCGTGCCTGTGACAGGAACTCTGGATGAGCAGCCGATCCGCGGACTCCTGACCGGAGTACGCAGCCAGGACGGCCGTTGTTTCATTGTCCTGGCAGCAACGACACCGGAATCCTGGCCGAGGCTGGCCCCCGTTGCGGAACAGGTGGCCGCCGGCATCGCATTGGTCGCGCCATCACGGCACACCACCGGACAGGATCTCCAATGGAAGGCCTACTTCGGGGGAACGAAGTTGAGCTACTACTTCAGCCGGTCTTCCAGTTCGCTGTCGGGTGCTTCTCAGGGAAGCCTGCAGTCGACGGAGCGGATTTTCCTCTGCTCCGACGGGACTTTTCAATACGGCGAGCAGACGACCGCTTCGTTTGACCTGCCGCAGGCGATGGGTTATTCGCGCACCGGCGATCATAGTGCGGGACGGTGGACGGCCACTGGGAATTCAGGCGGGGCGCAACTGACACTGGCCTTCCACGATGGACGGTTGTGGCACTATCAAGCGGCGAGGATGGGCAAGGAAGTGCTCTATCTGAATGGCAGCAAGTACTTCCGTTCAGGGCAAGAGCGATGCAAATGACAAGGGGAACAAGGCGAATGCATCGACTGGGAATTCTGATGAGTATGAGTTGCGCTGTCTTGAGGGCGCAATCGGTGGTCATTCTCGGAGATACGTACACCGACTCCGCGGCGGCCAATGAGAACTTTGGTAGCCGTCCGAACCTTCTGCTGAGTTCGACGCAGCGGGTCTATTTGCAGTTCGCCATACCCGCAGTGCCGCCGCCGAACTCAACACTGAGCCGCGCTGTGTTGACGCTGTATGTGAACCGGTTGGGATCACCGGGAAGCCTACAGGTTTCGTCGGCGCGCAACCGTTGGACGGAAGCGGCTGTGACCCACGCCTCGGCGCCCGGAGATGGGTTGAACAGCACTCGGGCCGCGCTACCCGCCGCCGGACAATTCGTCGAGATCGATGTCACTGCCGCCGTGAAGGCGGATCTGGATCAGGGCGGAAGCGCGGGTTTCGCGCTTAGTGCGATTGGGGCGGCGAACTGTTCGTTCGACAGCAGAGAGAATACCGCAACGGGCCGTTATCCAACCTTGCAATTGATCTGGAGCGGCGCGCGGGGACCAGCGGGTCCGCAGGGACCGGCTGGCGTTCCGGGACCCGCTGGCCCCAGCGGTCCACAAGGCCCGCCCGGGCCGTCCGGCGCTACGGCGGCGGCGGGCGGCAGCGGTGGTCCGCCACCTGTGATCCAAGCCGCTCTGCGGCGTTGGAGCGCCGCCCGGGGCGTCATCGAAGCATTGGAACTCAATCCACTAGGCGGGGAAGTCCGGTCAGGTCCGCAGCCTGTTTCCCTGGAAACCGATCTGCGATCGATTTACCTGCTTTCCGCTGGTTCGATTGAGCGCCGTGACCTGCATGGATTGGGAGTCGCCCCAATGACCTTGCCGCCAGATTTCGTTTCGGCCGCCTCCAATGAAATCCCGCGTCCAGGAACGGGCGCCGCATACTTCGACGGCGTGTGGCTCTGGGCGGCTCAGGGACAGACACTCTTCAAGGCGTCGACCGGCGTGTCGTCTTACGCGAGCCCGCCGGATACATGGTTGACGGTGAGTTCCAGTTGGGGACTTACCCGGCGCATCGCGGGCAACGGTCCCGATATCTGGATCGCGGGAGAGGACCGGCTCGTGAAACTTAATCCCAAAGGGGAACTGCTGTTTACTGGCGGAAGCCAAACGGGCGGCATCACCGAATTGATATCGGATGGCGCGGATCTCTGGGCGTATCACCGCCAGTCAGGCCAGTTGCGGCGATACCGGGGTTCGGATGGAGTAGTGGTTTCCACGATCAATGCGTGTGTCGCGGATGTGGATGCGAAGGGGATGGTGTTCGACGGTAGCACGGTATGGGTGGCCTGTACGTCCGAGAGCAAACTGGTCCGAGTCAGCCGGACGGCCACCGGGCAGGTCGAGACGGCCGCAACGCAGTTGGGCTTTATGCCGGGCGTGATCGAGTTCGACGGAACCTACATCTGGGCTGCCAACGATTCCGAGGGCGAAAGTGTGGCGAGAATTACAACGAAAGGGCAGGTGCTTGACACTATCGCAGTTGCCGGCCCGAGTCCCGGTTTTCCGCAGCCACCCCAGATCCTCTCTATTCGATTCGACTCGACCTACCTCTGGGCGCTCGTGCGGTACCCACAGGGGCGTAATGTACTCGTCAAGTTCTGACCGGCGACGCCAACAATGCGCAAGACAACAAGGATGCGGCAAGTGAACCGCCAATGCATCTGGCACCGGCGGATCCCACAAGCGGGCAGGGGCCGGCGCGGCCCAACGAGAGTTTGGGAACCACCGCGGCGGTCTCCGTTGTCCACATGTTCCTCGATAGAGAATCGAATTCGCCGCATGAATCCCCTTCGATATAATCTTGTGGGGAACATGGAAAGCGGTCAGAGCAGCGGAGATGTCACCGCACTGCTGCGGGAGTGGTCGGGTGGAGATCCGGCGGCGTTCGAACGTCTGTTTCCTCTGATTTACGATGAGTTGCACCGGATGGCGGGAGCGTTTCTGCATCATGAACGCGTCAGCCATACCTTGCAACCCACGGCGTTGGTTCATGAGCTGTACCTGCGCATGGTGGATCAGGATCGCGCCACTTGGCAGCACCGCGCGCACTTTTTCAGCGTGTCCGCGAAGATGATGCGGCGCATCCTGGTGGATCACGCCCGCAAGCGGATCGCCGAAAAGCGGGGGGCGGGGGCCGTGCTGCTTCCGATCGAAGACGCCCTGGACCATCCAGCACCGTCGAGTAATCTGCTGGTCGCCGTTGACGCGGCGTTAACGAAGTTTGGCGAGATCGACCCAGAGCGCTGCCGGATCGTGGAACTGCGCTACTTCGGCGGGTTGGACCTTGCCGAGATCGCAGACCTGCTGCGGGTTTCGCGGACGACGGTGAAACGGCATTGGTCGGTCGCCCGAATGTGGCTACACCGGGAACTCGAGGAACATCATGATGGACGCGGAACGATGGCGGGAGATTAGCGATCTCGCGGCGCTTGCCGCCGAGGCCGCTCCCGAGCAACGGGAGGCGTTGCTTGGCGCCCATCCCGAGTTGCGCGAAGAGGTGGAATCGCTCCTGCGGTACGTGGATGAGGGTTCCGGACCACTCGACCGGCTGCCCTCGCCGACAGAGTCCGTGAGTCCCTACCTCAACCGGCGAATTGGGGCTTATCGCGTTGTTCGCGAGTTGGGACGCGGCGGCATGGGAGTGGTGCTTCTGGTTCAGCGCGACGATGGCGCTTTCGAACAGCAGGCGGCAGTCAAGCTGGCGCGCGTCTCCTTTCAATCGGAGTATTTCCGGCGCCGCTTTTTGGAAGAGCGGCAGATTCTGGCGCGCTTGGAACATCCGCATATCGCCAGGCTGCTGGACGGAGGCCTCACGGAAGACGGTACGCCGTATCTCGTGATGCAGTTTGTGGAGGGAGATCCGCTGTTGCGCTGGTGCAACGCCCACGCGCTCGATGTCGATAGCCGGATCCGGTTGTTGCTGCAGATCTTCCAAGCCGTCGAGTTCGCGCACGAGCAGTTCATTGTGCATCGCGATCTTAAGCCGGCCAACATCCTGGTCACCGCGGAGGGGCGAGCGGTCCTGCTGGATTTCGGTATCGCGCGGCTCTTGGATCCCGGGGCCGGAGCTGCCATGGAGACTTCCATGCC
>CAYLPH010000136.1:0-12990 GCA_964385495.1 uncultured Candidatus Solibacter sp.
CGGCATTACAAAGTCTGCTGAGTCAGGCACCAAACGATGCTTCCGCGCAGGAACTGCTGGAGAGTTTGCGCAAGGCACGTGCGACCGGGACACGCGGCAATCTGGAACAGTTAATCATCACGATGGAATTATTCGTGGAATCCCGCTCCAGACTGAGTGACTTTATAACTTACTTTTTGGATCGCTGCTCGTACGAGGGTGCCACGGCAGAGAGCCGCGCGGCCAACAAATATACCGAAAAGGATGTCGACTACATAGATCGACGTGCGCACAGTCACGGCGACAAACTACCCAAGGAGCGTGCGACATACTACTTATCAGCCGCGAAGATTCTTATGGATTTTGGGGTATCGGACGGTGGCCGCGCTAAAGCGTATCTACGCAACTTCTGCTCAGCCATGGGTGACTTCTGCATAGTTGAAAAGAAGGATCCAGAAGTCTCGCGCACGTTTTATGCGGAAGCCTTTCTCGTGAGTCCGGAATGGGCAGATCAGTTGTCCGTTAAACTCACCCAATTCATAATGCTGTATTATGCCGAGCCCGCAGAAATCCTGCGTCCGCGGCTACCGATGGCGGAAATAGCGCTTGAGAAGGCTTTGTCGATGGAGCCTCTCCAAGGGCCCGTTGTGGAGGGGCTGCTGTACCTGTCGTCGTTGAATCAACGCGTGGCGCAGGAAGTTCTCGAACGGTCGAGCCAGCATCCTTCGCTTCAACAGCAGTTGCTGCGTGTGTGCCAACAAATGTTAGGGGAATCCGGAAGTTCGCCGGTGGGAGCGGCTGCCATCGCACAACTCTGGAATCGCGGTATGCACGAGGTGCGCCGAAGGATGCAGTCGTGCGTTGACGAACTCAGCTACCTCTGCTCCCAGGCAGAGACGCTGGATGCTCTTTCGGATCAGATCCAGAGGCTCCGAGCGCTCAATGGGCGGGTGCCGGGCACTCTTGACAAGCGCCGCATTGAGGCCGTGTCCGCGCTGGTTGAGCGAGTACTCGACTACACTCAGCAGCGGGCCTACCTCGAATTGGAGAGTCTCGCTAACACGATTCGCAATCGCGTTCGCGAAATTGTAGAACAAGTAGAGGCGAGTCCCACGAAGCTTGCCATTGAGTTCCTGGTGCCCTATGTTTCGAAACTTGGCACCACGATCGAAGCGCACTTCGAACAACTGCGCCGGGCATCGGAGCCCGAGCAACTGGTGACAGAGTTGCTCATCGAATCCTACACGCCGGATCCCGATACGGCGGAGATCGAGCTGCATATCCTCATACGTAACCCGGAGGGCAAAAGTCCCGCGAGCAACATCGTTCTGCATATTCTTGAAGCAACTTACGGGGAATACGAAACCGTTCAAACAACAAGTGCCGTGTCGGAAGCGCTGGCCGGCGATCAGCGGGTGACCTGCCTCGTTCCGCTTCGCATCACTAGCAAGGCTATGAGCGCCGAGGTTTTCACGTTGAGGTACCGTCTCTCGTATAACACTCGTGGTGGCCGCCGCATTGAGACAGAGCCGACTGCTCACTCGGTGGGTCTTTCCAATAAATCGTTCGAAGAGATCAGACCAAATCCCTACGCACCGTACGCCCAAGCGGCAGTTGTCGAGGAGGAGTCCATGTTCTACGGGCGTGACGACCTGCTGCGGCGCATGTCGGACCTCATATGCAGTTCACCGACCCTCAAGAGCGTGGTCATCTATGGCCAGAAGCGAACGGGAAAGTCGTCGGTGTTGTTTCACCTCGCGCGGAGCCTGACCCCCCCGATTGTTCCCGTCGAATTCAGCCTAGGTCAGACTGCCTCGACGATCTCACTTCCAGCTTTCCTGTACCTCATCATGCAGGAAGTCGACACCGTACTCCTGCGGCAATGGGTAGAGGCGACGGATGCTCCTCCGCCGCGTCCGGGCTACGAAGAGTTGTGCACTCTTCCCGAACTAAAGTTTCACGACTACATGGGGCAAGTTCACCGTTTTCTGTCCCAACGTGTTCCCGGCGGAAGGCCCCGACTTATGCTGCTGATCGACGAGTTCAGTTACCTGTACAACGCGATCAGCGCTGGACACCTGCCAACCTCGTTTATGAAGTCATGGAAGGCTATCCTCGAGAAGCGGTACTTCGGCTGCGTTTTGGTGGGCCAGCAGGTAATGGTGCCGTTCATGCGGCAGTTCCAGAATGAGTTTCAGGTCTCTGAGCAGATCCCGTTGTCGTACCTTGATCCCGAGGGCGCCAAGGAACTGATTGAAACGCCGATTCGTATTCCGATTACACTGGAGACCCGGTATCGCGGCCCAGCTTTGCCGCTTCTGCTGGAGCTGACGGCAGGCAGTCCGTACTACATTCAAATTTTCTGTAATCGCCTGGTCCAGTACATGAACCGAAAGCGTAAGCGTGTAGTATCGGACGCGGACATAGAGCGGGTTAAGATCGAACTGGTGTCGGGAAACAACCGGCTGGACGAGGGAGCCTTCGACAATCTCATGTCCGTTGGGGATCAGGAGGTCGACCCGCTAAAGAGGCGTGATGTGGAAGCCGCGTTGCGCGCCGTCGCTGCCGCGACAAAACGCCAGCGCTATTACGATCTCAACAGTTCCGCATCGGCTGCCGGCGGACCCGCGACGGAAATCCTCAACGAACTCGTGGATCGTGAAGTGCTGGAGCGGGAAGGAAGTTCACGGTATCGCATTCGGGTGGGCCTGTTCAAAGAGTGGCTGCTCGCGACGCAGTAAGGAGAAGTCGAAAGCATGAATCCTTTCGCCGATTACAATTCGCTCGTATTTGGCAGCGCATTCGTGGGCCGTTCTGAACTTCTGTCCACGCTCGACGATCGGATCATCCACGCCCCATCACCGGCGTCTCTCGCGCTGATCGGACCAAAGAGAATCGGGAAGTCGAGTGTAGCTTGGCATGGGCTGATCCATCGAAAGAAGGAATTGAACCGTCAGCAGATGTTGCCCGTCTGGCTACCCATGGGCGCATGGTGCGTTCATGCGGAGGACTTTTTCATTGCGCTTGTGAAGGGAGCGGACGAAGAACTCTGTGGACTAGGCGTGAGCGATCCGATTCTCGACAAACTGAAGGGGCGCTGCGTTGCCGAGAGTACGAAGTGGATGGACATGATACACGCGGTTTTGCATTACTTCGTGCAGATGCGGGCTCTTGGATGGCGCACCGTATTCGTTGTCGACGAATTCGACTACGCGCGAGGCATCTTCCAAGGCCGCCCGGAGGCGTTCCAGGGCATTCGTGAACTGGCGAATCAACCGCGGTGCAAAGTGACTTTTGTGACGACATCGAGGCGCCTTCTGCACGAGATCGAGCGCAAGGCCGACCCATCCGGCTCCACGCTTGCTCAGATCATGCATTCAGAGCACCTCTCGTGCTTTGATGGCCAAGAACTTATAGAGTTGGTCAAGCGCATCGAAAGTACGGATTTGGTTGCTGATTCGAATTTGCTTGGATTCATCCTTACGCAAACCGGGGGCCATCCTTTCCTCGCCAGCCAGTTGCTCTATCAGGTAGCAAGAGAGTGGCTACTTCACGGAAAGACGGATTTCGACCACGCCATGAACCAGCGTTTAGTTGGATTTTTTGACTACTACCGCGATACCGTGGAACTGCTTGAAGAGGATGGCTCTCTCAAGACACTGCTGGAAATTCTTTTCGGTCCGGTCGTTCAGGCAACAAAAGCTGATGCCGTGAGACTAACGAGCCGTGGGCTGCTGCGTACTGGTCCTGATGGTTACTACCACGCTTTCTCGGCTCACTTCACCGATTACCTGAGGGCGCACTCCCGTTCCGTGGATCTGTGGCCGCTGTGGAGCCAAGCCGAGTGTGCGCTTCGCGAGATTGTCGCGGACACGATGCGCCAACTATACGGTGCCAACTCCTGGGCAGACGAAATGGTAAGGCAAAAGCCTCGTCTGGGACCGATCGTCGACAACTGGCGTGAACTCATGCAGCGCGAGCGCCACAGCGTGGGCTCACAAGCTTCTCAGGATCTCCTCGATTTCACCTACCCGGCAGATCTGTGGCATGTAATAAAAGCTCATTTCAGGAACTTTAGCCCAATCTTTGGCAAAGACGAGAGGCATTGGGGCAGGTGTTTCGAAACCCTTGCGTTCGTGCGCACGCGGCTCGCACACAATCGTCCGTCTTCCGTAGAGCAGGAAGACAAAGATCATGCCGAGGCGTATTGCCGGGAGATCATAAAGGCGGCTCACCGGTGGCGAACAGGTTCCTCGGGGTTGACACGCAGTGGAACGCCTCGTTAAGTTCGTTCACCGGTAACTGCAGCGCCCAGGGACTTGTCTGACCTAAGCCACGGGATCTTGCGCGGGTCCAGGTCCACCTAACCATGGCGAGAGGCGAAGCAATTGAGAACCCAATCTTTGTCGAACTCCTTAGACTGGCTGATTTCCTCGGCATTTGGGCCGGCGAATCCCGTTCTGTTCACCGGACGATATGCGCGGGTTGCTGAGTCAGCCGAAGCCGCTCATTTCACGCGTTTCCTGAGCACGGCGGTTCTTTCCGCGAAGGTGTCCTGCCTGCGGGAGGTTTGGCCAGAAGAGTGGGGTCCGATGTTGCCCTGCCGATTGCCCCGGCATGCGATCCCTGTGTACAGCGAGTTTGCTTCGACAGGCCTCGTCATTCCCTTGCAGTTCCAAGCTTCCGCGGATTGGCGGGTTTCCGACGTTTTCGGAAGAATGGGGTGGCAGGAGGAGCCGAGTCCAACAAAAGCGCTGATGTTGACACTGAAGCGACTGGAGGTCGAGTTTGAGAAGTCGAACGGCTACCGTCCGCCTTTACGCTGGCGGCGTGCGTTCGAGATGGCCCTGCAATGCCCGGTTCACATTGATGCGATCGCCGGGTCAAGTCTACAACTTCCGCTACTGGTGGCATTGCTGCGGGAACTCACGTCGATACCGGCTGGGCCGGGGCGGGAACCACGTGCCGCATTTGGGATTGGCCCAGTGTTCGCAACGGGCACGTTAGATTGGACCAGCGGCGCGATTGGGCAGGTCGATGCGGTGGCCGATAAACTTCGGGGCTTCGTGCGCGAGTACGGTGAGGGTTGGCCGGCGCTGCTGTTGCCCAGCCAAGCCGAGCAAGTGACGAGCGTAGGGCTAGCGCCGCAGGTACGAATCCAGGAAGTATCGAGTCTGGCGGATCTGCTGGCCTGTGAGGAGTGGAAGCCGGGGTTGGATTATCTCTGCAGGCCGCCTGAGGCTACGGAAGTAGATGAGTATCTCGATCTGGCGGAGCGGCTGAACCGCTCGGTACGATTTGGCGATGTCAAGGCGCTATGTCTGTGGATGGGTACATCAATCCGAGAGGGCTACTATCGTTACCGGATTGATGGTGCGCTGGGGATGTGCGAGTTACACGCGGGCAACTTCCAGGGCGCTTGGCAGTATTTGGACAAACTGCGATCCGCGCTGGCGGAAGGTGTAGCCTATCTCGGCTACGACGATCGAGCGAACTCTTTGGCAAGGATCGGGAGCGCCTTACTGGATCATGCCGAAGCGGCCTACGGTCTGGAACTGCTGGAACTGGCCCCGCCCCTGGAACACTGCTCGATACCAGCACGGGTGCGGGTGTTCGGTACGCGGTCCCAATTGTACCGGTTCGTAGGAGACTTCGATCGCGCCGTGGAAGCAGCGGAGCGGGCGGTAGGGTGGGCAAAGCAAGGGCTGGCCGGAGATACGGGGCAAGACATGAACTATCTGATTCATGCCCTGCTGCGGCGGGGGAGGGAGGAAGACCTTTCTCGGGCGGAGCAGTTGCTTGGGGAGTCGAAGACCATCTGGGCGCCGCGGGAAAGGGCGGAGAGCCACCTGACGTTCTGCCTGCATTATGAGGCGGAGTTAGCGCGGCTGCGGCAACAACGATTCACGCCGCCCCACGAGGCGCCTTACTCGGAATCGTGGTCGCATGCCTACGCGTTTGCGTTACTGTCATGTGCAAGAAACCGCGCGCACAGTACGGAAGAACGCCTCGCGTTCCTGGAACGGGCGATGGATTTCGGCAAGAAAGGCCGAAACCCGCTGTTCCAGCTTTTCCATCTGGTTTATGGCGTGTATTATGCGGGGCTCTCAGGAAGCGGGGCGGGGTTGGAAGCTGTTCGAGGGATCGGCGCATGGTGCGAGGCCCGTTCGAAGGAGGGAGCGCCCGGATGGGCGCGCTGGTTGGGACCTTGTTTGGAGCAACATCCGGGCATGGCTGAGCAAGACTGGGCAGAAGGACTGATGGGGCGAATTCCCTATTTCTAAGGCCGTTGCTTAGTCTTAGTGGTAGTAGAAGGGCAGCGCAAGTAGGGCATCCGTGACGAGGAAGTCTTCGGGCTTTGCGAGCATTGCGCGAAGCGAGGCCATGGCCCGATCAGCGGCGGCATGTCCCGGCTCGGGGAACGAAGCTTCCGCCTGCTCCCGGAAGGCTAAGTCTCCGGTACAGAGGAAGGCGCAGGTCGCAATCATGGCCGCGATGAGGCGCATGGTGAATCCCCGGCTCTGGGCCGAGCAGACGCGCAGCGCCTGCCTGAAGGCGGTATTCATCGGGCTCTGAAGTGTCTCTTCGGCACGAATGTAGAGCAGGAGAGCGCGGTAAAGGTAGATGAACTCCCAGGGATGGGAGTTGCCATGGCACCATTGTTCCCGGCATTGCAGGTAGGAGAAGGCTAGATCGCGGCTCCAGGGCTGTGCCCCTGCCAGATAGATGGAACGGAGCAAGAGGGCGTGCTCGTAGTCATCCGGCATGGCGGAAGCGGACGCAAGGCGGACCAACGTTTCCGGAAGGGATGGGAACCGGTGCTGGAGGGCGGCGGAGAGGGCGGCTGAATCGAAATCCGCAAGATTGGCCATGCGGTAGTTGGTGGTCCGAGCCACCTCCTGCGTCCGATCGATGGGATCGTCGATCTCCTGCAATTCCTGGATGGCGGACGCGAACAGGGATTCGGCCTGATCTGGCCGACGGAGAAGGGCAGCGGTTTGAGCCCGCACGCTAAGCAGAATGCCACGCAATCTTGGACTCAGCCCGCTGGTGCTGAACTCGGCCTCCACGTCGTTAAGAAAGAGGTTTGCGCGATCGAATTCGAACTGATCGAAGTCGTGGACGGCAAGGAGTATCGCGGTATGAAGCGCGAGTTCCGGATCGCCACGGCCGATCTTGCGCCAGGATCGCTGGAAGTCGGCGGCGGCCGTTTCGGCTTGGGAAGGATCGCCACGGTGATTGGCGTAATGGAACTGCAGAGCAGTGGAGACGAGCTTATAGCCACGGGGAGGGTCCGGATTGGCGGGCAGCAGATGGTCGCGAAGAACCAGATACTGGCGTTCCAGGAGGCGCACATCGCGGTCGGGGGCATCATAGCGGCGTAAGAACTCACGCAGCAAGCGCTGTCCGTACCTATCCATCTGGCCTTGCCAGACAGCAAGGATCTCGCGGCCCCAACGAAACCGGGATAGCGGCAGCATCGTATCGACAAGAGATGGGAGCGCGGCAGGGGAGGGGTTCGCCGCTCGAAGGATGGATTCCACTTGCGAATCGGCGACTTCGGCAAAGCCCGGCCAGTTCGATGCGTTCGCCCAATCGGTATAGGCTTTTCGGTTCGGAAGGTCGGGACGCGGCAGCGCATGATTGAGGAAATCGCACCAGCTAATGAGCGGATGGCTCGATTCAATCACTTCGGCGCCCGCAAGTTCCCAGGCCTTGAAGAGCCGCGGATGATTCCGTTGCGCGTCGACGAGCAGGGCGCGAGCCACCGGGTTCAAGTCCATTCCGGGCCGGTAAGACTTGCCATCATCCTGATCGACGAAGAGGCGAAACGAAACCTTCTTGGCGGCGGGACGAGGCACGACACAACCAAGAAGCAGGCGCAAGGCGGCACCCAGAAGCACTTCCCGGCTCTCGACCGCCTGCCGGCCCGGGGTCTGCAGGCGCAGAAGGAAAGGAAAGACTGGCCGGGAGAGGAATAAAGATTGGAGAAGGTGGCAACGTTCGGTGTCCGTCAGCTTGGCAAATTGATGGTCAGCCAGTTGCGGCAACTGGGGCGTGAGGCCACCTGGAACGACAAGCACCGAGACGACTGCCTCCTGGTCGCGGCTGCTGTCGAAACACCCGGGCCATTGCTCGTCGACGTAGATGTCCAGATTCGAGGCGCTTAGGTAGAAGTCGCTTCCGCTGGCTGCCGAAAAGGTAAGAGGCGGGGGAAAGGTCATTACGACAACTCCAGGACGACGGCGCATCCGGTTCCAAGCCGTCCGAGCCATTCGGGATAAGGAGCGGATTCCGCATAAATGGCACGTCCGCCTTCGGTGGCGGCAAAGGTGGCGGCCAATGGCTTGACCTCATCGGCACCGATGAGATGAAATCGTACCTGCCGTCCGGCAATCGTGATATCGGAAGCCTCCACGCGGGCAACGATCCCCTCCGGAGTTTCCCGCAAGGAGAGGGACCAGTCGGCCGGGAGTATGTGGGTTTCCTGATAAAGATCAGCAGCACCGGCGGCGGCGGCAAGCGACGTGGGAGCCGGAGGGAAATGGAAATAGGCCACACCGGAATCAACAATCCCATTGAGGCGAGAGGCCCACTTATGGAGGAGCCGGCAACGGGGACAACGCTCTTTGGAGAGATGAGCAGCCCATGCCTCTTGGAATGGCGACTGGGCAGGCGCGGCGGCATAGGCCAGCACTTCGGAAAGAGAAGGGCAGTGCACCAGCCAGGACACCGCAGTGGCCCGCTGGCAGTATTTGCAGGCGGCGACATGAGGCAGATCCTCCGGCCGCCAGGCAGCCGGCAGGAAACGGCTTAAAGGAGGACACTGGGGGGTTCGGGCTGGCGGCAGCGGCGTTCCGAGCAACTCGCTGAACTGATCCCGCCAGATTGTTTCCTCGAAGTTCATTCCTTCGCTCCTTCTTGCCTGCCAGACCGGCGCTCCGCCAGTTTGTGATCAAGGCACTCTCTCAACTTCTTCTTGGCGCGGTTGAAGCGTGTAGCCAAGGCTACGCGATTTCCACCCAGAATAACGGCGGTGTTCTCATAAGGAAGTTCTTCGAAGTGTTTCAAGTGGATCAACTTACGATCCTGTTCCTGTAAAGTGGCAAGACAATCGTGCAGCATCTGACGCAACTGGACAGTTGCAGTAGCCGCCTCCGGGCTTGGGCCTTCGTCCGGAATCGAAATCAAATCGTCCGGAGGCTCGTCAACCAACAAGCGCGCACGGCAACGGTGCCGATCCATGATGAAGTTCCGCTCCACCGTCTTCATCCAAGCCTCCAGGCAGACATTCTCACCCCTAGACGTCAACGCCGGCGCCTTCAAGAAGGCACGACAGAGCGTGTACTGCACAGCGTCGTCCGGATCTTCGGCCTGCCATCGGACGGCATTGTAATAGAGGGGCCGGCGTATCAAGTCATAGACAAGTTCCGTGGCCCAATCGCATACCGCGCGAAAGTGCCAAATCTGGGCCAATGTCAGGTCCAGCAGCCACTCGATGGTAATGGGAGTAGCGGTCCAGAGCTCCGGATCGCGATAGCAGGCTACTACGTGAGCCGGTGGCGTCCGGTCCAGTTCGGCCAAAGACGTCATTACCCGAGGGTTTCCCAGGCTATCGAGAAACTCAGCGTCAGAATATCTGGACATTTGGAGACCTCTCATTATGGACGAAGCGCCCTGGTCCTAACAAGAGGACGCCGCAGCGTCAAAATCTTTACCGGAGGAACCGGCGCCCGCGAGGAAATTCTGAAAAAAACCGTGTAAGGATACGCAGGCGAACGCGTTACCAGAGCAGAGGCAACATACACATGACCTACCAATTCTTGTTTCTCTCTCTCCTGACGAATCTGAACGCGGAAACGGCGTCCGGCACGGCGCCTAACAAAGTGGCGGCGCCAGCGATGCAGCATAAGGCCCTAGCGGAGGTGATCACGCTAAATGCGAAGGGTGAGTGCCTGAGGCATGCAACGGGGGTTTGGGTGACGGCGGGCGGCATTTTGGCTGTGCCGCTGCTTGCATTGCGGGAGGCGGCCCGAGTGGCGGTGAAACTGCCGGATGGCAGGCGCGTGGAGACGCTTGGGGCGACGGCGTTCGACTATAAACGGAACTACGTCCTGCTGCGGTTTGCGGTGAGCAGCCCCGGCGTGGCGGCGACGGCGGCAAGTGTGAAGCCCGGCGAAACACTAACCGGGGTCGCGTGGGACGGCAAGACCCAGCACGGCAAGGTCTCGCGTATGGAAGCGCGCCATGGGCTCATGCAGATGGTGACCGACTTGGCGGTTCCCTCGGGAACGCTGCTGTTCAATAGCCGCGGCGAATGGACCGGTATCGCCGGCGGAACAGAGCGGGGCACGCGCTATGCGATGGCGGTCGACGGAGTGACAGCTGCTCTCAGCAGGCGAGAAGTGAAGTTCCGGCTGCGCGACGTCGTGCCTCGGGAGCGGCCCGGCGTCGCACCCAGCAACCCGCCGAAGCCGGTGGTGACTCCGCAAGTCGCCGTGCGCACGGCCAAGTAACGCTCTTGAACCTGACCTTGCGCAAGGCAGGTTGCACGAAAGGTAGAGAACGGCCGCGCGGGCGGGGATTGATCGGGATCCCCGCCCGCGCGGCTTTCTTTTTGGGGGAGCGAAGGCCCCCCGCTCCGAATCCGAGCCTTTGCCGGATTCTTTGCCGTAAACAAGGACGGCGCTGCCCTGCGTCGCCGCGGCAGGCCGAGGGAAATGGATTCTCTAACAGCTTGTCCGTTGGTGGACACGCAACGAGACTGATCCGGTCAGGTGATGCGCGGGGTCCGCGCCGGCGGCTGAGATGCTCCACCCGGCAAGGCAGACGAGCCACTCCACCGACCGCGAGGAGATGAAGCCGGATCTGACGAGGTGGGCGGTTGGCCAACTCGCCGCACCCTTACAACCGCCGCCCGCAGTTCGCGCCGCTACTCGAACGGCGCTCAAGCAAGCGGAGAGTTCGCTTGCATCGGCGGCGGCTTTCGGGGGCTCTGCCGGGAGCATCTGACAAGGACCTTCTTGGATCAGAAGGAGTATCCCGTTTCAGTCTCCTTCGCTTCGGGGCTCGGCCGGTTTCTTAAGTTTTTGAGGGCGAGGTTTGAAGTGCACGAGGTTTGAAGTGCTTGAAAATACGGTAGTTATGTGGGAAAACCGGGACGCCCGGTTGGGTTTCTTTTTGCGGGTTGGGAAAACGGCGTCTAAGTCGTTTATAATGTGAGAGTTACCGAGGCCCTTCTCCCGGCCGTTTGTCACTCACTGAAAACAAAGGCCTGATCCCAATTCGGCAGCTTCGCGAAGCCTTTCTCCCCCCACCGAACTCCGGCGCCGATACCGCCACTCCCGTCAGCGTAACCCAGCAATCGGAGAAACCTTCCCGAACCCCGAAAGATTCTCGCCGTCGAAGCGTCCTCCTTACATGAGGTCGAGAGAACTCTTGATTATGGCGATGGTGGCCCTGCTGGTAGCGTCGGGGAGTTGGATGTCAGCGGCAGCCTTCTCTCGGCAGACAACAATGCCGTGGGCACTGGCAATCTTGCTCAATCTGACCCTCCACGCGATACCGGCGTTGGCAGCCAGCGGCAACGCGTGCCTGGTTCTGGTTTGCCCCTCCCTGTACCTATTGTCGCTAGCCGACGCGCCACTGGCGTGGATCGTGGAGCTACTCATTCCGGTCCTGGCCGCACAACTGCGGGAACACCTCGGCATTCTCCGGATGGTGGCGGACTTGCGGCGCTTTGCCGCTGGGCTGCAAACGCAGCGGGATCTATGGAGCAGGCCCCCGGCGTGCGTACACGAGGAGGCGGCGGAAGCCGATGACCTCCGTGCCGTGCTGGACAGCCTGCGTCTGGACGGTGCGCCGAAGGGGGTGCTTCATGAGCGGTAAGAAACCAGCCTCAGCGGACCCCAAGAACACCCAATCCCTAGAATCGCGCGCGTGGCCGGACTGGCTGCTACGTCTCGCACGTCCTTGGAAGGGAGAAGGCAAAACCGAGCTGGGAGCGGACGAGATCGACCGGCGAGCGCGGCTTGCCCAATATAAGGACTGGCAGGATGCCGTTGGCGAGGCGCGGCAGCTTTTGTTGAAGGCAGGGGTGGCGAGAGCGAGACTGACCGCGGAAACTCTGGAGCGGGAGTGGGAATGCCGCCAAGTGCGGCTGCGGGCGATCGCCGCCGATCGGGAGGAGGGTTTGTTACTGGATCTCTTTCGGGCCCGGCTAAAAGCAATCGACGGATTAGGGCAGAACCTGCCGCCCGAGATCACGGATGCCCTGCGGGAACGGGCGTTGGAACAGTTTACGCTGGCGGCGAATCGCATGCGGAAAGGAGGTCTTGGCTAATGGCGTTAGCACCGGGGAAAGCGATCGCGGAGGTGCCAGCTTCCGTGGTCGCGTTGCAGCTCGATCTGGATCACGCATGGCAGCGGGTGCAAGCGAAAGCGGGAATGGCCGGCTGTGACGGACTGACGACGGCGCGGTTCGGGCGAGCGGCGGCAGCGTGTCTGCGAGCCTTATCGCGTCAATTGTGCGAGGGAAGTTATCAGCCCTGGCCGCTGCGGGTGGCAGAGTTGCCCAAAAAGGATGGCACAACGCGGCTGCTCCTGATACCGTCGGTTACCGATCGAATCGCGCAGTCCGCCGTCGCTAGTTGGATCGGCCAGCGGTGGAATCCCTGCTTTCACCCGTCCAGTTTCGCCTACCGTCCGGGGATGGGGGTGAGAGACGCGTATCGGGCACTGGCGGCGCATCGCGAGGCGGGGCTGCATTGGGTACTGGATGCCGACATCGAACGGTTCTTCGATTCGGTTGAGCATTCGATCCTGCTGGAAACGCTTGGCCGCTGGCTGGGCGAACGCTCTCCGGTTCTGGCATGGCTGCGGCAGTGGCTGGGAGTTGCTGTGTGGGACGGCAACAGCCTTACCCGGCTGGGAAGAGGGATTCCGCAGGGGTCGCCGATGACTCCCTGAACGCAAAAGCGAACTTCCACAGCCGGGCCCTTCCGCGACCGG
>CAYLPH010000137.1:0-12622 GCA_964385495.1 uncultured Candidatus Solibacter sp.
CCGCGCGCCCGGGGGTCTGCCCCCATCGCCCGGTCCCCCCGGGGGGGGGGCCGGCGGGGGGGTGATAGGGGGGATTGGGAGGTGGTCTGTGGTTTGGAATGAGGGGGATTCGGGATCATTAAGAACGATCCAGCGGGCGTCGAGGGGCCCCGGCATTAACAAGTGGATCGCCGACAAGAAACCGACCCTCCAGCCAGAGGTGTCCCAGAGACGCACCGTGCTTTACGAACTCGGGCACTCCCTGAATGTCGGCAGCACGTTTGGCCTGTGTGTAGCCATGTTCGTCCCGATAAAGAACCCGGACCTCATCTGGCCTGATGGAACTCAAGAAGAAGGGGGAATGCGTGGTGACCAGTAACTGAGAATGCTCCGTGGCCCGCCCGCATTCCTCGCTTAGTTCAGGAAGAAGACGAGGATGCAGGAAATTTTCAGGCTCTTCGATTCCTATGAACTGAGGCGGCTCCGGATCATGCAGCACGATCAAGTAAGCGAGCATCTTCAGGGTGCCATCAGACGCGAATCGCGACAGAATCGGCTGTTCGAACGGCGCGTCCTTGATCTGCAGCAGCAGCCGGCCGTCAGGCATCGATTCCGCCAGGATCTTCTCGAGGCGAGGCACCCGCTCCCGCAACCGCACAAAGATGGTTTCAAGCCGCTCGGGGTGCATCTCTCGCAGATACTGAATAACGTTGGCGAGATTATCTCCGCTTTTGCTGAGGCGCTCTTGCGGCCCTGCCTCGGGTTGGCCGCGGGTGTCCTCAATTGCCAGGTATGACACATACCAGTCAGTGATAAACTCGCGCAGAGCCGCGACGCGGGGATGATCCGCAAACTGGCCTAAAGCGTTAACGGCGATGAGGTCCGGTGACTTTAGTGGAACTTCGACCCGTAGATCCTGCTCATCCGGCATCTCGCCGCTGACAGCGCGGCCTTTTCCTTCCTTGTAATCCAGAAATCGGAATGGCTGCCCTCGTGTGCCTCGCCGCCACTGCAACCATTCCTCGACCACTATTGGGCCGCGCTTTCCTTCATCGATCGCGAGATGGTACGTAATGACCGGTTGGCCCGGACGCTCGCGGTACTTCAACTCAATCATTAGCGGACCATTCTGGCCTCTGGTCTTCAGCTCCTTTGCGCGTCCGCGACGATCCCATGCGTGCCGTAGGCTGAACTGAAAGCACTCGGAAAGGAAGTTGAAGACGTCGAAGGTAGTCGACTTGCCGCTCCCGTTCGGGCCTAGCAGCACGGTCAGCGGCGTAAGCTCTTTCAACTCGATGTTACGCAGCGCACGATAGTTCTGGATGTGCAACTGCTCGATTCGTGCTGGTCCGATCTTGAGCGGTCTAGGCATGAGTGGTTGCGGGCGGATTGGGTCGAGCACTACTAGATTAGCGAATAGAACGCCAAGGACGCTCCCGCGGCGGCGATCCAAATAGGATAGAGCTTTCGGCGAGTGACGAAGGCCGGAACGGTTCGGGAACCGGGATAACCGCGGCCGGCTTCCGAGGCGAGGAAGTCCGGGGAGATGCGCGGGCATTCGGCGGCGGTGGCGGAGAAGCGCATCCAATCGCTGGGGTGGCGGTGCCACTCGTGATAGAAGACGCCTTCGCGGCCGCCGGGGGTGGAGAGGAGCCAGAGGGCTCCGTTGTTGGTGGCGAGCATGGGCGAGAGCGCGTCGGCGAGTTCGTCGGGGACGTGGGCGGCCTCATCGACGAGGATGAGGTGAGGAGCGGAGAAGCCGCGGATGGTCTGCTCGCAATGGGGGAGCGAGACGATGCGCGAGAGATTGGGGAGCACGAGGGAGCCGCGATTGGTGCCGTCGGAGCGGCGGCGGATGTTGAGGCGCTCGAGGAACAGGGCGCATTTGCGGACGAGTTCGTCGGACTGGCGCTGAGCGGGCGCGGCGACCAGGACGGTGGCGCCGGGCTGGAAGTACGCGGGTGCAGACCGAGTATGGCGAGGACGTTGGACTTGCCCCACTGGCGGGTGCAACAGAGCAGGCCGCGGCGGGCGTGCGGGTTGAGCACCTGGGTCTGGAGGGGGTCGGGGTGAAAGCCGAGGTGATCGCGGGCGAAGGCGGCTGGATTGAGGAGATGCACGATGCCGTCCAGGTAATGATCGGGATTTGCAGTAGTGGTGGTGCGGCTCATGGCGTGCTTCTGCTCTGCGTTCTTTGGGTGTCCGGGAACTGCGTCCTGGGGTTTTGCCGGGTGTTCGGCCCGGCGGGGGTTTTGCCCGATTTGAAGCTAGCAGATGAGGGGTGGGGCGGGGTGGGGTGATGGGGGTGGCTGAGAGGCTATTTGGGGTTTGGAATGAGGGGGATGCGGGATGTTTTCAACTCTTGTGAACGTAAACCGGCAGGTAGGGGCAGAGGGATCTCTTGTGGAGTACACTGTGGATAGTACCCCACAATGAAAACGATTCAGGTCGTGCTTGACGATGAGCTCTTAGAGGTAACGGATAAGGCCGCCAGGAGAGAAAAGGTGAACCGATCCGCGCTGATTCGCCAAGCTCTGGAGGAGCACCTGCGACGTCTGGCAGTTCGCGATCTGGAAGAACGCGACCGGAGCGGCTATATGGCCAAACCGCAGCTTCCAGAACAATATTTGCATTGGGAGGATATAGCGGTTTGGCCGAACGAATAAGCCGTGGGGCTGTCCATCTTTGCCGGTTTGAGAAGCCGGACAAGCAACGGCCGGTACTGGTGTTGACCCGCGATAGCGCAGTGGGCCATCTCTCCACGGTGACGGTTGCTCCAATCACCTCCGCTATTCGAGATGTGCCCTCGGAGGTGGCGCTGGATGTGGAAGACGGCATGAAGGGACCATGCGTTGTGAATCTGCACAATGCCGTCACAATCTCACAGGCTCGCCTGGGCAAGCGAGTCGCCACGCTGACCAATCTACGAATGAAGCAGGTCTGCGCCGCACTGCGATTCTCGCTGGGGTGTGATTGAGGGGGGAGTTAGAACAAGACCACGCTTTTCCCAATGGCGGCGCGGTTGCCCAGCTCTCGCAGGCCGCGGGGGAGTTCGGCGGGGCCGTACTCGCGAAAGAGCACCGGCTGGATGCGGCCGGTCTCGTAGAGCTCCATGAGCTTCCAGTGGGTCTGGTGGATGTACTCGGGATGCTGCTGGGACCAGTTGCCCCAGACGGCTCCTACCACGGAGATGTTCTTTAGCAGAATGCGGTTCGCGGCAACGGACGGAATACGCCCAGAAGTGAAGCCGATGATGACGAGGCGGCCGGCGGGGGCTATGCATTTGGTCGAGAGATCGAAGACGTCGCCGCCCACGGGATCATAGATGACATCGGCACCGGCGCCGGTGATGGCTTTGACGGCGTCTACCCAGGCGGGGTCCGTGTAAGGGAGGACCTCGTCGGCTCCCATACGCTTGCAAAACGCCAGCTTTTCGGGTGTGCTGGCGGTGGCGATGACTCGGGCGCCTAATGCTTTGCCGATTTGGATGGCGGACATGCCGACGCCGCTTGCGCCGGCGTGCACCAGCAGCCATTCGCCGGCGCGGAGCTGGGCGCGGTCGACGAGGCCGAACCAGGAGGTCTGGTAGACGATGGGGAGGGCGGCGGCTATGGAGGCAGGCATGAGGTCGCTGGTCGTCGGCGATGATATGTAGTAATCTCTATTACGTGACTCGCCGGACCATTCTAGCCGCAGTCTTGGCGTCCTCTGTTTTCGCCCAAGGTAACGAAGACACCGCTGTGCTGCAAGCACTGGAGAATTTCATGAACGGATGGAATTCCCGCGATCCTGTGAAGTACGCGGATGCGTTGCTGTTTCCCCACTTGATTCTGGATGATGGGCGTATCCGTCAGATTTCCAGCAGAGAAGAGTTCCTCGCCCAGGGTAAGTCGCACTGGGACAGCGCTCCCATCGAATGGGATCACAGCGAGTGGATCAAGCGGCAGATCGTCCAGCGCATTGGCGACACCGTACATGTCACTGGAACGTGGGCGAGAAAAGATAAGGCGGGTAGGACCATCAGCACGGCAGACGTGCTCTATGTTGTGGTCAAGCGGGATGGACAGTGGAGAGTTTTTGCTCGTTCGGGCAACCGGCGTCTTAGACCGGCACGATAGCGAGACCGGCACCTGCGCGGCTGGCCGCGACCCGCGAGATCCGCCCCAGTGTTTTGGTCGTGATGCGCCCGTGGTTTCCTAAGACCGTCATGAAACGACTCGACCTGGGCCAAGCCAAATCCGCCGTTGTTAACAGCCAGTTCACCAGATGCCCAACGCGGTTACCGTCAGTCTACGGACGAGTTTAACGAATGATACTGTTGCGAGCCGCGGCTCTCACGGTTCTGTGATCTTTCGCTATCGAATCCACTTGGGATCGCAATGAGGGGTTAGAACAAGACCACGCTTACCCAATGGCGGCGCGGTTGCCCAGCTCTCGCAGGCCGCGGGGGAGTTCGGCGGGGCCGTACTCGCGAAAGAGGGTGGATGTACTCGGGATGCTGCTGGCACCAGCTACCCCAGATCGCTCCTTTAACCAATTGGACCGCGACGTTTGAAGCAGATAGGACAGATATAGCGTTCGGGCTATACTTAAGGTGAGAGACGGCAATGAAGAAAGGTTTGGAGATGCCGCTGGCTATATCAGAGACAGACCAGAAACACGTTCTGGAGCTCTATGAGCGAATCCAGCGGAGCAGGGCGAAACTAGTTGGACCAGACGGGCAGGCACAAGGCTTACCTGTGTCTCTCTACGAGTTTCTAGTCAGACTGATTGCGGATTTATGCGCCGGGCAAGCGGTGTCTATAGTCCTGAACGATGCGCAGTTCACGACGGTGGAGGGGGCAAGGGTGCTGGGAGTGTCACGGCAGTTCCTCATCAAGTTGCTGGAGCGGGGGGAGATTCCGCATCACATGGTGGGGACGCACCGGCGGATCTATGTGCGGGATCTGCTGGCATATAAGTCGAAGCGGGATTCCGAACGAAGGAAAGTCCTGGATGAGTTAACCCGGGCGGAAGCGGCCGACGGGTTGTACGACCTGGACGGGCCGGATGACGGGGCAGAGTAACCCATACCTGGCGGTGCTCGACACGTGCGTGCTGGCGCCGATGCCGTTGTGCGATACGCTGCTGCGCCTGGGAGAGGACCGGGCGTTTTACATCCCAAAGTGGTCAGCGGAGATCATGCGGGAGTTGCGGAGGACACTGCTGCGGATGGGGTATAACGCGGGTCAGTGTGAGAGGCGGCTGGCGGCAATGGAAAGGGCATTCCCGGACGCAGCGGTGGACGGGTATGAAGGGCTGGTAGAGGCGATGACAAACGACCGCAAGGACCGGCACGTGCTAGCGGCGGCAGTGCGGTGTGGCGCTCATTGCATCGTCACGCAAAACCGGAAGGACTTCCCGGCATCGAGCGTGCAGCCGTACGATTTGGATGTGCTGACGCCGGATGAGTTTCTGATCCACCAGTTCCACCTGAATGGGGATCTGCTGCGGGAGAGGGTAGCGCGGCAGGCGGAGGTTCGTGGGATCAGTATGGATGGATTGCTGGATCGACTGGCGCGGACAGCGCCGGGCTTGGTTGCGCGGTTGCGGTGAGGGACTTTTGCCAGTTGGCGAGCACGCAGAGGGGGTTAGAACAAGACCACGCTTTTCCCAATGGCGGCGCGGTTGCCCAGCTCTCGCAGGCCGCGGGGGAGTTCGGCGGGGCCGTACTCGCGAAAGAGCACCGGCTGGATGCGGCCGGTCTCGTAGAGCTCCATGAGCTTCCAGTGGGTCTGGTGGATGTACTCGGGATGCTGCTGGGACCAGTTGCCCCAGACGGCTCCTACCACGGAGATGTTCTTTAGCAGAATGCGGTTCGCGGCAACGGACGGAATACGCCCAGAAGTGAAGCCGATGATGACGAGGCGGCCGGCGGGGGCTATGCATTTGGTCGAGAGATCGAAGACGTCGCCGCCCACGGGATCATAGATGACATCGGCACCGGCGCCGGTGATGGCTTTGACGGCGTCTACCCAGGCGGGGTCCGTGTAAGGGAGGACCTCGTCGGCTCCCATACGCTTGCAAAACGCCAGCTTTTCGGGTGTGCTGGCGGTGGCGATGACTCGGGCGCCTAATGCTTTGCCGATTTGGATGGCGGACATGCCGACGCCGCTTGCGCCGGCGTGCACCAGCAGCCATTCGCCGGCGCGGAGCTGGGCGCGGTCGACGAGGCCGAACCAGGAGGTCTGGTAGACGATGGGGAGGGCGGCGGCTATGGAGGCAGGCATGAGGTCGCTGGTGGGGAGCAGGCGGGTGGCGGGGCAGACGACCTGTTCGGCGAAACAGCCGAACTGGGGGAGGGCGATGACGCGGTCGCCGGGCTCGAAGCCGTCTACTTGCGGGCCGAGGGCTTCGATGACGCCGGCGGCTTCGGCTCCGGGGGTGAACGGGAAGGCGGGCTTGGCCTGATACTTGCCCTGCACCATAAGAAGGTCGAAGAAGTTGAGGGCGGCGGCTTCGACGCGGAGGCGCACTTCGCCCCGGCCGGGCTCGGGGACGGGGACTTCGGCAAAGCGCATGGTTTCGGGCTCGCCGAATTGGTCTACCAGCCAGGCTTGCATGGTTTCAGACAAGGGTTGCTCCTTTATCGACTACGGTGATGTGGTTGGCCGGTCAGATCGAATAAACTCGGTAATGGCTTCCTCGGAATCACACTAGCATGCAAACTTTCAAAGCCTTTCTCATCCGCCAGGCAGATGGCCAGACGACGTTCGGATTTGAGGACCTGACGCCGGAGCAACTGCCGGCGGGCGAGGTGCTCATCCGGGTCACCTATTCGAGTTTGAACTATAAAGACGGACTGGCGGTGACCGGGAAACCGGGGGTCATCCGCAGTTACCCGATGGTGCCGGGCATTGATGCGGCGGGCACGGTGGTGGAATCCACTTCGGCGGATTTCCAGGCCGGTGATGAGGTGGTGGTCACTGGCTGCGGCACTAGCGAGACGCTGTGGGGCGGCTATTCGCAGATGATGCGGTTGAGCGCGGCGCATGTGGTGCCGCTGCCGGCGGGGATCAGTCTGAAGCAGGCGATGGGAGTGGGTACGGCGGGCTTCACGGCGATGCAGTGCGTGATGGCGCTGGAGCATATGGGATTGCAGCCGGGGGGCAAGCCGGTGGTGGTGACGGGCGCGGCGGGGGGTGTGGGGAGCGTCGCGGTGGCGGTGCTGGCGAAGTTGGGATACCGGGTGGTGGCGTCCTCGGGCCGGCCGGAGCAGGCGGAATACTTGCAGTGGTTGGGGGCGGCGGAGGTGATCGACCGCGGGGTGCTGGCGGCGCCGAGTAATAAGCCGATGGAATCGGAGAAGTGGGCGGGCGCGGTGGATAGCGTGGGTGGCGATACGCTGGCGGGCGTTTTGCGGACGCTGTCGGCGGGGGCTTGCGTCGCGGCTTGCGGGGTGGCTGGCGGGCCGAAGGTGCCTACGACGGTGTTTCCCTTTATTTTGCGCGGGGTGAGTTTGCTGGGCATCGACTCGGTACGGACGAACAATGCGATGCGGCGGGCGATCTGGGGGCGGTTGGCTACGGATCTGCCTTTGGAGAAGCTGGACGCGATGATTACGGTGGAGCCGCTGTCGAAGATTCAGGAGTTGGGGGGGCGGATTCTGGCTGGGCAGACTCGTGGGCGGGTGGTGATCGATGTGAATGGGTAAGTTGCGCGACGTGGACGTCGCGCGCAGACCTGGAGGTCTGCCCTACCAGTTAGCGGGCGGTGTTGGGATCGAAGAGCTCTTTGCGGGCCGGGACGAGTTGGTAGGGTGTGAAGTCGGGCTGGTTGGTGAAGCAATCGGCGAGGTCGGAGGCCGTGGCGTCGTAGAGGTTGAGGGGCGGCAGGCGCAGTAGGCGGAAGACCGTTTTGAGGAGTCCGGGGAAGCTGGAGTTGGTGTGCGAGACGTAATTGCGTTTTGCATAGGGGCTCGCTACCAGCAGGACGGTGCGGTGGCTGTCGATGTGGTCGATGCCGCCCTGGGTGTCGTCTTCGGTGACGAAGATAGCCATGTTGGGCCACCACTTGGAATTGGACAGATATTCGATGATGCGGCCTAACGCGAGGTCGTTGTCGGCGACGTAAGAGGCCTCGAAGGGATAGCCGTCTTCGGGGCGGGGTTTGGCCATGAAGTCATTGGGCAGGTGGAGGTAGAGGAGGCGTGGCAGATCCTTGCCCGGTTGGACGTAGAGTTTGTCGATCTCGTTGATGAACTGCGTGGCGCGGTACTGGTCCGGGATGTTGGTGTTGAACTGCGGGTAGTCGCGCGAGGTGTTTTCGTAGAGCGGCTGCGGCATGGGGGCGTTGACCAGCGCGGCGGCGCCGGTGGGCTTGAGGCCTGGGCCCGCATCGGTGCCGGCCAGTTCGAAGCCCTCGCCATAGTTACGAAAGCTGATGTTGTGGCGGGCGAGGTGATGCCAGAGGGTTCCGTTCTCCTGCTGGTTATCGGGATGGAGCCCGGAGTTGCTACTGACGAAGCGCAGACGGCCGGGGGCTTTGGTTTCCAGCCGGAACGGCTTCAAGCCGCCGGACATGGCGGTGGTTTCGAGCCACGGATCGGGATAGTTGCCGATTAGCCAGTGGTGGCCATCGACGTTACCCTCCGAATCGGCGTAGAAGTTGTCGGAGAAGGCGAAGCGCTGGGCGAGGGCGTGATGGTTGGGGGTGACGTTCACATTGCGCAGGCTGAAGCGCTGGGCGAGCGCGCCGGGCGTGTTGGAGCGCAAGGTGCCGGGCGTGCCAAAGCGGGCGAGATCCCAGATGCCGCTGGCAGGCCCGTTCGATGCCGAGGCGATGTCGCCGAAGACTTCGTCATAGGTGCGATTTTCCTTGACGATCATGACCACGTGGCGGATCTCTTCGGGCAGCGCGAGCGGTTTTGTTTTGGAGGGCAGGAAGCCGTTGTTGGCATAGACCTGCTGGGTGAGCGCGGGGAGTTCATCGGGGGTGGGCAGGGGCAGCATCTGGAGGGCGCCGCGGCGGATGTCGGCTTGGAAGGTGCGGGTGAGCTGGCCTTCGCGGGCGGCATTGGGTCCGGTGCCGTGGCCCTTGGCGTTGGCCACGTAGACGGTCTCGTTGACGAGGCGAATGGCGGTGGGAAACCAGGCGGCGGGGATGTGACCCAGCACCTTGTTCTGTCTGGTGTCGAGGACGGCAATAGCATTGATGCCGGCTTCGGCGACCAGGAGCCAGCCGGTTCCTTCATGGAGGGCCATGCCGATGGGCATAACGCCGCGGAGGTTCTCGAGGCCGGGGATGCGGAGGGGGATCTCGGCCAGGGGCTGGCGGGTTTGGGCGTGGAGCACGGTGACGCTGTCGTTATGAGCGTTTGTTACGTAGACGCGGTCGGCGGTGGCGAGGACGCCGGAGGGAGCGGATCCACCCAGACTGAGGCTGCCGAACAATGCGCCGGTGCGGGCGTAGCCTTCGAGCTTGGGTTTGGCGGGCTCCTCGACGTTCACGAAGGCAACGGAGTTGGCTTCAGGGGCGTTGGGATCACCGAGGCCGGGCACGCGGACGGTTTCGCCGGCGCGGTTCTTGGTTTCCATGCCTTGTGCGGCCTCCTGGGATGGGAAGCCGAAGGCGGGGAACGGGAGGCCGGTGGCGGCGGTTTCGCGGGTGCCAGCACCGGAGATGGGCCGGTATTCGAACATGCCGGTGTTGGTGACGTAGACGCGCTTGCCGTCGGGAGAGAGCGCGATGGCGAACGGCAGGCGCCCCACGCGAAGGGACGACATCAGCTTTCTGCGGCGGGTGTCGAAGATGGCGAGGCGGAAGTTGGCCTGGTCGAGGACGTAGAGGAGTTCGCGCTTGGCGTCATAGGCGAGGTCGCCGGAGAAGCTGTCGCGCCAGTCGCCCTGGTTGAGGTGGAAGAGCTGTTTCTTTTTGCCGTTGCGGGCGTCGATGAGTCGCACCACGCCGGTGTTGCCTTCGGAGACGAAGAGGGAGCGCTCGTCTTCAAAGGCGACGCCCATGAAGACGCTGAGCCAGTCGGCGTCGTCGTACTCGCCCTTTTCGATTTTGTAGGGAACGATGGATTCGGTCTGCCACTTGTTGGGCGCCACTTGCGAGAGGAGTGTTAGCGAGAACATGCGGGGGCCGCCGTCGGCGGTGACGACGGTTTTGCCGGAAGGGCTGACGGCAATGCCGAAGCTGCCAGGGCCGGTGGTGAACTGGCGTCCGGCGGGGGAAATGAGGCGGCCGCCGGGGAGAAGGCTGGCCGCACCGGGGCGGCGCTGTGCCGGACGAACGCCCGCGGGAGCCTGGTAATCGGCCCCGAAGAGGGAAGCGGCGACAAGGAACGCAAGCAGGCGGGCCATGGGGTTACTCTGAGGTTATAGCAGATGAACCGCCGTTGCTTTGTGTTCGCGGGCTTGCTGGCCGGGTGTGCGAAAGCGCCCAAGGTGGACGAGAACGATCTGCTGCCGGACTTCGGGCAATTGCCGGAGTTTTCTTTCGTCGATCAGGGGCGGCGCGCGTTCGGGCGTGGGGACCTGGCGGGCAAGGCGTGGATCCTGGATCTGATTTTCACCCGCTGTACGGCGGTGTGTCCGCGGATGAGCGCGGTGATGAAGGAGTTGCAGAAGCGATTGGAGGGCGAACGGCGAGTTGGGCTGCTGTCGGTCAGCGTGGATCCCGAGTACGACACGCCGGAGCGGCTGGCGGCCTTCGCTGGGAAGTACGGGGCTGATCCCGAGCGCTGGCGGTTTCTGCATGGGCCGAAGGAGACGGTGCGGGAGATTCAGGTGAAGACGCAGCGGCATCTGGATCCGGAGGAGATCACGGCGCACAGCAAGCAGTTTTACCTGGTGGATGGCAATGGCTATGTACGGGGGGTGTATTCGGTGAGCCAGGCGGGTGCGGTTGACGATATGATCGGGGATCTGCGGCGGTTACTGGCGCGGCCGGACAAGCCGGAGCCGTCGTCGACGTGAGACTTAGAGGAGGGGCATGACACGCCGGAGTTTGTTGCTGGGGATTACGGCAGCGCTACGCAAGGAGCAGTTGGAGGGCGCGCATAAGCTGTTGGACGATGCGGCGGCCAATGGCAAGGTAGGCAACGCGGTGCTGCTGGTGAAGCAGAGGACCACGGTAGTGGCGCGCGCATTTGGGAAGGCACGGGGCGCCGATGAGGTGTTCCTGCTCGCGTCAATCACGAAGCCGATGACGGCGATGGCGGCGATGCGGCTGGTGGACCAGGGGAAGCTGTCCCTGGCGGATCCGGTGCAGAAGTACATTCCGGAGTTCCGCGGTGGCGAGCGGGGCAGGATTACGCTGCAGCATGTTCTGACGCATACGTCGGGGTTGCCGGATATGCTGCCGGAGAACGAAGCGCTGCGGAAGCGTAATGCGCCGTTGAAGGCGTTCGTGGCGGGGGCCTGCAAGACGCCGCTGCTGTTCTCGCCGGGCAAGGAACTGCGCTACCAGAGTATGGGGATTCTGCTGGCGGCCGAATGCGTGGAGCGGATCACGCGGCAGGCGCTGCGGGAGTATCTGCGGAACGAGATTTTCGAGCCGCTGGGGATGAACGATACGTCGTTGGGGTTGGGGTCGCGGCGGATCGCGGATACGGCGCAGTGCGAGGTGCCGGGTGGGGATAACTGGAACTGGAACAGTCCGTATTGGCGGAATCTGGGGGCGCCGTGGGGAGGGGCGCATGCGCCGGCGGGGGATGTGGCGCGGTTGCTGGCGTATTTCCTGAAGCCGGTGGATGGACCATTGAAGACGGCGACGGCGCGGAAGATGATCACACGGCAGGCGGAGGGGCCGAACCGCGCGTTTGGGATCGGGTGGATAGTGGGCCCGGAGGGATTTGGCAAGGGCTGTTCGGCGGGGACGTTTGGGCATTCGGGGTCGACGGGGACGGTAGCGTGGGCGGATCCGGCTCGGGACTTGATTTGCGTGTTGTTGACGACGCGGCCGGCGGAGGAGTCGAAGGCTACGGTGCTGCAACCAGCGTGCGATGCGGTTTCGCAGGCGGTGGGATGAGGAACGGCGAGTTAGAGCCTCAGGCGGCGGTGGCGCTGGTGCACGCGATGCTGCCGGAGGAGTCGATTTTGATTCTGCGGCGGGCGAGGAATGAGCGGGATCCATGGTCGGGGCATTGGGCGTTTCCGGGGGGACGGCGGGATGCGGCGGATCGGGATTTGCTGGATACGGCGCTGCGGGAGTTAAGGGAAGAAGTTGGGATTGTATTGGAGCGGGAGCAGATGACGGAGCGGCTGCCGGATTCGGATGCGGGGCGGCGCGTGGGGAGGGTGGTACGGGTGGCGGCGTTTGCCTTCCGGGTGCCGGAGCCGCTGCCGTTTACGTTGCAGGCTAGCGAGGCGGAGGAGGCGGTATGGATGCCGGTGGCTCGAGTGTTGGATATGAGTTTGCACCGGGTGCAGGCGGTGCCGGGGTTGCCGCCGGAGATGTTGTTCCCGGCGATTGATGTGGGTGGGGTGCCGTTGTGGGGGTTTACGTATCGGATGCTATGCCGGTGGTTGCGGGTGGAGCCGCCGGGGTGAGGGAGGGCAGACGGCGGGACCTGGGGGTCCCGCGCGGGTCTGGGGACCCGCCCTGGAGTTTGGACATTTTCTCAAACAGCCACGAGTTTGCCACTTGACAAGAGTGG
>CAYLPH010000138.1:0-12409 GCA_964385495.1 uncultured Candidatus Solibacter sp.
GCATGCCGGTGGGCGGGGTGACGGGGGTGGTGGAGCCTTCGAGGGTGTAGGTTTCCGAGGTTAGGTAGGTGTTGGTGGTGGTGATGGTGCGGGGGGTGATGTTGGTGGTGAAGATGTCGATGTTGGTGTCGCCGGCGGCAACAAAGAAGTTTGTCTGGCCCTCGTCGGCAACCGCCACGTGGGCCGGGCCAACAATGTTGCCCGCGATGGTTTCAGAAGTGGTGACGCCATTGACTGTCTGCTGGCTGGAGTTGGCAAGCGAACGATTTGACGATGTGCGCGTGGGCCCCGTGGTGGTGACTGCGGAGCCATTGGCGGCGGTCGTGAGCGCGGAGCGGGCTTGGTTGACAGCAGCCTGGACGGACGCGTCGGCGAAGGCGGCAGTGACGCTTTGGTCGTAGACCGGGTTTCCATTGTTGAGGCGGGCCGTGATGCGCGTCAGAAAAGTCTCGACGGTTTGAGACACCTGCGTTGTATCCGTGATGGCCTTGGTGGTTGTTGAGAACGTGGTGACACCACCACCAACGCCTCCGATTTCCATGCTTGGGTCTTGATTATGGAAAGTGAAGACAGATCCCGCGTTGATGGCGAGCGTACCTCTGCTGGTCGAGAAGGTGAGCGCCGGCTGGGCGGTTGATCCGGCGTGGGAGTAAGCCGTTGCACTCCGAAGGTCCGTAGTGGCGAGCGCGCTGTTGTTTACCGTGATGGTGCTGCCGCCGGTTTGCGTGAAGGACAGGGTGCCGTTGGCGACGCTGACTTGGAGGAGGCCGGTGAGGATGGGATAAGTGCGGACGCCGTTGTTGAGGAACTGCATGCGAGCGGTGCCGGATCGTGGGGTGGATTGGGAGCCGATAGCGCCCGTGATGCGCGCGTCATCGATGCTGAGGTACAGCTTGATCGGCGTCTGGTTGAGAGGGATAGAGCCGATGCTGCCGCTGACGGTGGCGGCGACATTCAAATGTACCGTTGCAGCCGGCAGCAAGCTGGCCGAAGCCGGCAGAACGAGCGACAACAAAGCAGTTCGGAGGGAGGTCACGCCTGGATAGCGTGAAACGGACGAGATATGCCTCACGGTGGGAACAAGAATATCCCAGGAGAGTGGCGGAATGCCGTGGGCGATCACGCCCGCCGGTGGCAGGGATCTTTTCGCGACCTTACCCGACATCGCGTCATTTGTCGGGGCCAAGCCGTAGCGAGAAGAATACCGCCAAGTCACGGGATCCGTGAACCACGCTGATCACCTGGATCGGCTTTCGCTGCCAGGCGTAGACAACCACGTAGGAGTAAAAATTCCAGAATCGATACTTCCGGCTGAGCAGTTCATCATGGAAATGCCCAATCCCAGGAGAACGGCCCAGCGCCTGAAGGGCGGAGTAGAACTCGGCGCGAAGCCGTTCCGCGGCATCAGGACTATCCTCGGCAATGTCTCCGAGGATCTCGCGGAGATCCGCCTTTGCCTCGGGTGTGATGACGAATAGCCGCTTCACCGCTTCGCGGCCTTGAGACGGCGGTGTTCCTCGATCATCTCCTGCAGTTCGCCGAAGACCTCCTCACCGTCCAGGAGTTCATTCCGTTCCGCCTGTTCCGCGCCTCGTTGGAGCTTCTGCCTCAAACTCGTCACCGCCTCATCGCGCTCCCGCTCCTGGCGTTCCAGAAGGCGAAGCGCCTCGCGAACCACTTCACTCGTCGTTTGGTATCGTCCGCTGTTCACCCGGCTTCGAAGGAAAGCATCGAGTTCGGGAGTAATAGAGACGTTCACGGTTGTGCGGTTCGTGGCCATACTTCAGCTTTAGCGCAGTTAGCACATCGTGTCAATTTGTGCCAGGTGGAGGCCGTCCGGCTCATCGCGAGAAGTAGCCGCTGATTTCGAGGGCGACGTGGGTGCGGCGGAAAGCGAACACGTCGATGGCGGCGTTGCTGCCGGCGGGTACGATGAAACCGCTTGATACGGTCTGGCCTTCGAAGGCGTTGATCACCGAGGCTCCGGGGCGCGGTTGTCCGGTGGGCCAGACGGTGAGGAACGGCATGGGGTTGCCGTTGGGGATGACGGTGGCATTGAGGACGTAGGCTCTTGGCGCGGCGGGGAGCGATTGGCCGCAGCGGGAGAGGGTGGGGTTGATGGTGCGGGTGGTTTCGTTATCGAAGATGGGCGGGCCGTAGGGGGCTTGGAGGGTGTTGTCGGTGGAATTGGAGAGGCGGCACTGGGTGACAGGGAAGTAGAAAAGGCCGGTGGTGCCGTTGTCGGGAGCGAAGTAGCCGTTGATGTCGACAATCATGTCGGTGGCTTCGAAGGCGTAGAGATTGATGCCGCCGTCGGGCGCGGCGGGGAGGATGACGCTGTTGGCGAGCGTGCGGCCGTTGAAGGAATTGATGCTGGAGACGGGCGGCTGGGCGATATTGGACGGCCAGGCGGTGACGAATGGGAGCGGGGCGGGTGGAACGACGGTGAGAGTGACGGAGTAAGCGGCAGCTCCGGTGGGGATGGTGCAGTCGGTGCTTTGGGGGAAGCGGAAGGTTCTGGTGCCTTTTGCGATCAAAGAGGGCGGGCCGAACTGGCCGGGGGTAGGGCGGTAGAGTTGGCGGGTTTCGATGACGCGGCAGGGCGTCATGGGGTAGTAGACGAGGTTGGATTCCTGGGGATTGTCGGTGAAGTAGCCGGCGATGTCGATGATCATGTCGGTGGCTTCGGGAGTGAAGACGCTGATGGCGCCGCCGGCACCTGCTTTGACGATGGCGGAGTTGGCGAGGGCGAGGCCTTCCTGGGAGCGGACGGTCCAGTAGTCGGGTCTGGATTCGCCCGCGGGGAAGACGGTGACGTAGTCGACGGGGAGTCCGCGCGGGATGACGGTGACGTTGAGGACGTAGGCTTTGGCGGAGTTGGGGATGGCGCAGACGGTGGAGAGTTGTGGGACGAAGGTGCGGGTTTCGTTCTTGTTGAGGAAAGGAGGGCCGAAGGGAAGGATGCGGTTCTGGAAGTTGTATTCGGGGCGGGTTTCGAGGAGGCGGCAGGGGGTGAGGGAGACAAAGCGCATGCCGGTGGGCGGGGTGACGGGGGTGGTGGAGCCTTCGAGGGTGTAGGTTTCGGAGGTGAGGTAGGTGTTGGTGGTGGTGATGGTGCGAGGGGTGATGTTGGCGGTAAAGACGTCGATGTTATTGCTTCCATTGGCCACGAAGAAATTCTGTGCGCCATCGTCGCCAAATGACATGGTGGCGGGGCCGATGATGTTACCTACGATACTTTCGGAGGTGGTGGCACCATCGATGCTTTGTTGGCTGGTGTTGGCAAGCGTACGGTTGGTGGAAGCGAGGGTGGGACCGGATATGGTGGCGTTGGGGAGAGCCGCCCGAGCTTGGGCGACGGCGGCCTGGACGGAGGGGTCGGTGAAAGGGGCGTTGAAGCTCTGGTCATAGACCGGGCTGCCGCCATTGAGCCGAGCAGTGATACGGGTGAGGAACGTATCGAAGTTTTGTGTGTTTTGCGTGGTTTCGATTATGGTCTTGGTTGTTACGGTGAAGGTGGTTACGCCGCCCCCATCGCTGCCGGCACCGCTGCTATCCGCGGACGGGTCCTGGTTGTGGAACGTGAACGTGGCGCCCGCGTTGATGGTGAGGGTGCCGCGGCTGGTGGAGAAGGTCAGCGCGGGTTGAGCGTTAGAGCCGGGGCGGGAGTTGGGCGTTGCACTGCGAAGGTCGGTGCTGCCGAGGGCGCTATTGTTCACGGTGATGGTGCTGCCGCCGGTCTGGGTGAACGACAGCACGCCGTTCGAGACGCTGACCTGGATGAGCCCATTCAAGATGGGATAGGTGCGGATCCCATTGTTGAGAAACTGCATGCGTGCGGTGCCGGAGCGGGGCGTGGATTGTGCTCCTACGGATCCCGTGATGCGCGCGTCGTCGATGCTGAGGTAGAGCTTGATGGGCGCCTGGTTGAGCGGGATAGCCCCGATGCTGCCGCTGACCGTGGCCGCGACGTTCAGGTGGACGGTGGTGGCGGGAAGTAGCGGTGTGAGCGTGAGGAACAGAATCGCGATGCGCATGAGTTATCTCCCGAAGTAGCCGCTGATTTCCAGCGCGACGTGGGTACGGCGGTAGGCGAAGACGTCAATGGCGGCGTTGGTGCCGGCCGGGACGATGAAGCCGCTGGATACGGTCTGGCCTTCGAAGGCATTGATGACGGAGGCGCCGGGACGGGGTTGTCCGGTGGGCCAGATGGTGAGGAACGGCATGGGGTTGCCATTGGGGATGACGGTGGCGTTGAGGACGTAGGCTCTCGGGGCGGCGGGGAGCGATGGGCCACAGCGGGAGAGTGTTGGGCTGATAGTGCGCGTTGTCTCGTTTTCGAAGATGGGCGGACCGTAGGGGTTGGTCAGAGTGGTGTCGGTGGAGTTGCTGAGACGGCACTGGGTGACGGGGAAGTAGAAGAGGCCGGTGGTGCCGTTATCGGGAGCGAAGTAGCCGTTGATGTCGACGATCATGTCGGTGGCTTCGAAGGCATAGAGGTTGATGCCGCCGTCGGGGGCGGCGGGGAGGATGACGCTGTTGGCGAGCGTACGGCCATTGAAGGAATTGATGCTGGAGACGGGCGGCTGGGCGATATTGGACGGCCAGGCGGTGACGAATGGGAGCGGGGCGGGTGGAACGACGGTGAGAGTGACGGAGTAAGCGGCAGCTCCGGTGGGGATGGTGCAGTCGGTGCTTTGGGGGAAGCGGAAGGTTCTGGTGCCTTTTGCGATCAAAGAGGGCGGGCCGAACTGGCCGGGGGTAGGGCGGTAGAGTTGGCGGGTTTCGATGACGCGGCAGGGCGTCATGGGGTAGTAGACGAGGTTGGATTCCTGGGGATTGTCGGTGAAGTAGCCGGCGATGTCGATGATCATGTCGGTGGCTTCGGGAGTGAAGACGCTGATGGCGCCGCCGGCACCTGCTTTGACGATGGCGGAGTTGGCGAGGGCGAGGCCTTCCTGGGAGCGGACGGTCCAGTAGTCGGGTCTGGATTCGCCCGCGGGGAAGACGGTGACGTAGTCGACGGGGAGTCCGCGCGGGATGACGGTGACGTTGAGGACGTAGGCTTTGGCGGAGTTGGGGATGGCGCAGACGGTGGAGAGTTGTGGGACGAAGGTGCGGGTTTCGTTCTTGTTGAGGAAAGGAGGGCCGAAGGGAAGGATGCGGTTCTGGAAGTTGTATTCGGGGCGGGTTTCGAGGAGGCGGCAGGGGGTGAGGGAGACAAAGCGCATGCCGGTGGGCGGGGTGACGGGGGTGGTGGAGCCTTCGAGGGTGTAGGTTTCCGAGGTGAGGTAGGTGTTGGTAGTGGTGATGGTGCGAGGGGTGATGTTGGCGGTAAAGACGTCGATGTTATTGCTTCCAGATGCAACCGCGAAGTTGGTGACGCCTTCATCCCCAGTGGAAACCACAGCGGGACCTACGATGTTTCCCGCGATGATCTCAGAAGTGGTGGCGCCAGCTACGGTTTGTTGGCTGGCATTGGCCAGCGAGCGATTGCTGGACGTCTGGGTTGGGCCGGTAACGTTCACGCTGACGCCGTTCGCCGCTGTGTTCAGGGCCGCGCGGGCCTGACTCACGGCAGCCTGGACGGAGGTATCGGCGAAGGCGGCGTTGAAGCTCTGGTCATAGACGGGCGCGCCGTTGTTGAGACGGGCTGTGATCCGGGTCAGGAAGGTCTCGACGGTCTGGGTGGCCTGGGTAGTCTCGGAGACGATTTTAGTGGTTGTATTGAACGTTGTCCCACCGGTTCCTGGGCCGGGAGGGACGGGCCCGCCGCGATCATCAGCCGGGTCCTGGTTGTGGAGAGTAAAGACCGCGCCTGGGTTGACGGTGAGGGCACCCATGGTGGTGGAGAAGGTGAGTGCGGATTGGGGCGTGGAGCCTGCGACGGAGTAGGGTGCGGCGCCGCGGAGGTCCGTGCCGGCGAGCGCACTGTTATTCACCGTGATGACGCCACCGCCGGATTGCGTGAAGGACAGGACGCCGTTAGAGACACTGACCTGAATGAGGCCGCTGAGGATGGGATAAGTGCGGATGCCGTTGTTGAGGAACTGCATGCGAGCTGTGCCGGACCTTGGGGTGGACTGCGCGCCGATGGATCCCGTGATCCGCGCGTTGTCGATGCTGAGGTAGAGCTTGATGGGAGTTTGGTTGAGCGGGATAGAGCCGATGCTGCCGCTGACAGTGGCCGCGACGTTCAAATGTACCGTTGCAGCCGGCAGCAAGCTGGCCGAAGCCGGCAGAACGAGCGACAACAAAGCAGTTCGGAGGGAGGTCACGCCTGGATAGCGTGAAACGGACGAGATATGCCTCACGGTGGGAACAAGAATATCCCAGGAGAGTGGCGGAATGCCGTGGGCGATCACGCCCGCCGGTGGCAGGGATCTTTCGCGACCTTACGCGCCCATCGGCTTCGGCTGCCAGGCGTAGACAACCACGTAGGAATGGAAAACCGGAATCGATACTTCCGGCTGAGCAGTTCATCATGGAAATGCCCGATCCCCGGAGAACGGCCCAGCGCCTGAAGGGAGGAGTAGAACCCGGCGCGAAGCCGTTCCGCGGCATCAGGACTATCCTCGGCAATGTCTCCGAGGATCTCGCGGAGATCCGCCTTTGCCTCGGGTGTGATGACGAATAGCCGCTTCACCGCTTCGCGGCCTTGAGACGGCGGTGTTCCTCGATCATCTCCGCCGGCTGATCCACCGGCCGGGTCTGGTTTCGCCGGTTGCGGTTTCCCGTTGGTCGGCTCTCAACTGACAGCGGTCCGCTTGGGACCGCTGTCGCTGCTGGATGGGATTCGTGTTACTGGACGGGGATGGATACTGGGGTTCCGTCCAGAAATGCGGCGCGCAGTTGGAGGGTGGTGGCGCCGGGGGTGAGGGTCTCGGGCATGCGGAAGCGCACGCGGTAGCGGTTCACGGTGTTGGGCAAGCCGGTTTTTTCGAGGACCTCGGCCTCGTTGCCCCCGACCAGCACTTCGATGGGTGAGTTGACGACAGCGTTTTCGGGGAAGGGCTGGCCGAAGCCGGCACCGCCGCGGACGGCGCCGAGATTGGCGGCGGTGATGGCGAGGATTTCGCCGGCTCGCGCGGGGCGGGTGGCGTTGACCGGGGCGGCGTCGGCGTGTAGGGCGAGCGCGCCGCCTTCGTTCGCTATGACCTCGGGGACAAAGAGGGGGAAGATTTGGAGGACATGGCGGCGAGTCTGGCCAGTGCCATTGACGCGGCGTAGGGAGGGATCCTCGAGGACGGAGGCGTTGGCGGTGCGTTGGTTGGGAGGCGCGGTGGCGGCGCGTTCGCCGTTGGCTCCCATCTGCCCGCGGATGCCGACATAGGCGCCGGTTCCGCCAGTGATAGTGAGATTGATGCCGCCTTGACGGGAGGATGCCCCTGGAGGAGGCGAACCGCCGTTCCAGCCATAGCCCATGATGGTGCCGATGGGGTCACCTTCGGTGCTGAGGATCTCCATGATCCACTCGAGCGTACCCGAGCGAAGGACGTCGGCGATGGCCTGACCCGGCTGCGGGGTTGGGGAGAGGAAGGGGCCCATGGCACGGGAATGCCAGGTGCCCTTTACGGGCTTGCCGTTCACCGAAACGATATCGCCTATTCCTTCCCAGAACTGGAAATTGAGGGTAGGGACCTGGGCGACGGGCGCGCGGGAGGTGGCGTAGCGGGTCCAGTCGGGGTTATCGCGGGCGTAGAAGAGGCCCTGGTCGACATCAATGAAGAGCGTGGTCGGAGCCGGCTGGCAAAGGGCTCGGGTGGGCAACGAGAGGGAGAGAGCAAAAAGCAAGGTTCGGTTGGTCATCACGAAGAAACAATGGAGCAAAAGGGCTAATAGACGCTAGTCTACGGGTGTTAGTAACACGCGATAGACAGGCGCCGGGATATAATTTCGCTTGAAATGGCAGCCGAATGGGAGGGCGCGTCCAAGACGGCAGCCGAGGAGGCGGTCCGGCGGATCCTGGCTGACGAGGCTTTCGCGAAGGCCGGGCGGTTGCGCGACCTTTTACCATATTTAGTCGAGAAGGCTGCGGCGGGTGAGCCGATTAAGGAGTTGACGCTGGCCGTCGATGTCTTCCAGCGGGACGGCCACGATCCGAAGACGGACTCGGTGGTCCGGGTTACCACAAGCAAGCTGCGATCGAAATTGGAGGCGTACTACGCCGGACCGGGGCAAGGGGATCCGGTGCGGATAGAACTTCCGAAGGGGAGCTATACGCCGGTCGTGACGGTCCGGGCGGAGAAGCGAAAGTCTGTCGACAGGCGGGTTTTAAGGATTGTCGGCGGCGCGGTGGTGGCGGCGTGCCTGGGCCTGGCGGCGGCTGCCGTGATGGTGTTCCGCGCCGAGCCGGCGGTCAGTATCGCGGTGCTGCCATTCGTCGATATGACGGCGGAGGGGGATCTGGGGTACTTTTGCGACGGCTTAGCGGAGGAGTTGATCGATTCGCTGGCGAAAGTGCCGGGGCTGGACGTGGTGGGGCGAACTTCGGCGTTCGCTTATAAGGGGAAGCCGTACGACGTGCGGCGCATCGGGGATGAACTTGGGGTGACGCGGATCTTTGAAGGGAGTGTGCGGCGGTCGGGCGAGCAGTTGCGTGTGTCGGCGCAATTGGCGGATGCGCGGAGTGGGAGGCCGGTCTGGTCGCGGACGTACGAGATCCGGATGGCGGATCTGTTTGCGACGCAGGATGAGATCGTGCGGGCGATCCTGACCGCGGTGAACCCGGGCCGCGCGGCCGGTGCGGTGAGCGAGCCACCGAGGAATCTGGATGCATGGCGGCACTATGTTCGCGGGCGGCAACTGGCATTGCGGCGAAAGGCGGGCGCCGGGGAGGAAGCGATTGCGGCATTTGAGCAGGCGCTGGCGATTGACGCGACTTTCGCTCCCGCGCATGCGGAGATCGCGCGAGTGATTCTGAACCAGGGACTGGCGGGGCCGCTGTCTCCGGCGGAGACGATGGAGCGGGGGAGGAAAAGCATCACCGAGGCCTTGCGGCTGGATCCGGGTCTGGGGGAGGCTCATGCCTGGCGCGGGCGTTTGCTGAGCAGCTACGACTGGGACTGGGAGGGCGCACTGGCGGCACACCGGCGCAGCGTGGAACTGAGCCCCGGATCGTCGACGGTGCATGCGCTGCAGGGCGTAACGCTGTATTTTCTAGGCAAACCGGAGAGCGTTCCGGCGCTGCGGCGTGCCATTAAGTTGGACCCGCTTTCTCCGGGGGCACGGAACCATCTGGGGGCGGCGTTTTACTTTCTGCGGCGGCATGAAGAGGCGATCCGGCACGCGCGGGCGGACATTGATTCCAGGCCGGACGACCCACGGTCCTATATCGCGCTGGCGCTGGCACACACGGCGTTGCAGCAGTATGAGCCAGCGGTAGCGGCAGCGGAGAAAGGGGCGAGTCTCGATAAGGATCCAACGAATGTGGGCTGGTTGGGGCTGATCGCACATCCTTATGCGGCATGGGGGAAGAGGGAGAAAGCTTTGGAACTTCTTCGCCGGATTGAGGAGGCGGGCAAGACCCAGTATGTCTCCCCCATGATTTACGCGCGAGTCTATATGGGTTTGGGGGACACGGAGCGGGCATTTGCGTATCTGGAGCGGGGAATGCGGCAGCGGGACGGGCTGATGCCGTGGCTTAAGTGCGATGCGCGGTTTGATGCGATCCGGGGCGATCCGCGATACGTTGCGATGCTGCGGCAACTGAGGATGGAGTGAGATGCATGCCGAGAGCGCTGCTGTTTCTAGCGCTGGTGGGGGCCAGCATGATGCAGGCGCAGATTGCCGGGGATCTGGCGGTGCGCGTGACGGACCCTTCCGGCGAGCGGGTGCCGGGCGCCGCGGTGACGGCGAGACAGCGGGAAACCGGGGCGGTGCGGCTGCTGAGGACCGGCGATCAGGGAGAAGCATGGATCAGGCAACTGGCTCCGGGCCCGTATGAGATCCGGATCGAAGCGCCTGGGTTCGCGCTGTTTGTGACGGAGGCGGCAGTATCAAGCGGGGCCGTATCGGCGGTGGGCGCGGGGCTAACGATCGGGATGGCGGACCAGACCGTTACGGTGGGGAACGCGGTGGAGCCTTTGGACGCCGCCAGCGGCCAACTTGATGTGGTAACGGCCGGGACGCGCGTGGTTTCGCTGCCGGTGGGAACGGTGCGGGGACCGTTGGCTTTAGGGGGTGGGGCGGTCTTATCGGTGGCATTTAACGCGCCGGGAGTGATTCCGAATCTCCCCCGGAGCGCCACTTCGAATCCGGGGACGTTCTCGGTAAATGGGAATCGCGGGCGGTCGAACAACATTACGTTGGACAACGCGACGGTAACGGACGTGGTGGCGGCGGGGGCGATGGGGCTGCAGACCTTACCTTTGGATGCGATACGGGAGTTTCACATTCTTAGTGCGAACTACGGCGCGGAGTTCGGGAGGAATTCGGGGGCGCAGATACAGATCGTGTCGCGCGGTGGGTCGAATGGGTTTCATGGGAGCCTGTTCGATTACTTCCGCAACGCCGCATTGAATACTCGCGACTTCTTTGATCGCACGGGGCGGGCCACTCCTTTGAACAGCCATGATTGGGGTGCCACCGCGGGCGGACCGGCGATCCGGAACCGGGTTTTCGTATTCGGACATTATCAACAGATCAAGACACGGGGGTACGGCAACACGCGCATTGCGAGCGTACCGCGTCCGGAGCAGGTGGCAAGGGCGAGCGATGCAACCGCCCGGCGGCTGTTGGAGCAACTGCAGGTGCCGGTGAGCGCTAGCGGTTCGGTGGCCAACGCGTCGCCGCAGACGGCGGATTTCCGGGGGGCTTCGGTGCGGTTGGACGCCAACCTCAGCAGGCGCGATTTCGCGTTCCTCCGCGTTGGTTACGCGGACTATCTGTTCCGTTCGGCGGTAACCACTTTCGTGAACTCGGATCTGCCGACCAGCGGGACCGGGGTGGCGAACACGCCGGTGAATGCCACGTTGTCCCATACCCATATTTTGGGGGCATCGGCGGTGAATCAATTCGTGACTTCCTTTGGGCGGAGTGTACCGGCGTTTCCGCCGCTCTTCAACCTGGGCGGCCCCTTTATCCGCTTCGCGGGCGGTACTTCGGCCTTTGGTTGGGATGCGGGAGTAACGAATCTGCGGCTGCAGAACACGTTCCAGTATTTGGACACGCTGGCCTGGAAGATGGGCCATCACTACATGAAGGCTGGGGCGGATGTGGGAAGGACGCAGTCGAATACGTTCTCCGATCTGGAGTTGCGAGGCTCATTTCTGTTTTTGAATCTGGAGGATTTCCTGGCGGGACGGCCGAGCGAGTACACACAGCGGTTTGGCAATTCGTATCGCGGGTTGCGGCAATGGACGGCCGCGCTGTTCCTTCAGGACGACTACCGGATGTCGCCTTCGGTGAGCGTCAATTTAGGCGTACGGGCGGAACGAACCGGTGGCATCAGCGAGGTGAACGGACTGCTGGCGAACCTGGATTTCAGCCGCCGGGAGCCGGTTGGCGGGGCGGGGGCTGGGCCATTGGGCGCCTTTGACGCGGGCGGCCATGCTTTCCAGCCGCGGTGGAATGTGGGGCCGAGGCTGGGCTTTGCGTGGAATCCCGGGAGGACAAGGACGGCGGTGCGCGGGGGTTATGGGATCGGCTACGATTTCATCCCGTTTAGCGTGGTGACCAATTTACGCACCTTTCCTCCGCTGATGTACCGGTTCACGCTGCCGGGCGCGGCGATTACGGGGGAGAACTCGTTCGCGAATCTTGTCGCGGGCACGTCGGCCTTTCAAAGGCGAGGACGAGAGGCGGTGGGCACCTTCCCCTCGAACGTTACCAACTTCGGGGCGATCACGGCGGTGGATCAGGCGCTGCGCAATCCGCTGGTGCAGCAGTGGAACCTAACGGTGGACCGGGAGCTTTGGAAAGGGGTGACGGCGCGCGGATCGTATGTGGGCTCCCGTGGCACGCGGCTGTTGCGGCAACGCCCCATTAATACGGTTGCTGGCGGGATGTTTGCGCCGCCGGCCAATCTTGTCGAAGAGCAGTTGCTGGTAGGGAGCGGAATCGCCAGGCGTGTCGACGATGGATTGCGGGCCGGTCCAGAGAGCAGAAGTAACCGTGTGGATCCGCGTTTTGGCGCGGTGAATCTGATCGAGTCCTCGGCGGCATCCGTGTACCATTCGGCGCAGATGTCGGTGATGGGGCGAGCGCGGGAGGGGCTGCAGTTCAGCGGGGCGTATACGTGGTCAAAGTCGATTGACGACGTTTCCGATCCGTTCGCAACATCTTTGAACGACTCGCAGTTTGCCCAGCACCCGTTTGATCATCGCAACAACCGGGCGGTATCAGCCTTTCACGTGGGGCACCGGGTTGTGTTGACGCATAGCTTCGAGCCGCAATGGGAACGGCGGAT
>CAYLPH010000139.1:0-12228 GCA_964385495.1 uncultured Candidatus Solibacter sp.
AGTAACGGGGAATGGCGGGCGCCTGCAGGTGAGCCAGTGGATTCACCAGTCGCTGGAGCAGACTTTGGCAAACGTAGCGGGATGGTTTGATGGCCTGCGGATGGTGGATTGCTTCTCGGGGCAGCCGGCGCCCGCTCCGAAGATGTGGCAGTTGTTAGGGGCGCTGGTACCGCGGGACGAACCGCCAGCCGCGCGGGCGCTGGAGTTGACGCGGCGTGCGCTCTTGGGAACACCAGCCGGGCTGAACGTCTTGCATGCGGCGCTGAGCCGGATGCGAGCGGAGCGAAGCCCCCAGCGCTTGAATCCCGTTCGTGCCGGGTTGATCCGGCTGTTAGTAAATGATCACTTCCGGGAAGGAGATCGAATGATGACGAGTGAACTCGACCAGGAATCGCGCCAACCGGCCTACCTTTGCGGGCGGCTACTGGCGCTTTTCGACTCGCTGCAATATCAAGCCAGCGGAGGCAAGGTGAACCAGACGGTATCAGACCGGTACTACAGCCTGGCATCGACGCAGCCCCGGCTGGCCTTCCCAAAGTTGGAAGACTTGGGCCTGAAGCATCTGCGAAAGGTGCGTAGGGACCACTACGGGGCTGCAGTAAGCATTGAGCGTCAGATGGACGCAATCCGCTTGCAGATAGGGACGGTGTTCCCGCCGGCGCTGAGTTTGGTGGATCAAGGGCGATTTGCCTTGGGTTTTCACCACGAGCGGGCTGCGATGATGCAGCGCGCCATGGAAAAGAAGGAAGCAAAAGCATTGAAGCAGAGCGAGAACGAAGGAGAACAGGAATGAGCGAGATTCTCAACCAGCGGTATGACTTTGTGTACTTGTTCGACTGCCAGGATGGCAATCCGAATGGTGACCCAGACTTTGACAACTCTCCGCGTTTTGATCCGGAGACGTTTCAGGGGCTGGTCTCAGACGTATGTTTGAAGCGCAAGATACGGGACTATGTAGCTGCCGCCAAAGCAGGCGAGAGGGGTTATGAGATCTTCGTGACCTCCGGAGTGACTCTGGAAAGCCAGCAGGGCAAGTCCTATGAACACCTGGGCATGAAGCAAGATAAGGACAGCCGCGATCAGATCAAAAAGGCAAGGGCCTGGATGTGCGAGAACTTCTTCGATGTTCGCGCGTTTGGCGCAGTGATGAGCACCAAGGAGTTCAACTGCGGCCAAGTTCGCGGGCCGGTGCAACTGACCTTCGCGCGTTCCATCAGTCGGATCTTTTCCACGGAGCATTGCATAACGCGAGTTACATACACGAAGGAAGCAGAAAAGGCGGCAACAACGGGGAACACGCAGATAGGCAGGAAGCACACGATCGCGTACGGCCTTTACCGGGCCCACGGATTCATCAATCCGACGATGGCGCGGCAAACCGGCTTCAGCGATGAAGACCTGACGCTTTTGTGGAAGGCGTTGGCGAACATGTTCGACCTGGACCGCTCGGCGGCAAGGGGACTGATGAGCGCGCGCGGGCTCTATGTGTTCCAACACGCCTCGGCACTGGGCGAGGCGCCGGCTAACCGGCTGTTTGAGCGGGTGAGTGCCCAATTGAAGGACGGAGTGGAGTCGCCACGCAGCTTTGGCGACTACCAAGTTACGGTTCGTGGGGACGAGATGCCGGCGGGAGTGCAGTTGCTGGAACCGCTTGCGGCGTATGCCTGAAGAGGTGCTGCTGTCCGCGCTGAATCATTTCCTTTACTGCGACCGGCGCTGCGCGCTGATCCATGTGGAAGGCGTTTTCCGGGAGAACGCCTTCACGGTGGAGGGCACACTTCGACATGAGATGGCAGATACGCCGGGCTACGAGAATGTGCCGGGAGTACGCGTGACGCGCGCACTCCCGATCTTCTCGATGGCTTTGGGAGTTCGGGGTACGGCCGATATCGTTGAGTTCCGGGAGAGCGTCCCATATCCGGTCGAGTATAAGCGGGGCAAGCGCCGCGGGTGGGATAACGATGACGTCCAGCTTTGCGCACAGGCGTTGTGCCTGGAGGAGATGTTTCGATGCGGTGTACCGGCAGGGGCGGTATTCCACGCGGCTTCCCGGAGGAGGCGGGAGGTGCGATTCACGGATGGACTGCGGGACCTAACGCGCGTCACGATTGCATCGGTCCGGAAGTTGATTGAGGAGCGCCGTCTGCCACGAGCGGTTGTGAAACCGCAATGCGAAGGCTGTTCGCTACGGCCGGATTGCCTGCCGGAGCTTAGCGAGCGCGCACTGCAACGGAGGATGGGCGAGCTTCCAGAGGAGGGCGATTGATGGAGGTGGTGCAGAACATCCTTTACGTGATGACCGCAGGAGCATACGTACGGCGAGATCACCTGACGGTGCAAGTGGAAGTGGAGGGCAAAGTGCGGCTGGGCATTCCCATTCACAATCTGGAAGCGGTTGTCCTGTTCGGGGCGGTAATGGTATCCCCCGGCGCACTGCAGGTTTGCGCCGAGCATGGAGTTGCGGTGACTTTTCTGTCCGAAGGCGGCCGGCTGATGGCAAGAGTGGATGGGCCGCTTTCGGGCAATGTGCTGCTGCGAAGAGAACAATTCCGCTGGGCCGATCAACCGGAGCGAGCCCTGGCTGTGGGGAGGACGGTGGTAGGAGGCAAGCTCCATAATGCGCGATGGAGCCTGCTCCGCTCGGCGAGAGAGAGCGGCACACCAGCGAAGTTGCTCGCAGCGGTGGAGGCGCAGGCAGCAGGAATGCGCCGGTTGGGTGAGTCGAGCAACCTGGATGTTGTCAGAGGTATTGAAGGCGCCGCCGCGCGGGAGTACTTCGCCGCCTTTGGAGATATGATCCGGCAGGAGCGCGACGCGTTCGTACCGGAGGGGCGCAGCAGACGACCGCCACTGGACAGAATGAATGCCTTACTCTCCTTCCTATACGCGCTCCTGTTGGCGGACTGTTCGGCGGCGCTTTCGGGGACCGGGCTGGACCCCTATGTAGGGTTCCTGCACGGAGACCGGCCGGGGAAGCCTTCGCTGGCGTTAGACCTGATGGAAGAGTTTCGGCCTCTTCTTGCCGACCGCCTGGCGGTGACGCTGGTGAACCGGCGCCAAGTGCAGGCGGATGGATTCGTGGTGCGGGACGGCGGCGCGGTCGAGATGCTTGAGGAGACGCGACGGACGGTGGTAACCGCCTGGCGTGAGCGGAAACTAGAAACAGTGACTCACCGGCTGCTGGACCGACAAATGCCGGTTGGCATGCTGATGCATACACAAGCACGGATCTTGGCGCGGCACATCCGAGGTGACGTGACGGAGTACTGTCCGTGCACGTTGAAGTGAGGAGTGAACAGGGTGCTAGTGCTAGTAGCATACGATGTGGCGACGCACGACGCCGAAGGCCGGCGGAGGCTGCGGCGGGTTGCGCAGGAGTGCGAGAACTTCGGCATTCGAGTGCAGAAGTCGTTGTTTGAATGCGTGCTACGGGAGCAGGACTGGATCCGGTTGAAGGTTCGCCTTCTGCAGGAGTTTGACCGTGATCAGGACAGCTTGCGATTCTACTTTCTTGATGAAGGATCGAGGATGCGCACCGAACACCACGGCGCACATTGCCCCCCGGACATTAGAGGGACATTGATTGTTTGATCTGGCGCGAACCTGGAGTGGGAGGCACATGGGGGGAGGGTTCGCGGAGGCGTAAGTGATTGTGGAGATTGGGGCGGAGGAGCAGAGGCGATTGCTGGGCAGAGAGCTAAGGCATGTTCGCGGAGATAGCGAGCCAACTGTGTGTTTCGTAATGGGTTAGGATGGAAGGGTTTCTCCGGCCTATCATGGCCGGAGTGGATTGAAACACGTATCCCTCGGTGTAGGAAAGTATCTGCTCTAGTTTCTCCGGCCTATCATGGCCGGAGTGGATTGAAACATTGCGGGTTCCTTTCCAGTTGGATCTGGTACACGAGTTTCTCCGGCCTATCATGGCCGGAGTGGATTGAAACCCCATGAGCGCGCTATGGTCGATGCGATGATCGGGTTTCTCCGGCCTATCATGGCCGGAGTGGATTGAAACTTCCTGATGCCCGACGTATTTCTTGACTCGCCCGTTTCTCCGGCCTATCATGGCCGGAGTGGATTGAAACATCGCAGAGGTTAGCCGCTTTTAGCTGCCCCTTTTGTTTCTCCGGCCTATCATGGCCGGAGTGGATTGAAACTAATAGACGGTGAGGAGTGAAAAAAGTATGAAACGTTTCTCCGGCCTATCATGGCCGGAGTGGATTGAAACAATCTCGACCTTATCCCAGAGTATGGTGTTACCGTTTCTCCGGCCTATCATGGCCGGAGTGGATTGAAACTTATCAGCCCTTTGAACCCGGAAGAGGGCCACGAGTTTCTCCGGCCTATCATGGCCGGAGTGGATTGAAACTAATTGCATTAGGTTCGCCCTAACAAAGGGGAACGTAGTTTCTCCGGCCTATCATGGCCGGAGTGGATTGAAACTGGTAGGCGACGGTAGGCGAAGGAGCAGGTAGGACAGTTTCTCCGGCCTATCATGGCCGGAGTGGATTGAAACCTTTGCGTGCCGAGCGTGAGGCAATGGCATGAAGCGTTTCTCCGGCCTATCATGGCCGGAGTGGATTGAAACCCCGACCCTGCCCCCGGTTACCCGGATCGGATGGTGTTTCTCCGGCCTATCATGGCCGGAGTGGATTGAAACACGAGCCCTATAGCCGCGTCCTGATCGACGGCGAGGAGGTTTCTCCGGCCTATCATGGCCGGAGTGGATTGAAACACCAAATCCTCCGCCTTCTTATTCTCCGGCTTGTCTAGTTTCTCCGGCCTATCATGGCCGGAGTGGATTGAAACCAAACATGTTAGAGCGTTAGAACTTGGGACGGCAGTTTCTCCGGCCTATCATGGCCGGAGTGGATTGAAACGTCACCATGTGTGGGCCGAAGCGCATTGGGCTGTCGTTTCTCCGGCCTATCATGGCCGGAGTGGATTGAAACGCCACCCTCATGGGCAACTCATCGGCGGTGGTGGAGAAGTTTCTCCGGCCTATCATGGCCGGAGTGGATTGAAACTTTTCTGGCCCTATGCGAGTTACACGGTATTGATGTTTCTCCGGCCTATCATGGCCGGAGTGGATTGAAACACCGGCGGCCCGCCCCCCAGCAGCCCGTGCGTTTGGTTTCTCCGGCCTATCATGGCCGGAGTGGATTGAAACGTCGGATATCTTGGCCGCATTATTCGCGACGCAGCGTTTCTCCGGCCTATCATGGCCGGAGTGGATTGAAACCCCCGCGCATAGCAAAGGAAACGGCCCCCCAAGTTTCTCCGGCCTATCATGGCCGGAGTGGATTGAAACACTACGTACAGTTGCAAACTACCAGTCTTACCGTTTCTCCGGCCTATCATGGCCGGAGTGGATTGAAACACCAAACTGGAAGCCAAGATGGCCGAGAAGCGCGGCGTTTCTCCGGCCTATCATGGCCGGAGTGGATTGAAACATTTAAGCCGAATGTCGGGTTAGCGTATGCCTGGGGTTTCTCCAGCCTATCATGGCCGGAGTGGATTGAAACTGGTTGATGAAGTTAACGTTATCAAAGCTAATGTTTCTCCGGCCTATCATGGCCGGAGTGGATTGAAACATCCTGGGCGACACGCCTACGACGGTGGCGGCGGCGGTTTCTCCGGCCTATCATGGCCGGAGTGGATTGAAACCCATACGGGCGATCCAGTGGATGGCCGGAGAGGTGTTTCTCCGGCCTATCATGGCCGGAGTGGATTGAAACAAGCGATGAAGGCATTCAAAGCCTGTAGGGATATGGGTTTCTCCGGCCTATCATGGCCGGAGTGGATTGAAACCCCCTGTCGTCGATCGTTGGCGATGACGGCAGGGTTTCTCCGGCCTATCATGGCCGGAGTGGATTGAAACCTGTCCACCGTAAACGCAAACGCGAGCTGCTCATCGTTTCTCCGGCCTATCATGGCCGGAGTGGATTGAAACACGTCACGAGAGAATTCGTTGAGGCGCAGCACGCGTTTCTCCGGCCTATCATGGCCGGAGTGGATTGAAACTCTGATTACCGGCGCCGGCAAGGGCTGGCCAGGTTGGTTTCTCCGGCCTATCATGGCCGGAGTGGATTGAAACCAACTGGGCCCGCATCCTCCTGGAAGTCCTGGGTGTTTCTCCGGCCTATCATGGCCGGAGTGGATTGAAACAACGAGCGGATGAAACTGAACGGCGGCATCATCGCGTTTCTCCGGCCTATCATGGCCGGAGTGGATTGAAACTCCATCAGGCCTACCGCTGCATACCGTGGAATACGTTTCTCCGGCCTATCATGGCCGGAGTGGATTGAAACCCGTCAAAGACTGGCCCATTGCGAAACACGAGTGGAGTTTCTCCGGCCTATCATGGCCGGAGTGGATTGAAACATCCATGGGCCACCATGACTCTCAGCGCACGTTGGCTTCTCCGGCCTATCGTGACCGGAGTGGATTGAAACTCCGGCTTACCAGCCAGGTCTACCACCGTCCAAGTGCTTCTCCGGCCTATCGTGGCCGGAGTGGATTGAAACATGCCACCCGTAGGGAGCCCGTGCAGCTCCACCCAGCTTCTCCGGCCTATCGTGGCCGGAGTGGATTGAAACCCCAGCAACGTAGACACGGGCTGTATGGCGCGCTAGCTTCTCCGGCCTATCATGGCCGGAGTGGATTGAAACAGTAAGGTAGTGGACGACGCGCTTTACGCACAGGCTTCTCGGGCTTATCATGCCGGAGTGTATTGTCACCCTGCAGTCTTTGGCGGCCCGCATCCTGTTAGCTACGGTGCGTTAGTAGGAACAGGTCTTCTACAGCCAAGCCAAAGCCGGATCTCCAATCGCCTTCAACCGCGCCCGTAACTTCGCTTCCATCCGCTGCCGCAACGCCGTACTGCGCGGGTCGTTAATCAGATTGAGGTGCTCGCCAACATCGGTGACGCAGTCGTACAACTCCTTCTTGCGCGATGCAAAGACCACCAACTTATGCCGGTCGGTGCGCACCAGCCGGTAGGGTTCCACCGCCACCCCCACCGTAAGCCCTTCTTTGCGCCCATCGAGCCACGAGCAGAACGCCCCGTCCACGGTTCCCTTCCCAGTCTTGAGATAACTCACCAGACTGCGCCCGGCGAGCGGCCGTTCCGGTTTCACGCCAGCCAGATCCAGCCACGTCGCCGCGACATCAATGGTGCCCACCGCATCCGGCACCACCGCTTTCTTCACCGGGCCGCCGCCGGCCAATAGCGGCACTCTTATCGACTCATCCCAATGCACCACCTTGCCATTCCAACCGCGGGTGCCGCACATGAAGCCGTTATCGCCCACAAAGAAGATCACCGTGTTGTCCCACTGGCCCGCGTCTTCGATGGCTTGGAACAGCCGCCCAATCGCATCGTCCAACTGGGAAATGGCCGCGTAGTACAAGCTCCAGTTGAACGGCGTGCCGCCGGAAGGATGTAGCGGTGGCGCCAACTGCGCGTTGCTCTTCGACGCATAGAGATCGGTAAACTTTTCGTCGGCATACAACGGCCCGTGCGGCGCGTTATAGGCCAGCCAGAGGAAATACGGCTCCTGGCGCGGACGCTTGATCTCCTCAATCGCCGCGGCGGTGAACAGATCGGTGATGTGTCCTTCCACCACCTCAGCGGCGCGGTCCAATCCCCGGTGCAGTTTCGGATCCCGGTATTTGCTGGATCCGCCCGCCAGCCACAGCGGCGCGCGGTTGAAGCCCATCGCCTTCTGTTTGGGGGTAACGTGCCACTTGCCGATCTGCACGGTGTCATAGCCGGAGCGCCGCAGTTGCTCCACTACACTAGGGCCGATGTCTTTCGTGAAGTCCGTGCGGCCGTTGCTCTCGAGTCCGGTCTGCACGGCCTCGCGGCCGCTCAGCATAATGCCCCGGCTGGGGTTGCACTGCGAGGTCGACACAACGCCGTTGACGAACCGCACCCCGCCCGCCGCCAGCCGATCCAGGTGAGGGGTCTTGATATGCGGATTTCCCGCCGCCCCTAACGCCTGAAAGTGATGATCGTCGGAGAACAGAAAGACAATATTGGGGCGGTTTGTACCGGTTTGTGCCAGCAACGGCGCGGCGAAGGACTGCGACAGCAACTGCCGGCGGGTGAGCATGTCGAGGATGGTATCACGCAGTGGCGCGGATCTCGTCCAGCACCCGCAACGCCTCGGCACGCGGATCGGCCGCGCGGGTGATCTGCCGCCCAATCACCACGTGGCTGGCCCCCGACTGCAGCGCCTCGGCCGGAGTGGCCACGCGCTTCTGATCGCCCGCCGCGGCACCAGCGGAGCGCACGCCCGGCGTGACGATGAGGGCATCGGGGCCCAGCGCCGCCCTTACCTGCGCCGCTTCTAAAGCCGAGCAGACAATGCCGTCGATGCCCGCTTCCTTGGCCTTCTGTACGCGCAGCGCCACCAGATCCTCCACCTTGCACGGATAGCCCAGATCGGCCAAGTCGGACTGGTCGAAACTGGTCAGCACCGTTACGCCCAGCAGGCGCAACGCCGCATCGCCACGGCCTTCCCGGGCGGCCTTCATAACGGCCTGGCTGCCGTGGACGGTCAACAACTGTACGCCCTTGGCCGCCACCTGTGCCGTAGCTCGCTTTACGGTCTCCGGAATGTCGTAAAACTTGAGATCGAGGAAGACCTGGTGGCCCTCGCCCAGCAGTTCCTCGACGAAGGAGATGCCGGCCGCGGCATACAGTTCCATGCCGACTTTATAGAAGCCGGCGGCATCGCCAATGGCGGTGACCAGGGAGCGCGCCTCGGCGCGGTTGGCCACGTCCAGGGCAACAATAATCGGATTACTCATAAGATACGAATGGCCTTCTGCTGCCGCGCGGTGACGCGGCCAATCACGGGATACTCCGGGGGCGGATCGGATAGCGCCGCCAGCAGCCCGCCGGAAGTCTGCGGATCATACAGGATAGCCAGCAGATCCTCGTCGATCCCCTCGGCCGCCTCAACATCGCAGGAGGCGAAATCGCGATTGTTGCGCAGCCCGCCTGGGATGGCGCCGGCCCGCGCATAGTCGCGCACGCCGTCCAGCAACGGTACGGCCGACGCCTGGATCTCCAACGTTACCTGCGACCCGAGCGCCATTTCCCGCCCATGGCCTAGCAGCCCGAAGCCGGTGATATCCGTACAGCCATGGATGCCGCAGTCCGCCAGCCGTTCCGCCGCCGCTTTGTTCAACCGCAGCATGCTCTCGACGGCACCGGCCAGGTGCGATTCGGCCGCGGCGCCGCGTTTCCCGGCAGTGGCGATAATGCCGGTGCCGATGGGCTTGGTCAGGACGAGCAGATCGCCCGGACGCGCCCCGGCATTAGCCCATACCTTGTCCGGGTGTACCAGGCCGGTGACGGAGTACCCAAATTTCACTTCCGGATCCGATACGCTATGGCCGCCGACCACGGTACAGCCAGCCTCGACCATCTTGGACAACCCACCTTGGAGAATGGACGCCAGAACCGAGGCATCGCCGTTGCCAGGGAAGGCCACGATGCTGAGTGCCGTGATCGGCCGTCCCCCCATGGCATAGACGTCGCTCAGCGAGTTGGCCGCCGCAATGGCCCCGTAAGTATAAGGATCGTCGACAATTGGCGTGAAGAAATCGACCGTCTGCACGAGGGCACACTCCGGGCTCAGCCGGTATACGCCCGCGTCGTCGGAGGTGTCAAACCCCACGAGCACGTTCGCATCGGCCTGTTTGGGCAGTTGGCGCAAGACGGAGTCCAAAACCTTTGGACTAAGCTTGCTCGCTCAACCGGCAGCCTTCACATGCTCGGTTAGCCGGATGGTGGCCATCGTTTCAGCGTAGCATCCGCATCAGGTGATTTCGTGGGCCGGAATTCGCCTTCTCTCTGGTATGATGCCTGTGGGGCGTTCCTGCGAAGCTAGTGATTTGTCCCTAAAAATTGATCCGATAGTCAATGTCTAGGAACCCGTCTCGTTCTCTTTAGATAGCGCCGGTGAGCAAGCTCGGCGGTGATGAGCCGCGGCAGAGAAGCCTGAAGGCGCGCGGAGGGTTCCCCCCTGTTGAGTTTAGGGGTCAATAGACGGGGATGGACACGGCCGGGCGGTGCGCCCCTTTTTCTTCCCCCACCGGCCGCCGAAACGGCACCTATTCATGCGAATCCTTTTCATTGGTGATATTTTTGCGTCCACCGGACGGCGCCTGGTAGCGGAGCACCTGCCCTTCATCCGCGACAACGAGCAGATCGACTTTGTGATCGCCAACGCGGAGAATGCCGCCGGGGGCTTCGGCCTGACGCCCCCGTTGGCCCAGGATTTGTTCGACCTGGGAATCGATGTGCTTACCAGCGGCAATCATATCTGGGATAAACGCGAGATTTACGACTACCTGGACAAGCAGCCGCGGTTGCTCCGGCCGGCCAATTACCCCGCCGATATGAACGGCCGCGGGTTGGTGGTGGTGGATTCGCGGAAGGGGGTGCGCGTGGCGGTGATGAATCTGCAGGGGCGGACGTACATGCCCAGCACCGATTGCCCGTTCCGCAAGGCTGACGAATTGCTGAAGACTCTGGAGGGGGTGAAGGTGATCTTCGTCGATTTTCACGCCGAGGTGACGAGCGAGAAGATTGCGATGGGCTGGCATCTGGATGGGCGGGTTTCGGCCATGGTGGGTACGCATACGCATGTTCCGACAGCGGACGCCCGCATTCTGCCGCATGGCACGGCGTATCAGACCGATTGCGGCATGACCGGCCCCTACGACGGGGTGATCGGCGTCGAGAAGGAGCCGGTGATTCGCAAGTTCATGACCGCGCTGCCGGTGCGGTTTGAAGCCGCGCGCGGGATGGCGGAACTGCATGCGGTGATTGTGGACGTCGAGGAGGCTACGGGGCGCGCCGTGGGGATTAAGCGCTACAGCGTGAGGCAGAACGGGAATTAACGGGCGCGCCCGCGCAATAGCACGGCCTGCGGCCCCTTATCCCCGCGGGTTTCGGTCCAACCCACAAAGGTTCGGCCCGACATACCCAATGCCAGCGAAGGATAGTTCACCGCGCCGGTCTTCGGCACGCCCACCTTCCGCAGGGGCGTTAGAGTTCCGTTAGCGCCCACCTCACGATAGTAGATGCTCATCTTGCCCCAGGAATCATCGGCCTTGGCGTCGCGGGCCTGGAAGGCGATGCCCAGCCGGTTCTCATAGGCGGCAACGACGGGGTGCGTCGCGTCGGTGGTGCCTTCCGAGACGGCTCGTTTGGGGGCGAACTCCACGCCATTGGTGGTGGAGGCGATAAAGATGCCCGGCTTGCCACCGGCTTCCGTGAACCAGATGGCATAGAGCTTTCCGCCGGCGGTGGCCAAGCTGGCGCCGACGTGCGGGCAGCCTTTGATCTTCCAGTTATCCACCGCGATGGGCTTCGGCTTGGTCCAGGTGGCACCCTTATCGGCTGAGGAAACGAAGTGGAGGTCGCGGATGTCGCCGGTGACTACCGCTCGCCACGAAACCACCACACGACCGCCAACAAAGCCGAACGAGACCCGGCAGCAGGGGCAGACGTCGGTGGCGAGGCGCTGGTTCTTCGACCAGGTCTTGCCGCCGTCGGTGGATTTGGTCAGGTAGACGGAGGCCGCGCTGGCCGTGTAGTCGCCGGTCTTGGCGGCCTCGGCATCGCGCATGTCCAGCCAGGCGGCGTAGAGCGTGCCATCGGGGCCGACGGCGGCGCCCTGGAAGCCATGCGAGTTGGGGGCTGGATCGTCGTCAATGGTGATGGCGGGCGACCAGGTAGTCATCATCGCCCCGCCGCGCGAGAACCGGACGTGCGAGCCGCCTTTGGGGTCGCGCTGGTTCCAGAACGCGTAGATGGTCATTTCGTCAGGGGAGAGGAAGAACTGCGGGGAGTTCTCGCCGTGGTCGGAAACCTCGCCGGGCACGTGGTTGACGCGTTGCGGTTCGCTCCAGGTCTCGCCGACATCGGCGCTGGTGACGAAGAACAGGTCGGCGCCTCGTTCGGCTGGGGCCGTGTAGATGCCCAGCAGGCCCTGGGCTCGCCGCGAGATGATCTTCGGGCTCTTGCTGGGCTTGCCGTTGTGGAACGTCTGCGGCTCCTTCTCGAAGCTCACGCCAGCGGGCGGCACCGTGGCCGCCCCCAGCAGCAGACATACGGGAATCAGGAGGAGTTTTTTCATTGCGAGTCTCCTTGGTTTAGTCATTATGGAGCGACCAACCACCGATCGCAATGGCGCGGGTTACGCTGCG
>CAYLPH010000140.1:0-11777 GCA_964385495.1 uncultured Candidatus Solibacter sp.
CGTGTAGGCTCGAGAAATCTTGGAATCTCGAAGAACTTTAGGAGGTAGCGGGCAGCTCACTCGCCACCGGCTTCAAACTGAGGACCGCACATCGCGTGCGGCTCTTTGATTGGCTAACCTCTACTGCCTGGGTCGCTTTCGCGCCCCTCGCTGCTCACCGCAGCCATTTGCTAGCTTATCGAATCCTGCTGGCGCTTGTCAACCGCTTTCGCTTCCAACTTGCGCTCGCTTCGATTTGCCGTTTGGCTTTGTCTCAGCGCGTTTTTTCAGATTACCGCTGACCAGGGTACATGTCAACCACTTTTTCTTGGTGCCCCCGCAGAATCGCGCCAGCGGCCAAATCTCCCGACACCCCAGATCCCTGGCTAGTTCCACACCCGCCGCCGCTACGGCACGCGCACCGCCGTTTGGAAGAACCGCAACCGGATATCCCGTAGCTTCTCGTGGTTGATCCTCCGCTGGTATACCCTGGCCGCCAGCCCAAGCCCGCGCACCCGGTCGAACGCCCGCACGAAGATCACCTTCTTCGGATCGTGCAGGCTGCTGATCTGATAAGCGCCGTCGCTGAACCACGTCTCAACATCGCCCTTCTGACAACTGCCGAACTCCGGAAACCGCATCGAGTGATCCAGGAGTTCGCGAAACACCTCGTTCAGACCGTCCGCTGCCGCCGCCGGGCCGCCGCAGACGACCCACGCCTTCACCTCCAGCGGCGTACCCGCACCGAACCACCAGCGTTCATCCATCACAAAATGGCTGGCCACCCATCCCGCGCCGCGCCGCGTGCCGCCGGCACGCTCGACCCAGTTCGAAGGCAGCGTTACCCGCCAACCACCCTCCACCGCCACCTCCCGCCAACCCCGGCCGAAAAGCGAAAGCATCGTCCCCCTCATCCAACAGGCGCAAAAGTAAGCCATTTTCGATCGGCAAACCGCGCGGGGCTCTACCTGTGTCACCCTAAGCCGAAGAGGTATGTCGATGCAATCCGTCCTTCTGCTCTTGCTGTTTGCCGCCTTGTCTCCCGCCCAGCAGACGCCGCCGCAGCCCACCCGCGCCGATCTCTGGAAACAGGATATCGGCTTGGTAATCCAGGCCATCCGCCAGAACCACCCGTCGCCCGCCGCCAACGTCAGTGCCGCCGAGATCGACCAGGAGGTTGCCGCGCTGGGCGAGAAGGTGGCCCAATTGCCCGACTACGGCGTCGCCATGGAGTTGGCCCGCATTACCGCCCGTATCGGCGACTCCAACACCCTGCTGACGCCTTTTCAAACTATCGCCGGCATGCGCGCTTTTCCCATCCGGGTCCGCCGCTTTGGAAACGACTGGTACGTCACCGAGGCATCCGCCCGCCACGTTCCGCTCCTCGGCAGGCGCCTCACCGCTCTGCAAGGCCTCCCCATCGACGCCGTGCTAGACCTCATCAAGCCCTTCCTCGCCTACGACACCGATAACTGGCTTGCCGCCATGGCCCCCAACTTCCTCATTTCGCCGGAGGCGCTGGCGCACATCGGCCTGCTCACCGACCGCAATGCCGCCGCCGAATATGAGTTCGAAGACGGCAACGGAATCCGCCAGCCCGTGAACGTCGCCGTGGAAGCGGCCAACCTGTTCCCGCTTGCCCGCAACGCCCGCGGCATCGTTCCGCTATCGTCCCGCAACCGCGGCCTGTACTACTGGTTCGATTACCTGGAAGCCGAGCGCACCCTTTACATCAAGTACGACGTCTGCGCCCAGGATCCCACTCTGCCCCTCCGCGACTTCGTCCGCGAGATCACCCAGTTCGCCGAAAGCCGCCGGCCCGCCAAACTCGTCATCGACTTCCGCGATAACACCGGCGCGGGCGACATCACCGCCACCGAACTGCTGCTGGCGCTGCTCCAGTCGGCGCAGGCGGGGGGCGCCCTGCCCCAACGCACCTTCGGTATCATTTCGCGGAGCACGTTCTCCAACGGCGCGCTCTCCGCACAGCTTTGGAAGAAGGCCGGAGCCCAGTTGGTGGGAGAGACCGCGGGCGGGCGGCCCCGTCACTTCGGCGCGGTGCGTCTGCTGGTCATGCCCGCCACGCGCCTGATTCTGCAGGTGGCCACCCGCGAGATTCCCGCCGACGACGGGAATCTCGACCCCGACATCGCCGCCAGTATCACCCTGGGCGATTACCGCTTTCTTCGGGATACGGTACTCGAAGCGATCCTCGCCCTATGAGTAGCGCCGGGCGTATGGGCTCAGAAGATGCGCCCGAGGTTAATCTGCCTGGTCTCGCCGCTATGATCATCGACACCATCGTTATCCGTGTTGACGATCACCTCGCCGCGCCTGGTGATGGCCATCCCCTCCACTTTCTCAATCAGGTACCCTTTGGCGGACAGGATGGCCGGAACCAGATCGCGGACAAGCCTCTGCTGGGCGCGGGTGATGACGTCGAAACGCTCGCCCTGCGGCCGGAACGTAACCCCGGAGATGGAAAACGAGCGGATCTCCTTGATGCGGCCGTCCGGCCCGCCCTGGTTGTCGCGCTCCAATACTACCAGAGTGTTGCGGTCCAGCACGGTAATGTCGGAGAGCCCCGTCCAGCCGCCGTTGGGAGAAGTTGGCCGGGCCTTCTCGTAGTAGGCGAAGGTCCATTCGCCGGTGCGGACTTCATAACGCCCGATACGGACGTGATGGGCCGGGTCGCCCACCCACTCGCGCTGGAAGGCGACGTAGACGATCTCGCTGTTGCCCGCGCCGTCCACCGCGGCTCCCTCGAAGCCGAAGCGCCGTTGCAACGCATTGACACTGGCCGGGAGTTCCACCACCTGTTCGATGGCCCCGGCGTTGTTGACCCGGATCAGTTGATTGCGGGTCACGACGGGCCGCGCGGCCTCGTCCACGCTGCCGTTGCCTTCCGAGGCTAGCCAGAATCCGCCCGTCGTCCGGGCCGCGATGCCTTCCAGGTCGAGGCCCCGCGCCGGCGCGCCCCCGCTCGTTACCACGCTTTTCCGCGTGATCGTGGCCGGCGTGGTGGAGATATCCATGGTGAAAATCGCGGCCTGGGAGAAGGCGCTGTCGCTGATGCTGTAGACGGTTCGCGCATCCTGCGGATCGGCCGAAAGGCCCGATAGCGCGGCCCACGTGATGGGCAGGCCGTTGGCGTCGTCGGCCGACTGCACGTCGGGATAAGTGGCCGGGCCGTTTACCAGACGGTAGATCGTGACCGATCCCCGGAAGGCGCCGCGCACGTCTTCCTCACCCGTGCTCACCAGCAGGTTCCGGTTCGGAATGGCCAGCAGACCCTCGGGCCCCGCGCTGGCCGGCAAAGCTTGCAGAAACCGCGGTATGCCTTGCTCCATGGCGAACACTCCCACAAAGCTCGCCCGCTCCGATCCGGCAAACAGGTAGCGCTCGCCGGACAGCGGATAGTGGGCCACCTCGACGCCTTCGGTCTCGTTTCCCTTGTTTTCGGACCTGCCTTCGGGATAGTGTCCAATCCTGGCCGCGACGTGATCCATCAGGTTGCCCGCGGTGTAAAGGACGCCGCCCGCGCGGTTGAAGATCGTGAACCCGCGGCTGCCACCGTCCAGGTCCCCTTCGTCCGCCGTAACGAAGGTCTCGTTGTCGATCCACTGCACGGCATCCGGCTCGCGAGGAACATTGATCCGGCCGGTCAACTGAATGACATCGTCCTCGACGGTATCGACGTTGGACGCGGACGCCGTTCCCGCGCTGAAGTGCGTACCGATGGTGCCCGTTCCGGTGGCCAGATCCACCAGTACGATGTAGTTGTTTTCCTGGAGCGTAACCACCGCGATGTTCTGGCTATTGATGTCGATGAACTCCGGCTCGGGGTCGGTGGGGAACTTGTCCGGCAAGCCGGTCAACGACACGGCGTTGGCCGTCCAGGTCTCGGGATTGCCCAGGTCCGTCAGCACCAGGCGGAGCAGGAAGCCCGCCGGACTCTGCGGCGGACGTCCCCAGGCGCCGCCCGCATCCTCACAATCGTCCTCATCGTTAATCGCCGGAAAGCCCGGGCAGATCTCCTCGTCGCGTTCATTCTCAATGGCGACGGCGGCATACTTGCGGTCTGGGCTTACGGCGATCGAGTCGGGCTGGCCGGTTAGCGCGATCGTGCGGACGATGCGCCGCATCGGCAGGTTGACAACCAGCAGGTTGCCGGAAGGATTCGCTTTATTGCGGCTGGTATCGACCCCGATCAACAGGAAGTTGCCCGCCACGGCGACGGCAGTCGGCTCCGCGCCGTCGGGAATCGCCAATACGCCTTGCGGCTTGGGACTCGCCGGATCGCTGATGTCGATAAACCCGACATTCTTGCTCAGACTGTCGGCGTAGGCCAACAGATTGCCGTCTTCGGAGACCGTGATGATCTCGGCGGAAGTCGCCCGGTTGGTGCAGGTATTCAGGTCCTGCCCTGTCTTGCCTAGGCAGGTGTTATCGACCGCCGCGACGGTGGCAATACGCTGAAACCGGTATTGATTGGATTGGGCGGAGACCGGACCCAAAACGATAGCAAGGGAGAGAAGCGGGAGGCCAAGCAGGGCGGCGATCCGCAACGCCGCGCCCCGGCCGGAGAAGGAAGTGGAGATCTGTGACATAGACATGAGAAAGCTCGTTTGGCGAGGTTATGCCAAAGAGGTCACAGTCCAGCGTCAATTCCATTGCGGAATTATGAATCGTGCGAAGGAGACCGGCAGAAAGGCGATTTCCTCATCGCCGGGGCTACTCTGAGCGGAAACGCCTACGCTACGCGCTGTACGCCGGGCGGGAGGAGCCTGCCCGCGCCGGCGCCGGGTGTTCGGACCGAAGGTCCCGTGCCTTAGAACCGCAGCGTCAGCCCAATCTGGTACTGCCGCTGATCCTGCTCGGCTCCATTGATCTCCCCAAACTGCGGCGATTGGCGGTTGCCGTTTGGGTTGTTGTAGTGGGGCGTGTTGCTGAAGTTGAAGCTTTCCACGCGCAGCGCCAGCGACATGCCCTCGCGTACGCGGAACTCGCGATGCAGCGCCGCGTCCAGGTTGACGATCCCCGGCCCCTGGATGATGTTGCGTCCCGCGTTGCCCAGCGTGTTCTGCGCCGGAATCGCGAACGACGCCGGATCGAAGAACTTCTGCCCGGGACCCGCCCCGCCCAGATAGCGAATAGGCGCCACCCAGTTCGGACGATCGGCGTTACCCGGCGCATTCACCACACCCGACACCGTCGGCGAGAACCACGAGCCTGTCATCATGCTCAACAGGCCCTGTAACTGCCAGCCGCCGAACACCCACGCCGCGGCGCCCGAATTGGCGTACCGCTGGCCCTTGCCGAACGGTAGCGTCCACATGTAGCTCTGGGTGAACACATGCGTGCGGTTGTCGCCCATGCGCCCTTTGTTCAATCGCGGATTCATGTTGATGCCCAGCCCGCCGTCATCGTCGGCGTAGTTCAACCCCTTGCTCCACGTATAGGCCGTAGTCAGAAACAGCCCGTCGCCGACGCGCCGGTCCAGCTTGATCTGCAGCCCGTTGTACCAGGTGCTGGTTCCCAACGGCATCGAGGTGTCGGCGGTGCGCCGGAATTGCCCGAACTGCGGCCGCCCGGCGTTCCCCGACCCTGGAATCAACGACGCATTCAGGTTAGACGAGGTCTGGTTGTTCACTCCCTTGTTGCCGACGTAAGCCACATCCAGCGACAGTTTCCAGGGCAGCGCACGCTGGATGGCGAAGTTCCAGCTCTGTACATAAGGGCTGGCCAGGTCGCGCGGGGTGACGCCATAGTTGCTGGTCAATGGTGGGTTGCGGATGATTCCATCGGACGGCGTCGGCACTACGGTGAAACTCGGGAAACCCGTCGTCATGGTTACCGTCGTGGCGGTGAAGGCGTTGGCGGCCGGAAAGCCGTTGTTCTGCAGAATGGGATAATTGGTCTGTCCCATGCGGCGCGGGAAGTAGCTGACGCCAAAACCGGTGCGGATGACGGTGTCGTCGCGCATGCGATAGGCAATCCCGACACGCGGGCCCCAGTTATTGTTGGAATTGGCGATGTTGATGGGGATATTGCCAATCCCCGCGAGTTCCAGCGTGTTATTTGTTGGATTGTAGTTTGAGTAGGAGCCCGGAAAACGAGGCCGGCTCCCCCGCTCGCGCTCCAGCCGCAACCCCAGATCCACGGTCAGCTTCTGCGACACCTGCCACTTGTCCTGGAAGTAGATGTTGTAGGTTAACTCGCGCCGCGTCGGGAAGGTCACCGGCAGGTCGCGGCCGGCGTTATTCGGCAGATCCAGTAGGAACGAGGCGAAGGAGTTGGCGAAGTTGCGCCGCGTGTCGGACGGATCGCCGGTCTGGCCGGGCTCGTAATAGAAGCGGCCACGGGGGTCGAAGGTCTGCGTCTGCAGCAGGTCGTTGCGTTCCCTCCGGATATCCACGCCGAAGCGCATCACATGCTTGGTCGTCACCTTCGAGACGTTGTTGACCAGCCCGAAGCTGGTCACGCTGCGCGCCCAAGGCAGGCTGGGCGAAAATCCCACCATTGGATTGGAAAAGCCGTTCACTTGGATGTACGACATCCCGCTGGTCCACTGATCCAGATTCGCCCCCCGGATCCCCACTTCTTCCGCAGTCTTCAACCCGTTCCCGGAAGCTAAGGCGTCGTTGCGATTGCGCACCACGCCGAGGCGCGATTCCCATACCAGGGTCGGCGAAAGCACCTTCGAATAGTTGATGCCCGCGCTCTGCGTGCGCGCTGGACCCAGGCCGCCGAAGCCGCCATTGCGGAACCCACCGTAGATCCCGCCCGGCCCATACAGCCCCGGATCGTTCACCATCGCCTTCTGGAAGCTGTACCTCACGGCGATGCGGTCATTGGACCCGATCACCCAATCCACCTTCGAATCCGTTTGGTCCAGCGTCTTGATGCGCACGCTGTTCTGCGAGTAGTTGATCTGCCCGTCCGGCGCCGCCAGGTTTGGAGCCGGCAGGAATCCCAGAATCCGCCGTGAGATGGGGCTGATGCGGTTCTGCGGGATTATGTTGCCCGGAAACGGCATCCGGCCGGTCCCGTTCGGGTTCTGCATCGTCGGATCGTAGATGGTCACTCCACCCGCACTCAGGTCGCCACCGCGAAACGTCATGCTGGGCAGCGTCCCGCGATTTACCTGCCCCAGGTGATCGCGGCTGCCCTGGTAATCGGCGAAGAAGAACAGCCGGTCGCGGATGATGCGCCCGCCCAACGTGCCGCCGAACTGGTTGTACACCGTCGGCGCCTTCGTCACCGCGAAGGTATTCCGCGCCTGGATGTTCTCATTGCGGTGGAACTGGAAGAGGCTGCCATGAAAGTCGTTCGTACCGCTACGCAACGTGACATTCGTCACCGCCCCGCCCGCGTTGCCGAACTCCGGATCGAAGTTCGATGTCGACACGTCGACCGTTTGGATCGCCTCGGCCGGCGGCACCAGCGCCGTCAGGTTGCCGTTGTCGATCTTGTTCTCAATCCCTTCAATCTGGAAATTGTTGAACTGCCGGCCTTGCCCGTTCACGCGTACCGACAGCGAATCCTGGGAGTTGTAGAACTCCGAATGCGGGCGAAACGGCCGGCCCACGCCCGGCACCAGCAACAGTAGCCCCTGGTAGTTGCGGTTGTAAAGCAGCGGCATCTGCTGCAGTTGCTTGGATTCAATCTTCCCGCCGGTGTCGGCGCGATCGGTTTGCAGCAGCGGGGCGGCCGTGCCGCTAACGTCGATCGTCTGGGTCACCGCGCCCGGCGCCAGGTCGAAATCCACGCGCGCGGTGGTGTTCGGCTGCAGCGCCACGCCGGACCGCAACGCCTTACTGAAGCCTTCCTTCTCCGCTTCCACGCGGTAATCGCCCGGATCCAGATTCACGAAGAAGAAGTTACCCGCTTCGTTGGTCTCCGCCGTCCGTTGGAAATTGGTTGTCGTTTCGGTCACCGTGATCTTCACCCCTGGCATCACGGCGCCGGTCTTATCTTGAATCGTGCCCAGGATCTGACCCTTCAGAACCTGCGCCCGCAAGCTGCTTTGGCATCCCCATAGAGCCAGCAGCAAAGCGCAAACGTGCGGAATGGTACGCACCATCGCTCACCCCTTCAACTTAGAAATTGGGTTCACCCAAGAACCAATTGGAAGGGATTATACAGCAACCATTTCCCGAGCGCCGTACAGCGGAGGCAGCATCGGAAAATCTTTGCCGGCACCTCATCCGTTCGGCCGCGGTTCTCGTACCCTTTAGCGGCACGCCGCTGAACCGGCGTGGAAACGACAAACGAGGTGTCCGATGTTCTTGCGTCAAACCGCAATCTTTTCGATCTGTGTCTTCGCCGGCCTGCTCCCGTTGCAGGCCGAGCGCATCTTCGCCATTGACTCCCGCGCCGTGCTGGTGAGCTTCGATTCCGACAAGCCCGGCACCATCCTCTCGATGGCCGTTGTGCGCGGCCTGCAACCCGGCGAGACCATTCACGGCCTCGACTTCCGCCCCACCAACAAGCGGCTCTACGCCTTGGGCAGCACCAGCCAGATCTACATCGTCGATCCGGCTTCCGGCCAGGCCACCCGCGTCGGCTCGCGCTTCCTTCCCCAACTCGACGGCACCAAATTTGGCTTCGCCTTCAACCCCACCGTCGACCGCATCCGCATTACCAGCAATCGCGGCCAGAACCTCCGCGTGCATCCCGATACCGGCGCGATAGTCGCCGTCGATGGCTCGCTGCGCTACATGGACGACGCTACGCCCAATATCGTCTCGTCCGGCTATACGAATAGCGTCGCCGGCGCCACCACGACGCAATTGCTGAACTTTGACCTGTCCCGCCGCGCCGTTGTCGTCCAGAATCCGCCCAATGACGGCGTGCTCACCGTGCGCTTCCAGGTGCGCATGGCCGACGTATCCGAAGTCACCGGCTTCGACATCTCCGCCACCAGCGGCAAAGCCTTCCTGGCTACACGCGAAACCGCCAACGCGCGCGTGCAGCTTTACGAACTCGACCTCGCCAACGGCGCCGCCACCCTCACCGGCACCGTCGGCATGCTCGACCAGGTCAGCGCTATTTCGGTTGCGCCCGCCGGCGAGTTCCCCACGCTCTTCTCCCGCCTGGGCGGCTTGGAGGCCATCTCCGCCGTCGTCGATCAGTTCCTCTCGAACGTCGTCGGCGATAACCGTATCAATCGCTTCTTCAGCGCCACCGTGGCCAGCCCGGCCCGCGTCGCCGCGCTCCGCCAGAACCTCATCGACCAGGTCTGCGAAGGCTCCGGCGGCCCCTGCCAGTACAAGGGCCAGGACATGAAGACCGCCCATCGTGGCATGGCCATCAGCGATGTCGAGTTCGATGCCTTGGTCGAAGACCTGGTGCTCGCGCTCGACAAGTTCAACGTGCCTGCCACCGAGAAGGCGGCACTCATTGGCATCCTCGGCCCCATGCGCGCCGACATCGTCGAGAAGAAACAGATGCAGATGCTCGCGCGGTAAGCGTGCGCAACGCGCCTCCCCTACCGCCCCGGATAGGGGAGGCGCTGCCGCACATACTCCCGCATCGCTCCTCCCGGAACGCCCGTCCCCAACCGCGACTGGCAGCGCTGCAACGCCGCGGAGCAATGCCCCTTCATCCACTGTCCCGTTTCGGTAGCGCACTGCTGCTCACGCGCGAACGTCACTGCCGTCAACCCATCCGGCTGCCCTTCATCGACATAATCGGTGGGCTTCTTCCCGTTCATCGGCCACGGCACTCCCCCAATCGCCCCGTGCGATCCAAAGAAGTATTGGCTTTTGAACTGCGTCGCCCCGCGGCTTTCCATCGTTTTGCCGCAGTTGCCAAAGCTCTCACGGGAATGCGCCTGCGGATCGCGCACGGCGTGATACGCCTCCTTTACGGTGTCTGCAATCGGCGTGTCGCATTTCATCCCGCCCAGCACAATCGAGCGGTCCACGGCGTCGTACAGCAGCAGGCAGTCCACGCTGAAGCCCGCCTTCTTCAGATACCAGGCCAGTTCAATGACACCCGCCGCGCCCCGGCTGTATCCCGCCAGGAACACTCCCTTGGCCGACCCCATGTACAGCTTCGGCAGCAACCACGCCGCGGCCTTCCCGATTTCAACAATGCAGTCGGTGCCCAGTATCGCCGGCCCGCGATGATACCAGCGCAAATCCGGATACGGCCAGTTCTTGAAGTGGTTGTGAATGTGGCTGTTCTCGAAGACCGGTTTATAGTCCGAGGTCCAATACGGCCCAGTGCCGTCGATTCCAACAAAGGCGATCATGTCGTTCTCCTCCGATTAGGCTCTGTGTTCTCCGGACATCTTTCGTGTCCGTTCAATACACAAACGGCCCATACGACGGCGGCGGAAGACAAGCCCGCTAATTTTTTCGTGATGCCACCGTCACGCGGTTACGGTAAACTGTCTGGTCAAATCCATCACTCGTAACGGAGGCTTCTCCATGCGGCTTTACCGGATCGCGCTGGCCTTGTTGCTGGCCGCCACGCTCAGCGCCCAGCGCCAGAAACTAACGAATATCAACGCCGAAACGCCCGAAGGACAGGCTCTGCAGCAGATCGGCCAGGAAAGCGACGCGGCCAAGAAACTGCAACTGATGGATGCGTTCCTCGAGAAGCACCCCAACCACGAAGCGGCGCTGTGGGTGCTGGAACAATCCGCAGCCGGTTACTTGAAAGCCGGCCAGTTCGACAAGGTGATTGCCGCCGCCGAGAAGCTGCTGGCCAAGGACCCCGACGACACCACCACCGCCTACAACGCCCTGAAGGCCGCCGAAGGCAAGAAGGATGCCGACCTCGTCCGCAAGTGGTCCGACGCCACCAGCGCCGCGGCGCGTAAAGCCGCCGCCGCCCCGAAGCCCACCGATGCCGACGCCGTCGAGAACTGGACCAACGCCGTCGATTACGCCAAGCAGGTGGACGTCTACACCGAGTACGCACTGTACGCCACCGGCCTGCAGGTGCAGGATCCCGCCAAGAAAATCATGCTCTACGAAGCGCTGGAAGCCCGCAACCCGAAAAGCGAGCATCTCAAGCTGTTCACCCTGCCTTACTTCCTCGCCCTGCGCCAGGCCAACCAGAACGACAAGGCCATCGCGTTCGCCGAAAAGGCTATCGCCGCCGGCGAAACCAATGAGGACATGCTGCTGGTGGTCATCGACAGTTACTTCAACAAGAAGCAGAACCCCGACCAGGTAGTCGCCCTCGGCGCCAAGCTCGGCGATCTGATGACCGCCAAAGCCAAACCGGAAGGCGTCAGCGACGAGGATTGGACCAAGCGCAAGAATCTGATGGCGGGCCTTGGGTACTGGATGGCTGGGATAACGCTAGGCAATCAGAACAAGCACGTCGAATCCGACGCTACGCTTCGCAAAGCCTTGCCGCTGGTGGAAGGCAACGAAGCCCTCAAGGCGCAGGCGCTGTTTTATCTGGGCCTGGCGAACTACAAGCTTGGCGAACCGAAGAAGGATCGCAATTATCTGTCGGAGTCGCTGAAGTTCAACAACCAGTGCGCCGCGATTAAGAGCCCCTTCCAAGCCCAGGCCAGGCAGAATGCGGCGGTTATCACGAAGCAAATGCCCCCGGCGCCGGCTACGAAGAAAAAGAAGTGATGCGGGAGCGGCAATGGAGGGCGGGTCCCCAGACCCATAAGCGCTAACTTAAGGATTGCGCCAAAACCTTCGTGGGTGTATTCTGTCCTCGACATGTTCTCCCCAACTCCGTCCGATGAGAATTGGGAAGTATTGCTTCACTAGTGTCCGGCTATCGCAATTTGACCACCTCGTAAGCCGTTGATAATACAA
>CAYLPH010000141.1:0-11679 GCA_964385495.1 uncultured Candidatus Solibacter sp.
TCCTTTTTGATTACAAGCTACAAAAACTATGCGGCATTGGGCGTCCACGCCTGCGCGCGACGTCCACGTCGCGCCACTTCATAGCCGCCGCATCCGTTACGGAGCCGCAACCGCCAGGGGCCGGGTCTCTGGGCCACCACCGCCCCCTTACCCAACCCGCATCGCTTCCACCGCCTCCCAATCCAACGTCACTCCCAAACCCGGCCCATCCGGCGGCGTCAGCCAGCCCCCCGCAATCTGCGCACCCGCCCTCACAATATCCCGCCGATACCGCAACGGGCCAAAGGTTTCAATTGCGTACGGCAGGTTCGGCAAGGCCACCGCCAGGTGCGCGCAGGCCGCCGTGGCAATCCCCATCTCCGCCTGACTCCCGATGATGCAGGGTATGTCTACCGCGGCCGCGAAAGCAAAAATATCCGCCGCCGCGCGCACTCCCCCAGCTTCAGCGACATAAACGTTAAACACATCCACAGCCTCGCCCCGCGCCAGTTCAAAGGCATCACGCAACGAGTGCAGGCTTTCATCACCCATGATGGGCACGCCGGTACGGCTCCGCAGCAGCCGCAAGCCTTCCAGATTGCGCCTCGGCAGCGGTTGCTCGATCCAGGCGATCGGCGCTACCTTCGCAAATGCGTCAATAGCGGTGGCCGCTTCAGCCACGGATCGCCACGCGGCATTGGCATCCAGCCGAAGCGGCACACCCGGCCCCGCCGCCGCCGTTACCGCTTTCACGGCGGCCAAGTCGTCTTCCAACCTGCGGCCCACCTTCAGCTTGATGGCATGAAAGCCATCGGCGCGCGCTTGGGCGGCATCGGCGGCCATCTCTTCCGGCGCCTTCTGGTAGATCCCCCAGGCCAGCGGTGCCCGCTCCCGCATGCGGCCGCCCAGCATTTGATAAAGCGGGATGTTGTAGTGCTTGCCCGCCAGATCCAACAGCGCCATCTCAAAAGCGGATCGCAGGTAGGGCGCGCTCAGCTCCCCACCCAGCACACGGTCGATCTCCGCCAAAACCCGCGGAGCCTCCAGCGCGTTGAATCCAAGGATCGCCGGACCCACCATCGTGCGCGCCGCGTGGCACAGCGTATGGCCAATCCGCGGGAACGTAATCGAGATCTCCCCCAGCCCTTCCAATCCGCTATCGGTGAACAGCCGGATGATGCCAAACTCCGAAGCGCTCACCGGATCGGCGGCATTCATTCCCGACTTCACCGCCTCCTTCCGCGGCGCGCGAATCGGAATCACCTCCACGCGTTCTAACTTCATGCGATCCGCCCTACGCCCACTGCGGGAAAAACTCCTTCCAGTTCTCGTACAGGATCATGTCCTGCACCTCGGTGGGAATCTTCGGCAAGCCCGTTCCCTCCAACGGCTTATTCACCGCCCGCAGACCTTTGATGATGTTGTCCATCGTGCCGGACGGAAAGTCGGAGCCGGGCAGGATCTTGTGTTCCACGCCGTACTCCATCGCCGCAACCATCGCCTGCCAATAGCGCCACGGCCGGTAGTGTACCGCGCTGATGTCGGCATACATATTTGGGCACTTGCGGATCAGCACCATCGTGTCCACCTCCCATGGATGGCCCAGGTGCGCGATGATCATCTTCAAATCCGGGAAGTCCATGGCGATATCTTCCAACTGCAGCGGCAGACCCCACTTCAGCTTCGCCGCGCTCGGAAACGTGGTGCCCTGGTGCCACATGATAGGCAGCCCCAACTGCTGCGCCTTTTTGAAAAAGGGCCAATGCTTACGGTCCTGCGGATCAAAGTGCTGGTACACCGGGCCCAGCTTCAACCCTTTCAACTTGAGGGTGTTGACGCTGTACTCCAACTGCTCAATGCAATCGGGCTCATTCGGATCCACCGACGTCCAGCCTTCCACCTTATCCGGATGCTGTGCCGCATACTCGGCGATCAGCTCATTCGGCACACAGATGCCCGACGCCTTTGCCTGCAGACCGAACACCACCACCTTATCGACAATCTCCGAAGCCTTCCAATGGTCTTCGGGCTTCGAATCATAGCAGTGCTTATCGAGCTTGGCCGAATAAGCCAGCCCACCCGATCGCTTCAACTTCACCAGTTTCGAAGCAAGCGCCTCGCCTGCGTACTGTTCGCTGAGGTGATCCGGATACCACATAACGTGGGTATGGCAGTCGATGATCCGTGGCATGAGAGTCTTTCAAGAATACTACCCGGCTGGCCTCCCCTTACCGCCGGCGCAGGGCCTTGCTAAGCTGGCGGCCATGAATCGCCGGTCCCTGCTGAAAACCAGCGCAGCCGCTATCGCCACGGCACAGTTCCCCATCCTGGGCGCGAATGATCGCATCAACCTTGGCCAGGTGGGCATCGGCGGCCGCGGCCGCGATCACATCAACTTCTATGCCACTCTTACCGAAGCGCGAATCGCGGCGATATGCGACGTCAATCAGGCCGGACGCGAGCGCGGCGTCGCCCAGGTCCAGAAGCTGGCCGGCTACCAGCCAAAGCAGTTCGAAGACATGCGGGCGATGTTCGAATCCAAGGACATTGACGCCGTTTCCATCAGCACGCCGAATCACTGGCATGCACTCTCCACGATATGGGCCTGCCAGGCCGGCAAGGACGTCTATATCGAAAAGCCCGCCAGCCACAACATCTTCGAAGGCAACCAGATGGTGGCCGCGGCGCGCAAGTATAAGCGCATGGTGCAGGTGGGCTCGCAGAGCCGCACCATTCTGCACAAAATGCGCGCCATGGAGTTGCTGCGCGAAGGGATCATCGGGCAGGTGTACCACGCCCGCGGCCTCTGCTACCGGCGGCGCTTCTCGATTGGCCATACGCCGGAGGAGGCCGTACCGCCGGGTCTCGACTGGAGCGGGTTCCTCGGTCCGGCGCAATACCGCCCCTACACAAAGAATCGCTTCGCCTACAACTGGCATTGGTTCTGGGACACCGGCAACGGCGACATCGGCAACCAGGGCATCCATGAGATGGACATCAACTGTTGGGGCCTCAATCGCGGCGGATGGCCGCTTTCGGCCGTATCAACCGGCGGCAAGTATGTTTGGAAGGACGACCAGGAAACCGCCAACATGCAAACCGCGGAGTTCGACTTCGGCGATGCCGTCATGAGCTTCGAAGTCCGCAACCTGCCGACACCCACTGAAGGCGGCGCGCCCATCAAGCCGAACAGCACCGGCAACATCTTCTTCGGCGAGAAGGGATTCCTGTACGTCGACAACCTTGGCTTCCAGGTCTACAAGAGCGCGGCGTCGGCGCTGAGCCATGAGGACGTCAGCAAGGCGGCCGCGGGCAACCTGGAGAAGTACGAGAAGGTAATGGACGAGACCGCGAAGGAAGGCCAGGCTTGGGCCACTACGCCGCATATGAAGAACTTCCTCGAAGCGGTGAAGCATCGCGATCACACCAAGTTGAATGCGGATGTGGCGATCGGCGTCCGCTCCGCCGCCTTCGTGCATCTGGCCAACATCTCCCTGCGTCTCGGCCGCAAACTGACCATCGCACAGTCAACGGGGGCCATCGTGGGCGATGCCCAGGCCGAATCCATGCGCACCCGCGACTATCGCGAACCCTTCGTGGTACCGGCTATCTTTTGACCCTTGCAATCCGCCCCTCGGCGCCGGCGGCCCATCCCGCGCCATCCCGGGTAAGTGCGATCGCATGGTAGCCCGTATTGCCCAGCGGCTTCCAAGTCAAGCCGTTGTCTTCGGAGTAGCTCATGGCATGCGAGCCAACGGCGATAAGCCTGCCACCGGATCCGATCACCACCCCCGACCGATAGCCGCCAACGTTCACCGGTTGCCAGGTCACGCCACCGTCGCGGGTGATCGCGCCGCTGTTCGCGTCTTCCGTAGGCTTCTGATAGTGGCCTCCAACCGCGATCCCCAACTTCCCGCGGAAGGCGAGAGAGAAGATGCCCGCCGGCGCCTCGTCGTGCCGCACGGGCGCCGCTGCCACCCTCCAGGTCCGCCCACCATCGGTAGTGTGGAAGACTCGCGCCCCGCCCGTGCCTCCGGTTGCCATCCACGCTTCGTTCGGCCCTCCAGTGACCACGCACGTGCCGCTGGCGGCAAACGCACCCTCGCCGGCGTTGGCCTCCGGGCCCGTCAGCTTCGTCCAAGTCTTGCCCCCATCGGCCGTGGTGCGCAGTTCGAACCGCCCGTCCACGGGGTCACCCATCAGTAGGCCGCGCTGCCGATCCCAGAATGCAATCGAATCCCAGAAGCCCTCCTTCCTCTCGTTGATGAGGACCAACTTCCACGACGCGCCGCCATCCTCGGTGCGGTAGATCCGCGACTTGTCCCCAGGCCCAGCGCTCATCAGAACAGCGATCCGGTCGTTAAACCCATGGACGTCGCGGAAGTCCAACGCCTCCGCCTCCGGCACCGGCCGCCGCTCCCAATGCCGCCCGCCATCGACGGTACGTAGCACCGTGCCCTTCGTGCCCGATGCCCACGCCACACGCGCGCTCACCGCAGCGATCCCGCGCAGGCTCGCGTCCGTGCCGCTCGACTGCGGCTCGAACACGGGTTGGGCCAAGAGGGTGGCGGCAACGGTGAGAAGCAGCATCATGATCTAACCAGGGATAGCAGATGCTGGTTGGCGGGCGCTGCCGCGTTCCCCGGCTCCAACTTTCCCCAATTGGCGCTCATGGCCACCAGAACCAATCCCAGACTCGGCATGATCGCCGCGCAATTGCCACCCGCGCCAATCGACAGGAAGGTATCGCGCGGCGCATCCGGCCACGTAATGGCATTCGGATGCAAACGGCCGGTGCCGTTGAACCACCAGTTGCCGCCATAGATACCGGCTCCGTATTCCGTAAAGTGATCCGACCCCCCGCCATAGGTGCCGATCTTCAGGTAATCGTCGGTCTCGGCCTTTGCGGTGTGCGGCAGATTGCGCGGCACCTGCGGGCGGCAGTAGCGCTCAAAGTAGCGCTGGTTCAGAACGCGCCGGCCTTTCCATTCCCCACCCAGCCGCCAGAACTCGGCTATCCGCGCAAAGTCGCGTACGGAGGCCGACATGCGCCGGTTGGTAGCACGGAACGTGAGCCCGTCCTGCAACCCGAGGGCGTTTTCCAGCCGTGCGGCGGCCTTCTCCGGAACCTCCTGAAACACCCGGTCGAAGAGAGTCTTCTGGTAGAGGTTAATGGCGAAGTCGTTATAGGCCCAAGCCTTGCCAGGTGCTTCCGGACGCCCATAGCCGCTGGTCATCGACGTAAGGTGAGCGAAGGTCATCCCCCGATCCTTGCGCGCCAGGTCCCAGCCGAACGTGGCGATGCGCGTGTTCAGATCACGCACACGCTTCTCCTGCATGGCAAAGAACAGCAGCGTAGTCAGCACGGGCTTGGCGGAGGACAGCACGTCGCGCTTCTCCGATTGATCGCCCCAGGTCTCCATCGTCTCACCGCTGCGCAGGATGCAGCCGCGGCCGCCCAACCCCACCGGTGCCATCGCGAACATCGCCAGCAACTGCCGCCTCGTCAAGCAACACCCCATCCGCCGTATCATACATGCATGCGGGCTGTGCTGATTTTACTGGCGCTGGGAGCGGTGGGCAAAGCCGCCACGCCGGTGGAACATTTCGAAACCAAAGTTCGCCCCGTACTGGCGAAACACTGCTATGCGTGTCACGGGGCGGATAAGCAATTCAGCGGCCTGCGCGTGGATTCGCGGGAAACGCTGCTACAGGGCGGCAAACGCGGGCCGGCCATCAGTCCCGGCCATCCCGAGGAGAGCCTGCTGGTAAACGCCCTGCACCATACCAGCCTGGGCATGCCCCCAGGGTATCGCCTGTCACCCAAGGAGATTGCGGATATCGAGCAATGGATCAAGGAAGGCGCGGTATGGCCCGCGTCCCCCAATGCCAAGGCCGCCCGTGATCCGTACGGCTGGTATGACGAGGCTGCCCGCCGGCATTGGGCCTTCCAGCCTCTGAAGCCTTCCCCCGCGCTGGTCTTGCCTGCCGCGAAGTCCACGCCCGCGGATAAGCGCACGCTGCTGCGCCGCGCTTCCTTCGTATTAACGGGTCTGCCACCGTCCGCCCAGGATCTGGCCGCGTTTCTGTCCGACAGCACTCCCCAGGCTTTCGCGAAGGCTGTCGACCGCATGCTCGCGTCGCCGCGCTTCGGCGAGCATTGGGCACGCCACTGGATGGACGTCGTTCGCTACGGCGAAACGCGCGGCTATGAATGGAACTACGAAGTTATCGGCGCGTGGCGCTATCGCGACTACCTCATTCGCGCCTTCAACGCGGATGTGCCCTATGACCAGTTCGTGAAGGAGCACATCGCCGGAGATCTGTTGGCGAAGCCGCGAATCGTAGATGGCGTGAATGAGTCGCTGACAGCCACGGCGTTCTTCCGCCTGGGTGAGGCCGGGCACGACGATTGCATCAAGTTCCGCGAAATATCCACGGATGTGATCGACAACCAGATCGACACGCTTTCCAAAGCCTTCCAGGGCATGACAGTGTCGTGCGCGCGCTGCCACAACCATAAACTCGATCCCATCCCCACAGCCGATTACTACGGGCTCTATGGAATCCTGAATAGCTCGCGCGCGGTGACCCATACGCTGGATGCAAAGGCCCCGCTGCCACATGCCGCCGAACAAATCAAAAACACCGTCAAGCCCGCGGTGCGCAGCGAACTAGCTCGCCTCTGGCAGTCGGCCAAACTCGCGCTACCCGTTAAGGGCGACTTCAAGATGGAGCACCCACTGCATCCCTGGGTAGCCATGCAATCGGCCACGAACTTCCCGGAGACTTGGACAAAACTTGCGGCGGACTACGCGAAGGAGCGCGACGCCCGAGCCGCCTTCAACAAAGCCAACTTCACCCCCTTCGACGCCGATTGGAATGCCGATGGCCTCGGCTTGCGCGACGGGGCCGTGCCCGCGGGAGACTTCGCATTGTCCCCTGAAGGCGCCACGCTGCTAACCGCGCTGCTCCCAAAGGGCATCCATACCAACAGCATCACCGACCGCTGGAACGGATCGCTGCGCTCGCCTTTGCTGCCGAAGACCCACAAGTTCGCTAGCATCCGCGTACTCGGTGGCAAACTGGCGGCCGGCCGCACGGTCTTGGATAACTGCGCAATCGGTGAGGGCTACAAGGTGCTGACGAACCCGTCCCCCGCATGGCTGAAGCTGAAGACGGAGGCCGATGAGAAGCTGCCGGTCTTCCTCGAAGTGGTGACGAAGTCCGATAACCCGCGCATTCCGGACCGCCCCGGAGTGCTCAAGAATAAGCCCGAAGAGATTGCCTCCCCGCGTTCCTGGTTCGGCTATATCCGCACCGTGCTGCACAACGTCGACGAAAGCCCGCGCGAAGAGCTGTCGCACATGGACCGCCTCTTCGCCCAACCCTTAGGCAGCATCGCGGAACTGCAAACCCGGTACGAAGCCATCCTGCGCGAGGCCGCCTCGAAATGGGCGTCCGGACAGGCGTCCGACGATGATATTCGCTGGCTCGATGCCTTCCTGCAAGCGGGCCTATTGCCGAACAGCGCCGATGCGTCGCCGCAACTGGCCGGGTTGCAGGCCGCGTATCGCAAGGCGGAAGCCCAACTGCCCGACCCGCGCGTCGTGGATGGCATGGGCGATGCCGGCCCCGGCTTCGATGCCCCCGTCTTTCGTGCCGGCGATCCCAAGTCGCCCGGCGATATCACGCCGCGGCACTTCCTGAGCAAAATAGGGCCAGCCTGGAATGGCGTGCAATCCGCCGGTAGCGGCCGCCGCGAGTTGGCCGATTGGATCGCCAGTCCTAGCAATCCGCTAACGGCGCGGGTGATGGCGAATCGCATCTGGGCGCAGGTGTTCGGGACGGGATTAGTACGCAGCGTCGACAACTTCGGGCAGGAGGGAGAGAAACCGTCCGATCAGGCTCTCCTCGATACGCTGGCCACGACCTTCATGGCCGAACAATGGTCCGTGAAGCGGCTGATCCGGAAGCTGGTGCTGTCGCCCGCGTTTCAGCAGAGCACCCCCGGCTATCCTCTCCGGCGATTGTCCGCCGAGTCCATCCGCGATGCCGTGCTGGCGGCCTCGGGACGCCTCGACCTAACCCTCTATGGGCCAAGTATCGCGCCACACCGCCAGAATCCGCAGGATTACCGCCGGCTGTTCGATGGGCCTCTGGACGGCAATGGACGCCGCAGCCTCTATACCCAGATCACGCGCATGGAAGGGCCGCGATTCCTCGAGATCTTCGACTATCCGAACCCGATGGCCGCCCGCGGGGCTCGCGATGTGACGAACGTTCCGGCCCAGGCCTTGGCATTGCTGAATGATCCCTTCATCCTCCAGCAGGCGGGCGTGTGGGCCGAAGCTCTAGTGAAACTGCCGCCGGAACAGCGGATCCCGCAAATGTTTGAGACCGCGCTACAGCGTCCACCCACGCCGGCCGAGCGCGACCGCTTCCAAACGCTGGCTGCGGACCTCGCGCGCCTCCACAATGCACCCGCCGATAGCCCCCTCGTGTGGAAGGATGTCGCGCACGCCCTCTTCAATCTGAAAGAATTTATCTACCTGCCATGAAGTGTCCCGGCTCGATTCCCCTTTCGTTCAGCCGCCGCCAACTGCTGGCGACGGCATCCAACGGCTTCGGCTGGCTGGCGGCCCGTGGCCTGTTGCAGGGAGCCACGCATCACGAAGCCAAAGCCCGGCGAGTGCTGTTTCTATTCATGCCGGGCGGCGTCTCCCACATGGAGTCGTTCGATCCGAAACCCAAACTGAACGCGCTGGACGGCAAGCCCGCCAAGCTGGATAACTACGTCGCGGGCCCGAATCGCAAATGGCTGCGCTGCCTCTGGGAGTTTCAACAACACGGGCAGTGCGGGGCGCCCGTCAGTACCCTATTTCCGCACACCGCCAGGCACGTGGACGATCTCGCCATCATTCGCAGTATGAAATCGCAGTTCCCCCTGCACGCGCGGGGCAACGTCTTTCTACACACGGGCAAGAACATCGGCGGCTTCCCCAGCATCGGGTCCTGGATCAACTATGGCCTCGGCAGCGAGAACAAGAACCTGCCCGGCTACGTACTGCTGCGCGACGCCTACGTTCCCCCAGGCGGCATCGAGAACTTTTCCAACGGCTTCCTGCCCGCCAGCCACCAGGCTACCCATATCCGCGACGAAGGCGTGCCCGTGGATAACATTACCCCCGCCGATACCAACGCGAAGATCCAGCGCGCCAAGCTGGACGCCATCCTCGCGCAGGACCGCACGCTCCTCGCTCGCGCCAACAACGACGACGCCATCGACTCGGCCATCGCCAACTACGAAATGGCGTACCGCATGCAATCTCTAGTCCCCGATGTGCTCGACCTCAATAAGGAGTCCGAAGCAACCAAAAAGCTGTACGGCCTGGATGCCGAAGATAAGGCAAAGCGGTCCTACGGGCTGCAATGCCTGCGCGCCCGGCGCTTGCTGGAATCTGGCGTTCGATTCGTGGAGGTGACCTGCCCCAATCTCTATGGCCAGAACGGCACCTGGGACCAGCATGATCATCTCAAGGAACAACATGAGCGCAACGCCCACGTCACCGATCAGGCCATCGCCGCGCTCCTGACCGATCTCAAGCAGCGCGGCATGCTGAAGGACACGCTGGTGCTATGGGCCGGCGAGTTCGGCCGCACACCCGATACGGGCAATGGCGACGGGCGCGATCATCATCCGTTCTGCTTCACGATCTGGATGGCTGGCGGCGGCATCAAAGGCGGCGTGACCTACGGAGAGACGGACGAACTCGGCGACCAGGTGGTCCGCGACCCGGTCGATATCCACGACCTCCACGCCACCATGCTGCACTGCCTGGGCCTCAACCATGAACGCCTGACGTACCGCTTTGGCGGCCGTGAGCAGCGGCTCACCGATGTGCATGGCAACGTCGTGAAAGCAGTGCTGGCATGAAATCACTTCCCAACCACTCTGTCATTCTGCATTAACCCAACGCCCTCTATACTCGCCAGACGGCCTGGCGGCGGCCTTTTCCCACCGTCGCCGATCAGCCTCGATCAACCGCTGGAGAACCTTACTTTCATGCAGAACCTCACTCACGCGCTGTTTCTTTGCCTCAGCGCCGGCGCCGCGGCTCATGCTGCCGACGCCACCTTTAAGCTCACCGGGTGGGCGGAAATCCCCCACACCTTCCGCCAGCCCGGTCCGGTTTCCGGGCAGTACACCACGGCAAGCAACGGCGTCTCACCCCCTTATCAGGGCCAGCCGATTCCCGGCTTCTCCGGCATGATTCCCGGTACCTTGCCGCTCAGCTTCATCGGCTTGCCCGACAACGGCTTCGGCGCCCAAACCAATAGCGCCGATTTTGTTCTCGGCTTCTATCTGGTAACGCCGGTCTTCAAGGTGAAAGCGGACAACACAACAAACCGCGGCCCGGTAACCGTGCAGTCCTTCACGCCCTTCAGCGATCCCAACGGCCTTCTCGATAACACCTTCATCGCCGGTGGTCCGGTCTACAACCGCAGCCTATACTACCCGGCGCCCGCTGCCCAGATACCCGTCGACGCGTCTATCCGCAATGGCAAACTGCTCACCGGCGCCGACTTCGATGTCGAATCCATCGTCCAGATGGACGACGGCAGCCTCTGGGTTGGCGAAGAGTTTGGGCCGTATCTGCTGCACTTCGACGCGCAGGGACGTCTGTTGAGCCGCCCCATCGCCCACCCGGTTCTGCGCGCTCCGCAGAATCCCGCCAACACCACCCAGAACCCCGCCAACCTACCCAGTTCGCGCGGCTTTGAGTCGATGGCCCGCGCCGGCCGCTACCTGTATGTCACCACCGAATCGTCCATCAACTCCGAACTCGACAAACGGCTCATCGACATCTACCAGTTCGACACCGTGACCGAGCGCTATACCGGCCGCGCCTGGAAGTACGCCAAAGACAGTTCCGACTTCATCACTGGCGAGCGCAACAATGCCACCAACATCTTCGTCACGGGAGACATGACGCACATTGCCGGCGATCGCTTCATTCTCATCGAACGCGATGACTTTCAGGGTCCGCCCACCGTCGCCAATCCCCCCTTCCAGAAGAAGCTGTATCTGTTCGACCTCAGCAATGTCGATCCGGCGACCGGCATTCTCCGCAAGCGCCTGGTCATCGACCTGCTCGATATTGACGACCCCGTGGACATCGGCGGCAACCTGGCCGGCATCCCCGAGGGAAGGTTCAACTTCTCCGGACAGTCCGTGGAAGTGGTGACGCCGATTGACGACTTCACCCTGCTGGTCGGGCTCGACAACAACTATCCCGGTGGGAATGGCCGCGTGCCCGGCACTCCGGACGGAACCGAAATGATCACCATCCGGTGCAGCGTGCCGCTACGCACTCTTCGTGTGCCGAAGAGCGCCAGCGAACCGGCCATCGCGGCTGGCGACGAGCAGTAGGTTGCAAAAACGGGCGGGCCGCTCACAGCTTGTAGCGGTCGTAATCGAAGCGCTCATTCACCAGGTGATAGAGCGGCTCGCCTTCCTGCCGTAGGTAGTAGGTCTTCAGAAGCGTCCGCGGGAAGTCAGTCATCTTCCGCTTCACCGGGCCCTCGTCCGTCCACTCGTACACGTCCACATCCCAGGGATTGAAGGTATCGGTCAACCCGCGCTCCTTGGCGATGCGATAGAAATGCACGTTGCCCGGCTCATGGCCGCCCAGCCAT
>CAYLPH010000142.1:0-11068 GCA_964385495.1 uncultured Candidatus Solibacter sp.
GGTCATCGGTTTCCACCATGCGGCCACCGGGTGTCTTGGCGGTAATGAAGGCATTGCCGCCGACCAGGAAGCCGAAGAACTCATCGAAGCCGCGCTCCTGCGGGTGATAGCCGGGGCGGATGCCGAGGTGCCACTTGCCGATGACGGCACTGCGGTATCCGGCGGGAGCCAGGTATTGAGGCAGGATCTTCTCGCCGATGGGGAGGCCGAAGTTCACCTGGGCTTCGCGCTCGGAGGGGCCGGAGTTGAACTCATGGCCGAAGCGATGCTGGTATTTTCCAGTAAGCAGCGCGGCGCGCGAAGGGCTGCAGACGGCGCACGAGACATAGCCGTCGGTGAAGCGGGCGCCGTTCTTCGCCAGGGCGTCGATGTGGGGAGTGGGGACGTCGGGCGAACCATAGCAGCCGATGTCGCCATAGCCCATGTCGTCGGCGAGAATGACGATGAAATTGGGTTTGCGGCGTTGGGATTGGGACAGGAGCGGGAGGGCAGTGAGGGTTTGGAGCAGCGTACGGCGGCGCATGGCCTCGCACGATATCACAAAACAGGCGCCGCACCCCAGGGTGGAGGTGCGGCGCGGGAAGAGGACCTAGTTCGCGGGAACCCGCGGGCAGACCAGTTCGATGTTGTTGTTAAAGGCGTCCAGGTGGTTATAGCTGGCGTTCATGAGGTTGGTGTAAACCCGCTTGAGGTCGGTACGGGTGGTGGCCTTGAGGGCGGCTTCGAGATCGGCGATGTCGGCGGTTTCGACGGCAACGCCCACGGCCAGCGCATCTTCGATGGACTTCAGCCCTTTGGCGATGAGTTCGTTGTAGAAGGTGTTCAGCCTGGGTTCGGCATAGACGCCGGCCTGCTTACCGGCGGACGGATCGGGCAGGTTCTTGTTGGTGAGGATGTTGCCGATGGCTTCAAAGTGCTTCTGTTCGCTGGAGGCAATGTGGCGGAATACGGTGAGGTTCCACTTCTCGGCGAGCTTCAGGTAGAGGTCGCGGGACATGCGTTCTTCTTCGCGCATAAAGGCGGCAGTGGCGGCTTCGGCGGCGGTGAGCGGTGCGGGGTCGATGCGGAAGCCCGCGCCCGGTCCAACGCCCAATCCCTGGCCGGAGCCCGGGCCATTGCCGTGGCCTGGGCCGGCGCCGTTACCCGGACCATTGCCGAAGGGCTGTGCGGCCATCGGCGTGGCAAGCAACAGAGCCAGCAGCAGGCACGCGGTGGTGATAGCAAAAGCATAATTGCGGTTCATGACGATTCTCCGTTCGGTATTGAGTAGCCGGGCCGCGGTTCGATTCTGTTCCCGTCCGGCTTCGGCTTATTGGGATGCACGGACCATGCCAATCGGGGAAGCCAAGCCGAATGCCGCGATTGCAACGACTTACCAAAACGGCGGGAGAGCAACACATGCAAGGCTTGCGCGGTACTCATGCCGCCACCGCGCAGGCGTTGCACAGCGCGCCTCAGCCGGCCTCGATGCCGTACTCCTTCAGGCGGTATTGCAGGGTGCGGAGGCTGATCCCCAGTTGCTTCGCGGTATGGGTGCGGTTGCCGTGATGGGCGGCCAGTGCGTGCTCAATGGCAGAACGCTCCATCTGTTTCATCGAGACAGGGTGATCGCCGTTACCCGAAGGGGTGTGCGGCAGATCGTGAAGGTCGATGTGACTGTCCGAAAGTATGGCAAGGCGTTCCATGAGGTTCTCGAGTTCGCGCACGTTGCCAGGCCAGTGGTAGGCCATCAGATGCTGCTCAACTTCAGGCGTCAGGTACGGGGCCTGCCGGTGGAGGCTGCGCCCGGCGCGGGCCAGGAAAAAGCGGGCGAGGGCGGCGATGTCCGGGCCGCGTTCGCGTAGCGGCGGCAGTTCGACGGGGAAGAGATTGAGGCGATAGAAGAGGTCCTCGCGGAAGCGGCCGGCGGCGACGGCCTGGTGCAGATCGCGGTTGGTGGCGGCGATCACGCGGACATCGACGCTGATCTCGCGGTTACCGCCGACGCGTTCAAAGGTCCTGCCCTGCAACACGCGCAGCAGCTTGGCCTGGAGGTTGGCGTCGAGTTCGCCGATTTCGTCCAGGAAGAGCGTGCCATGGTGGGCGCGTTCGAAGCGGCCGATGTGCTGCGCGGTGGCTCCGGTGAAGGCGCCCTTTTCGTGGCCGAACAGTTCGCTCTCAATTAAGGTGGGGGAAAGGGCGGCGCAATTGACGGCGACGAAGACGTTCCGGGAGCGCTGGCTATGGGCATGGATGCAGCGGGCGACAATCTCCTTGCCGGTACCGCTTTCGCCCAGGACCAGGACGGTGGCGTTGGTCGGCGCGACGCGGCCGACCAGTTCGAGGACGCGGTGCATACAGGGCGCTTCGGCGATGAGTTCGTCGCAGGAGAAACGCGCGGTCTGCTCGTCGCGCAGGACTTCGCGTTCGGCATCGGCCTGGCGGGCGGCCAGCAGGCGGCGCACCAGGAGACGGAGTTGGTCGGGGCTGCTGAGCGGCTTGCCCAGGTAGTCGGCGGCGCCGAGTTTCATGGCTTCGACGGCGTTGTGGACGGTGGCAAAGCCGGTAATCATGATGACGGGGGTGGCGGGCTCATTGGCGCGGAACCAGCGCAGAACATCGAGGCCGTCGCCATCAGGCAGGCGGAGGTCGCAGAGGACCAGGGAGAACTCGCGGCGGCCGGCGGCGGCCAGGGCATCCTTCACGGAGGAGGCGGAGGTCACGTGGTGGCCCTCGGCGGCCAGGATGGTCTCGCTGAGCTTGCGAAAACCGGGATCGTCATCAACCAGCAAGAGGTGTTCCATGAGGAGTGTGGACGGGGAGTAGAATGGTGGCCAGTGTGCCGCCACGGGCGGGGCTGGCAATGGTAAGCGAGCCGCCGAGCGAGGCGATGAGTTTGCGAGTGATCGCCAAGCCGAGGCCGGTGCCGGAGACCTTCGTGGTGAAGAAGGGCTGGAAGAGCGAGGCGGCGGCTTCGGCGGAGAGGCCGGGTCCGGTATCGGCGACTTCGATCCGAACGCGGCCGGAAGCGGCGCTGGCGCGAAGGGCGACCTCGCCTTCGGTGGCGGGAGGGATGGCCTCGACGGCGTTGCGCAGCAGGTTGAGCAGAGCCTGCTGCAGGAGAGCGGGATCGGTGGCGAAGGGGAAGTCGGCGTTCTGGGTGTTGCAACGAACGGCCGTGCCGTCCACGGCGTGGCGCAGATGATGGGTGAGGCCGGCCTCGATCTCGGACCAGCGGACGGAGCGGAGTTGGACATGCGGCGGGCGGCCGTAGAGGAGCAGGTCATTGACGAGGGCTTCGAGGCGTGTGGATTCGGAGACGATGGGGGCGAGAAGGGCGCGGTCGGCGGCGGAGGCCTTCTCGTCGAGCAGTTGCGCGAAGCCCTTGATGGTTCCGAGCGGGTTGCGGATCTCGTGGGCCAGGACGGCGGACATCCGGCCGAGGCGGGCGAAATGTTCGAGTTGCGCCTGGGCGGACTGCAGGTGGGCGGCGCGGCGGGAGGAGAAGACGGCATAAGCGGCCAGGGCCAGCAGGCCCGCGGCTGCGCCGGTGGCGATACGGAGGTTGTCGCGGGCATCGGCGACCAGGAAGTCGGCGGCACTTGCGGCAAGGTCGAGTTGAGCGACCCGCGGTTTCCCTTCGGCTCCGTGGACCGGGACATAGGCTCGCACGCACGCAACGCCGTGAAAAGTGACGGCTTCGGTGCGGAACAGTTCCCTACCCTCCCACACGGCGTCCAAGGCAGAGGGGCCAGGCGTGCGGTGGAGGAGGGCGAAGCCGAGCAGTCCCGGCTCTTCGGGCGCTTCGGTGGGCTGCGTCTCGAGGCGTTCGGCGAGGGCGGCGAGGCGGACCCGCAGGTAAGCTTCTCGCTCGCGCTCCAGGGCACGGAAGGTACGGGCCGAATGCGCCAGCAGCACGATTCCCAGGGCGAGTGCGCCGGCCAGGAGGAGCGTGTCGCGGAGGCGAGGCATGGATACCTATCTGGCAGGATGCAGGGAGAACGGGGAAGTGACGGCAAAGTACGCAGAAACTGCGGGGCAATGTGCACTCACTGCGCGGCGGTGGACAGGGCCGCCCGTTAAGGGCGAACGAGTTGCGATTGGCGGGTGAGTTGCAAGCAGCGAGGTTGGAGCCGTTATGAGACGCAGACCGTTCGCAATCGGCATGCTGCTGGTGGGGATGCCGGCGTGGGGACAGATGCGGGGGAACCCGCCGGACCTGAGCAAGTATCCGCGGGCGGAGGTGAAGGGAACGATCACGCGGGTGCGGCTGGCTCCATGGCAGGGGATGCCGCCGCTGCTGGTGGTGAAGACGGCTGGGGGCGAGGAGAGCGTTGTGCTGGGGTCCATGCGCTACCTGATGGAGCAGGACTTCAACCCGAAGGCGGGCGAACCGGTGGAGGCGCGGGTGTTCCGCGCCGAGGAGTCGTCGTTTGCGATTGAGGTGAAGCTGCCGAAGCAGAGGAAGACGCTGCGGTTGCGGGAGGAGGACGGCACGCCGGTGTGGCGTGGGAGCTTCCGCCGTCCGGATTAGAAGAAAGGGCGCGCGAGAAGGGCTTCGCAGGCGGGAATTGCGGCGGCCATGCGTTGCTCGTGGGTGCCTTGGAGCAGTAGCCATTCCACGTTCCCCCGATCCAGTTCTTCCAGGAAACGGCGGTGCATGTGGTGCCGGATGTGTTCGCCATCGCGTAGGCCATCCTGGACGAACGCGATATCGGGGGCCGTGAGCAGGTAGAGGTCACAGCGGCGGCCGGCGGCGAGATGATCGACTTCCTCCGACATCACGCCGACATAGCGTTCGTGCCAGAGGCGGGTGGCGAAGCTGTTCGTGTCGCAGATCAGAATCCGGTTGGCGAGGCGTGCCAGTTGGTCTTCCAGCCGGTTCTGCGTGTGCGCGATGTATGTGAACTCGGGCGTGCTCCAGTGGGCGGCATCGGCGGCGGTCCACTTGCCTTCGGAATAGAGGCGGCCGACTTCAGGAACCCATGCGGTTTGAAAGTGAACTGCAAGGGCGCGGGCGAGCGTGGTGGAGCCTGTCGATTCGGCTCCGATGACGCAGACGCGGCGGGCGAAGTACGCACGTACGGGCGGGTCCAGGTATTGCCAGTGCTGGTAAGGGTTCTGGCGGATGGCGGTGCCGGAAACGGGCACATGCGCGCGCGCTTTATCCACCTGCACGTGGCGGCAGCCGAGGTGATGCGCCCAGGTGTTGCCATAGTCTTCGGAGGTGAAGACGATGTCCGGAGTCCAGCCGAGGAAGCTGCGGGTATAGGCGGCCCAGAAGGCGGAGTCGTCATCCTGGCCAAGGTCTTCGACGACGATGACGTAGGCGGCCGGATGCATCTCCCGCAGCCAGCCGGCGCGGAGCGCGGCAGGAATCGACTGACTGGGATGATCGCAGACAGCGACCGTTACGGCATCGGCCTGCGCCAGTGCCGTCTCGATGAGAAAGGAGTGGCCGCGATGCGGCGGGTAAAACTTGCCGATGACGAAGCCGCGAGTCACGCCGCCGGGTTACTTGGCGGCCATGAGAAGGTCGACGATGGACTGGAAGCCCTTGGTCATGGCGAGGTCGAGGGCGGTCTGGCCGTTTTCGGCCTGGGCATCGGCTTGGGCGCCGCGGGAGAGCAGCAGCTTGACGGTCTCGGCATCGGCGCTTTGGGCGGCCGAATGCAGCGGCGTCCAGCCGCCATGCTGGCGGGCATTGATGTCGGCGCCGCGGTCGATGAGCATGGCCAGGATCTCGCGATTGCCACCGGCGGCGGCGGCGTGGATGGGCAGATTGCTCATGTTGTTGCGGGAGCGGAGATTGGGATCGGCGCCCTTTTCGAGCAGATAGGTGACGGTGTCCTTCTGGCGGTAGAAGGCGGCCAGGTGGAGCGCGGTCCAGCCGTCAACGGAGTAGGCGGTGAGCGCCTCGGGGTTGGCGGCTAGCGCCTTGTCCAGACGCTTGACGTCGTTGAGGGCGGCGGCGATGAAGGCATCCACCTTCGCGCCGCTTTGGATGAGAAGCAGCGCCACCTCTTTGCGTCCATAGTAGATGGCGAAGAGGGTAGCGGGAAGGCCGTTCTCATTGACGGCGTTCAACAGCGACTCATCCTGGTTGATCATCGTGGTCAGGCCGAAGATGTCGTCGGCCTTGATGGCTTCAAAGAATTCGGAGACTTGCTCGTTCATGCGGGTAAATAGACCTCGCTCGTCTTGCCGATTTCCCAGGCAAGATGGTTGATATAGAACAACAGCGCGGGCTTTGGATACTTCGCGTTGAATTCATTCCAGACACGGGTTTCCCAGCCCTCCGTCAAATAGGCGGACACATCGGCGTCCTTGGGGAAGAAGCCCTCCTCATGGGGGATGTTGAGGAAGTCGAGTACGGCCACGATCATATCAAGGTGGGATATGAGGGAAGCCTGCGCGATGTCGGTGGCGAATTCGTCGTTGCGTTCGCCCATGCGCTCCCAAAGGCGTGGGGCGGCGCGGCGCAGGTTCTCCGAGTTGAGTTTCGCCAGATGGGTTCTGGTCTTCAACCGGTCGTAGAGTTGGAAGGTTTTAAGTTTTCCCATGGAGATGGAGCGGAGGATCCCGTTGAAGTTCTCCTCGCCCAATCCCAGAAAGACGTCCGAAAGCTGCATCAGAGTCAGGGTAACACGCTAGAATGAAGGGTTTGGTTCTGAACAAATGAGCAACATCATCATCCTTGGCGCACAGTGGGGCGACGAAGGCAAGGGGAAGGTCGTAGACCTTCTGGCGGACCGCTTTGACATCGTGACGCGGTACCAGGGCGGGCACAACGCCGGCCACACGGTATATATCGGCGAGAAGAAGTTCGTCCTGAAGCTGATCCCTAGCGGGATCCTGCGGGGCAAGCAGGCGGTGATCGGCAACGGCGTTGTGATTGACCCGGGCGCGCTGCTGGAGGAGATGGACACGCTGGCGAAAACGGGCATCGACGTGTCGCAACACCTGGCCATCAGCAACCGGGCGCACGTGATTTTTCCCTTTCACAGGATGGTGGAGAAGGTATCCGAGGGACGGGCGGATCGGGTGGCGATCGGGACAACGTCACGCGGGATCGGGCCTTGCTATGAAGATAAGATCGCGCGGCGCGGCATCCGGGTGGCGGACCTGTTGGGGCCGGGCTTCGCGGCGCACTTCGACCAGTTGTGGCGCGACAAGGAGACGTTTGCAAAGGCGTTCCAGATTGACGTGGCGCTGGACTACGGCCAGGTGAAGGCGGACTACGAGCGGTTTGCCGGGCGGATCGCGCCGATGGTGGTGGATGCGGCACGGCTGTTGAACCAGGCGATTGCGGGCGGCAAGCGAGTCCTGTTCGAAGGGGCGCAGGGGACGCTGCTCGATGTGGACCATGGGACGTACCCGTTCGTGACCAGTTCGAGCGCGGCGGCGGGCGGTGCGTGCACCGGATCGGGCGTGGCGCCGACGAAGATCAACGGCATCCTGGGTGTTTGCAAGGCGTACACCACGCGCGTGGGCGGCGGGCCCTTCCCGACCGAGTTGCACGACGCGGTAGGCGAGCGGATCCGTAAGGCGGGCAAGGAGTTCGGCGCGGTAACGGGGCGTCCGCGGCGCTGCGGGTGGTTCGATGTGCCCCTGATGCGGTACACGTCGGCGGTAAACGGGTTCGACAGCCTTATTGTGACGAAGCTCGACGTGCTGGATGAGTTCGAGACGATCCAGGTTTGCACCGGATACAAGGTGAACGGGAAGGTAACGGACGAGGTGCCGGCGACGGTATCGGAGATGGAGACCGTGGAGCCGGTCTACGAGTCGATCCCGGGCTGGCATGGATCGACCCGCGGCGCGGTGGAGTGGGAGAAACTGCCCGATGGTGCGAAGCGATACCTTAACTATTTGGCTGAAAAAGTAGGGGTAGAGATCGGGTGTATTTCGACGGGTCCGGAGCGCAATGAAACCATCCTGGTAGGGGGGTCGCGTTTCGCGAAGCTGATCGATTGAACGTGTTACGCTGATCTTGCAGCGTCATAGATGGAGCCTGGGTCCCATATTGGCCATTACCGCATCGTGTCTCGCCTGGGTGTAGGTGGGATGGGAGAGGTGTACCTTGCCCATGATGAAAACCTGGAGCGGCGGGCGGCGGTCAAGATCCTGGCGGGTGGATCTAATAATGATCCGGACAGCATTCGCCGGTTCACGCAGGAAGCGAAGGCTGCCGCGGCGTTGAATCACCCGAATATCGCCCATATTTATGATGCGGGGCAGTACGACGGGGTGCCTTTTTTAGCCATGGAGTACGTGGAGGGATCCACGCTAAACACCATGGTGAACCGGCTGCCCCTTCCGGCGGAAGACATCCTGCAGGTGGCGATGCAGGTGGCCGATGCCCTGGTGGAGGCTCACCAGAAAGGCATTGTACACCGGGACATCAAGCCGTCGAATCTGATCCGGAGCACCTCGCGATCCCAGGTGAAGGTGCTGGATTTCGGCTTGGCGAAGTTGAGCGCGGCGGCAAAGGTATCGTTTGCCACAACTGTATCCAGCGGAGCGCCGACACAATCGGAAGGCAACAGCGAGGCGAAGGTCGCGGTGGGAAGCCTGCCGTACATGAGCCCGGAACAGGCGCTGGCCAAGGATGTCGATCATCGCACGGACATCTTTAGTTTGGGCGCCGTGTTGTACGAACTGGCGACTGGGCGGCGGGCATTCGCGGGTCACACACCGGCGGCGATCTTTGATGCGATTTTAAATCGGGCGCCGGCAGCGCCGCGAATGATGAATCCAGATCTGCCGGAGTCAGTAGACCGGATCATTCGCAAGTGTCTGGAGAAGGACGCGGCATTCCGGTACCAGACGGCGCAGGATCTGTTGGCGGATTTGCGGCTGGCGCATCGCGACCTGCATGCGGCGGCGCCATTGACGGCACAAAAGCCCTCGCGGCGCAGTTGGATGTTGGTGACGTTGGGCGCGGTGGTGGTGTTCGGCTCGGCGGCGTTGGGCTGGCGTGCGGCGCACCCGCGCGAGCCCGTGGACACCGCACCAATGCGGTCGGTACCGTTGACGAGTTTTCCAGGAAGTGAATCGCAGCCCTCGTTTTCGCCGGATGGCAATCAGGTGGCGTTCGCCTGGAACCAAGGGAAAGAAGACGATCTGGACATCTGGGTGAAGGTGGTGGAAGCGGGAATGCCACTGCAACTGACCAAGACCCCGGCGCTGGAGTTCAGCCCGGCGTGGTCGCCCGATGGGAAGTACATTGCATTTCTGCGGCAGACGACGGATTCGGCGGGATTCTTCCTGATTCCGGCGCTGGGCGGGCTGGAGCGGAAGCTGTCGGATGCAAGTGCGCAACGGGTGGGCGTGGATGCGCCGTTTGTGACGTGGTCGCCGGACAACAAACAGTTGGTGCTGGTGGACCGGGACGGGCCGCATTCGCCCTTGAGCCTTTATGTTTTGGACATCGAGGGCAATCAGAAGAAGAGGCTGACTACGCCGCCGGTGAACACCCAGGGCGATTCGAGTCCGGTGTTTTCGCCGGATGGGAGCCAGGTGGCGTTTGTGCGTACGACGAGTCTGGCGATCCAGGATATTTATCTGCTGAGCATGAAGGATGGGCGCGAGCGGCGGCTGACGAATGACAACCGGCGCGTGTACGGGATTGCGTGGAATGCGGCGGACAATCGGATCATCTATTCGTCGGCGCGGAACCCGGTGAGCCGGTTGTGGCGCATCTCGCCGAATGGCGGCCAGCCGGAGGCGGTATCGGGTCTCGGGGATCAGGCCGGGTATCTGGGGATTTCGCGGAACGGGCACCGGCTGGCGTATTCGCGGTCGGTGATCGACACGAATATCTGGAAGTACGAGATGCCGGACAAGACGGTACCGGCGCCGGTGGGGCAGATGATTCTGCCGTCGACCCGGCACGAGCAGGGGCCGCGGTATTCGCCGGACAGCAGCCGGATCGCGTTCGCGTCGAACCGGACCGGGTCGTTGGAGATCTGGGTATCGGACAAGAACGGCGAGAAGCTGAACCAGTTGACGTCGTTTAATGGGCCACCGACGGGGAGCCCGATGTGGTCGCCGGATGGGAAGTTTTTGGTATTCGACTCGCGGCCGAACAGCAACCCGGACATTTATATCGTGGCGGCCGATGGCGGATTGCCGCGGCGAGTGACGTCGGATGCGAGCCAGGATGTGGTGCCAAGCTGGTCGCGCGATGGGAAGAGCATTTACTTTTCGAGCAATCGCACGGGGCGGTTTGAAGTGTGGAAGATGCCGGTGGAAGGCGGGCCGTGGGTGCAGATGAGCAAGAACGGCGGCTTTCATGGGGTGGAATCGCCGGACGGCCAGTATGTGTACTTCGCGCGCGGGACGAATATGAGCGGGATGTGGCGCGTGCCGGCGGCGGGGGGTGAGGAAGAGGCCGTTGTCGAGCGGTTGCGGCCGGGGTATTGGAGCTATTGGTCGTTCGGGCGCGATGGGATTTTCTATCTGGACCGCGAAGATGTGGAAGGCGGCGGGGCACGGTATCCGCTGCGGTTTTTCCAGTTGCCGGGGAAGAAAGATACGGTGGTGACGTATCTGTCGCGGCGGCCGTTTAACAGCGGGCTATCGGTGGCGCCGGATGGGAAGACGTTTTTGTATGCGCAGGTGGATCAGAGTGAGACGGATATCATGCTGATCGATGGGTTCCGGTAGGGACACTGCGCCCGTTCGCCGGCCTTAACAATATTCGGTTGTCAAAAATCGGGGCGCCTCATAGCGCGGGCTGCGGGGTTAAGGTTGCGATTGGCTTCCCTCGTTCAGCGGCGGAACAGGCGGCCGAAGGAGAAGCTTTCTTCTTCGCCGTCGCGATCGCCGGCGGTTGGCTTGGTTTGTTCCAAATTGGCGAGGTGAGCCTTGATGGTCTGGTCGGCGGTGGCGGCGAGGTGGACATCGCGGCGGTAGCGGCCGGTGCCGGTTTTGTCGACCGCCGCGTCGACCTTCTGGACTTCGGTTAGGACGGAGGCCTCGGACTTGGCTTCGGTCTCCTGGCGGTAGCGGGCCTCGTTCTTGAGGTCACGGAGTTCCTTGACGTACTTGTGAAAGGAACGCTCGGCGCGGGTGGCGTAGGTGG
>CAYLPH010000143.1:0-10317 GCA_964385495.1 uncultured Candidatus Solibacter sp.
CCCGCGCCGCCGCCGCGCAGCAGAAAGGGCGGCAGCAGCACCACAAAACCCAGCGCCAAACCAAGCAAAGAGGCTCGCGCGCCCAGCATGCCGTTGAGTCCCAGGTTCAGCACCAGCCCCGCCACCACGCCCGTCAACGTCAGCGAGTTCGGAATGCGCCGGTTGCGAAGGTCGGTGGCCGCCGCGCTCAGCACCAGCACCACCAAGGCCGCCAGTATGGGGAAGGGCAACTTCGTCATCTAGTTGATTCGGATTCCTCTCGGCCCCGTCGGCGTTTCCATATGCACCGTATCCATGAAGCGTACCTTATTGATGGACATCGTCAACTCCGGCGTATCCCTCACCAGCCGTCCCACCATGGCGCCGTGCAGGCAACGTACGGTCCGGCTTGTCACGGTCGCCTTCGCCCATCGTGCGGGCCGAGGCGATGGCTGCCTCCTCCACCACACAAACCAGTTCCAGAGCCAGGTCGGCTTCGAACTTCGGTAGCGCTTGTTCCGTCATGGGTTTCGCTGAGGTAGAGAATACGCTGGTACGGCTTGTTACCGCGGAGGACGCCGCTTGTGCCAATCCGTTGCGGTTTGGAAAGCTTTCCCGACCGCTAGCAGCTTATTCTCCGTGAATGGTAACCCCACCAGTTGCAAGCCGATGGGCAGGTTGTTCACCAGCCCGCATGGCAGCGACAGCGCCGGATATCCCACGAGGTTGCCCGCGGGAACCAGCGGCACCGGCGGTACGCCAGGCCGGTCCAATGGTTCGCTGATGCGGCCGGCCGGCCCGCTCATCGCCGGTGCTAAGTACATCTCGAAGTCAAGGAACAGCCGGTTGAACTCCGCCTGGATCAGGCGGCGGATACGCATGGCGCGAAGGTAGTCCTTAGCCAGCATCTCCTGGCCCGCCTTGATGCCTGCGATCTGGCGTTTGTCGGCTAGTTGGTCCACCTGGCCCGAATCCACCAGGTCTTCGAAGATGCTGGACATCTCGCCGCTGATGATTGTGGCGACGAGCGAACTGTACGGATAATCGGGCAGCTTGCTCTCCACCATCTGCACACCCAGGCTTCGAATGGCCTTCACGGCTTCCTGGAACGCGGCACGCGCCTCGGGAACCACGCCGGTTTCGAAATCGGCTGGGTTGTAGCCGACGCGCAGTTCCTTCAGCGGCGGTACGAACTGCGGCGCGTAATAGAAGCGCTTGCCGGAAGTGCCGGGGTCTTCGGGATCGGCGCCGCCCATCACCGATAAAATCAACCCGCAATCTTCCGCCGTACGCGCGATGGGGCCGAGTTTGTCCAGCGTCCACGACAACGCCATGCACCCCGCCCGGCTGACCAGCCCGTAGGTGGGACGCAGTCCCGTCACCCCGCAGTACGCCGCCGGCGAAAGGATCGAGCCCGAAGTTTCCGATCCGATGGCCCATGGCACCAGACCCGCGGCCACGGCCGAGCCCGATCCGCTTGACGACCCGCCCGACCAGTGCGAGCGATTCCAGGGATTGAGCCCCGGCCCCTGCAAGGATGCCGCCGCGAAACGATAGCCGCCGCCACCGGCGAGTTCCACCATCGACAACTTGCCGATGAGCACGGCGCCGGCTTTCCCCAGGCGCTGCACGACGCTGGCGTCGTCCTCGAATACCTGCCCGGCAAAGGGCTTCGCGCCCCAGGTGGTGGGCCCTCCCGCCACGGCCACGAGGTCTTTTGCGGCGTAGGGAACACCGGCCAGCGGCGAACGGATGCGGTCGCGCAGGATGTCGCCATCGGCATCGTGGGCCTTGCGAATCGCCGGTTCGCGGATGAGCAGCGCAAGGGAGTTATAGCGCGGGCCAAGCTTTTCCAGGCGTTCGAGGTAGGCCCGCGTCAACTCCACCGAAGAGTACTTGCGGGCTTTGATGCCGGCCTGCAACTCGGCGATAGGGGCAAAGAAGATCTCGTCGTTAAACGTGACAGCCATGCGGTTGTTCTCAGGGCCGGAAGACGAAGGCGGGTTCCACGGCGCGCGCCAGCTTCACTTTCTTATTCTGCTCGCGCCACCCGCGCAGCCGGTCTCTCTGGATGGTAAGGTCGTCTTCGGCTGGCGGAGTCTGCGCCTGCGCCTGGGTTTGCGATGCGGACGGCAGCAGTGGCGTAGCGGCCAGGGCGGCCAAACCGCGCCGCGTGACTTTGGCTGACATGCTCGCATTATGGCATGGCTATCGGGGCGGGGCGGCACAGCAACCTTGTAGCGAAGGGCGGATCTGGCGGCTCTCACCGGCCCGTTAAGCCGGCGGACGTGGGCCAGCCAGCAGGCTCTCCGGAGCAAAAGCCTCCACCTGCCACGACTTCTTCCGCCGCGACAGCTTCAAGCGCACTCGCTCCCGGCGCTGTTCGTTCGGTGTCGCCAACGCACGGAAGCGCAGTTCCAACACCCAATCCACGTCCAGTTCCCGCGCGTCGCCTTCGCCGGAGAAATCGAGCAGCGTCACGCTGGACGACACCTGTGCAACCGCCACCATGGCCTGCACCCCGCCTGACACGCGCGCCCGCAAGGGCCTGGCCATGTGATCCAGAAACTCACCCGGGCTTTCTTCCGTGAGCAGCGCCACCCATTGGCCCAGCCAGTCATGCAACTCCGCGCGTTCGTCGCCGAGCAGCGCCACAGGCCATGCCAACAGCAGGGTACGGCGTTGCATTTAGGTGCGGTAGCTGGCGTTGATGCGAATGTAGTCTTCGGTGAAATCGCAGGTCCAGAAGCGGGCTTGACCTTTGCCACTGCCATTCACCACCACGCGAATGGAAACATCGGCGGCATCCAGCTTCTTACTCATCTCTTCCTCCGACATCTTCGTCGCCAGCCCGTTCTTCGCCACCCGTTGCCCCTGCAGATAGACATCGGTCTGCGAAGGATCAAACCCCACGCCGGAGTTGCCGGCCGCCGAAAGGATGCGCCCCCAGTTGGGGTCCGACCCGGCTACCGCGGTCTTCACCAGCGGGGAATTGGCGATCGCCCGAGCCATCTGGCGCGCCTCCCCATCCGTCTTCGTCCCTTCCACATGGATGGTGATCAGCTTCTTCGCGCCTTCCCCATCGCGCGCGATCTGCTGCGCCAGATCCTGCATCAGATGCGTCAGCGCTCCGGTGAAGGCATCGCGATCCTTATTCGTCAGCTTCTGGCCCGATGCCCCGTTCGCCATCAGCAGCACGGTGTCGTTGGTGGAGGTATCGCCATCCACCGACAGGCTGTTATAGCTGGCCTCGTTCGCTTCCTTCAGCATCTCCTTCAGCATCGCCACGGGCACCGCGGCGTCCGTCATCAGATAGCCCAGCGTAGTGGCCATCATCGGCATGATCATGCCGGAGCCCTTGGTCATCCCGGCGATGCGCACGATGCCTTTACCCACTACAATCTCCGCCGACGCTGTTTTGGGGCGCGTATCGGTGGTCATGATCGCTTCACTCACCGCGGTGAAGCCTTCCGCATTCAGTTTGCCCACCAGGTCGGGCAGAGCCGCCGTGATCTTGCTGACGTCCAGTTCCACTCCGATCACGCCCGTGGAAGACGGCAGCACCTGCTCCACCGGTACCTTCAACAGCTTGGCCACGGCCTTCGCTGAAGTCAGTGCGACTTTATCCCCGGTCTTAGTGGCGCAGTTGGCGTTGCCGGCGTTGATCAGCAGCGCCCTCACGGTGCCTTTCGACTGTTTCAAGTGCGCTTTCGACAGCCGCACCGGCGCGGCCTGCACGCGATTCTGTGTGAACACTCCCGCGCACGTGGCAGGTGTGTCGGAGACAATCAGGGCAAGGTCGTCCCGTTGCGCCTTGCGAATTCCCGCGTATAAGCAGGCGTAACGGTAACCCAGCGGCAGTTTCAATTCGTTTGTTCCCCCAAGAACTCATACTCTAGCAACCGCTGGCCGTTGAGGAAAGAGGAGCCCTCCATCCGCTTGCGGCCTTCCACCTGTACTTCCAGCAATTCCAGCGCGGTGTTTTCCCCGCAGCCCGCCAGCAGCCGCCCGCTTTCCCCGCGAATCTGGCCCGCCGCCAGAGGGGCATTTTCAACCGCCGGCCGACAGCGCCAGATATGAAAACCCTGTCCACGAAACCGCGTGTAGCAGCCCGGCCAGGGAAGAAAGCCGCGCGCGCGATTGTGAATCACAGTGGCGGTATGGCTCCAATCAATGCGCCCGTCCTCTTTCTTCAACAGTGGCGCGTAGGTGGCCTGCGTATTGTCCTGCGGGATGGGAGTGATCGCGCCCCCCTGGAGCCCGGTCAGTGTCTCCACTAATAATTCCGCGCCTATCCGGGAAAGCCGCTCCCCCAACTGCGGCGCGTCCTCTTCCGGGCCGATCGGTGTCTCCCGCATCAGCAGAATATCGCCGGTATCCAGCCCCGCGTCAATGCGCATCGTGGTCACACCGGTGATGGTTTCGCCATTGGCGATGGCCCATTGGATCGGTCCAGCCCCGCGGTACTTCGGCAGCAGCGACGCATGCACGTTCACAATGCCCAATCGCGGCAGGTCCAGGATGGATTGCGGGATGATCTGCCCGTATCCCACCACCACCATGATGTCGGCGTTCCGTCCGCGCAGCAGTTCCACCGCCTCCGGACGCCGGACGCGCTCCGGTTGTTCCACCCGCAGCCCAAGCCGTAGCGCGCATTCCTTCACCGGAGGCGCCATCAGAGCCTGCCCGCGCCCCTTGGGCCGGTCCGGCTGCGTCAGTACCGCCAGCACCTCATGCCCAGCCTCGACGATGGCTTCCAGCGTAGGCACGGCGAACCGCGGCGTGCCCATGTAGACGACCCGAAGAGCGGGCAACGTCTACCACTCCCCGGCTTTGACCAGCTTCTTGATCTTGCGGCGGATCAGATCGCGCTTCAGCGGGCTAAGGTGCGACAGGAACAGCACCCCGTGCAGATGGTCAATCTCATGCTGCATCGCGCGCGCCAGCAGATTCTCACCCGTCACCTCAATCGGAGCCCCATCCACGTTCACCGCCTGCACCGTCGCCTTCTGCGCCCGCGTGACATCCTCCCGAAAGCCCGGAATGCTCAGGCAACCCTCTTCGCCCGTCTGCGAGCCTTCCTTGTTGGTGATTTTCGGGTTGATCAGCACCAGCTTCTGCGACGGGTCTTCTCCCGCCGAAACATCGATCACCGTCAATTGCAGCGGAACACCCACCTGCGGCGCCGCCAGCCCGACCCCTTTCGCCGAGTACATGGTGTCAAACATGTCCTCTACCAGATCCTTTAAAACAGGATCCGAAAAATCGGTTACCGGATCGGTAGGCGTCTCCAGCACCGGATCGCCGTATTTAACGATCTTGCGAATCATCAGAAGTCCCTCACCTGCTGGATATAGCCGTCGTAGTTGCGCCTGGTCTCCACTAGCGAATCGCCGCCAAACTTCTCAAGCATGGCTTGCGCCAGCACGATCGCCACCATCGCCTCGCCAATCACGCCCGCCGCCGGCACCACGCAGACATCGCTGCGTTCATAAGCCGCCGCGTGCGGTTCGCGTGTTTCCAGGTCGACACTCTCCAGCGGCCGCCGCAGCGTCGAAATAGGTTTCAGGAAGCCGCGGACATACACCTCCTGGCCGTTCGTGATGCCGCCTTCCAGCCCGCCCGCCTTGTTCGCCCCGCGATAAAAGCTGCGCTCGTCCTTGTTGTAGTGGATCGTATCCTGCACCTTCGAGCCGTAGCTGGTGGCCTGCTCTTCGGCCGACCCCACCTCCACGCCCTTCACCGCCTGCATGGAAACAATCGCCTGCGCCAGCCGCCCATCCAGCCGCGTATCCCACGTGATGTGCGACCCCAGGCCGATAGGCAGCCCCTTGGCCCGCACTTCAAAGATGCCGCCGATGGTGTCGCCAGTTCTATAGGCGACGTCCACGGCTTCCTTCATGCGCGCCTCCACTTCGGCGTCCACGCAGCCCAACAGCACTTCTTTCTTATTCGAAAGCTCCACGATCTCGTCCCACGCCACCGCCCGCTCCAGCCGTACGCTGCCAACCGCGATCACGTGTGACAGGATCTCGATGCCGAACTGGCGCAGGAAGGTCTTCGCCAGCGCGCCCACAGCGACGCGGGCGGTTGTCTCCCGCGCGCTGGCCCGCTCCAGGATGTAGCGCGATTCCGGGAAGTTGTACTTGATGGCTCCAGCCAGATCGGCATGGCCCGGACGCGGCTTGGTCACCGGCTTTTTCTTTTCGGCGCCGCCTTCGAAGGCTTCTACCGGCAGCGTCTCGGTCCAGTTCTTCCAGTCGCGATTGCGGATGATCATCGCCACCGGCGAGCCGATGGTCTGCGAATGCCGCACCCCGGATACCACCTCGACGGTGTCCGTCTCGATCTTCATGCGGCCCCCACGGCCATAGCCCTGTTGGCGCCGCCACAGTTCGTGGTTCAAAGTTTCCAGTTGGACGGGAATCCCAGCAGGCAGGCCCACCAAGGTGGCCACCAGACACTCGCCGTGGGACTCACCGGCGGTTTCAAAACGAAGCATGCTCAATTTCTATCGTAGCAATCCACACCGGCTCTGGCAGGAGAAAAGGATTGTGCCACAATCCGATAGAGACGTCATGATTTGGAAGCAAGCGGCCGCCCAGGCCATATACTCCCCCGAAAAGATGGGTAAGGTATCCCTCGGAGCCGGCGATCATCTCTACGCGGGCCTCAACTGCTTCGAGCCCGGACAGCAACACGCCGCGCACGTCCATGCCAATCAGGACAAGCTCTACGTGATCCTTCAGGGCAGCGGCGAAGCCATCGTCGGCGACGAAACATCCCCGGTCACCGCTGGCGACGTCGTGCTGGCTCCCGCGGGCGTCCCCCACGGCTTGCGCAATTCCGGACCAAATCGCTTCGTCGTCCTCGTCGTCTTCAGCCCGCCCCCCAAGCGCGACTAGACTACGTTGATCGACACCAGTTCGCTCCGCACCGGCCCCAACTGCGCCAACAGGTCGAACGTGCCCTTCGGGAACCCCGCCGGCAGCTTCGCATTCACCTGGCGCGGTTCGTCCCCCTTGTACGGCGTTACCTCATGCAGCTCGAGTTTCTTGCCTCCCAAGGTGACGCGCAGGTTCCCGCGATCCCCATTCACCGGCAATCCCTTCACCCACAGCGTCAGGAAAGCCTCATCGCCCGCCGTCACTTCATTCGGCTTCCACGACTTCGCATCGCAGGCCCCCGTTATCGCCAGATAATCCGCATCCGCCGGCAGATCCAACGCAATCCGCGCCGCGTTGCTATTGCGGCTCTTCGCCGTCCGCAGCCGCACATCATGCCAACCCGGATCCAGCCCCGGCGGAATCCGGAAACTCGCCTGCCAGCCATCGCCGCCAGTATGCAGCACCGCCACGCACGGCACGCCGAACCCGCCCACCTCCGGCATCACGTCGCGCAAGCCCAACTCCGTCTCCTGGCTCTTAAAGAACGCCGTCAGATAGTCGTCGCGCTTCATGCTGACGTTGCAGCCGTAGTTGCCCGAATGCGTGCAGGCGATCAGGTTGATCGGCGCGGCCAGCGGTTGCGCCGGCTCCGGCAGCCAGTGCCTGTAGCAAGCCACCAGCCCGCGCTGGCGATTCACGCGAATCAACTCCGGCCTTGCGAAGCCAGCCGTCCGGCACATCGCCAGCAGACACTGCACATTCGGTCCGCACCAGTTGTCGATCTGGCCCAGCAGTTCGTTGGTCTCATAAAACTGCAGCGTGGGGATATCATCCGTCACGCCCTCGTTGGTAACGAAGGATTCGACAATCGCCAGGTCCCGCGTCACTTCGCAAACGCGTTCCAAAGCCAGCAGGGGATGCTTCAGGTGATACAGCACGCCCATGAAGAACACAATGTCGAACGCGCCATTCACGCCGCGTGACAGATCGCACACGTCCTGCACCCGGTAGTCGACTTTCGAGCCCAGCAGCTCACGGGCGACATAGAAGTTCTCCACCTCCGTGGAGTCAATCGCCGCCACTGTCGCGCCGCGCCGCTCCATCTCAAACGCGAAGAATCCGTCCCACGTCCCGATATCCAGCACGCGCTTGCCATCCAACCGCGCCGGAATGGGGAACTCGCTCACCCGCTCGTTCAACGTATCCAGTGGCAGGATCCCCTCCAACACGCGCCCATCCGGCAGAGGTATGGAATGATAAAAACCCTTCTTCAAGAAGTCATCCATCAGCATCCGGTTCCAGGCGGCACAGGCCGGATCATTGGGGCGAATATGCGGCATCTTTCCTATTGTGCCAGCAAGGGCGCGGTACAATCGCATGCGGTGGAGAACGCAGTCGCCGACCGGATGCGCGAGGATTGGAACCGCCGCGCCCGCGAAGATGCCCATTACTACGTCGCCTTCGGCCGTCATGACCAGGACGAAGAGGAGTTCTACGCCACCGCGTACGAAACCGTCTACGGCCTGGAATATGAGCTGAAGCGCTTCCCCCGCAACGCCAATCGCCGCGCCTGGCGGGCTCTCGAAATCGGCTGCGGACCCGGCCGCCTCATGCGTCCCCTCAGCCGCCACTTTGGGGAGATCCACGGCGTCGACGTTTCCGACGAAATGATCGGCTTGGCCCGCCACCGGCTTCGCGACATCCCCCATGCCCACCCGCACGTTAGCTTTGGCGCCGACCTCCGCCAGTTCGCCGACGAAAGCTTCGATCTCGTCTACAGCTACGCCGTCTTCCAGCACATCCCCGACCGCGCCGTCGTCATGTCCTATCTCAAGGAAGCCCGCCGGGTTTTGAAGACCGGCGGCCTGTTCTGGTTCCAGGTGAACGGCCTCCCGGAGGCCGATGCGCCGCCCGATACGTGGAATGGCGTCAAGTTCCGCCCCGAAGATGTAGTCGCGTTCGCCAACGAGCATGACTTCCAGATGTACACGCTGGAAGGCGTGAACACGCAGTACATGTGGACCAGCCTCCGCAAGCGCCCCGATGGCTGGTTTCGAACCCTGCCGAAGACCGCGCCCGAACCCGCCACCCGTATCCGCCACATCGCCAATCCGCATGGCACCGAGCCCGGCGTCCCCTGCGGCGGCCGCTTCGCCGTGGCCTCGCTGTGGACCGAGCGCCTCCCCGAAGAGTGTGGCCTCAATCACCTTACCTGCGATATTGCCGGCCAGCCCGCGCGGCCCAACTACATTGCCCCGCAACTGCCCGGCGGCGAGCAGCAAATCAACGTCGTCCTTCCCAAGCAGGTGCCCACCGGTCTCGTACCCGTGCGCCTCTCCTGGCTGGGACGCCCACTCGGCCAGGAGGCTATTGTGCGGGTGGTGCCCGCCAGTCCGCAGGTGCCTCGCCTGATTTCCGTCACCGATGCCAGCGACCTCATGCTCGGCACCCGCATCGCCAGCGGAGCCGTGAAGGTGGTGTTCGAAGAGGTCTCCCGGGCGGAGGATGTCACGGTACAACTCGATGGCCGCACCGTCCAACCCTCGATCGTGCATTGGGCCGACCGCCGCACCCCGCGTGTCGAACTCGTCTACGATGTCCAAACGGACGGCCCGCACCGTCTCGACGTCCAGGCCCGCCGCCAGCGCTGGCCACCCGTCTGGTTGGACGTAGCCGCTATACTGGAGTCGTAGACGTGAAACAGACCGCCACCGTTTTCGTGCTCTTTTTTGCGTCCTGCCTGTTGTGGGGCGCTCCGGCCGCTTCGAAAAAAGCGCCGCCGAAAGCCGCCTCCAAATCCAGCGCTAAAAAGAGCACCACAGGTAAGACATCCGCTAGCAAAGCCCCGGCTCCCGCGCGTGGCAAAGCCGCCACATCGCGCTGGAAAGCGCCGGCGAAAGCGAAGGGCTCCAGCACCTGGGCATCGCGCTCCAGGCGTCCGGCGCCCGCTCCCCGCTACTCGGTTCAGAATCACCCGGCACCAGAGCGCTACCGGGAGATCCAGCAGGCGCTGGCTGACAAGGGCTACTACAGATCGGAAGTCAACGGCCAGTGGGGCGCGGATTCGGTGGAGGCCATGCGCCGGTTTCAACAGGATCAGAACCTCGATCCGAACGGGAAACTCGATTCGCTCACGTTGATTGCGCTCGGACTCGGACCCAAACGCACCGCCAGTGCGCAGCTTCCGAAACCCATAACGCCCGCTCAACCAACAAATCCCAACTTAGAGCAATGATCATCGGAGTTCCGAAGGAAGTGAAGGACCACGAGGCGCGCGTCGCCCTGGTCCCCAGCGGAGTTCGTGCCCTCACCGACCACGGCCACCAGGTCTTGGTTCAGGTGGATGCCGGCCGTGGCAGCACCATCTCCAACGAAGAATATGTCGCCGCCGGCGCCGGGTGCTTAACCGTTTTGGGGGAAGTGGGAGGAAGAAACCGGTAGGGTGTGGTGC
>CAYLPH010000144.1:0-10179 GCA_964385495.1 uncultured Candidatus Solibacter sp.
CCGTAAACCGAAACGCGGCTTCGACAAGGAGCCTAAAGCGAAAGGGGGTCCGGTCGAAAGACCGGACCCCTTTTTGCGTCCCATGACTTGTGCGAAACTTTACCCCCTCTTTGCCTACTTGCAACGCGATCCAAACCATGGTGTGATAGCACATCGCGCTCATGGCAACCTCAACATCGGCTCGCAGGTCCTCCGTTGCTCCTTCCGGGAGTCATGTTGCTCCTTCCAAGGCTCGTTATTGGGTCATCGTTTTCGCCGTCACCCTTTCGATCCTCGCTTATATCGACCGCGTCTGTATCTCGCAGGCCGCCCCATTGATCTCCGCCGACCTCGGCTTCAGCCGCACCGAAATGGGCTCCATCTTCGCTGCCTTCGCGCTGGCGTACGCCGCGTTTGAAGTGCCTGGCGGCTGGATGGGCGACGCCATGGGACCCCGCAAGGTTCTGATGCGCATCGTGATCTGGTGGTCCGTCTTCACGGCCTTTACCGGCGCCATGTGGAGCTTCGCTTCCATGTGGCTGACGCGCTTTCTGTTCGGCGCGGGAGAGGCGGGCTGCTTCCCCAACCTCACCAAAGCCTTCAGCGTCTGGCTGCCCGCCGACGAGCGGGTGCGCGCCCAGGGCATCATGTGGACGTTCGCCCGCTGGGGCGGCGCCTTCACCCCGCCGCTGGTCATCTTCGTCCTCAAGTACATGAACTGGCGCATGGCCTTCGTGCTCTTCGGCCTGCTCGGCGTCATCTGGGCCGTCACCTTCTACCGCTGGTTCCGCGATAACCCGCGCGAACACCCCAGCGTGAACGAGGGCGAGCGCCGCCTGCTGGAAGCCTGCGCCGGCAACGCCGAAAGCCATGGCGAGATCGACGCCTCCGCCCTGAAGAGCGTCGGTACGCTCTTCATCGCCATTGTCGGCACACTCGCCGCCACCTTGCTGTTCGCCCCCAAAGTTTACCCCTACCTCTTCCTGTTCATGGTCATCGTCGGTGGAGCCATCGCCCATCTCTGGGGCCGCAAGAATCGCGGCACCATCTGGGGAGAGATGCTCTGCAGCCGCAGCGTCTGGCTGCTTTGGGTGCAGTACTTCCTGCTCTCATTCCCCTGGTACTTCTACATCACCTGGCTGCCCACCTACCTGCAGGATTACCGCAAGCTCTCGCCCGCCGAAAGCGCCAACTACGCGATACTGCCCCTCTTCCTGGGCGGCGCCGGCTCGCTGTTCTGCGGCTTCCTCTCGCCGAAACTCGCGCAGATGATCGGCAGCGTCAAGACCGCCCGCCGCGCCATCGCCTCCGTCGGCTTCCTCGGCGCCGGCCTCATGCTCATCGTCTCCATCCAGACCCAGGATCCGCTCTACGCCATGATCTTCATGGGGATGGCCAGCTTCTTCAACGACCTGGTCATGCCCGGCGCCTGGGCCGCCTGCATGGACGTCGGCGGCAAGTACGCCGGTACGCTCGCCGGCTCCATGAACATGATGGGCAACATGGCCGGCTTTACCGCCCCGCTTATCGGCGGCTTTATCCTCGACAGCACCAAGGCCGCCACCGGCACCTCGGACTGGAACCAATTCCTCTACCTGATGGCCGGCGTCTACCTGCTGGGCACCGTGGTGTGGCCGTTCATCGACCCGGTGACGCCGCTCGAGAACGAGTAGGTCCGCCATGCAGCGCAGACCGTTCCTCGGCGCCCTGGCGGGTGCCACCGTTGCCGCGGCGCAGCCGAAGGCCGCCCGTCCCAACATCCTCTGGATCACCTGCGAGGATATGAGCCCGACCCTGGGCTGCTACGGCGACACCTACGCAACCTCGCCCAACATCGACAAGCTGGCCGCGCGCAGCCTTCGCTACTTACACGCCTGGTCTAACGCGCCCGTCTGCGCCCCGGCCCGCACCACCATCGTCTCCGGCATGTATCCGCCGTCGACCGGCAGTGAACACATGCGGTCGTTCGTCACGTTGCCCGAAGGCGTCCGCATGTACCCCTGCTATCTGCGCGACGCCGGCTACTATTGCACCAACAACTCCAAGGAAGACTACAACGCCGATCACACCGGCAAGGTCTGGGACGCCTCCAGCAATAAAGCCCACTGGCGCAATCGAGCCAGCAACCAGCCTTTCTTCTCGATCTTCAACTTCGTCATCACGCACGAAAGCCAGATTCGCACCCGCCCCCACACCTGGGTGCACGATCCGGCGAAGGTGCGCCTGCCCGCCTACCATCCCGACACGCCCGAGGTTCGCAAGGACTGGGCGCAGTATTACGACAACATCACCACCATGGACGGCATGGCGGGCAAGGTGCTCGCCGAACTGGAGCAGGACGGCCTTAGCAACGACACCATCGTCTTCTTCTACTCGGACCATGGCTCCGGCATGCCGCGCAGCAAGCGCTTTCCCTATAACTCCGGCTTGCAGGTGCCGCTGCTGGTGCACATCCCGGATAAGTACCGGCACCTCGCACCGAAGGACTACAGTCCCGGCGGCACCACCAATCGTCTGGTCTCGTTCGTCGATCTTGCCCCGACGCTGTTCAGCCTGACCGGCATCCCCAAGCCCACCCACTGCCAGGGCCACGCGTTCCTCGGCCCCAATGCCGCCCCCGAGCAGCCCTACGTCTACGGCTTCCGCGGCCGCATGGATGAGCGCTACGACCTCATGCGTTCGGTGCGCGACCAGCGCTACGTCTATATCCGCAACTACATGCCGCACCGCATTTACGGGCAGCATGTCGCCTATATGTTCGAGACGCCCACTACCTCCACCTGGCACCGGCTCCATGGGGAAGGCAAGCTCACCGCCGCGCAGAAGCGCTTCTGGGAAACCAAGCCGCCGGAAGAGCTCTACGATCTACAGACGGACCGCGATGAAGTGAGCAACCTGGCCGCCGATCCCAAGCATCGCAAGACCCTGGAGCGCTTCCGTAGCGCTAACCAAGCCCACTTGCTGCGCATCCGCGACCTTGGCTTCCTGCCCGAGTCCTTGGGCCGTAAGCCGCGTCCGATGGAGAAGGTCATCGCGGCGGCGGATACCGCCACCCGCAACCCCAAGCCGGCGCAGTTGGAAGCCATGTGCAAAGATCCGGACGAGGCGGTGCGGTTCTGGGGCGCGACAGGATACCTCGTTCTGGGCCGGAAACCGCCCGCCAGCGCATTGCAGGACGCCTCCCCGGCCGTGAGGGTGCCCGCAGCCGAAGCAATCGCACGCTACGGCTCGGAAGGGGAGGCCACCCAGGCTCTGGATGTCCTGCTGGAACTGGCTGACATGTCCCGTCACGACCCCTACCTCGCCATGCAGGCCCTGACGGCTCTCGATTACGCCGGCAACCGCCTGAAACCCTATCGCGACCGCATCGCCAAACTGCCGCGCCGCCACGCCCAACTGCACCAGCGGGTACAAGACAAGCCCGGCAATCTGATCGATCACATCACCGGGGTCAAGTCGAAAGTGGAGCAGTAATCGCGTTACTTGTCCGTCAACGCGGCCACGCCCGGCAGCGTCACGCCGCCCAGGAACTCCAGCGACGCGCCGCCGCCGGTCGAAATGTGGGAGATCTTATCCGCCACACCCGCCGACTTCACGGCCTTCTCCGAATCGCCGCCGCCCACGACAGACAACACGCCGGCCTCGGCGATCGCCTTGCCAATCGCCACCGTGCCCTTATCGAACGGCTTCTTCTCGAACACGCCCATCGGGCCGTTCCAGATCACCGTCTTCGAGTTGCGGATCACCGCGGCGAACTGCTCCACCGTGGCCGGGCCGATATCCATGCCCATCTTGCCGTCGGGAATGCGCGTCACCGTCTCATTCTCGGCGCCTTCCTTGAACTCGGCCGCCACCACATGGTCCACCGGCAATAGCAGCTTGTCGCCGGCGGCCGCCATCAGCTTCGACGCCAGTTCCAGCTTGTCGTCTTCCACCAGACTCTTGCCCACCGGCTCGCCTTTGGCCTTCAGGAACGTATAGGCCATCGCTCCGCCGATCAGCAACTGATCGACAAACTTCATCAGGTTCTCGATCACTTCAATCTTGTCCGACACCTTCGCGCCGCCGAGGATCGCCACCGCCGGACGCGGCGGGTTCTGCGTGGCCTTGGTCAGATACTCCAATTCCTTATCCATCAGGAAGCCGCCCGCGGCCTTCGGCATGAACTTGATCATGCCTTCGGTGGAGGCATGCGCCCGGTGCGCGCTGCCGAACGCGTCGTTCACGTACAGGTCCGCCAACTCCGCCAGTTGCTTGGCGAACGCCGGATCATTCTTCTCTTCGCCGATGTGATAGCGCAAGTTCTCCAACAGCAGCACTTCGCCGGGAGCGGGCTTCAGCGCCGCCACGTCCGGACCCACGCAATCGGGCGCCATCTTCACCGGACGTCCCAGCATTTCGGCCAAACGCACCGCGGCGGGCGCGAGGCTTTCATCGGGATTCACCTTGCCCTTCGGACGGCCCAAGTGCGACGCCAGGATGACACCGGCGCCCTGCTCCAGGGCATACTGGATGGTCGGCAACGAGGCCTTGATGCGTTTATCCGAGGTTATCTTCATGCCTTCCGGCGTCTTCTCCAACGGCACGTTGAAGTCGACACGAATGAAGACAGTTTTCCCTTTCAGGTCCAGATCGCGGATAGATAATTTCATATGAGTTGTGAATCGGGCTAGAAGTCCGATTTTAGCAACTCGTAGAAGATACGAATACCCTTCTTGAACTCCGCCAGGGGAATGCGTTCCTCGTCGCTGTGCATGGTGGCGACGGTGGCCGCGTCCACGACCATCGGCGTGAAGCCGTACGCGGTTACGCCCTTCTGCCGCAGGCGCACCGAATCTGTGCCATAGGGAATCAGAATCGGCGTCACCACCGCGTCCGGATGCTGCGTCAACAGCGCCTTCTTCAACGCCGCGAACAACGGCGTATCCATCTTGCTGGCTCCCGGATCGGCTGGGTCCGACGCCACTTCCACCGTCACCCGCGGATCGTTGATGCGCGCCTTCACTTCGCTTAGAAACTCCGCCGAACTCACGCCCGGCAGCAGCCGGCAATCGAGCGTGGCCTCCGCCGCCGATGGAATCACGTTGATCTTCACCGGACTCCCCACGCCGGACGTCAGCGTCGTCAGCGAGATGGTGTTCTTCTGAATGGCGTTGGTGAACTTGTTGTTCGCCATCTGCTTGAGGTTCTCGCGCATCCGCGCCACCACTTCGTTCTGCTTGCCGCGATCGGGCAGCGCCAGCGCCTTGGCAATGGCATCCAGCAGGATCATGTTGGCGTTCTCCGCGATCGGCTGTGACCCGTGCGCCGCCGTCCCTTTCGCCTTCAGCCGCAGCCAGAAGGCCTGCTTCTCCGCCACCGAGATGCCGAAGGCCAGCTTGCCGCCGGTGGTGAACATATCGCGGCTGCCAAAGCCGCCTTCATCCAGCACATACTCGCATTCGATATCGGCCCAGTGATCGCGAATCATCGTGCGAATGCCGTAGGTGCCATTCGTCTCTTCATCGGCGGTCACCAGCATCAGCACGTCGCGCGGCGGCTTCTCGCCCATCTGCTTCATGGTGAGCATGCTGAACAGGTGGATGGCGCCGGTGCCTTTCATGTCCATCGCGCCGCGGCCCCAGATCCAGCCGTCCTTGACGATGCCCGCGAACGGCTCCACGCTCCACGCCTTACGGTCCACCGGCACGACGTCGAAGTGGTTCAACAGCAGCAGCGGCTTCTTCGTCCGATCCTTACCTTCCAGCCGTACCAGCAGGTTCACCTTGCCCGTCGCGGCATCGGTGACATACAGCTTCGGCTGCAAGCCCGCCGCTTCCAATTCCTTCTTGAAGAAGTCCGCGGCTTCGCGCGTGTCGGCGGGCGGGTTTACCGATTGGATCCGCAGGTACCGCTGGAGGAACGCCACCGCGCGGTCCTCCAGCGGCTTCCAATCCGGCTCGGCCGCCTGAGCCGCCACCGCCCATAACATCAGCAACAGCGTCTGTTTCATTTCTCCGTCTCCGGAACGTTCGTCAATCGCACCGCCACGCCCGCCGCGCGATAGGCCTCCAGCAGCGCGCCCACCGCCGGGCCGTACCGCGGGGGCTGCGTTTGTACGCCGTCCTGCAACTCCATCAGCATGCGGAAGCGCTCCAGCAGGATCTCCGACCGGAACCCGCCGCCGATATAGGCTACCGGCACCGTCTCGCTCTCCCGGAACAACTGCCCGCGCACCGCGCCTGCATACTGGGCCAGCGCTTGCGCGGATTGCACCAGGATATCGCCTGCCTGCGGATCGCCTTCCACCGCCGCCTCATCCACCAGCCGGGATAGGGCCGCGATCTTCGGCCGGGGCCAATCGGTGGTGTAGAACCGATGTAGCAGGTCATTGGCATCGACGGCGCCCGTGGCTTCCAACAGGCGCGCATGGAGCGCCGTCGGCGGACCCCAGCCTTCCTCCATCCGCAGCGCCGCCCGCAGCGCCTGCCTGGTCATGTGGAAGCCGCCGCCTTCGTCGCCGAAGGCAAAGCCCCAGCCGCCGGCGCGCGCCGTACGCCCCTCGCCGTTGCGCCCGAAGGCGAACGAGCCGGTGCCTGAGATGATGATGACGCCGGGCTCGCCGCCCGTCGCGCCCGAGAGAGCGATTAGCCCGTCATGCGTTACCACCACATGCTCCGCGGCGACCACCTCGCGCAGCAGCGCTTCCTTGTCCTTCGGCCCGCCGCTGAAGCCCATGCAGGCTGCTGTCAACGCGGGTAGTTTCTCGAGGCCCGCCGCGCGGCAGGCAGCCCCCAGCGATTCGTTCATCGCCGACAGGAACTTCGCCCGCCCTTCGCTGGCCTGCACATGATTGCATGGCCCGCCGCGACCGATGCCCAGCACGCGCCCCGTCTCATCGCCGATGATGGCTGTGGTGCTCGATTGGCCGCCATCCACCCCTAGGAACAATTGGCTCATTGCCGCGACTCCTCGATCCGGTATAGCTTGACGCCACCGCGTTCGGCAACCAGCTTCACGCCCCATAGCCGCCCGTTCACGTGATAGTCCTCATCGGCGGGGTCCCCTGGCGCTACCAGCAGATAGCGGATACCCTGGCGCCGCATCTCGTCCATGACGGCGCCGCGCAGGCCGCGGACCAGCGTCACTTCCTCTTCCTTGGCTTCCTCGCTCACCGTACGCCATTGGCCCGGTTGGACCGCCGCGTACAACTGCAGGGCTGGCACCGGATAATCGCGCGACATCTCCACTACTACCGAATCGAACTCCGTCTCCTCGCCCAGATCCAACTCGACGAAGGTCCCCGGAGTGGCCGTCTGCCGCGGACGCCAGCGGGTCGACGGGTTGTTGTCCATGGCGAAGAAGGCATACCACTGGTTCGGCCAGGCGCGCACCCGCCACTCCGGTTTGCGGGACACCTCGGTGCCACCCTTGTACAGCCGGATCTCGTTCGCGCCCCACTCGCCCGATAAGCCCAGCGCCTGCCGGACGCGAACGTAGCGGGCCCGCTGGGGGGCAAAGCGGAACGTCATGTGCCGGTTCGGCCCGAACTCATTGAAGATCGCCGCCCAGATGTGCTCGCCGAGGTTGTTGCCCACGCCCGATTGATACGCCACGATCAACTCACGCGACGTATACGCTTCGGCCGTGCCGCTGAAGGTGAACACCTTCTCGCCGGACGGTACGAAATCCTCCACCATGCGAGCCACCACATACGGTTCGAAGCGCTGGTTCAGGAAGCGCTCTTCGCTGGTCAGCCGGAGCGCGGCGGCCACCGGAATACGTTCCAGCTTCCAGGCGGCCCGCGGAGCGGTGTAGCGCAGCAGATGTGGCCAGGACACCACGGCGTGAAGCATTACCATCGCGGGCAGCACTCCCGGCGTGCGCGCCACCGCCATTGCCAATGCCATCGCCAGGAACGGAAACGCCGGCAAGAGAAAGCGCGTGCCGATGTTGTTGGCATAGGGCAATCCAAACACCAGCGCGGCCAGCAACAGGCGGCGCCCTTCGGCGAATCGCAGGGACAGCAGCGCCAGCGGCGTCAGTAGGAACACCGGTCCCAATAAGCCGGACAGCCGTTCGCCGTGCAGCGTCAGATCGAGGAAGATCGCCAACGGCCCCTGGATTTCGCCGTAGCGGCGCATCTGCTGGATATAGTCTTCCTCGAAGGAAATGAACACATGCGGATTCGGGAAATAGCGATTGAAGAACGGCGATAGCGGATTGCCGACGGTGACGGCGTTCTTAATCATCCAGGGCAGCACCATCAGCGCCACCAGGATGGAGAACAACGCCAGCGGCCGCGGGACAGGTTTTGCGGAGCGGCGCAGGTAGTACAGCATCCACAGGCCGGCGAACGGGATGGCCAGCGCGGTCGTATACTTCACGGCGAACGTGTAGCCCGCGAGCAGTCCGATCAGCCAGACCAGCGCCGGCTGCTGTTCCTCCCGCCAGATCGACAGGAGCGCGAACACCGCGAAGACAATCGCCACCGCGCCGATGTCGATGTAGGCCGAGGCGCCATCCACGCCCACCACCGGGGAACAGAAGAACAGCAATGCCGCGCCGGCGCCTGCCAGTGGGTAGCCGAAGCGCCGCGCATGGTTCAACATGAGCCATGGCATGGCGAGCGTGAAGCTGCAATGGACCAGCGATGCCGCCGAATGGCGCCCCATCGAATAGGCGTAAAGGAACAGCAACTCGATTCCCTGCGTGAGGTTCGCGTACATCGACGTCGTAATGCCGCCGAAGCGATGCTGGCGCAGGTAGCGCCCGACGAGCCCGAGATGATAGGCGCTGCCATCGGGGCTCATCTCGGGCGCCATGGCGTTGCTCAGGTAGAGAAATCCGTACACGAGGTAGATCGCCCAGAACAGCCATCGCCAGGGATTGGGCAAGGGCGGAAGGCTGCTGGAAGTCAGGCTCCACGCGCCGCGCCTCCAGGCGGCGCCCACCAGCGCCAGGGTGCAGATCACGTACACGCTCTTGCGCGCGGTGCCGGTCAATAGGGTCGCGAATACCAGCAGGTGCAGCAGCGACGCGCCCGCCAGCCAGGAAAAGAGCAGTTCCTCCTGGCGATAAAGACGGGGACGGAGATACTGAAACAGGAGCCGCCCGAGTGCATAGCTGGACGCCAGCGCCATGGCCACGCCGAGCACGATGTAAAGCGCCCGCGGCATTACTGTTTGAAGCCGCCACCCACCAGCAGGTACGCCAGCTTCACCTTGTCCTCCGCCACCAGGTACTTGTCCGCTACAACCTTCACGCGGATCGGCAGCGCCGCCGTGGTTAAGGAAACCGGGACGGGAAACTCGAGACGATGCGGACCGGCGCCCGTAACGGTGGTGGTGGCGAACTCATGATCTTCCACCCAGAAGTGAAACGGCACCGGCCCGGTTGTCTTGTACACCGAATCGGCCAGCACAATGTCGAGATAGAAGGCGGCCGGCTTGCTTTCGGCGAGTTGGAACTGTAGTTCTAGCTGTGGATTCGCCCAGCGCCACTGCGCGCCCGGACCCTCGGGCAGGGTCCCGCGCACGATGTGGTTGCCGGCATGGGTATCCTGGGTGCGGAAGTTCATCCCTAGCAGCAACGGTTCCCGATCGGGTTGAAAGCGCAACTGTGGCGGCAGCGGCTGCCAATCCGGTTCCCGCGAACAGGCGGATAAGGCAAGGCACAACCCTACGAGCAGCCATCCAATTGATTGCACAAGAAAGTCAGTATAGCCGATGCCGTTGGTCTACCAGCGGTTGGAAAAACCGCTGCGTGGTGGAACCTAGGCACCCGCTTCCTTGCGGTCGCGGCGCGGTAGCCGTGGGCACACTTCTGGCTTGGGTCTGGACGGCGGATTAATCGGCGGCGGGGTTAGGGTTGCTGTTTTGGCGTCGTCAGGCGGCCCGGCTGGGCTGCTGGCGGGCCTTGGGGGCGATGCCGGGGGGCTCCGGCTGGCTTCGATCGGTCAGGCGCACGATCTTGGCTACGTCGATTAGGGCCGAGATGGAAGTCAGCGGCTTCTCGCTGGGGGTTCCGGTGTAGTCGGCGGCGACTCGATTGGTTTGGAGCGAGGCCAGGAGGCGCATGTTGGCCTGGAAGGCTCGCTCGTTGCGGTTTTGGTAGCGGAGGAGCCGGTTGTAGCGGCGCTCGGCGTCTTCGGGAAGGTCGGGGATGTTTAGCAGCTCCGGGACCTCTTCGCAGTTGAACTCGGCGGCGAGTTTGTCGAGT
>CAYLPH010000145.1:0-10170 GCA_964385495.1 uncultured Candidatus Solibacter sp.
CCCAGACCCGCGCGCGACGCCCACGTCGCGCCAAGTCTGCACCAGTCCGGCTCTTGATAAGCTACCGCCGCTCTCGCCGCAGCATCTCCAACTCCTTCCGCAACGGCATCCAGTACTCCCGGTCGGCGGCCCGTTCCGCCCGCTGCTCTTGCTCCAAAGCCTGTTCCACCGCGTCGCTGTCCCCGGTCTCCGCGGCCCTCACGGCCACCCGCAAGCAAGCCGCGGCGTCCCGCGGATATCGCCGCACCACGTCCATCAGCAATTCCGGCGATTGCAGCTCCCTCAGCCAGAACTGCACGGCCTCGGCAGCCGGCGCCCCGCCGGTCGAGTAGACCGACCGCTCCACCAGACGCCGGATCATCGGCCAGTCCTTATCCCGCTGCGTCTTCTTCGCCTGCACTAAATCGGGCAACGACAGCAGGTCCACCAATTCGTCATCCACTTCCACCGTCGTCCGCCGCTGCCATAAAGCATCAAAGTCGGCCACGCCTCGCATGCATGACATCACGTCAATCCGCAACCCCGCAACATCGGGCCGCCGGCATCGAAAGTGTACGGCATGCCCCTTGGCAAGCAGTCCCGGATCCAGTTCGGGTACGGCGATCGTCACCGCTTCCAACTCCGCCAAGGCGGCTTGCAATCGGTTGAGGTTCGCCTCCTCCAGCAGAATCGCCAAATCCAGATCCCGGCTAAACTCCGCCGCGCCGTACAACACGCACGCCTGGCCTCCCATGACTAGACAACGCACGCCATTCCTCCTCATCGAAGAAAGGGCTTTGAGAATCGGGTTCCGGGTCGAGCGATCCGCCATGTGCCAGATAAATCTCCCACATCTTATCCTGCTCGCGCCAGCGTTCTTCCGGCGTCAGGAAATACCACTCCGCCCACTCGGCGCCAACGGCCTCCTCGGCTTGCTTGCGGCGATCCATTTCTTCCAGCATAGCCGGACGCTTCACACCCCAGCGAGGGCTTACGCAAAACCCATGCACCCGTCAGTGGCACAGCGGGTCGGCACCGAGTGTACCCACCAGGCTCCCCAGATACTCCGCGCTCCGCACCCGTTCCAATTCCGCCCGCGCCTCGCTAAGCCGCGCGTCCAGTTTGAGCCGCTGCTTCTCGCCCACATCCAGCGCGGTCTGCGCGGCCTCCAGCGACTCCACATGGCGCCGCCACAACGCCACATCGTTACGCTGCTTCCCCTGCAGCCGCTCGCGATACCAATCGCCGCTCAACACGGCTTCCCGCTCAAACAGCGCCCGGATCCGTAGGCTTTCCACCCCTTCCCCTTCGAAATGCCCGTGCGCCATGATGTGCAGCAGCGCCTTCACCGGCGGGCACGCCTGCTCCACGCTGCCGTCCTCGAAGTACAGCAGCGCCACCCGCCGCTGCGCCTCCACCATCGCCTCAATACCGGTTGCGAACTGCGCCAGGTCCTGCTTCTCCGGGCGCAGCCATGGCTCGGGAAAAACCGCGTCCGGTGTTTCAAACAACCGGCCCAGGAATTGTTCGGCGAACTGCGCCGTGATCCGGTACCCTAACCGGCTTGCCAGCACCTTGCGGCCTTCGTACTCGAAGTCTTCCACCTTCTCCAGGTACCCGCGCTCGATGAGCAGCTTCGGGTCGCGCTCGGTCACCTTCATGCGGCACCAGATCTCCGGCACCAGCATGCTGATGTCGTGCTCCACCTGGTAGTTCGGCCCTACGCACCCGGCCACCGATGTGAAGCCTTCATAGCCGGTGAGAATCGCATCGACTACCGCATTGTTGACGTCGATCACCGGCGGCAGCGCGTTGAACGGGCCTTTCGTCAACGCCCCTTCGCTCCCAAAGCCCGTCGTCGACGGCGACTTGCCCGTCAGGCTGCAGATGAAATCCATGAACAACTCGGGCAGTTCCTGGTAGTGGATGGGCCCATACACCGCCAGCGGCGGCAGGCCGATCTCGGGCTGTGCCGGATTCGCGCGCCGCCCCGCCAACACCGAGTTCACCGGGAACGGCACCTCCTGTCCCGCGGGCACTTCGCGGTCCAGATGCGCGCCGATGCGCGCCAGATGCGTCTCTCTCGGATTCATGCGATCCGGGCGCTTCTGCTGATACCGTGGATTCTTGGACGGCTTGCCATCCACCACGCGCGGCACCGCCGAACAGACCACATACTCGAACTTCGATTCCAGAAAGCCCGTCAGCAGCTTCTGCATCGGCTCGGTAAAGCGGTCGAACACGACGACATGGTCCACCATCTTCCGCACCTGTTCCGCCGTCAGCGGCTCATAGTTGGAGAGGAAGGTGCCCGGCGAGGCGATGTCGGCCTCGGCATGCTCGTCAAAGCCCGGCTCAATGGCATCGTCCGGACGTTGGAACAGCAGCGCCTCGCAGTTCGCCACCAGCTTTACCGATGGGTGCAACTCCCGCGCATCCAGCCCGCTTAACGCCTCGCGCGCCACCACCGCCGACACTGTGATGTCGTCCTCCACCTGCACCTTCGCCGCCGGATGGAAGTCCGGCCGCAGTTTGTAAATCCGCCACGACCCGTCCGGCTCACGCCCCACCCGCAGGTAGTTCGCCAGCAGCTTCTGGTTGCCGTACTTCAACTCATGGCCCTGGAACCCGTTCACGCGGTCCACCGTGAAATGCTCGCGCCAGTTCAGGCCCCATTCCAACCGGTAATAGCGCTTCACCGTGAACACCAACTGGCGGATGATCTGCGGTATCGTCCGTAGCCAAGCGTTGTACTCCTCCACGTACTTGAACGACGGCGTGAGTAACTGGATGACCGAGCCCAGCGACCGCTCCACGCTCAGAATCGGACGCCCATCCTGCGGCCGCGCCGGACCCTTGCGGATCCCCGAGTAGTCCTTCGCCAAAATCGCTTCCACCTGGTCGAAATCCGCCTGGTAGTCGCGAACGAACACCGGCCCGCGCAGCAGCACGCTGGCAATCGACTTCGAGATCTCCGACTTGCCGCCGCCCGATACCGTCGACGGTTTGTGAATCAGCGTGCCATCGGCCCGCGTGCCCACCAGCCGCCACGACGACCCCGCCGTCTGCCGTTCCAGCCGCACCCGGTAGCCCGACGGCAGGACGTACACATCGCCCGCCCGCAACGGCAGCCGCCGTTCGCCATCCCGCTGCCAGCGCACGTACCCGCTGCGCACGAAGAACTCGGAAGCTTCCGGCACGTAGAACACGTTCGGATACCGGCGGTCCACCGCATAGCCTTCCGGTTTGCGATCCACCAGGCCGCCCAGCAGGTCCATCGCGTTCTCGAACGTGGCGGGCTTCAGCGGCACGGTCCCTTGCGCGTAGAAATCCTGCCCCAGCACGTAGCTGGGGAAGGCAATCGCCCCGCCCGCGTGCTCTTCCTGGGCGATGCCGAAGAGGTTTGCCGCATAGCTGATCTGCGTTTTGACCTCCTTCTTGCAATAGCCGTAATAGGAGTCCGCGATGATGGTCACCATCACCCCGCTCTTATCGCGGCAGGTCACCTTGAACGCCCCGCCGTTGTTGTAAAGCTCGTTGGGGTCCGACCAGCACATCTTGTCGCGGCGCTGGCGCGTGGTAGCCTGTTCGATGCGCGGCAGACCAAGGTCCTTCTTTTTCACGCCCACCAGGTGCGGCGCCAGAATCACGCAGCCGGTATGGCCCGTCCAATGCCGGTAATCCAGCGCGGCGTCGTTTTCGGCCAGGAACGGATCGCCCGCATTGCCGAAAATGCCTTCGATGAAATCGAGGTTGCTGACCAGGCTGCCCGGCGCCAGGAAGCGCAACTCCATGGTCTTCCACGGCTCATTGCCGTACTCCGGGCACACCAGCGGGCGCAGCAGCAGCGATACCCACACGCGCGCTTCGTTGGCCTGATCGGCGGTGAAGGGAAGCCGCAGCACGTCGTCCGGCGGGCGGAAGGCGCGCGCCAATAGCCCCGCGAAGGCCTGCCGGGGAACCGCGATCTTATCGGCCGGAATCGGCAACCCGCCTTCGACGACATGGAAGATGCCCTGCGTCGTGCGCCGGTCGCTGCGCGGATTATGCAGCACGCCTTGGGCGATCCGGTACGACTCGCAATACGCAGCCGAGAAACGATGGCCCGCCGGCGGCAGCGACATCTCGCGCGCCACGCCCACCCGGTCCAACACAAAGGTGTTGGCCGGCAATCGGGGCACCCCCTCCGGACACGTCTCGCTCAGGACATCGTGCAGATACCGCTCGATGCGCCGGTCGGCCGGACACAGATGCCCGCCGCGCATCTGCTCCTTCACCAGGTAGTTGCGCAGCAGCGGCCGCGTCAGTTCCAGGAAGTAAGCATCGGCGGTGGCTTCGTTCACCGGCTGCCCTAACGCCGCCAGCTTCAGGTTGATATACCGCACCAGTTCGTCGCGTTGTTCGCCGGCCCGTGCAACGGCCATATCAAGAGGGTGTGTCGTCTCGCGCATGGATATAGGAATGAATGGGGAGGCCCAATGCGAAGAGGCGATGCCTACAGGGGCGCTACTTCTCAACCAGGGTTAGCTTCAGGATACACCCCCGCGACGGCGCGCCACCGGGTAACCAGCTATCTCCCGTTGCCGCTTCTTCCCGCGCATATCCGGCATACGGCCGAGCGCCATGCTCCCACCGCGGCCCGCGTCATTCTCCGGGCGTTGCCGAGTCCGGGCCTGGCCCTCCAAGCCCGCCTGGCGCTGGCGCGGATTCAGGCCGACGCTCTCGATAGAGCAATCGAGGAAGACCGGCTCGGCAGCATTACCGGCGAAGAGCTTTTCTGGTTGCGCCTGCAATCGCCGGCGTTCGGCAATCGGGAGATACTCGAACTGTTTCGAGACGCTGCCGCCTCGCTTTTGGCCGCGGCGGAGACTCCGTATCCGGACTGTCTACGGAAGCTCGCTCAAGCCGACCGGTGTCTGCGGCAGTTGGCTCCGTTGACGGCGCAGGGCGCGGCGCGCAAGTTCCGGCAACCGCTCCGTAGCCTCCGCCGGTGCATCATGCGTCAGAAGCAGCGCAGGAGCGGCGCGGAAACGCTGCACGTGATCGACCGCCACACTCCAGCCGTGGCTCCCACCGCTTGGGAGGACCTGCTCGGGCGCTTGCGGAGTATCACTTGGCGGCGCATTGGCGTAGCGGTGGAAACCGCATTATGCGTGGTCGCTTGCCGCCGGCCGGAGCCAAAGAGCGATCACCCACTCCGGATTGACCTGTCCGGCTGCAACTTCTCTAAACTTCGTCTACCGGGCGCCAATCTGGCCGGGGTCCGCCTGGCACACGTGAATCTCGATGGTGCCGATCTGAGTTTCGCGGACCTGCGCGGGGCCGACTTGACTTGTGCATCGCTACGCCACGCGCGTCTGGCGGGCGCCGACCTGCGCCAGGCCGTTCTGGATGAGGCCGACTTTACGGGAGCCGATCTGACCCTCACCGCGATGGATCCCTATCCTATCCCCAAAACGGCAACTCCGGACGCGCATAGCAACCACACCCTGCATTCGACCGGCGCGGGCCAGCAGCCGCGAGAGCCCAAACCCCCAATCTTCCCAGTCTCCGGGAAGTAACGGATGCCGGCTTCCGCTCGAGACCTAATAGAGGCGCTGGCCGCGCCCCACCGGGCTGGCGTGAGGATGCCAAACGAGACGAACGCCTAAGCAAGGTTCCGTTATAGGGGCTCGGGCAACTTCAACATCGCCTTCGTCAGCGCCTCATTCAAAATATCTTCGGCCAGCGGATCGTTCACCGCGCGGGCGATGGCAACTTCCGTCACCAGCATATGCCGGGCCCGGTCCAGCATCTTCTTCTCCCGGAACGACAACGGCTTGGCCTTCTGGATGATCAGGAGGCATTTTAATACCTCCGCGGTCTCCAGAAGATTGCCAAATCGCATCTTGTCCGAGTTTTCCTTGAACCGGTCTTTCCAATCCTGGCACGACTTCGGCTTGCCGGTGGCCAGGAACGTCAGCACCTTGCTGATCTCCGCGTTCTTGGTTACCTTTCGCAGACCGACGTTATCGACGTGTGAGAACGGCACCATCACCGTCATCCGGCTGCTGTTGATCCGCAGCAGGTAGAACCGTTCAAATTGGCTGCCAAACGAACGGGCGCTGATGTTTTCGACCACCGCCACGCCGTGATTCGGGTAAACGACTCGTTCACCGATCTGAAAGGTCATGCTGGGACCCCCTGGAGCTAGTTTTCGCTTGGTGGCAACTAAGCACCAAGCCTGTGTGGAAACTGAATAGTAATCCTCGCTCCGAGGAAAAGTCAAGAAAAAATGAATCGTTACGGAAGGAACCGGCAAATGATTAATAATGCGTGACTTGCTGCAATTACTTCGGTAAGGAAAAGAAGCCTAATGGACCGCCCCGGCCCTGTGCACAAGGGCATCGAACGATACACCTGCCTCCGGAGGCTAGCGCCGAACAGTGTTCAGTACACCACTTCTGTAAGACACCATTCTGAAATATCAGAATCGTCCAGTACCCCGGCGCAACAGGTACTAGGCGCCCCGCGCTCCTATTTGATTTTGAACAACTTCACGCTGTTCTCCCAGAAAATCATCCGCAACGTCCGCTCATCCGGGGCCAGTGCCTTCATCTGCGCAATCTGCTGCGCCCCCAGACATTTCGGCCCTTCGCCAACGTGATCGTTGCAGTCGCTGCCGTACAACAGCTTCGTCCGGTGGCGCTTGATGAACTCGCGGCCGTGCTCCGGATCGCGGGCAAAGGCGTTCAACCCCGACCCCGCCGAGAGGTCGGCGAACATGTTCGGATAGTCGGCCAGCAAACGGTCGGTAATGCCCCCGGGCGTTACCTTGCCTTTCGGGTACAGCACCGCCTGCTCGCACTTCTTATCGATATTGGCCCAGAACGTCTGCGCATGCCCGATGAAGTTGACCTTCGGGTACTTCTCCAGAATCTTATGGAAGCGCTCGATGCCTTGGTTGTACTTGCCGTGCTGGAAGTGCATCAGCACCGGTACCTGGAACTCGGCGGCGATGGAGGCAATCTTCCGCATATGCACCGAATCGCAATCGACGAAGAACTTTTGCTCGCCGATGCCGATCGCGCCCATCTTGAGGTACTTGGTGATCTCGGCGCGCGCTTCCTCGATTTCCGGGAGTTCGTTGGCGAAGAACAGAAATTCCTTGGGATAGCGCTTGGCAACCGCCACCACCGAGTCGTTCCCAAAGGCCTTGGCTTCCAACCCATACTTGCGGCCGGCCGGCAGCAGGATGGTTTTGGTGATGCCCATCTTCCGCTGGTGGGCCACCAGCACGCCGTCGGGACGGTCGGAGTAATTGGTGTGCTGGTGGATGTCGAGGATGGGCATGGCCGGGGCGCTGGGGGCGGCCGCGGCGGCGCCCAGCCCGGTCAGAAGGAAGCTGCGTCTGTTCATGTCTTGTGATTCTAACGCCAGCGGCGCACAGGCAGGAACGGACGCGTCCAACGGGTAAGCCTGTTTAGCGGAACCGGCGCTAGAGACGTGGCGCCGCGGAGGCGCTGTCGTCAGCCGCCCCGCGGGCCAAACGTTGTGCCTGTGCCATAATTTCAGTGCGAAAGCGCATTGCTCTCCATGAAGAAACTGTTTGCACTTTGCCTGGGATTGGCGATGGCCGCCGGGTTTACGGCCGGCCAGAACAAGAAGGAAGAAGGGGGATTAAAGAAGTCGCCCGTAGGCTACCGCGACACGCCGGTGTTGCCCGGCCAGAAGTGGAAGGTGCACGATATTGACCGTCCCAGGCCACGCCAGGTCACTCCCGGGGCAACCGCCGGCGCTCCGCCTTCGGACGCCCTTGTGCTGTTCGGCGGAAAGGACCTCTCGCAGTGGGAGAATCTCCAGAAGGGGAAGGCTTCGCCGGCAGCCTGGACAGTCCGCGACGGCTATTTCGAAGTGAAGGGCGGGACTGGCGACCTGGTGACCAAAGAGAAGTTTGGCGACGTGCAGTTGCACATCGAGTGGTCGGCTCCAACGAAGATCACGGCGGAAAGCCAGCTACGCGGCAATAGCGGTGTGCTGCTGATGCATCGCTATGAAGTACAGGTTCTCGATTGCTGGAACAATCTTACGTACGCCGATGGCCAGGCGGCGTCCATTTACGGGCAGTATCCGCCGCTCCACAACGCCTGCCGCCCGCCGGGAGAGTGGAACGTATACGATATCGTGTTCGAGGCGCCGAAGTTCGAAGGCGGCAAGGTGGTCAAGCCGGCGAGTGCGACGGTGTTTCACAACGGGGTGGCGATGCATAACCGGAAGGAGTGGATTGGGCGGATGGCGCACCGCGTCGTTGGAACCTACGCGCCGCACGGCGCCGAAGAGCCGCTGGCATTGCAGGATCATGGCGACCCGGTGCGCTTCCGCAATATCTGGATCCGGCGCTTGCGGGATTACGACCAGCCTGGCATTTGAAAATCCCGTAGCCGGTTCCGGTTTCTAAACCAAAGGAAGCGGCGCAGCCGGAACCGGCAGCGGTTGCGGAGCCTTCTCCCGGCTGCGCAACTCCTGTTGGATGATCTGCTCGGCCAGATCGCGCATGGCGCGGCGGGAACGGCGGCTATCGTTGCGCAGGCGCAGATAGGCCTCCTCTTCGCTCAACCCATGCTTTTGCATCAGGATGCCCTTGGCGCGCTCGACGAGTTTACGGGCTTCCAACTGGCGGCGCATCTCGGCCGTCTCTTCGGCCAGCCGCCGGTTCTCGTCGGCCAGCATCGACTTGGCCACCGCGCCGCCCATCTGTTCGCCGACGAAGGTCAACGTGCTGAGGACATCGGAGGCAAACTCCTGCGCGCTACGATAGTGAATATTGATGACACCGATGATATCGCCGCCGCTCACCAGCGGAACCGAGATGAAGGCTTCATAGGTATCTTCGACAAGCGTGGGGAACCGTTTGAAGCGGAGGTCGTTTTTGGCGCCCTTTTGCAGCGCCACGATCGCCTTGTGTTCCGCCACCCAGCCGGTGACGCCTTCGCCCATCTTCATTTTCAGTTTACCGAGCGCCTTGGCATGTGGCACCTGGCTGGCACGTAGAACGATCTCGTTGGTGCCCTTGTCAATCAGGTAAATCAAGCATGCATCGCAACCGGCGATCTGGACGGTGACGCCGAGGATCTCTCCCAGCATTTCATCCAGCGTTAATTCCGAACTGACAATGTTACTGATCCGTTGCAGCATTACCACCGGCGAACCGATGGGCTCATTCATCACAGCAGTCATACTTAAAGGTAAGGAGCGGAGAGGCTCTGCGTCCAATCGAAATTTTCGATGAGGTGCATAGCGCGGTTCCGCACAATCGGAGAAATAGACTCAAGCCTCCGGACAGCCGTCCGATGAGCCCTCATAGGACAGGAGACGGCGGATGCCCTTGAATGTGTTGGTTGTGGATGATTCAGCTGCGATCCGGAAGATCCTGATTCGGATCTTGCGGCAGAGTGAGATCAACATTGGCGAGGTTTATGAAGCCGGGGACGGCGTGGATGCCTTGCAGTCTCTCAAACAACACGCGGTCGGCCTAATCCTTTCCGACATCAACATGCCTAACATGGACGGGCTCCAGTTACTCAACCAGTTACGGGCCGATCTCATGTATCGCAACGTTCCCGTCTTCATGATCACCACCGAAGGCAGCCAGACGAAGGTGATGGAGGCGGTGAGCCTTGGGGCAACCGGGTATCTGCGCAAACCCTTCACGCCGGAACAGATCCAGGAGAAACTCGCGGGACTGGCGTAACCGCGTACAGCCATCGGAAATGCGGAAAGGGCTATCTCACGATGAGTGACGTGTCAACACCCGGCTATGTGGCGGACTTGGTTCGAAAGGCCACCAGCGACGTGTTTTCCATGATGCTCGGCATGGACGTCGAATCTCTCCCCTACCGCCTGGAGACCGAGCCCGAGCATATCACCGGGGGCATTCTCGGCCTGATCGGCTTCTCGGGCGAATGGAGCGCCACCGCCACTGTGTCCTGCCCGCCCAGCATGGCGTGCCGCATCGCCGATGCGCTGTTCATGACTCCGCACCCCTCCGTCAGCGACGAAGTGCTCGACGCCGTGGCCGAGATGGCCAACATGATCGTCGGCAACGTGAAGACGGATCTGGAAGAGCACCTGGGCACGATGTCCCTCAGCATTCCCACCGTTATCTACGGCAGGAACTTCATCAAGCGCACGCTAATCAAGGATAAGTGGGTC
>CAYLPH010000146.1:0-9785 GCA_964385495.1 uncultured Candidatus Solibacter sp.
TCTGGAGGCCGCCGCCGGCATCGCCGGCCTCACGAAGGTGGTCCTGCAGATGAAGCATGGCCGCATCGCGCCCAGCCTTCATGCGCGCGAACCAAACAAAGCCATTCCCTTTGCGGAGACGCCCTTCGCCGTCCCGCAGGAGCTCACGCCGTGGCAACGGCCGGGTGACGCCGGCACGCTTCTGGCGGGCATCTCCTCCTTCGGCGCGGGCGGCTCCAATGCACACGTGCTGATCGAAGAACCGCCGCCTAGCGCCCCCTCCAGCACCGCGCCGGAGCAACCGGAGATCGTTGTCCTATCGGCCAAAACCGAGGACCGGTTGCTGGCCTACGCGCAACGCCTCTATGACTTCCTTGCCCATTCCAAGCCCACCCTGCGAGACCTGGCCTTCACTCTGCAGACCGGGCGCGAAGCCATGGAATGGCGCGCGGGCTTTGTTGTGGCCTCGCTTGAGCAACTGCGGCAGGAGCTAGCCGCGTTCCTGGCCGCCGATCCGCAATGCGGCGTGGTGCGCGGGCAGGTCGAGAAGTCCCGCGCAGGCATCGCCAAGTTCTCCCGTGATGAAGATATCCAGGCCGCCATCGAAGCCTGGCAGCGGAAACGCAAACTGGCGAATCTGTTGGAAGTCTGGGTCAGCGGTACGCCGCTTGATTGGGCGAAGCTCTACGGCAATGACCTGCCCCGGCGCATCGAACTGCCCACCTATCCCTTCGCGCGGGAACGCTATTGGATCCCCTATGAGCCGGTGCCGGAGACGGCGGCTGCATCCAAGCCGCTCCACCCGCTGGTGCATCGCAACACGTCGGACCTCAAGGGACTGCGCTTCACAACGGTTCTCACAGGCGACGAGCCTTTCATCGCGGACCATGTCGTCGGCGGGCAGAGGCTTCTACCCGGCGTCGCCGTGCTGGAGATGGCGTGTGCCGCCGTCGAACGGGTTGCTGGCGGGCCGTCAACTCTGCAGCATGTTGCCTGGACGAAACCCATCGCCGTCACCGGCGACTCACGCACGCTGACGATCCAACTTCAGGACAAGGGCCACGGTACGCTGCGTTTCGAGGTCTGCGCGCCGGGTGACGATGTGCCGTACGCGCAGGGTTTAGCCGTATTGGGCAACGCAGCCGCCGCCCAGCGCCTGGATCTAACGCAACTGCGCGAGGCCGCAACGTCGCACTTCGATGCCGCCTCCTGCTACGCGGCATTCGAGGCGATGGGCGTTCACTATGGCCGCGCGCAGCGCAGTGTCGCCCAACTCTTCGTTGGCGATGGCCGAGTGCTGGCACGGCTGGCCCTGCCCGCGGCCGCCTCCGTCGATGGGTTCCAACTGCACCCCAGCCTTATGGATGGCGCGCTGCAGGCTTGCATCGGATTCGCCCTGCGGGATACGGCCGCCGGGCCGGCCTCCGCATCGGTCCCGTTCGCATTGGAAGAACTGCGCCTACACGCGCCCTGCGGCACGGACATGTGGGCGTGGATCGAACAGGGGCCAAAGCTTGCTATCACACTATGCGATGGCGATGGCCGGGTCTGCGTCAGCATGCGCGGGTTGACGTTCCGCTCCTTCGCTTCCACTCCGGCTCCCGCGCTGCGGCTCGCCGCGCCGCGTTGGGAGCCGGCGGCGCTCTCGCCCGCCCCCTTGCCTGATTACCAACGGCAGCATGTCTTGGCGGCTGGGGATCATGAATCCTTCGAAACAACGGCCGCGCGCGTGTTCGCACTGGTTCGCGAATGGCTGCAACAGCCGGCATCCCGCCCCATGCTGTTGCAGGTGACGGTACCCTCTGCGGGCGAGGCATCCCTTCACAGCGCGCTTACCGGCCTGTTCCGCACGGCTCATATCGAGCAACCGCTGTTTCATGGCCAAGTCATCGAGATCGACGAACTCCCCAGCACACGGATTCTGGCCGGCAACGCCACCCATCCCGAGGACGTCCATGTTCGCTACGAGCGAGGCGTTCGCCACGTGCAGCGCTGGCGCGACCTCGATCCGCCCGCACCCGGCGGCGATTCGCCATGGAAAGCCGGTGGCACGTACTGGATCACTGGCGGCGCCGGCGCCATCGGGCGCGCCTTTGCCGAACACATCCTGCGGCAGCAACCTACGGCGAAGGTCATTCTGATCGGCCGTTCCGCTCTCAATGCCGCGCCGGGCGGCAGCCTTGTCTATCACCGCGCGGACGTGAGCCGCCTCGAAGAGGTGGAGCGGCTCGTCGCACAGTACGGCCGAGTCAACGGCATCCTTCACGCCGCCGGCATCACGCGCGACAAGCTCATCGTCCGAAAGCCGGACGCCGAGTTCGATGAGGTGCTATCGCCCAAAGTAGCCGGCGTGCGCAACCTGGATCACGCCACCCGCCACCTGGATCTCGACTTCTTCGCCCTCTTCGCCGCCGGTGCCGGTGTGCTGGGCAACCCCGGCCAGTCGGATTACGCCACCGCGAACGCCTATCTCGACGCCTTCGCCGCCCATCGCAACCAACTGGTGGCGGCTGGAGAACGTAAGGGCCACACATTCAGCATCGATTGGCCCTACTGGCAGGACGGCGGCATGCGCATGGACGCCGCCTCGCAGACGGCGATGAAAGAGAAGCTTGGCCTGGTGCCGATGCCCACGGCCACCGGCCTCGCCATCTTCGAACAGGCCTTCCGATCCAAACAGAGCCAGATTCTGGCGCTCCCCCGCGAAGTTCCGCGCCCCGTTTCCGTCGCGGACACCAGCGGCGAGACGCTCCCGTTCCTCCGCACTCTGCTCGCGGCCGCGCTCAACATACCCGAACAGCGCCTGCGCCCGGAGGAGTCCTTCTCCGAGTTCGGCATCGACTCCATTGTGGCGATGAACCTCACCAACAAATTGGAAGAGAGGTACGGATCGCTTCCCAAGACGCTGTTCTTCGAATACCAGAACCTCGCGGCTCTAGCCCGCTACTTCACGGAACATCACGCGCCACCGCAGCTTACCAATCCCGTCATTCCGAACCCCGAGACCGAACCGCGACGGAGCGGGTCCGCCCTCGACATCGCCATCGTCGGCATCTCCGGCCGCTATCCCCTCGCCCCCGATCTCGACACCTTCTGGAATAACCTCCGCGACGGCCGCGATTGCATCACCGAAGTCCCCGCCTCCCGCTGGGACTGGCGCGAATACTTCACCGATACCGGCAAACCCGGGGGGCATCGCAGCAAATGGGGCGGCTTCCTCGACGATGTCGATCAGTTCGACGCCCAGTTCTTCAGCATCCCGCCCCGTATCGCGCCATTCCTCGATCCGCAGGAGCGGCTGGTTCTGGAAGAGACCTGGAAGGCCCTCGAAGACGCCGGCTACGGCCCGAAGAGCCTGTCTTCCGCGAACCCCGATGCCATCGCCGAAGCCGGCGTCTACATCGGCTCCATGTACGGCGAATACCAACTGCTGGGCGCGGAACTGACGCTCTCCGGCACCCCCGCCGCCTTTGCCGCCAACCCCGCCAGCCTGGCCAACCGCGTCTCCTACTTCCTCAACCTCCACGGCCCCAGCATGACCGTGGACACCATGTGTTCCAGTTCGCTCACCTCCATTCACCTGGCCTGTCAGGATCTGAAACTGGGGCGCACGAGCCTGGCCATCGCCGGCGGCGTCAACCTCACCATCCATCCCAACAAGTACCTGATGCTGAGCGGCGGCCAGTTCATCTCCACCGAGGGCCGTTGCGAAAGCTTCGGTGAAGGCGGCGATGGCTATATCCCCAGCGAGGGTGTCGGCGTCGTGATCCTGAAGCGTCTCGCCGATGCCGAGCGCGACGGCGACCACATCTACGGCGTGATCAAGGGCAGCGCTCTCAATCATGGCGGCCGCACCAACGGCTACAGCGTGCCGAACCCCAACGCGCAGCGGCGTGTGATCGTACAGGCCCTGGACGAAGCCGGCGTCGATCCGCGCGCGGTCAGCTATATCGAAGCCCATGGGACCGGTACCAAGCTTGGCGATCCCATCGAAGTGGCCGGCCTCGCGAAGGCCTTCGGGCTCCAGCCGGACGACGCCCATTGCCTGATCGGTTCCGTTAAGTCGAACATCGGCCATTGCGAAGCGGCGGCGGGCATTGCCGGCCTGACGAAGATCCTATTGCAGATGCGGCACCGGCAGCTCGTGCCGTCTATCCATTCGCGCACGCTGAACCCCAACATCGACTTTTCCGCCACGCCGTTCGAAGTCAATCAGGCGTTGACTCCCTGGCAGCCCGCTGGCTCCGATGGCCGGCCGCTGTCTCGCATTGCCGGCCTCTCCTCGTTTGGCGCGGGCGGGTCGAACGCGCACCTGGTGATCGAGGAGTATGCGCAACCTCCCCGCGGGGCCTCTCCTATCTCGCCAGCCATCCTCGTGCTGTCCGCGAAGAGCGAGCAGCGCCTGCGGGAAACCGCTTCCAAGCTCGCCGCCTTCCTGGATGACCCTGCTCACCGCGATGGGCTTCGACTCGCAGACCTCGCCTACACGCTCCAAGTTGGCCGCGAGCCCATGGAGGCGCGGCTGGGCTTCCCTGCATCCTCCATCGACGACATCCGCCGCCAGCTTCGCGACTACCTGACTTCCGGCAAGTCTGCGTTTAGCCAACCGGAGATCCTCCGCGACTGGCTATCCGGTAATGACGTCGATTGGGAGTCGCTGTATCTCGACGGACCCCGCCCGCGCCGCGTGAGCCTGCCGGGTACGGTCTTCGTTCGCCAGCGCTATTGGATCGACCGGCCCGCTGCTATTCCGGCTGTGCCAGTCTCAGCGCCACGGAACGGGGAGCGTGTCCGCTTTGAACTAACCCCTCTGGAAGGCGTCTCGGCACCACCCACGCCTCCCTATGACGATCCACCGGAGCCGCCCTCCGCTCCACCGCCAACGCCATCGCGGCCCGCAGAGCCGCCTCCCGAATTCGCCTTCGCCCTCGCATCCTTAGAAGAGAAGCTCCGCGCCAGTCTCGCCGAAACGCTCTTCATGGGCACCGATGAGATCAAGCCGGAGACGCCCTTCCTCGACCTCGGCCTCGACTCCATCGTCGCCGTCGAATGGATCAAGCAGATCAATCGCGACTTGAATCTCGACATCCAGGCCGGCGCGGTCTATGAGCATCTGAACCTGCGCAAGTTCACTGCCTTCCTGCAGACGCAGATCCAGGGCGAGACGCCCCTGCCGCCCGCTCCGGTGATGCCGCCGGTCGCCGTCGACCCCGCCCCGCAGCCTCCCGCCAGCACAGCCGCTATCGCCATCGTCGGCATGTCCGGGCGCTTTCCCGGCGCACCGGATCTCAACGCCTTCTGGAGCCTGCTGGAGAAGGGCGAAACGGCCTTCACCGCGCTCCCGCGGGATCGCGGCTGGGATCTCGACGCCATCTACTCCGCCGACTCCGCGAGCAACAAAACCTACGTGCGCCGCGGCGGATTCCTCGACGCCATCGACTGCTTCGATCCGCTCTTCTTCCAGATCTCGCCCAAAGAGGCCCGCACCATGGATCCCGGCGAGCGGCTGTTCCTGGAAGAAACTTGGCACGCGCTGGAGGATGCGGGCCTAGATCCTGGCAGTCTTTCCGGCCGCAACTGGGGCGTCTTCTGCGGCAATGGCGGCGACTACTCGCTCCATATCAAGGATGTCCTGGGCTTCTCGCCGCACGTCACCCTATCGCAAGTGCCCGCCCGCGTTGCTCACTTCTTCAACCTGCAAGGCCCTTGTCAATCGGTGGACGCCGGCTGTGCTTCGGCGCTCCTGGCCGTTGCCGAAGCTTGCGACCAACTGCTGCTCGGCCGGTGCGAAGCCGCCATCGCCGGTGGCGCGCTCATTCACAGTACGCCGAACCTGCTCATCAGCGCCTGCCAGATTGAGCTTCTTTCCCGAGGTGACAGCGGCCGCGCGCTCGATGCGGAGGCCCAAGGCATGATGCCGGGGGAAGCCGTGGGTGTAGTGGTTCTCAAACGCCTGGCCGATGCGATTGCCAGTGGTGACCGGATCCATGGCGTCATCGAAGGCTGGGGCAGCAATCACAACGGCCGCACCAACGGCATGGTTGCGCCGAACCCCGATGCGGAGGCCGCGCTGTTTGAAGGCGTCTACGCCCGCTTTGGCATTGCTGCGGATACGGTCACGTTGGTGGAAGCGAATGCGTCCGGCATGCCCCAGGCCGATGCCGCCGAGATCCAGGCGTTGACCCGCGTCTTCCAGCACCCCATCGCTCTCTCCACCGTGGAGAACAACATCGGCCATGCCTTCCATGCTTCCGGCATGAGTCATCTGATGAAGGCGCTGCTGGCCATCCGCCAGGGCCGCATCCCCGCCACGCCCGGTGTCAACCAGCCGCGACTGGCGGGCGCGCCGTTCACGATTCCTACGCGCACCAAGCCTTGGGAAGCCCCCACGCGGCGGGCGGCGGTCAGCTCCTTCGGCGCTACGGGAACAAATGCGCACCTGGTTGTTTCGGAGGCGCCGCGCGTCCAAACACGCAGTGTGCCCGCTTCGGAAGGTCCCGTGCTGATCGTGCTGTCTGCTCGCAATGCCGCCGGGTTGCGGCGCCGCGCCGATGATCTGCGGCAGTGGCTGGATGGCGGCAACGCTAACCTCCGCCAGCTTTCGGCGAATCTACTGCTGCGGCGCACGCACTTCGAGGAGCGCTGCGCCATCGTCGCATCGGACGCCGCTTCGCTCTCCCAGGCACTGGCGCGCGTCCATGATGGCGAACCGGATGGGCGTGTGTTGCTGGGCAGTGTCGATAGCGGGCAGCGATTGACGCCGGCTCTCTCCGCCCTGGCTGCGTCCACCGTGGCGTCGCTGGCGGATCCGTTCCGCCCCAGCGAGAACAGCCTGCTGATCCTGGCCGACCTTTACACGAAAGGCGTCAAGCTGGAGCTGGCCGCCTGCTTCCAGGAGCACGAGATGGCCGTGCTATCGCTTCCGGGTTATCCGTTCGAGAAGCGCCGCTGCTGGATCTCCGCCACCACCGCCGGGCCGGCACAGGAGCGGATCGCCGTGCCAACCAGCCTCGACCTGCTCACCGGGCTGGTCTGCGAACTCACCGGACTCACCGCTTCGGACCTGCAACCGGACAAGCCGCTCAGCGTCTATGGCGTCGATTCGCTGCTTTCCCTGCGCTTGCTGAATCGCATCAACGCCGGCTATGGCAGGGAGTTCGATCCCTCGCTGCTGCGCAACGACAGCCTGGAGAAACTTGCCAGAGCCATCGATGGCGCAATCGAGAAAGCACCGCCCTTTGTTGCAGCAACAGAGCCGTCGCCGCATCGGCCGGCCTTCATCGAGTCGATCGACTTGGAGCCGCGTTCGAAGCCCGAACTCGTCAGCGCCGCGCAGGGAGAAGCGCAACTGGAACGGCTGCTGGAGATAGGCGCCGGCGTATGGGAAGAGAGCGGATTACTGCGCTTCGAGTTTCTGAAGGGCACCCAGACGCGCGACTCGCTGCAAGCCGCCGTCCATCATCCGCGCTCGCTGCTGGCCGCGCTGGAACGTGGCACCCGCTACTACCCGGCCAGCCACATACAGCGCTTCACCCTGGAGGCCTCCGAACTGCATGGCAACACCGCCTTCCACATCGGCCAGGCGTTCTGGCTGGAGGCCCCCGCCGATGCCGCCCTGCTCGATCGCGCCCTGCACGACATGGCGCGGCGCCATGCCATCCTGCGCACCGGCTTCCGGCGCGTTGGCGAACAGTGGGCGCAGGTGATCTCCGGCAGCATCGCCCTTTCGTGCAAGGAACAGCGTTGGCCTCAGATCACGGACCGTGCCTCGTTCCTGGCAGCGCTCGAAGCCTTCCAGAAGCAGCAACTGGCCGTCCCTTACAACCTCAGCCGCGCGCCGCTGCTGGATGTGTTCCTGCTGCATAACGCCCGCGACCTGGCCGCGGTCTACTTCCAGACGCATCACAGCCACGCCGACGGATTCACGCTGTTCCTGTTCCAGCAGGAGCTATACCAGCGCTACCGCGCGCTACAGCAGAACACCGCTTGGACGAGCCCCGCGCCGAGAGCGGAGTACGGGCACTTCGCGCTAACCGCGTTCGACCCCGCCAGTGCGGCTAACACCGCCTACTGGACCGGGCTGCTGGAACGCCACCCGCGCGGCGCCGTGCTCCAGGACGGTCCCGAACACCTGGAAGGCGCGGTCCCCGCCGCCGGTCTGGTGACGCTGGAAAGCTCGCCTTCACGCACTGCGTCGCTCCAGGAGGGGTGCCGCCACCTGGGCATCACGCTCACGCAACTGGTCTCTTGCGCCGTGGCTATCCTCATCCACCGGCTGACCGGCCGCAGCATGGCCGTGCAGATGGTCTACAACCTGCGCGACCGGGTGGAGTTTGAGAACGTGCTGGGCGACTTCTCGTCGTCCGCGCCGCTGCTGCTCTCGATCGAGCCGGGGATGAAGGTCCGCGAGATTCTCGACGAGTACAACCGCGCCACGCTGGCCATCCAGACGCACAGACGCTTCGATTTCATGGAACTGATCGCACGGATGGCGGCGTCGGAAACCTGGAGCGGCATCTCCATTGACAGCAACAACCGCGACGCGCTCTGCGAGGTCACCGAGTTTGCCTCGCGCCTGATCGACATCCCAGTGGAAGGCCGCGAACCCGTCGCCCCGCTGGTCGTTTGCCTGGTGCAGACGGGCGGGCGTCTGGACCTGCAGTTGATCCACGACCGCTCGCGGCTCTCCACGCGCACCATGCAGTTGTTCGCCCAGGCTATGGACGAACTGCTGCCCGCCATCATCCAGAATCCGGACCAGCCGGCCACTGCGCTGCCGGTGCCGCCGGAGTTAGCATCGCGGCTGGCCGAGCCAGCAACATCCGGCCCGCGAACGGGCCACAACCGCAACACCGATAAGCCACCGAGGAGGATATACAACCATGGCCGCACCTAAGAAGAAGGTCGAACGTCTGGACGACACCGAGGAGAAGGACGAGGTTCCCGGCGAGAAGCTGGCCGGCGCCATCACCCACGAGTTGGGCGTTTTCGCCAAGGCCGCTTCCCTATACTTCGACCGGTTCCACGAGCTGCACACCGCATCGGGAGCGAAGAAGAGCGAGAAGGCGCTGACGGATTTGCTGTCCAACGCGCACAAGGCCAACAAGGTCGCCGTGAAGCACGTGATGGAGAACTCCGATGTGCACAAGGAAGTGAAGAAGCAGGCCAAGGCGGTGCTGCCGAACTCGGCCGTCGACGACCTGCACAAGTGGGTGAACGAGAGCGACGACTAGACCGCGGCCAACGCGAGAGCTGTCTGCCGCAGGCGGCTCTTCAACAGCGCGGCGTCGTTGACGCTGAACTGCTTTTCGTTGTAGCTCAGGTGGATGTTTAGGACGTCGGCAAACAGGACGGCGCTGAAGATCGCCGTGCCCAGCATCGACGGCGCCACGTAGCCGCGGGCTTCGGTCACCCGAAGTCCGCCCGCCTGCCGCGACAACCTCTGGAAGTTCAGAAACGTCACGCTGGTGGAACTATACTTCGCCATGCCGGCGATGAATCGCGCGGCCCGGTCGACGCCTTTCCTCTCGTTGGAGAAGAACAGCCGCCAGTCCATGATGGCCGCCAGCGTGGGCATCACATGCAGGCGCGGCGAGTCCTTTTTCATCGCCGCTTTGGTTTCCTGGCGGATCATGCGGGCCATCTCCAGGATGTCGTCGTTGCCGGTCAACTTGCACACCACATCCACAGTGGAGGCATAGAAGCCGAACTCCATTCCGCCATCAATAGACAGAAATGGGCGCAGATTCGTGGGGATCGGCATGGTGACGACGCGGTCGCTTGTCGGGCGTTTCTTGGGGCTCTCG
>CAYLPH010000147.1:0-8979 GCA_964385495.1 uncultured Candidatus Solibacter sp.
ACCCCGGACCTCCTGCGTGTGAAGCAGGCGCTCTAACCAGCTGAGCTACGCGCCCCAGGGCACAAACCTCAAGGATACACCAGGACCTGCTCGAGTGCCACATTTTTGCCTTCGCCGCGATGATCTGCTTGCCCCCCCGTTTTGCGCCTATGAGGGTGAGGAGAGAGAAACATGAGATTACAACGAAACATTACGATCCTCTTGCTGGCTGCCGGGAGCCTAGTTGGCGCGATCGACGTGGCGCGCGTGGCCCATGCCCACCTTGCCGGGGCCCGCTCCGGGGCGCCACTTGGGACGGTCGCGGCCGCCGCCGTTCGCTGATCACCTGCGACGCTTCGCACCCTCCCGCGGCGTCTACCCCCTTGCGAGCAGACCGCTCTGTCGCTATGATCGGTAAGTTTGAGTCCCATTTGGAGGATGCATGTCCATTGAAGCTAAAGTGAAGCAAATCATCGTCGAGCAGTTAGGTGTGGATGAGGCCCAAGTCGATAGCACGGCCTCATTCGTTGACGACCTCGGCGCGGATTCGCTTGACATCGTCGAACTGGTGATGGCTTTCGAAGAAGCCTTCAACATCGACATCCCGGACGAAGACGCCGAGAAGATCAGTACCGTGAAGGACGCCATCGACTACATCGAAGGCAAGACGAAAAAGTAAGCCGGTCCGGACTCCGGCCTCCCCATCACAGAAAGAGCCAGCATTGTCTCGTAGAGTTGTTGTCACGGGCGTCGGACTGGTTTCCGCTCTCGGTATCGGCACCGGCGAGAATTGGTCCGCCCTCCTTGCCTCGCGAAGCGGCATTGGTAAGATCACTCAATTCGACCCTTCGCTATTTGCCTGCCAGATCGCCGGTGAGGTCAAAAGTTTTGACCCCCTGGTCTGGATCGACAGGAAGGAAGTTAAGAAGATGGCGCGCTTCATCCAGTTCGCCATCGCAGCCAGCGAACATGCCATTCAGGGCGCTGGTCTTCAAGTAACTCCGGAGAACGCGGAAACGACCGGCGTTTATATCGGCAGCGGCATTGGCGGATTCGAAGTGATCGAACGCGAACACCGCACGCTGCTGGAACGCGGGCCGAGCCGTATTTCTCCTTTCTTCATTCCGGCCACGATTATTAACCTCGCCTCCGGGCACGTTTCGATGCGAACCGGGGCGAAGGGGCCGAACTCCGCGACGGCCACGGCGTGCACGACCAGCGCCCATGCGATTGGCGACTCGTTCCGCATTATTCAGCGGGGCGAGGCCGATGTCATGATCTGTGGCGGGGCGGAGGCCTGCGTCACTCCGATGGGGGTGGGGGGATTCGCCGCCATGCGCGCGCTTTCCACTCGCAATGACAATCCGGAACGCGCCTCCCGCCCGTGGGATAAGGATCGCGATGGTTTCGTGGTCGGCGAGGGCTCGGGCATTGTGGTGCTGGAAGAACTCGAAACCGCCAAACGCCGCGGCGCCCCGATCATCGCCGAGATTATCGGCTACGGGATGAGTGCCGACGCTTACCACATGACCTCGCCTTCGGAAGATGGGGAAGGGGCGTATCGGGTGATGCGCAACGCCCTTCGCGACGCGAAACTGGAGCCCTCCGCGATTGACTACATCAATGCGCACGGCACCTCGACCGACGTCGGCGACCGGATCGAAACGGTGGCCATCAAGCGCACTTTCGGCGACCATGCCTACCGGCTTGCGGTGAGTTCCACCAAGAGCATGACCGGACACCTGTTGGGCGGCGCCGGGGGGCTTGAAGCGGGCATCACCGTGCTGGCCATCCGCGACCAGATTGCGCCGCCGACCATTAACCTCCAGGAGCCCGGCGAGGGCTGCGACCTGGACTATATTCCCAACGCCGCCCGGCCCATGAAGATCGAACACGCTCTCAGCAATTCGTTCGGCTTCGGGGGCACCAATGGCTGTCTCATATTCAAAAAGTACGCGGAATAAAGCCGCCCGAACCAAGGGGATTCCATGAAGATTGTTGTCGCCATTAAGCAGGTCCCCGCCCGCGATTCCAGCCTCCGCGTCGATGCGGGCGGCAAGTGGGTGGAGGACGGCGATCTGTCGTTCGAAATCAATGAGCCCGATGCCTATGCGCTCGAAGAGGGCCTGCAACTCAAGGAGAAACACGGCGGCGAAGTGATGGTCGTGTGTCTGGGGCCCTCGCGCGCCCAGCAGACTATCCGCGAGGCGTTGGCGAAAGGCGCGGACCGCGCCCTGCACATCGAATATGACGATATCAACTCGTTGGATACGCTCGGCATCGCGCAGTTGCTCTCTAAGGCCGTCGCCGGCGAGAATGCGGATCTGGTCCTAACGGGACTGCAGTCTGACGATCTCGGTTACGGGCAAACGGGCGTTGTCATGGCAGAGCTGCTCGGGTGGGCGAGTTCCACCATCATCATGCAAGTGGAGAAGATCGATGGCGGTATTCGTGTGAAGCGCGAACTGGAGGATGGGTGGTTCCAGCATATCCAGATGCCGCTGCCCGCCGTTCTGACGATTCAATCGGGGAGTAACAAGCTTCGTTACGCCACGCTCATGGGTATTAAGAAGGCCAAGAGCAAGGAGATCAAAGCGCTCTCCCCCTCGGCGTTGGGTGTCGCCCCTTCTACCGCCGCCGGGGTCAATAAGATTTACTTTCCGCAGAAATCCAAGCAGACCCAGATTTTGGAAGGCCCCGCGCGGGAAGTGGCCGCCAAGCTGGTGGAGAAGCTCAAATTCGAGGTGCGGGTGATATGAGCGGCATTCTGGTCGTGATGGAACAGCGCGGCGGTGTTTGGAACCGCATGTCGTGGGAAACCCTGGCCGCCGGTCAGGAGATTGCGGCGGCGGCGGGCACGACCTGCTCGGCCGCGGTGCTCGGCGCCGGTCTTGCGGCGCTGGCGGCGGAACTGGGTGGGAAGCGACTGGACAAAGTCTACACGGTGGACCATGCGCTTCTGGCCGAGTACACGGCGGATGGCTACGCCGCGGCAGCGGAAGCCGTGATTCGCCAGGCGAGCCCTGATCTGGTTCTGTTTCCGCACACTTATCAGGTTCGCGACTTTGCCCCCAAGGTGGCAACTCGCTTTTCGCGGGTTTTGGTCAGTGACGTGATTAAGGTGATTCCGGAGGGCGGCTCCTTTACGTTAGTCCGGCTGCTCTTTCAGGGCAAATTGAATGGGGAGGTCAAGGCTGCTGGCGTGGGGCCGCACTTCGGGTCCATTCAGGCGGGCGCCTACCGGGCGGATAACGTGGAAGCCGGCTCGGCTGGGGTCGAAGCTGTCGACCTGAATCTGAGTGCCGCACAGATCCGAAGTAAACCGGAGGCGCCGTTCCGTGAATCCGCGCGCGCGGTGGACCTGACCTCGGCCGAGCTGATCGTTTCGGTGGGCCGCGGGATCAAGGAGAAGGAAAACCTTTCTATTGTTGAGGATCTGGCGAAGATCCTGGGTGCGGAGTTAGCTGCGTCGCGTCCGATTTGCGATAACGGTTGGCTGCCCATGGAGCGCCAGGTGGGAAGTTCCGGGCAGACAGTCGCCCCCAAGCTGTACTTGGCCGTGGGGATTTCCGGGGCGATTCAGCATCTGGTGGGGATGAAAGCGGCGAAGACGATTGTGGCTATCAATAAAGACGCCAATGCGCCGATATTTGAGGTAGCGGATATTGGGGTGGTTGGGGATCTGTTTGAGGTGGTTCCGGCGTTGGTGGAGGAGATAAAGAAGGCCAAAAGTTAAAATTGGGGGCAGGGGGTCTTGACGGCGGGGAAGGGGTGAGGTAATATGGTGGAGAGAGATTATGGGCGTTGAAGCCGTTAAGATAAGGAAGCTGGATCCGTGGATTCTCGACGCTCACAGGGCCAAGGCCGAAGCGGAGGGTATCAGCTTGGAAGAAGAGCTTAGAAGGGTAGTCACGGAGGCCGCGCTGAGGCCCCGGAGTGAATTCATTGTCAAAGCCGCCAAACTGCACGCCGAACTGAGGGCCAAGTATGGCGAGATGAGCGACAGCACGGAAATCATACGGGAAGAACGCGAGGAACGGAATTGATCGTCGTCGACGCCTGCGTGGCCTTGAAATGGTTCCTGCCCGAAGAAGGGTCAGCGCAGGCGCTCGACTTGTTCCGCAACTCGGAAGCGCTCATCGCTCCCGACGTCATCCGCTCCGAAGTGGCTGGGGCGGTCACGAAACGAGTACGGCGCGGGGAGCTTACGGATGCGGAAGCCCGTCAAATTCTCGCTATGTGGCTGGATGCCCTCAAGGAAGGCGTTATCCAGACGGTGTACAGCCTGGAAGATCTCCGGGAAGCTGGCAATCTTTCCCTGCAACTCAACCACGGGTTGGCCGATTGCCTATACATCGCACTTTCGCGCCGTACGGGCGCCCGTCTCGTCACCGCCGATGAGCGGATGGTCTCGAAAACCTTGCAGATCTATTCGAAAGTGGGCTTACTGGCACGGGAACCTAAGGTAACAAAAGATACGCAGGCCGCCGCTCACCCCTAAACACCCTTTGCCTCGCACGCCTCTTACGGTGTGCTGCGTCTTTTTCTTCCTTTCCTCATCTTCGCCGCCGGCGCCATCGCTCAAACGATAGCTTTCGACGATAGTGGTAACGGGCAGCTCCAGGGCTCCTACGCCTTCCGTCATGTAAGTTGGTTGGTTGGAGATGATGCTGGTAACCTCGACCGAGCCGCCGCCGTGTACGGCACTATTGCCTTCGATGGCAGCGGGAACTATACGCTCTCCGGCTCCGCGTATGACTCCGACGAGCAGCGAGTGCTGCCATATACTCGCACCGGAACGTATCGCATCTCGGCGAGCGGGTACGGCTACCTTAGCAATCCCGTTGTCACGAATGCCCGGCTTTACGGCCTTCTGTCGCATGGCATCTTTATCGGCAGTAGTACGGAAGACGAGTTGACTGATCTGTTCGTGGCGGCACGCACCGGATCCACGGGCCGCTTCGAAGGCCGGTATCGCATCGCCGAGTTCGGTTTTCCCTCTTCCGACATCAATGCGACTCGCAACTCTACCTTCGAGTGGGCCTCCGATGGCCAGGGCAACCTGGGAACCATCCAGGCCAGCGGTTTCATTGCCAGCCGCTCCGGGGCGGTTACCCAAACTCTGAATAACATCCGCTACAGCCTGGAGGGCGCGGAGGGATTGGTGACGTACGGCGGCACTCTCGGCGGCTCGGCCCTGCTGGCGGGCCAACGTCTGTTTTATACCTCGTCCGATGGCAGTTTCGTGTTCGGCGGCTCGCCCGCGGGCTTCGATTTCTTCGCGGGGGTCCGCGTCAACACCGCCCAGGCTCCCGGGCTGCTGACGGGCCTCTTCTACCAGGCTGGGGCTGATATTGATGCCTCGACACTCGCCGAGGATAGCTATGCCACCCTCCATACCTATTACGGCTCCGTCAACATGAGTAACGGAACGGCGATCGGCCACCAGCGCGTCCTGACCGGCTTCGATGAGTTCGCTTTCGACTACAGCTACACCGACCGGCTTTCCGCGGGCCAGGGGAACTCCTATGACGACTTCCTGGGCTTCCGCCATTTCTCCGGGGATGACGGCTTTGTGCGTGTCGGGTCCGGCCAGGACCGCACCATCGGCCTGATTGTCTCCCTGCGGGCGCCCGAGCTGGCTGGTACGCGCGTCTTCCTGAACCCCACCGGGGTTGTTAATGCCGCCAGTTCCACGCCATTCACGGCCGGCATTTCGCGGGGCGCGTTCCTCTCTTTGTACGGCACCAACCTGTCTACGTCGACTGCGGTTGATCCCAATTTCCCGAACACCCTGGGCGGCGTGCAGGTGACGATTAATGGCCAGCAGGCGCCGCTGTACCTGGTGAGTCCTGGACTCATCAACGTGGTTGCTCCGTTCAACCTTACGGGCGACGTCGCGCGCCTTGAGGTGAACAACAACGGCCAGGTTTCGAATGCCGTCACGACGTTTATCAATGCCACCAGCCCTGGCGTTTTCACGATCCCGCCCGGGGGCTCCGGCTATGCCGCAGCCCAGCACACGAACGACTTTTCCCTGGTGACTCCCGAGAACCCGGCACGTCCGGGGGAAACCATCGCTGTTTACCTTACCGGACTTGGGGACGTGCGCCCACCCATTACGGCGGGCACTCCGGGACCAACCAACCCGCTCAGCACCACTGCTGTTCAGACCGGTGTGTACCTGGACGGCGAACGGGCGACGGTGACTTTTTCCGGCCTGGCGCCCACGCTTATCGGCCTGTATCAGATCAACTTCACTGTGCCTGCCGGCACCCCTGGCGGCGACCGCTATCTGGAGATCAGCGGTCCGGACTCTTACCATTCGCAAGCGATTCTCCCGGTGGCTGGGACGGCACGTGCCGCGGGCACGAATACGCATCGCCGACGTCCGAACCGCAACCCGGCGCGCCAGTAGGCGGGCGCCTATCGCAGGTGCTTATTGAAGTGATCCAGCGTCCGCTGCCAGGACAGCTTCGCCGCGGCTTCGTCATAGCGCGGGGTGGTGTCGTTGTGAAACCCGTGCTGCGTGCCGTCGTACATGTGCATCTGGTAGGCGACGTTGTTGGCTTTCAAAGCTTCTTCATAAGGCGGCCAACCGGCGTTGATGCGCGCATCCTGTCCGGCGTAGTGGAGTAGCAGCTTCGCTTTGATCTTCGGCACATCCTCGGCCTTCGCCTGGCCGCCGTAGTATGGCACCGCCGCCGCCAAGTCGCCACCTAAACGTACCGCCAGCATGTTGGAGATTCCGCCGCCGAAGCAGAAGCCCACCACGCCGATCTTCGCGGTGCAGTCCGCGCGTCCCTTCAGCCACTTCGCCGCCGCGATGAAGTCTTCGCCCATCTTCACGCGGTCCACCTTCTGGAACAGCGCGCCGCCCTTTTCATTGTCGCCCGGCCAACCGCCCACGCTGGTGAGCCCGTCGGGCGCAAAGGCCACGAAGTTCGCCAGTGCTAACCGCCGCGCGACATCCTCGATATAGGGGTTGAGCCCGCGGTTCTCATGCACTACCAGCACGCCTGGCAGCTTGCCTTTGGCGTTCGCCGGCTTCGCCAGGTAGCCGTCGATCTTGCCGTTCCCGTCGGGCGATGGGACACTCGCCCGCTCGGCCTGGATGCGGTTATCCGTGGGTGGCACCTGCTGGGCCCAGGCGAAGTTCGGCGCCAGGCTCTCCCAGATCGCCGTTGCCGTCAAACCGCCGACGGCGAACTTGTTCGCTCCTTCGAGAAACTCGCGCCGCTCGATCTCGCCATGTACGTAGCGGTCGAAGAGGTTCAGCAGCTCCTGCGGATAATCACTGGCCTTTTTGCGATCCATATCGCGCGAGCATACCACAGGGTTTAATCGGGCAAGTCTTCGACGATGGCGGCGATGGTTTGTGGCGCATTCCCCTCGAAGCGGTTGTTGACGAACAGGAACGATGGCTGCCGCGTGCGCCTGGCATGCGCGATGAGGTTCCGTAAGGCCGCGCGGCCGGCTGGATTCGGATCCTGGATCCGCTCATAGGGTGAGAACTGCGCCACCGCGTCTTCGTAGGCACGGCCCTTGCGCAGCAGCGCCCGCACCAGCGTGAAGCCGGTGGTGAAGGCGTCGGCGAGCGCCATCTGCACACCTAGCTCCGGCATGCGCGTCCAGGCATTGAAGACGTGGGAAACGCGGTGCGCCCGCAGGCAATCGAAGTAGTGCTTTTCCAGAAACTCCGGGTTGCGGATCTCCACCGCATAGCGGAAGGCCGGTGGGAGCGCCGCCAGGAACGGCTCCAACCGGTCAAGGAACGGTGGTTCGCCCTCGAAGGCTTGCTTGGCGAAGGAGCCGAACTCGAAGATCAGGGCCGCGATGCGGTTTTGGTAGCGTTCCAGTGGTGCTAGGAACGCCTCCTGAAACAGCGACGGATTGAGGAACGTGGGGTTATCGAGGCCTGCCTTCGGGCCGTAGCGGTCGTGCTTGGGGAAGCGCTTCACGGTGACGTCTTCGGGCACTTTGAAGGCAAAGCGCAACTGCGGCGGCGCGCTGGAGAAGAGCTTCGCCCAATAGGCTTCCGATGGGAACTGGTAGAACGAGAAGTCGCCGCAAACTACCGGAAATGTTTTGGCGTACTCTTCGAGGCACTCACTCTCGAACTTCTTCTGGGAAAACTTGCCCCGGTATCCGTAACGTTCGCGGCTGTAGATCTGCCCCAGCCAACCCTCGTACTTCCAGGAACTGGTGCCGATGAAAATGCCGTCTTCGGCCAGGCGGGCCAGCTTGGGGGCGAGAGCGGCGGCAAAGTCAGGGACGGGATCCTCAAAAAGCGGCAGGGTTGACATAGCGGCGATGGTGAGTGTAAGTGTTTATAGTAGCGAACATGCTTACACCGCGCCAGCAGTCGATCTTCGACTTTATTGTCGGTTACCGCCGCCGGCACGGCTGTTCGCCGTCGATTCCGGAGATCCAGCGGCACTTCGGCATCCGCAGTCCCAATGGCGTGGCCGGCCATCTGGAGGCGTTGAAGAACAAGGGTTACATTCGCAAGGGGGAGCGCGGGTCGCGCCGTATTGACCTGAACCGCGGGGAGACTACGGAACTGCCGTTGCAGGGCGAGATCGCCGCCGGCTACCCGCAGGCTACCGCTGGCGGCGCGCCGGAGCAGTACATCAGCGTGGATGAATCGGCTCTTGGTTTCCGCCCGAGGGAAGGCAGCTTCGCGCTCCGCGTGCGTGGCGATTCCATGCGCGATGCCGGCATCCTGCCCGGCGATATGGTGATCATCGAGCCGGCCCCGGCACCGAAGGAGAACCAGATCGTTGCTGCCCTCATTGATGGGGAAAGCACTCTGAAACGGCTGGTGCGGGTGGCCGGGAAGTGGTTTCTCAAAGCAGAGAATCCGGCGTATCCGGAATTGCATCCGCGTTCGGACCTGGTCATTCAGGGGGCCGTGCGCGCTTTGATTCGCCGCTTGAACTGACTTTAGTCATTATGGAGCGACCAACCACCGATCGCAATGGCGCGGGTTACGCTGCG
>CAYLPH010000148.1:0-8838 GCA_964385495.1 uncultured Candidatus Solibacter sp.
GGGCATCTCCCAAACATTTTAATACATTAATGTTTTTTCGCAAGTAAGCACTAGCCGTCATTCAACGGGACCCTGAGGCGGTGATCCGTGCGTTGCGTGCCGCCTGAATCACAGGCGGACCGCGACTCTCGCACTACCTCGAATCCGATGGTCCGAAACGCCGCGATCACTCTCGCTTTGGGTGCATCGGCCGGGAACTTCGACATCAGGCTGAGATCGTTGCCTCCGCAAGAAATGCCTCGATTAAGGGTGAATCATCTGGTAGGACTTCCTCGCCGAACGTTTCGATGTGGAACCGGATGGCCGATTTGACATCCGTGAGGGCTTCCTCGCAACTGTCGCCTTCACCCACGACAGTCCCCTTCATCCCGAGTGGATAGGCTACATAGCCGTCAGAATGCTTCTCCACGATGATCTTGAATTGTCGAGTCATTGTTGTCCGAAGTCTACCACGCGGCACCTCTCACAGTTGGAAGTTAGGACGGGCGTCACGCGCCGCCGAAGCGGTCCCCTGGGGCAGCAATGTAACCCCGTCCGGCCCACTCCTCGCGATCGCTATCCATGCCCAGCATCCCCTACGCCGCCTCTATAATGCGAAGCGAGATCTCGGGCTTTTCCAGGGCCTGGTCGCATCGCGGATTTCAGGAGAGTCCTGATCTCTGCCGAGGATGCCTACCCCGAACGTCGCCCAATCACGGACTTCGCCGTCCGGGTGCTTAATCAGTGTCAACAGAAGCTGCATAGCGACGGGCTCATTCGTAAAGCGGCCAAGAGCCATGGCAACCCTCAATCGGATGCAATCGCTAGGGTCCCGCTGAAACACTGCGATCAGAGGGATCGCGCGATCATCGCCGATATGACCACTGTGTCCACGCAGCAGCGTACTCGAAAACTTCTCGCGTGCCCAGCCGGCGCAGTCGCTGAACCGCTTTCCACAGCTCGTCATCGTCGTAGTCGCCCAGCAGCGTCTGCGCGAACAACTCCTCGATGGACTCCCCGTCCACCCTACCGCCGGCGCCGCGCCGTGGTCACTCGCGACGGGTACCCCGATTGCCGCACCACCCGGTCATGTTCTATTTGCAGCCGGCAATCATGCAGATACTTCGGCACTTCCTGTTCAATCTGGCGTCCCCAAAACGCAGGCACAGCGCTGCCCGCGATGTGATACAGCCGGTTGAAGAAGTCGGTATCCTGCCCAATCGTCACCAACGTAAAGGCCGACCCTGGCTTCAGCACCCGCCCGACTTCCTCCAACGCCCGGAAGATGTCGTCGCGGCTGAGCAATTCCAGCAGGTAGCAGCAGACCACGGCGTCGAAGCTGGCGTCCTTGAACGGCAGATAGCGCGCGTCGACGGCCTGACAGCGGGCGCGGGCCTTGGGAAACTCGCGTCCGACCTGGCGTTGGGTGCGGGCGGCCATATTTGGGGAGATGTCCAGGCCGACGGTAGTGCCGTCGGGGTTGGCCTGCACCAGGCGGCGGAACATCTCGCCGGAGCCGGTGGCGATCTCCAGCACCTTCATTCCATTCCGAATGCCGGACTGCGACAGAGCGCAGCGGTGGGCTTTCGAATGAAAGAACATGGTCGAGAGCGGATACACGCCCGCTACCAGGTCGTAGACCCGGCGTGTGCGGCCGGCGATGGTTACCGGCAGCCGGTCCGGCAAGCCAGCGAGAGCCTCAGTCTTGAGCAGGTTCTGCATGGAAACATTCCCTAGGATACCGCTGCCAGAGCGGAAGAAAGTTGGGGGATCTCAATTTCGATACGGGTCCCGTTGCCGGGCTCGCTGAAAACCGAGAATCGGAAATCATTCCCATATAAGACCTTGAGCCGTTCATTCACGTTACTGATACCTATTCCTTGCTGCGAAAACAAAGCATCCAGCCGGTCCGCGGTCATTCCGGCGCCATCGTCTTCGACGACCAGGATCATGCGCGACCCTGCCGCCCGGCTTTGGATACGAATAGAGCCGCCATCGAGCTTAGCACCCAAACCATGCTTGATGCTGTTTTCCACCAGCGGCTGTAAAACCATAGTGGGCGCCAGCATCCCCAGGGTATCCGGATCGATCTGCTTTTCAAAGCGTAACTTCTCGCCGAAGCGCACCATTTCGATGGCCAGGTAATCCTCGATAAACGAGAGTTCCTCGCGCAAGGGCGACAGGTTCTCCTGCTTTCGCAAAAGGCGGCGCAGGATGTTGGATAGCTTCACGATCATCGTGCGCGCCTTCTCCGGATTGATACGGATGAGCGACGATACGGAGTTCAGCGTATTAAAAAGGAAGTGCGGGTTGATCTGGCGGGTGAGCGCGGCCAGGCGCGCTTCGATGAGCAGCGCTTGCTGCACCTCCAGCTTGCGCTCAATGCGGGTGTGATCCCAAACCTTCAAGGGCAGGGTGACGGCGAATAGCGTCGCGGCGTAGGTGGCGGCGCGGAGCAGCGGGTGGGGCTCGGCCCAACTGGGGTAGAGCGTATAAAGGTAGCGCGCCGTAAACAGGCTGCCGAGGTTGATGCGCAGGAACTCCGTGAAGAGGATCGTGAACAGGAAGGCCATCTGAAAGACCAGGCGGCGGGTGTCGATGGGTTTACGGAGGGATAGTTCGAGGAAGGGGGAGAAACGCCAGATTTCCTCGGTATTGGGGGCGAGGTCGCGGAGCAGACCGCCCACCACACCCAGCCCGGCGAATAGCGGCATGGCGAGAACTTCGCCGTTGACCATGGCCGGAATGCCAATCAGGACGCCGCCCACCAAGCCTGACACGTACCCGCCGACCAGGCCGCACAGCAGGCTGCCCTCGAGGCCCAGATCGACTGCCTGGTAGCTGTTGCGGCTGAGCACGCGAGTGGCGACGCTGGTGGCGAAAACGATGGCGAAGACGATGGCTAGGATCAGACGGTCCTGCACGCTGCGCTGCTCGAGCAGCAACAGGCGTTGGACAAACGCCGGGCGTGCCAGGACGCTGGCCAGGGAAGCGGAAACGCCCAGCTTCACGAAAAGCATGACCAGATACTGCTCGACTGTGCCGCCCAGGGGCCGCCCTCCTTCGGGGTTTCGGTACTGCCCTCTATAATAGTAGGTAGTCTGGCTCTCTTTCACGGTGCCAGCGCCCGCCTAATGAGTGCAGCCACAGCAGTTCGTGTCGAAAAGATCGCTGAAGCCGACTTCCCCACCCGCTTCGGTCATTTCCGGATCCATGGCTTTGAAGGCCACATCGGATCGCGGGTGGAAGAAGCGACGGTATTGGTGATGGGCGACGTGGGGCCGGGGACGGCGCCGCCCTTGGTGCGCGTGCATTCCCAATGCCTCACCGGAGATGTGTTCCATAGCCTGCGCTGCGATTGCCGGTCGCAACTGGAACTGGCGACGACCCTGATTGCCGCCGAGGGGCGCGGCATCCTTATCTATGAGATGCAGGAGGGGCGCGGCATTGGGCTGATGAACAAGCTGCGGGCCTACGCCTTGCAGGACGAGGGTGCGGACACCGTGGAAGCCAATGAGCGGCTGGGGTTTGAGGCGGATTTGAGGAATTATGAACTGCCCGCGGCCATCCTGCGGCACTTCGGCATCACCAGTGTCCGGCTGCTGTCGAATAATCCGGAGAAGATCGAGGCGTTAGAGCGCGCCGGCGTAGCGGTGGCGGAGCGGGTCCCCTGTGTGATCCCGCCGCAGGAAAACACTGAGGATTATCTCCGCACGAAGCGCGAGAAGCTGGGGCATCTCTTTTAGCCTTGTGTGAATTGATACAGCGCCACTGTAAAATTTTGTTAACCCTGAAACCTTGGCATTGAAATTGCCCTTATACATTGTGTGAAGGCGATTTTTCTGGCTTGGGCGTTCCTTTCGGTACTGCTGGCGGCGGCAGAGCCGGAGCGTCTGCGCGCCGAATTCACTGAGGAGAACCGCTGGATTCTCGCAAATGGCGTCGTGCGGGCTACTTTCGCCTTTACCCCGCAGCATACGTTCCAATTTGAAACGCTAGAGGATTTGCGCAACGGCGAGGTGTGGCGCGCCGCTAACCAATCGGTTTCTTCTCCTATCCGATTTGCGACAACGGAGGAGGCCGTGGACGGCTTCAGTCCCTTGCGAATCGTTTCCCAATCGGTGCAGCACATCGAGCGTGGCAATGGACTGCGGCAGACGATCGTGTTCGACACCTTGGATGAGCATTTCCGTCTGAAGCTCTCGCTGGAGATCTACGACGGGCAGCCGGTGCTTCGCTACTCCACTGTCATTGAGAACCTAATGGCGGAGACGCAGCGGATCCGCATGGCGGATATGTTGAGTTGGAATCTGCTGGCGCCGGACCAGGACTATCGCATCCTGCGTGTGAACCAGTGGACGGTCCTGCCACCGGCTCGAAACTTTGAGCCGCATGAGACGCTATTGCCGCGCACGGGAGATCGGGAGTTTGTCTACTCGGGCGCCGGTGCGCCGGAATGCGGCTGGCTGGCGATTCGGAATGAGAGAAACCGGGGTCTGTTCGCCGGCTGGGAGTTCGATGGCCGGACGGAGGCTACCATTCGCCATCGGAGTGCGCAGGACCGGCTGCAGCTTTCGGCGCTGATCCAGAACCTGAACCGGCAGTTGGAGCCGCACGAGGAGTTTCGCGTTCCACCGGGCTTCCTGGGCGTCTTCGACGGCGATTGGGACGAGGCGGGCTATCGCACGCAACGCTTCGTGGAGCAGGTGCTGGCGAAGCCGGTGCCCAGCGATGCGGCCTTTCCGTATGTGGTTTGGGACTCCTGGGCGTATCAGACCGATATCAATGAGGAAGTGTTGCTGCGTAACGCGGCTATGGCGGCCAAGGTCGGCGCCGAGATGTTCATTGTGGATCTGGGCTGGGCGAGGGCGATCGGCGACTGGCGGGAGGACCCCGCGAAGTTCCCGGGCGGGCTCCGAAAGATCTCGGATTACGTCCATTCCCTGGGCATGAAGTTCGGGTTGCATGTGGCTCCAGCGGAAGCGATGGCCGATTCGCCCGTTGTGAAGGAGCATCCCGACTGGCTGGCTACGGAAACCTATAGCTACTTCGGCGCCAGATCGTTATGTCTGTCGCATAAGCCGGCGCAGAACTGGGTGGTGCGGGAGATGGTGCGGCTGATCGACGCGTACAACGTGGACTGGCTGTTACAGGACGGCGAGCACGTGGTGAAACAGTGCAGCCGCCGCGACCATTCGCACGATCCGAACGACAGCAACTACTCGAATGCGGTGGAAGGTCTGAACGCCGTTCTGGAGCAGGTGCAGGAGCAGCGTCCCGCCGCGTTGTGGGAGAACTGCGCCAATGGCGGATCGATGATGACGTTCAACATGGTGAAGCACTACGTCACGTCGATCACGAACGACGCCTCCGGGGCGCGAGCCTCGCGGAAGGCAGTCTATGGGGCTACGTACCCGTTTCCGCCCCGCTATACCGACCGCTACATGCCGGAGATGCCCACCGACACCTACACGACGCGCAGCTATATGTTCGGGGGGCCGTGGATCTTCATGAATAAGCTCGCGGAGTTGACAGTGGAGCAGCAGGAACTGGCGGCCAGCGAGATCCGGCTATACAAGTCGATGCGGGCGCATGTGGCGCGAAGCAAGGTGTTTCACCTGACGCCGATTCCGGAGTATGGACAGGTGGATGCGCTGGCCGCGCACGATCCGGCAAGCGACCGGACGGTGGTGGTGGTCACCCGCGATAACGCGCCGTCGCCGGAGTTCGTACTGAGACCGCAGGGGCTGGATGCGGGGCGGACGTACCGCGTCTGGCGTGAAGATGACCGCGCGATTTACGCCATGACGGGTGAGCAGTTGATGACCACCGGGCTTGAGATGGTCTTCCGGGGGGACTATGTTTCGGAGATCGTCTACATTGAACCGCTGCTATGATTGAACCTCCGCGATGAGGTTGGCCCAAGGTGTTCTCGTGTGGGTGCTGGCGCTGGTGGTGTTCAGCTATGGCGCCGGGCGAGCGGATCTTGGGTCGGGGTATATCGATCCGATAGGGAAGATTGCGCCGCAGGACGAGGCAGTCTACACGCATATCGCCTTAGGCATGGTGCAGTCCGGCGACTGGCTGACACCCCGCTTTATGGGCCGTCTGGCTTTGTTCAAGCCCCCACTCCTGTACTGGTGTTCGGCCGCAAGCCTGCGCGTGTTCGGCGGCACGGCGTTCGCGGCACGATCGCCATCGCTCCTGGCAGCGGCGTCCATCGCACTGCTCCTGTTCCTGGCGACGGGTGGCGGCGGGCGCGGAGCCATCGCGGCGTGGCTATGGGTCGCAAATCCGCTGGCGTACGCCCTGGCCCGCGTCAACCTCACCGACAGCCTGCTCGCTTTGACAATCCTGCTGGCGGCGATCGCCATCTGGCGCCGTTGGCGGGCGCTCTTCGCCGTGGCCGTCGCAGCCGCGATCCTGACCAAGGCGATTGCCGGGCTGATTCCCGTAGCGGCCGCCGGCATTTGGTGGCTGCTGGCGTGCCAAAAACGCGAGCAGGCAAAGTTTTGGCTACCGGCACTGCTCGCGGCCGCCTTCCTAACGCTACCCTGGTTCACCTACCAGGCCATCGCGCACCCGCGCTGGTTCCAGGCAGAGTTCATCGGCTTCGAAATCCTCGGCTTCACCCTAGGCGCCGCACCCCCGCAAACCACCGGCGAGTCAAGCCTCGCGTTCTATGCCTTGCGTCTCGCCAAAACCAGTGCCCCGCTCTTGCTAATCGCGCTGGCGGCGATCCCTGCGGGTTGGCGGTCCAGGAAGGAGTCGCTGCCGCCGGTGCTGCTGGCATCGATAGCCGCCGTCACCCTGGCCATCGCCGGCAACTCCTATAGAAACGTCGCCTACGTACTGCCGGCTATCCCCCTGCTGTGCTGGTTTGCCGCGCGTTACGCCCACCCCTGGGCCTTCCTGCCAGCGCTCCTGATTCCCCTCTTCCTGCCACCAACAGGGCCGCCTATCGCCGTGGCCGCGGGTCTCAAGCGATACCAAGCCCTCGAACGCACCCGCGAACTGATTCTGGTCGACACCAATGACCAGTTCCTGGCCTCAACCATGGGTTTTCCCAAGCTGCGCTATGCCTTCTTCGGGAAGGAATCCGATTACCGGCGTTATGGGCTGGACTTCCGCCACCTCGGCATTGTCCTGACGCCGGAAGAACTGGCCCAGGATCCCGCGCCTTACGTGGCGCGGCTACGCGAGTGGGACACCCGGCCGGAACCCATCGGCTCCGTAATCGTGCTGGAGTCGCCGCGCGACCTCACCCAACTCCTACGGCAACGCCAGACCGCTGACTTCGTGATTCCCGAGAAGTTCCGTCCCGCCGCCGGCAACACTCACGAACTCCGTGAGGACGGCCGCGGATACTTATTCCTGCTGGCTCGTTGACGCGTGGTGGTTGACGGGCCCGTTACCGCCCCCCAAACCGGGATTGGTACGTACCGCCTCGGTGATGTAACCCTTCGCGCGGGCGACGGCCTCCACCAGCGGCAGCCCTAAAGCCAGACAAGCCGTAATGGCGGCCGAGTACGTACAGCCAGTGCCGTGCGTATGCTTCGTCTCGATGCGTGGCGCCGTGAAGCGATGCTCCGTCCCATCCGCGTCAATCAGGATATCGACGGGCTCCCCGGCCAGGTGGCCGCCCTTCACCAGCGCGGCTTTGGCGCCCATATCGCGCAGCCGGTGCGCCGCATCCACCATCTCCCCTTCCGTACGGACGGGGCGCCCGGTCAGCACCTCGGCTTCAAACAGATTCGGGGTGATCAGGAAACTAACGGGCAGCATCTGCTTCACAAACAACTGCTGCGCCTCTTCCGCCATCAAGGGCGCCCCGTGCTTACTGATGAGGACCGGATCCACCACGAGGGGGAAGGCAAACACGGCCGCCAACCCGGCGATAGCCTCGATCAGGGCGGCATCGCCCAAGGCGCCGGTTTTCGCCGCCGCCGGTGGGATGTCCTCAATCGCCGCGGTCACCTGGCGCACTACCAGCACCGGGTCCAGACATTGCACCGTCTCCACGCCCTGCGTATTCTGCACCGTCAGCAGCGTGATCGCCGCCTCGCCATAAACGCCGAACTGATGAAAGGTCTTGAGGTCGGCCTGAATACCGGCTCCCCCGCTAGGGTCGGAGCCGGCAATGGTCAGGGCAACAGGTTTCACTAGCGTCCTTTGCCGGCGGGGGCGGCTACCGAATTGGTCGCCATGGACTCATCGTTGGTGGCCGGCATGCCCAGAGCCTTCCGCAACTCCGTATCGATGATCTTTCTCGTATCGGCGTGCTCCCGCAGGAACTGCCGCGCGTTCTCGCGACCCTGCCCGATCCGTTCCCCACGGAAGCTATACCAGGACCCACTCTTTTCAACGATATTGTTGGCGACGCCAAGGTCGATCAGATCGCCTTCCTTGGAGATGCCCTCGCCGTACATGATGTCGAACTCGGCCTCGCGGAACGGCGGTGCCAGCTTGTTCTTCACAATCTTGACCTTCGTGCGGTTGCCCGTAACGGTCTCGCCATCTTTCAACGCGGCGATACGCCGGATATCGGCGCGCACCGAGGAGTAAAACTTCAACGCCCGGCCGCCGGTGGTGGTTTCCGGGCTGCCGAACATCACGCCGATCTTCTCGCGAATCTGGTTGATGAAGATCAGGCAAGTATTGCTCTTCGACACGATGCCGGTCAGCTTGCGCATGGCCTGGCTCATCAGGCGCGCCTGCACGCCCATGAAGCTGTCGCCCATCTCGCCTTCCAATTCCGTCTTGGGCACCAGCGCCGCCACCGAGTCCACCACCAGCACGTCCACCGACCCCGATGTAATCAGCGAGTTCGTGATCTCCAAAGCCTGTTCAGCATAGTCC
>CAYLPH010000149.1:0-8135 GCA_964385495.1 uncultured Candidatus Solibacter sp.
GCGGGCCCGCTGTACACCCTGTGCTGTGGCACCGGCAACGTTTTGGACAGGAGTGAGATACCACGAATCGTGTCTAAGCGGCGCGCCGGCGCCCTCAGGTCTTTCGAAGTAATGGAAAGAGACTCCCTCCGCTGGTAGTGGCGGGAACCGGCTGAAAACCGGACCAATTTATTTTTGATCTTCAAAAGGCCGTGGGAGCGGTCGTCGAGATCCATGTGGCGCACCCGCGATTTGAGATCGCCAACCCATATGAGATAGACTGTGCGAGCGCATGCAGAAGGACCGGAGTGGCGAAATTACTGCACTGCTCCAGGCATGGGGCTCCGGTGACCGGCACGCGATCGAGGATCTGACCCCGCTGATCTACGGAGAACTGCGCCGCCTCGCCCGCTCCCATATGCGGCGCGAACGGGACAATCACACCCTGGGGGCCACCGGCCTGGTGCATGAAGCCTTCCTGCGGCTGCTGGACGAGAGCCGCGTTTCCTACCGCGACAGGCTTCACTTCTTCGGCGCCGCTGCCGGTATCATGCGCCGTGTGTTGGTTGACCATGCCCGTGCCCGGCGGACGGCGAAACGCGGCGGCGAAGCGATTCGTGTCACTTTCGATGAGGCGCTGGAGGTCCCCGGCGGCCCTCCCGATCTCCTGCTTATTGACGAATGTCTCCGGCGCCTCGCCTCTCTCGATGAACGGCAAAGCCGCATCGTGGAACTGCGCTTCTTCGGAGGGCTTTCCATCGAGGAAGCCGCGGAACTGCAGGGCATATCTCCGATGACCGTGAAACGCGAGTGGTCGGTGGCACGGGCGTGGCTGTTTCGAGAGATGGGCGGTTCGAACACGAAGCCGCCTCGCACCGTCAAGCCCGATCCTCTCGATTGAGCAGATAGATGGAGCCCGCACGTTATCAACGCGTCACGCGGATCGTTGCCGATCTTCTCAGTCTCGATGCCAGCGCCCGTAGCGCCAGACTCTCCGCGTTGTGCGGCGACGCCTCACTTCGCCAGCAAGTCGAGAGCCTGCTCAATGCGCATGACGCCGCGGGCGGCTTCCTCCGGGAACCTGCCTATCTGCGGCAAGACTCACAGGAACACACGCCACTGCTCATCGAGGGCCGGACCTTAGGCCCTTATCAGGTTCTCCAACGCATTGGCGCGGGAGGAATGGGGGAAGTGTACCGCGCTCGCGATACCAGGCTGCAACGGGATGTCGCCCTCAAGGCGCTGCCCCAGGAGTTTGTCGGCGATGCGAACCGGCTGGAACGCCTCCGCCAGGAAGCGCGCACACTGGCCGCTCTGAATCATCCCAATATCTCTGCCATCTATGGCATCGAGGAGTTCTCCGGCGGAACCTGCTTGGCTCTCGAACTCGTCGATGGGGAAATGCCCAGCGGCCCGCTACCCGTCGATCAGGCCATCGGCTACGCCCAACAGATCGCCGACGCCATCGAGGCTGCCCATGACAAAGGGATCGTTCACCGCGACCTCAAGCCCGCCAACATCAAGGTAACACCCCAAGGTCGAGTCAAGGTGCTCGACTTCGGTTTGGCGAAAGTGCTCCTGGATGCCGGCCGCATGGAACAGCCTAGCCCCGAGGGCACCCCCTTAAGCCAGACGCACTCGTTGGAAGGCAGGATTGTGGGGACGCCACCCTATCTGAGTCCCGAACAGGCACGATGCCAGCCAGTCGACCATCGCACCGATATCTGGGCCTTCGGCTGCCTGTTGTATGAGTTCCTTACGGGAGAACGTGCCTTTCGGGGAGAGACGGTGCCGGAGACGTTGGCAGCCATCCTGGACCGGGATCCGGATTGGACCGCGTTGCCCGCGAAGACCCCGGCGCCCCTCCGCGAACTCATCCGCGGTTGTCTTCAAAAGGAGATTGCCCGCCGTGTGCAGAGCGTGGCCGAGGTACGCGCCGCGCTTGCACGCACGCAGAGGAAAAGTTCCCGTTGGAGGATGGTTGCCCTTGCGTGCGTAGCCGTTGCCGCGGTGACGGTGGCCGCGCTGGTGGCCCGGCGGCCCGGAGGCGTCGCCCGCGCCAAGCCTGTTGAAGTAAAACTGCTCACCAGCTACTCCGGAGCGGAACAATTTCCCGCGATTTCCCCTGACGGAAGCCTCCTGGCCTTCACCTGGGCGGGTGTCCGGAACGACCAGACCGATCTCTACGCGCGGCGCATCGAGGACGAATCGCCGGTGCGGCTCACCAACGATCCCGCTCTGGAATGCTACCAAGCCTGGTCGCCGGATGGGACGCTGCTTGCCTTTCTGCACTGCGATGAGAACTTTGGTGGGATTCGGAACGAGGCGGAGGTGTATGTGACCGGCTCCTCCCCGGGACCGAAGCGGAGGGTGGGGAAAGTGTCGCTGCAGGCGTACGAAAACGTCCCGGCTTTGGCCTGGATGCCCGGCGGCAAACATCTCGTCGTGCGGAACCGGCCGCGCCCCGGTGAGCCCATCGGCTTGTATTCCCTCGACATTGAGAGCGGGCAACTGCGGCAACTCACAACACCGCCGGTAAACTATCACGATGCCGCGCCTGCTGTATCGCCGGACGGCCGGATGCTGGCCTTCGTGCGCCAGACGGGAGCGATGCGCGGCGACATTCTCATTCAGGATCTATCGGGCGGCGGGAGGTCCGCCAAACGGATCACAAATGACCAGTTGCGCGTTTTCGGCATCGCCTGGCGCTCGCCAGGCGAACTGATCTACCTGCGCGAGAAGGGAACGGCGCGCGCATTCTGGCGGGTTACCATCGACGGGCGGCAACAAGAGCCGCTCGCCTTCAGCGGGCAGGTGGGCATTCAGTTCTCTGCCTCGCGCGACGGCCGGCGATTGATTTACTCGGACGTTTACATCGACACGGATATTGCCCGCGTGGATCTGTCGCAAGCCGCCCGGGGCAAGCCACTGGAACCCGAACCGCTGATCACGTCCACCCAATGGGAGGCCTCTCCGCGGTATTCGCCGGACGGAAGAAAAATCGCTTTTGCGTCCGCACGCTCCGGTCATTTCGAACTCTGGGTAGCGGACGCCGACGGGTCCAACCCCACGCAGTTGACGTTCTGGAAGCGCTATACCGGCTCACCGCAGTGGTCCCCCGCCGGGAGCGAAATTGCGGCGGACTCTCAGGATGGCGAGCACACCGATATCTACGTCCTCGACGTGAACCGGCGCCAGAGCCGAAAGATCACCTCCGGGGGCAGGAACTTCCTGCCGACTTGGTCGCGGGATGGGAAATGGGTCTACTTCACCTCGGAGCGGAAGGACGGAAAGCAGATTTGGAAGACACTCGCTCATCCCCAGGCGGGTATCGGTCAGGCTAGACAGATCACGCGGTCGGGAGCGTTCACCGGTTGGGAATCGTTTGACGGCAAGCGGTTTTACTATGCAACAACTGGCGCCCCCGCTTGCGTGGCGATGGTGCCGGCGGAAGGAGGCGAGGAGACCCAGGTCGTCTGCCCACTCGTTTCGTGGCACTATTTGGCGATGTTTCGCGATGGATTCTACTACGCTCCGCATAGGAGCCGGGAAGTCTGGTTTTACAGCTTCTCTAGTGGACGGGGGCGGGAGGCGTTCACTTTCAAGGGAGGGGCAGGCAGCAGCTTCGCGCTTTCTCCGGATCGCAGGTGGCTGCTGGTCTCGCCAGCAGACTTCCGGCGCGGCGATTTGTACCTCGTCGATAACTTAAATTGATCATCGCAACGCCATCATGATTGTGTGTGCCACTCCGCAATTGCGGCAGAAACTGCGGTCTCGCCGTCGCCTCTCGTCATATGGTCCTATCGCCTATCTTGTAGACTCGCAAGTACTCGCAAGCCACCATGTCTTCGAAAGAGCTTCCAAATCGTACTGTGGGACACGTTATGCTACGCTAAACAAATATTTAACACCAGTCCCCTACCGGGGCGTCCGAAGTCGCGTTTGCTTAGGTCGCCTCTTAAGCTGGACTGCTAAGCCCTGGAGGAGAATGTATGCGGTGGTTGCAGCCAGCGACGATTGTTCGAGCCCGCTTCTATCGGCCTGTGATATTCGCTCTTGTTCTGATGTTGACGCCGAAGTTGCCGCTTCTCCTGCCCCTCGCTCTGCTTCCCTCCGCTACTGCCCAAACCGTGTGTATACCCGGACCTACCCGGCTCATTCAGTCCTGCGGAACCGCCCAGTCAGCTTTGGAGAACAGTACCCTCGATGCCTATCTGCAAGCCCACGGCATTCCCCTTACGGACAAGCCGATGATTTTCCAGTACGGCAAAAGAGAACTTCGAAACGAGCTCCGATCGTTCATTTTTCTTCGCATCCTGCAGATTATCCGCTCCACCAGTCGTACCCCCGCGGAGCAGCAAATTTATGATTGGTTCCTCGACCGCGTATGGAACAACGAGCGAGCCCAGTATAGGGCCGCTATCGATGATTACATGAATTGGGTTCGCGACCCCTGCCGCTGGCGGATCGATCAGGACGTCGCGGCCCAGTACGGTCTCACCTATGACTACTCCCCGTTCTGCACCCCTCAAACGATCCTCGCCGTTTTTGCCAACAATCCCCAGGTTCCGACCCGATCCTATTACATCGCCGCGGCCCTCAAGAAGAGTTATACGCAACCCTTTGTCGCCACCGGAACGGAACACACATTCGTGGATTCGGCGGCTCGAATGGGTGTTGCCGTCGGCATCGCGGCGGGCGCGGGCGCCGTCATCGCAGGCTCCTGGATTGCCGTTACCGTCGCCATTCCTGCTATCGCGAAGTTCCTCTTCCCGTTCGCGATCAAGGCCGGGATCGTCAGCGCGCAGTTCGCCACCGTCCTGGGGCCCGCCGTCATCGTCGTTCTGGCGATCATCATCGGCATCATTGCTTACTTGCAGGCGCTGGACGCTTCCAAGGTCCAACAGGAACTGGCCGACTTCACAAACTATGCCAACACCATCCTGGCGGCGTCGCCCGATCTCCTTGCAATGGCATCCGATAATCAAGGACTCTTCAAGTTATCCAGCAGCATGTTCTCCGCAACCGTGCCCGAGTATGAATCGTCCGCTACTCCACCCGCCCATGGCGCGGCGGACTACAACTTCGTGGTTACTCCTAGCGGGCAACCCGCCCAACCGGCGTCCACGGCTTTCTCCTACCGCGACTGGGATGGCGTCCCCTGGTCCGCCACCACCACCGGCGCTTGGCTCGTCCATACCAAAAGCGGTTACTCCACCTTTACCCCCACATTTCGTTTCCTGGACTGGAACGGAGTTAAGATGTTCGCCACACGAATGGGCGCCCATTTCCGGGTCACCAAAGCCGAACCTCTCTCCGGCGATATCAATTGCCCGGCGGACTCCTTGCTTGGCTATAGCCAGCCCGCCAACCTGGGCGTTTGCCGCTCGGTGGTCCTCCAATCCGTGAATCTCAAGGATGGAGCCGGTAACAACGTTACGGTTCGAATGGCCGAAGCGCCCAAAATCACTTCGCTCGACCGGGTTACCTTCACCAACGGCACGCCGAAAGTCTTCGAAGTGCAGGCTACCGGCGCCCCCACTCCCATCGTGAACGTCGTTGGAGCCCCTTCCGGCGTGACGGTTACTCAACCCGGACCCGGCCGCGCGCTGCTTTCCTTCTCGGGTACGGGCATCAATAACACCCACTTGGCTACCGTTACCGCGACAAACGCCCAGGGGACGGCAACGCAAACTCTCCAGATCGTCATCGGCAATTCGCTCCGCATCACATCGCCGTCATCTACAACCTTTACTCTCTTCCAGCACAACTCCTTCCGTATCACAACCGCGGGTTCCCCGCCGGTCGCTATTTCCTTGGATTTGTCGCTGCCGCCCGGCATGACCTTCACCGATCATGGCGACGGCACCGCGACCATCGAGGGCACTCCCTCTGAGATGGTTCTTTTCGGTTTCTGTTTCTCGCCGTCGCGGCCATGCGGCATCTTCGCCAGCAACGCAGTGTCCTCCATCGGCCAGGCCTTCACCTACCAAACGGTCTTTCCGCCGTTCCCCACAATGGCGCCGGTTGAAACCACCTTCGGAGCCGGCGTCGAGAACGAGGTTCTGTTATTCTCTTCAGCCAATCAGCCTCAGGTGAAGTTCAGCCTGCCCTGTCCCGTGCCTCCCTGGCTCAGTCTCACCGATCGCGGCGATGGCACGGCATTGCTCCGTGGCACGCCCCCGGCCAACACGACAGGACCCGTGGGTATCCTGGTGTTCCTGTCCTTCGCCCAGGACACCTTCAACACCCCCGTTTGTTTCACCGTCTCGAACCCATCCGGGCCCAACCCTGTTGCCACTCCAATCGCGAACTTCAACATCAACATCGTGCCCAGCCCCGCCTTCACGAGTTCCAACACCATGTTCGGATTGACCGGGACATTGAACGTGTTTCCCATCGCCACCAATCAAAACACGGGCTCCATCTCGGCCGCCGGGACGATCGTCCCCGGCATGAACTTACAGGATTTCGGTAACGCCTCCGCCGAACTGAGAGGCAATCCCTTGGCGGGGTCCGGCGGCTACTACCCCTTGAATCTGAGACTCACCCAGAATAGCCAGCAGGTCGCCACGCAGTTGCTGAATTGGCATATCCTCCAGGCGCCCTCCATCCAATCCCAGGATGCCGTTCTGTTCCATATCGGCTGGGCTAACAACTTCGCCGTCCATACGTCCGGATATCCAAAGATACCGGTCGAGGATATTCCTTCTCAGTGGGGCGCCGGAATGCGTCTGTCGATCACCGGCGCCCTCCCAAACGGTGTTACGTTCAACAGCAAGTCCCCCACCGGAGCCAATACGGGCACCGGAATATTCAGCGGCGTCCCCGCTCCCGGCACGGAAGGCGCCTATCCGATTACCATCTCGGCCATCAACGGCTCGCCCCCCACTGCCACCAAACCCCTCACCCTCATCGTTACCCGCGCCGGTGACGTGAACAGCGACACCACCGTGGATTGCGCCGACGTAACCGCTGTCCGCGCTGGAATCAATACCCGCCGCGGCTTTGCCAATTACGCCTTCCGCGCCGACGTGAACAACGACGGAGTGGTCGATATCCGGGACCTTTCGCTTGTAGCCTCCCGCCTTCCCACCGGAACACGCTGCCAGTAGAGGAACTAAGAGGAATCATGAAACGCTTGCTCTTTTCTGCGGCCCTTTTCTTCCCATGGCTGGCCCATGCGGCGACTCTTTCGCTGACGCCTTCTCCTATCAACACCACACTGAACTCGACCTTTCAGGTCAGTGTTATTCTTTCCGGACTTCCCGATATCGTCGGCTTCGACCTCGACATCGCCTTCCCGTCCTTTCTTACCCTCAATAGCGTTATCGAGGACGGTTACTTCGCAGCCAATGGCGTTTCCTTCACTCCGGGCGCTGCCGGCCCCGGTTCGGTTACCGGTATCGCGGACGTCCTCACCTCGCCCGGAGCCATCCCCGATCCCGATACCCTCGTCGTCCTCACCTTTCTCGCAACCGGCGCCGGCACTGGGACCATCTCCTTCACCAGGACGGATTTGGTCGACTCCAGCTTTAACTTCGCCATCATCGACCAACTGAACGATGCATCGGTCACGGTGGACGGAGGCGCGCAAATTCCGGAACCCGCGGCCGTCTTCTCCACTGCATTGGGGCTTTCGGCAATGTGGTGGTTCGCGCGCCGCCGTTCCACTCCCTGAACGGTCTTGGCTCTTTCGTCGATAACTTAGATTGATCAGGAGCGTTGGCCGTTCACAAAGGAAGTAAATAAAAAGTTCTCGCACGTAATCAATCACCTACACCCCCAAACCCACTTTCCCTCCACCCGCCTCTCCGACCCTCCCCTGCTATTGTGAAACCGCGATACACCGCCTTCTGCATCGCGCCTCCGGCCGGGCCCTTCCGCCGCTTAATCCAAAACCCAGGAGCGTTTCCATGAAAAAGCGTGATCGCAATCGCAACCGCAATCGGAACCAAGCCCCCGTCCCGTCGCAGTCGCCGTCCCAGTCCCCCTTAACCAAAGCCGGCATCGCCCGCGGCAACGGAGCCAAGTCTCACGGACCCACCTCCGAAGCCGGCAAAGCCCGAAGTTCCCAAAACGCCATCAAGCACGGCCTCTGCGCCAAGAAATTCCTCTGTACCCCCGAGGACCAAGCGGAGTTCGACCGGCACCTC
>CAYLPH010000150.1:0-8130 GCA_964385495.1 uncultured Candidatus Solibacter sp.
GCGTCGCGCGGGCAAGGGGAACGGGCGCGCGGGCGGGAAGGGGCGGGCCGGGGCGATGAAAGACGCGGTGACGTTCTGTAAGGCGGTGGAACCGCTGCATCTGGCGTGGGTGGAGGATCTGCTGACCGGGGACTATACGCCGTATCCGAATGCCGACCTGTTCCGCGATCTCAAGATGCAGACGTCGGTGCCGATCCACACCGGCGAGCAGATTTACAATCGCCTGAATTTCAAGGATCTGATCGAGAAGAACGCGGTGGATGTGCTTGGTCCGGATCCGGAAGACGTAGGTGGTATCGGGGAACTCAAGTGGATCACGGAGTACGCCGACTTGCACGGGATACTGATGGCTCCGCACGGCATCTTCGACGGATTGGTCGGGCTGGCCGCGCACGTTCACATGGCGGCGACCTTGCCGCAGAACTATATCGCCTTTGAGTATCCCTATGGCCAGCCGGAATGGTGGTACGACATTGTGGAGGGCCTGCCCAATCCGATCGTCAAGAAGGGCTTCATTGATGTATGGGATAGCCCGGGTTTGGGGGTGACGTTCCGGGTGAATGCGGCGAAGGCGCGCCTGGTTGCGGAGGATCGCGGGTTCTTCGATTAAGGCGGGCGGCGGCAAGCTATGAAGTCGACTCCAGAATCGCCAGGTCGCCCCGCACAGGGATAGCGCCGGGTCACTTTGAAGCCTGGGTTATTGTTTCGCGCAGAGCACGGGGAGAACGCAGAGAAGACCGGAACAGTGTTCTCCGCGTGCTTCGCGGCTTTGCGCGATTTTTCTTCTTTGGGCTACCTTGGCTGGCACGGAACTCCAGTCATACGGCGACGGCGATACGTAACAGAAACCGCTTTCGGCATTGGAAGCCATGCTCCGCCCTGCGCTACACTGGGATTCTCTAGGGCTTCCCGCCTCCGTCGTCGTAGTTGTTGATGTCCATCCGCAGCCATTCCTCGTTGGTAGCAATCTGCGTGTGCCTGTTGACGGCATGCGGCAGCGACCCCGAACGGGAGCGCGCCATTGGCGAGGCTTACGTTGGGCCGGCGAAACTTCCCTTGAAGAAAGAACTTTCGCAGCGGTCCGAATTGGTCGCGGAGCTGAAGCACGGAGAGCGGTTGGAAGTCCTTGCCTCCCGCCGCCGCTTCTTCCGGGTGCGGAACATGGGTGGGGCTGAAGGCTGGCTGGACGGGCGCAGCCTGCTATCGGGCCAGCAGATGCGGGATCTGGAGAAGATGCAGGCCGAGGCGGCGAAACTGCCGTCGCAGGGCATGGCGACAGTCTACGATCCGCTGAATGTGCATACGGAGGCGAACCGGCAGTCGCCCAGCCCGTTCCAGATCCCGGCCGGCGGAACGGTGGAAGTGCTGGCGCACACCGTCTCGCCGCGTCTGCCTTACCAGCCCTCGATTCCCAACCTGATCACGGTGAAGCCAGCGCCCAAGAAGAAGGTCTCGCGGCGCAAGAAGAAGGGCGAGCGGCAGGAAGAGAAGATCGAAGAAGCGCTGGTGCCGCCTCCGCCGATGCCCGCCGCGCCGAAGCCACCGGAGAACTGGCGCGAGATGAGCAAGACCGCGGCGGCGGGGGCCGAAGCACCCAAGCGGGATGACTGGACCCTGGTGCGACTGCCCAACAAGAGCGCCGGTTGGGTGCTGACGCGCGCGTTATCGATGGGGCTTCCGGACGATGTGGCCCAATACGCGAATGGCAAGCGCATTACCTCCTATTTCCAGTTGGCCGAGATCATGGACGAAGACAAGAAGAAGGGCCACTGGCTCATGACTACCGTTTCCGAGCCTTTCCAGAACCATGACTTCGACCACTTCCGGGTGTTCATCTGGAACCTGAAGCGGCACCGCTATGAGACAGCCTACGCCGGGCGCGATTTTAAGGGCTACTATCCGGTGCGCGCGCACGAAGTGGAGTTCACCGAAGGCAGGCAGAGGACGAAGGCGCCGGGCTTCACGATCTTCCTGGAGGATGAGGATGGCAGGCGTTGGAAGAATACGTACGCGTTGTATGGTCTGCGTGTGCGGCTGTTGACCAAGGAAGCGGCTACGAAGCCGCAACAGTCTTCCGAGAAGCCTCAAATGATGCCGACGGGTGTGCCTAGTGGGGAAGTCGCGGTTGAGAAGCCTGGTTTTTTGACCCGCATTCGCAACCTGTTTCGATAGAAGTTGGCCGGGCGGCCGGGGCACACTACACTAAATCCTAATGCAACGCCGTTCGCTACTTGCCACGCTGGCCGGATCGGCCGCAGCCCTTGCCCAGAAGCAGGCCCTGGATATTACGCAGTTCGAGCCGAAGAGCATGCTGGAAGTGCCACAGACGCCGGTGCCGCGGGCGAAGTTTCCTGTGATCGACATCCATACGCACCTGTCGTGGGCGGCGAAAGGGGAGAAGGGCGTGCCGCTCACGGGCGCCCGCAAGTTCATCGTGGAGCCGGCGGAGCTGCTACGCGTGATGGATGCCAGGAATATCCACACGATGGTGAACCTTACGGGGGGTTATGGCGACGGGCTGCGGGAGGCCATCGCCAAGTTTGACAAGGCGCATAAGGGCCGCTTCCTCACGTTCACCGAACCGATGTGGGCGCGCGCTCAGGAACCAGATTATGGAAAGGCCCAGGCGCTGGAGTTGGAACGGGCCCGGAAGGACGGCGCGCGCGGCATCAAGGTGCTGAAGACGCTCGGGCTCTATTTGCGGGAGAACATCACTTCGGGCAAGCTCGTCGCGATCGACGACAAGCGCTTCGATCCCATGTGGGAAGCCGCCGGTGCGTTGGAGATGCCCGTCTGTATCCACATTGGGGACCCGGTGGCCTTCTTCACCCCGACGGACCGCTTTAATGAACGCTTCGAGGAGTTGAACAATCACCCCGACTGGTCTTTCCACGGGCGCGACTTCCCCGCCCTGAAGGACCTGCTCGCCGCGCGCGACCGCGTCTTTGCCCGGCATCCTAAAACCAAGTTCGTGGCCCTGCACGTCGGCCACTATGCGGAAAACCTGGGGCATGTGGCGGCCTCGCTGGACAAGTTTCCCAACATGTTTGTGGAGATCGGCGCCCGCATCGGTGAACTGGGCCGCCAGCCACGGCTCGCGCGCCGCTTCTTCGAGCGCTACCAGGATCGCATCCTGTTCGGCACGGATGCCGTTCCATACGGTGTAGAGACGCCCCAGCAGATCTTCGGCAACGAACTGTACGAGATCTACTACCGCTTCCTGGAGACTGAGGACGAGTACTTCGACTATGCTCCGGCCAAGGTGCCCCCGCAGGGCCGCTGGCGCATCTATGGGCTGGGCTTGCCGGACGTTATCCTACAGAAGGTCTATCACCGGAACGCCGAGAATCTGCTGGATCGCGTGATACGATAGCGGCTCATGTCGCAAGGCTTCACACCCTGGGAGAAGGCTCCGCTGCCCGAGCCCCCCAAGCAGTTCGCCGCGCGTTGGACTTCGCTGATCGGCCCTGGACTCCTCATGGTGGGCGCCAACATCGGGGGTGGGGAATGGCTCTTTGGGCCGCTGGTGACGGCGCAGTATGGCGGTCGCGTGATGTGGCTGGCGACCATCGCTATCCTCGGCCAGTTGTTCCTTAACCTGGCCGTCATGCGGTATGCGCTTTTCTGTGGGGAGACGATTTTCGTCGGCTTCTTCCGCACTTGGCCCGGGCCCACTTTCTGGACTTGCTTCTACCTGATGTTCGATTTCGGCGGCGTGTGGCCGTACTTGTCCTCGAACGCGGCGGTGCCACTGGCGGCGGTGATCCTGGGCCGGTTGCCGGGAGCGGTGGATGGGAGCCTGGTGCGGAGCCTGAGTTATTGCATCTTCCTGGCCTGCTTCGTGCCGCTGATTTTCGGCGGGAAGATTTATAACGCGCTGGAACGGGTGATGGTGGTGAAACTGGCGCTGATCCTCAGCTATCTCGGCTTTGTGGTGGTGTTCTTCGTAAAGCCGGGCACATGGCTCGAGATCGGGAGCGGTTTCTTCCAGTTCGGCTCGCTGCCGCAGACGGAGTTCAACTGGGCTACTCTGGCGGCGTTTGCGGCCGTGGCCGGCGCGGGCGGTCTTACTAATAGCGCCTTCTCCAACTATGCGCGGGATAAAGGCTGGGGAATGGGCGCCGAGGTCGGGGCTATCCCCAGCGCCATCGGCGGGCGCAACATCAGCCTCTCGCATACGGGGAAGACCTTCGAACGTACCCCGGAGAATTTGCAGCGGTGGCAGGGCTGGCTGCGCCATATCCGGCGCGATCAACTGTATCTATGGGTGCCAGGGTGCCTGCTGGGCATGGCGTTGCCCGCGATGTTCAGCTATGAGTTCGTGCGCGGCGCGAAGAACATTGATGGCAACGCGGTGGCCGCGATGTCGGCGCAAGCGATCGCCGATCAGCATGGCGCGATCTTCTGGTATCTGACGCTGCTTTGCGGCTTCCTTATCATGGCTCCGACGCAGGTGTCGCAACTCGACAATCTCTGCCGCCGTTGGACCGATGTGATCTGGATGGGCGTAGGCCGGCTTCACAAGATCGATGGTCATAAAGCCAAGTACGTCTACTACACGATTCTGGTGCTGTACGCCGGTTGGGGCCTGATCGCGCTGCGGATCACGCCCAATCCGCTGGTGCTGGCGATGGCGAGCGGGTTCATGATGAATGTGGCGCTGTCTATCAGCGCTCTGCACACGCTGTATGTGCTGATGGTGCTGTTGCCGCGCGAAGCGCGCCCCGGTTGGCCGATGCGAATTGGACTGGTGGCGTGCGCCTCGCTCTACTTCGCCATTTCGTACTTCGCCTTTCAGCAGCAGTGGCCGAGGGTGAGGGAATGGCTGTTCGGTTAATCGCCTGAATCCCTGCGAGAAGCCTTCAAGCCGCTACAATAAAGGGTTTCTCATGGTTGAAACCATCCACCCAGTTTCCGTGTTGGACGGCGCCGTGCGCCTTCCCGGCGATAAAGCCATCTCCCATCGTTATGCCATGCTGGCGAGCATTGCCGAAGGCACCTCGACGATCCATAACTACTCTTCGGGCGCCGACTGCGCGTCCACGCTGGGCTGCATGCAGGCTCTTGGCGTGTCCATTACGAAAGAGGGCAAGACCGTAACGGTACAGGGCGTAGGTCTGGATGGCTTGCAGGCTCCGGCAGCCAAACTGGACGCGGGCAATTCGGGCTCCACCATTCGCATGCTTAGCGGCATCCTGGCCGCGCAGAACTTTGCTTGCGAGATTGAAGGGGACGAGTCGCTGGCCAAGCGCCCGATGGCGCGCATCATTACGCCGCTGGCCCAGATGGGCGCTCGCATCGAAGCGAAGGACGGCAAGTATCCGCCGCTGCGGATCCATGGCACGAAGCTGAATGCCATTGATTACACCCTGCCCGTGGCGAGTGCGCAGGTGAAGACGGCCGTGCTCTTCGGGGGTATCTATTGCGATGGCCCGACGACGGTGCGCGAGCCCGTCGTGACGCGCGACCACTCGGAGATCGCACTACGCGAGTTTGGCGCCGAGGTCGAATCGGCAGGCAAGGTCATCACGCTACAAGGCCGGCCCAGGCTCATCGGGCGCGAACTTACCGTGCCGGGCGATATCTCCTCCTCGTCCTTCTTCCTGGTGGCGGCGATGCTGAAGCCGGGATCGCGGATTGTGATTGAAGGCGTGGGCCTGAATCCCACTCGCGCCGGGCTGATGGACTTCCTGGCGGGCGGCGGGGCCAAGATCCGCATCGCCAATATTGGCCAGGTGAATGGCGAGGTGGTGGGCGACATCGTTGTCGAGTACGCCAGATGGGAAGGCGGGGTGATCGAAAAAGCCACCACGGCCCAACTGATCGACGAGATTCCCGCGCTGGCTGTGCTTGGCGCGACGTCGAAACAAGGGCTCACGGTCCGCGACGCCGCCGAACTTCGGGTCAAGGAAACGGATCGCATCGCTACGGTGGCGGAAAACATGCAGCGGATGGGCATCACGATCCAGGTGGAGCAGGATGGCTTTCACATCCCCGGCAATCAGCAGTTCCAAGCGGCCACTGTCGATAGTTTCGGGGACCATCGCATCGCCATGGCGTTTTCGGTAGCGGCCCTGGCCGCCGATGGTCCGTGCACGATTGAGGACGCGGGTGCCGCGTCGGTGTCCTTCCCCGAGTTCTACACGATGATCCGCGGCCTGGCGAGATAAGCTTAGCGATATGCCAGAGGAAGACCTCTCCGTCCGCGGCCTGGTTCATGATCTGAATAATGTTTTTCAGACCCTCCAGGACGCGGCGGACCTGTTGGAGGAAGACGAGCGGTGGCGGGAACTCGCGGCGGCCATCCACCGCAGTACGGAACACGGTCTGCGCCTGCTGCGTAGCGTGGTGGAGGTCAGTACGGGGAGTTTCGACTTCCGTTGGATTGCCGGGACGGCGGTGCAGTTCGCGCAGGATTATCTGCGGGCCAGCAACGGCCCGGAGGTGGCCTTCCGCGTCAATATCGAGGAGGGGCTGCGCTTCCGGAGCAATGCCGCGGCGTGGGAGCGCATCCTGGTGAATCTGCTGCTGAACGCCGCCCAGGCCATGCCACGCGGCGGCGCGGTGGAACTCACGGCGCGGCGGACGTCGTCGGGCATTGAGGTCAGCGTGGCCGATAACGGGCCTGGTATTTCCGAGCAATTGCTGCCGCGCGTTTTTGAGCCGCACGTGTCCACCAAGCGAGGGCAGCGCGGGCAAGGCCTGCATGGGATGGGACTGCACATCGTGCGCTCGATGGTGGAGGCCGATGGGGGTACCGTTTCGGCCCGCAACCGCCCGGAGGGTGGGGCGGAGTTTGTTATCCTGAACACCGATGACCAAGGTTGATCTCGATTTTGATCTGGCGCGTCCGATGGGCGACGCGGATCTGGACGCCATCGCGCGGGTGCATGGCGTTTATGGCATCCAAAAGGTGGCGTTGAAGCAACCGGCGTTGGATGGGATCACGGTGGAGTACGATGCGTCGCGGCTGTCGCCACGGGACGTGGAGGCGGCGCTGGTGCGAACCGGCATCCCCATCGTTCGGCGCGTAACGGTATAAACTGAAGCAAAATTCCGGCGTAGGAGGGCTCGATGAGCCTGACGCGTAGAGGTTTTCTTGGCGTGGGACTGGCGGTCGCCGGCAGCGGCGCGTTACGGGGCGCCACCACGGGCTACTTCGGACTGCATCCGTTCGTGGAGGCGAATCCGAAGGCGGTGTTCCTCCGCAGGACGAACGTCGCGGGCCGGTTGGACTTCACGGGGATGCGCCGCGAAGGCTTGCACCTGGGCCGCAGCCTCTTCGAGAAGCGCGAGCGCGACGGCATTCCGCTAACGCATCGCATCGTGCTAAAGCCGAACGTGCTGACGCGGCGCGAGAACGGCCAGCAGGTCAATTGGGGCACGGACGCCGACTTCTACGACGGCCTGATCACTTCGCTTCACGAAACCGGCCTTCGCCGCTTCCATTATATCGAAGCCAACTACCGGTCTTCGCGCTGGAGCACCAAGTACGACGAAACGCATGAACGGCTGGGCGTGGATGTATTAGAACCGCAGCGCCGCGCTTCCGATTACAAACGCGAAGCCGGGATGAACTGGGCCAAGCCGGACGATGGCGTAGTTTATGGCCGCGTGCCGCACTATCCACCGATTCATGAGCCGGATACATGGCTGTTCAACATTGCCAAGTGGCGGTCCCATGGTATGTGCCTGACGCAGGCCTGCAAGAACGCGCAGGGCCTGGCCGTATGGCCTTTCCAGCGCTTCTGTCCCGGTTGGGCCATGGTTACGGGCGTGCCGGATCACATGAAGCCGTTCATCGCGAAGGATGTCGTGGAACGCGTCACCCGCTACCACGACAATCACAGGAAGATGAACTACGCCCGCTATGAGAGCACCGCGGACCTGAGTCCGATACGGCAGGAGATCTGGGCTCACAAGACCTGCGATCATCTGAGCACGCTCAAGTTCGGCCTGCACATGATCGAGGCGATCTACGCCAAGAATGAAGACCCCGCCGATCCGGCAACGGAGTTTTTGCCCAACATGGTGATGTTCGCCAAGGATCCATTCCGGCTGGATCTGGTGGGCCTATGGCTGGGCGGCCATGAGCCGGGCAACGTGCATTTCTATCGCATCGCCAAGGAG
>CAYLPH010000151.1:0-7920 GCA_964385495.1 uncultured Candidatus Solibacter sp.
CAACAGAGTAGCCGCCGACTACACCGGAACCCCCAGCGAAAAGCCGCTGACTTCCGTCTCCGCCCTGCTCGACGTAGCCAAGATCGTGCGCCTGACCGATCGAAGCCAGCCGGAGCCCCCCGGCATCGCTCCCAAGGCCCGCCAGCAGCCCTCCCGGGCCGCCTGACGCCGCCAAAACCGCAACCCTCACCCCGCCGCCGATTAATCCGCCGCCAGACCCAAGCCCGAAGTGTGTCCCGGCACTAAAGCTGGCTTTCCAGCCGTTCCAGGTTCTCCATGGCCTGCCGGTACGGCGTCACAATCGGATAGACGGTCGATCCCAACTCGCGCCCCCGCACATACTTCAGGAACGTAGCCAGCGTACCCGAGGGCCCAAGGTCCACAAAAGTATAGGCACCACCCGCCTCCAGACAACCAATCCCGTCTTCAAACCGCACCGGCCGCCGCAACACATTCCAGAAGAACCCCTCCGGCAGCGTTTCCAGAACGGCTGAATGGGCCAGCGACAGCAGCGGGAATCGCAGCGCTCTCGGACGCAACTGCCCGGTCAGATCCCGATAGCGCCGCTCCACGCCATCCACTAAAGGCGAGTGGAACGCCACCCGCACCGGCAGAAGTTGATGCGGGATGCCCTCCTGCCGCACGTGCGCCTGCACGCCATGCACCGCTTCCCTCGCCCCCGAAACCACGAAATGCTTCGGGAAATTAAAGGCGGCAACCGGCGTATCGCGAAACACCGGCGAAGCCTCGGCAATCCCGCTGGGAGCCATGATCGCCAGCATCGCGCCGGGCTCCGTATGCCGCACCAGCAACTCCGCCTGGTTCACGATGGATTCCAGCGCTTCGCCAAACGGCAGCGCACCGGCCACCGCCAGCGCCACCCACTCCCCCAGGCTGTACCCCAACACCAAATCCGGCTTCATACCGCGCCGCAGCAGCGTCTGCGCCAACGCATACTGGATGCAGAACAACGCCGGATGCGAATCAAGCAGGTTGTCGAATGCTTCCGCCTCCGGCTTCTTCCGTTCCGGATAAATGACCGGCAGCAGCGAGTAGCCCAAAAGCCGCGTGCAGTGGCTGTCGCAGGTGTGGAGCAGTTCACGGAAGTCCGGGTCGGCATCGTACAGGTCGCGCCCCATATCGAAATACTGCGAGCCCTGCCCCGAAAACATCCATATCACCTGACTCATGAAAGAGAACTCCGCGCTTGACACGACACTATACACTACTAGGGAATGGTCATGACGAAATCCGACATTTTTGAGGTGATCACCAAAAGCCTGCGCGAGATTCTCCCGGAATTGGAAACCGTAGTCATCGATCCGCAACAAAGCATGCGGGATCTTGGCGCCAATTCCGTCGACCGCGCCGACGTCGTATTGCAATCGATGGAGACGCTCAACGTGACTTTCCCCTTGTACGAGGTGGCGTCGGTGGAGAACCTGCAGGGCCTTGTCGACTTCCTGCATGCCAAAGTGAACCGCTAGCGCATGCCGGCCGAGGTAGCCGTCACAGGCCTGGGCGTGTTGACGCCAATCGCAAACAACGGCGCTGCCTTCACAGCCGCGCTACGAAAGGGCGCCTGTGGCATAACCGCCAACAGCGCCGATGGCTTGGGCGTGGCGGGCCGCTTGCCTCCCTTCGATCTCACGGCCATGCTCGCCGCCCTGGCGCTCCCCGAACCCCTGCTTACCCGCGCCCTCAAGGCCGCACGCCGCGCCCCGCTCTCGCAGCAGGCTTCCTTACTTACCGCCCTCGAAGCATGGACCCAAGCCTTCGGCACCGATACTGCCACCGCCGCCAGCGCCACCCTCATCGTCGCCGGAAACAACGTCGCTCCCGGATACCCGTACCGCATGCGGGAGAAGTACGCGGATAACTTCGCCGTCGTGCCCGCAAGCTACGCCCTACATTTCCTGGACACCGATCATGTAGGAATCCTCAGCGAAGTGCTGGGAATTCGTGGCGAAGGGTTCACGATCGGCGGGGCCTCGGCCAGCGGCAACATGGGCATTCTGCAGGCCTGGCGGCAGATTCGCTACGGCATCTCCGATGTCTGCGTGATAGTCGGAGCCCTCACCGACTTGTCCCCATTAGAATTGCAGGCATTTCGCAATACCGGAGCCCTGGGCGGGACTCGCTACGCCTCCCAACCCGAAGCGGCCTGCCGCCCCTTCGACCGCGACCGCGAAGGCTTCCTCTACGGCCAGGGCAGCGCCTGCCTGGTGTTAGAAGCCGCTGAAAGCGCCCATCGCCGCGGCGCGCGCGTGCTGGGATACGTTGCCGGCGCGGCCGCCTGCCTGGACGCCAACCGCCTCAGCAACCCGTCTGTCGAGGGCGAGGCGCGGGCCATGCGCGCGGCCTTGTCACAGGCTGGCCTGACCGTGGATGCCGTCGATTACGTCAACGCGCACGCCACCAGTTCCCTGGCCGGAGACGAAGTGGAAGCGCAGGCGATCGAGCAGGTCTTCGGCCAGCGCGCGGGCCAGGTCGCCGTCAATGCGACCAAAGGCTTAACCGGCCATTGCCTGCATGCCGCGGGCGTCGTGGAAGCCGCCGCCACCCTGCTCCAGATGAACGGGCGCTTTCTCCATCCGAACCGCAATCTGGAGAACCCCGTCAACCCCTCGTGCGGCTTTGCCGGTACCACCGCCCGTGAAATCGACATCCACGTAGCGCTCAGCAACTCCTTCGGATTCGGCGGAATTAACACGGCCGTTGTGCTGACGAAATCAGGCGGATCCACGCCTTCAAATAAGTAATGCTGGGAATTCTGAAAAATGCCGGGATTATGGTAGCATCATCCCGAGCATCATCAAACAGCGGGGGAGGACAACCACAATGGCGACCGCGGCTTCGCCCGGGTACAACAAAGGAACGTATACCTTCGAGCAACAGGCATTCTGCCTGTCCTGGTCGACGGTGCTCAGCTTTAACATCACCGGGGAAGCCCCTGAAATTGCCGCCCAGGTAAAAGCGCAGGTCGAAAAACTGCTGGGCGACGAAGAGATCCGCAAACTGCTCGGCACCTGGGATCTGGTGTGGGGCCCCGCGGTTTACGCCGATTCCTTCACGGGCAAGAAACAATCCTTAAACACGATGTACATCCTCGCTCCCGCGGAGGATCCGGAACAGGCGGTTGTCGCCATCGCCGGCACCAACGGCACGTCGCTCATGGACTGGGTTGTCGAAGACTTCAACGTCAGCGAAACCCTACCCTGGCCCTATAACAATTCGCCCAAGGCGGGACGCATCTCCAAAGGCACCGCCTTCGGCCTGGACAAACTCGTGGCCATGACGGCGCCGGACGGGACCGGCGAGCCCCCAATCAGCGCCCGCGAGTTCCTCGGCTCGGGCCGCTTCAACAAGGTCCTGGTCACCGGCCACAGCCTCGGCGGCGCGCTGTCACCCTGCTTCTCGCTGTACCTCGAAGAGACCCGGCCCGCATGGGATACCTTAGCAGCCGTTGCCATCAACTGCTTCCCCACCGCGGGCGCCACGCCCGGCGATGCCGCCTTCTCCGAGTACTACGGCGGCAAGCTGGGCAGCGCCACCAAGCGGGTGTGGAACTCCATGGATCCGGTGCCGCGCGCCTTCAATACCGATACGCTGGCGCCCATCCCTACCATGTACGAGCCCGACCTTTCGTCCGAGCTCATCACGAAACTGGTCGGCTGGGTCCAGCGTTCCACCGCCAAGCACGATTACGTTAACATCCTGCCGGAAACCCCCGGCTTCCCCTCGCACTTCTACAGCATCGACGAGATCGCCGGGAACCATAAACCCATCATCGACGAGATCCGCAAAGTGGCGAAGATGATGCAAAAGGTGATGCTGCCGTTCGAATGGGATGCCGGCACCGCCATCGCTTTCCTCGTCCAGGCGCTCATCCAGCACACCATCGGCTACCTGGCCTATTTCGATGTAGGCGCCTTCGCCCAACGCATGAGCATAGTAACCAAGCAGACTACTCCCGTTGTCTCGGAGGACGACGGGGTAGCCCTGCGGCTGCACAGGCTGCTCACCGCGCTGGGCAACGAGCCCATTCTGCTCGATTTGGGCAAGCGCCGCCACACCGAACTAGGCCAGTTGAAGCGCGGCGAAGGCCCGTTGCTGGAGTCTATTCTGGATAAAGTGGAAACTCTGAACCAGGGCAAGCCGCGCGCGGGCGCCCAGACCGTTATCTTCCTTGTTGAAGAAGAGCCGGAATTGTTCCAGGGCTGGTCCGGCTGGGACCGCGACAGCCAATAAGGAGAGAACGTGGCGACCTACGTTGGAATTGAAGCGATGAACGTGTTCGGCGGGACCGCCTATCTGGACGTCACCAAACTCGCCGCCCACCGCAAACTCGATGGCGACCGCTTCAAGAATCTGCTGATGAAGGAAAAGACGGTAAGCCTGCCTTACGAAGATCCGATCAGTTTCGGAGTAAATGCGGCCAAGCCGATTGTCGATGCGTTGAGTCCGGCGGAAAAGGACCGCATTGAACTGCTCATCACCTGCACCGAGTCCGGCATCGACTTCGGCAAGTCGATGAGCACCTACATTCACCATCATCTGGGGTTGAACCGCAACTGCCGCCTGTTCGAGTTGAAGAACGCCTGCTATTCCGGCGTCGCGGGCCTGCAGATGGCCGTGAACACGATACTCTCGCAGACCTCGCCGGGAGCCAAGGCGCTGGTGGTGGCCACGGACATCACGCGCTTCCTGGTGGCCGAAGGCGGGGCGGAACTGACGCACGACTGGTCGTTCGCCGAACCGAGCAGCGGCGCGGGCAGCGTGGCCATGCTGGTGAGCGAGACGCCCCATGTCTTCCAGGTCGATTTCGGCGCCAATGGCTATTACGGCTTCGAAGTCATGGACACCTGCCGGCCGGCCCCGGATAGCGAAGCGGGCGACGCGGACCTATCGCTGCTTTCCTACCTGGAATGCTGCGAGAAGTCGTACCTGGAGTACCAGAAGCGCGTGAAGGACGTCGACTATGTGACGACGTTCGGCTACCTGGCCTATCACACGCCCTTCGGCGGCATGGTCAAGGGCGCGCACCGCAACATGATGCGCAAGATGGCGAAAGCCAAGCCCGCGCAGATCGAAGAGGACTTCCAGAAGCGGGTTACACCCGGGCTTACACTGTGCCAGCGCGTAGGGAACATCATGGGTGCCACGATGGCGCTGTCACTGGCAAGCACGATCACGTATGCCGACTTCCGTTCGCCGCAGCGCATTGGCTGCTTTTCCTATGGTTCGGGCTGCTGTTCGGAATTCTTCAGCGGCGTCGTCACCAGCGAGGGGCAGCAGCGCGTGCGGCGCATGTGCATTGAGGCGCACTTGAATCACCGCCGCGAACTCAGCATGAAGGAGTACGACGACATGCTGCTGGGCAACAATGCGGTACGCTTCGGAACGCGCAACGTGAAGTTGGATCCGGACTACATTCCCGAGGCACGCAAGACGGGGCGAGGGAAACCGCTACTCTTCCTGAAGGAGATCCGCGAGTATCACCGCGAGTACGAATGGGTGTCGTGATGGAGCCATACCAGACGCTGCGAGTGCGCCGGGACGGCCCCATCTGCACCGTCCAGATTCACCGGCCGGAAGCCAATAACACCATCAACGACCTCCTCTCGGAGGAGTTCCAGCAGGTGCTGGCGCATCATCGCGACGACATGACCGTACTCGTTGTGGAAGGCCTGCCGGAGGTCTTCTGCTTCGGCGCCGACTTCAAGGCCATCCAAAGCGGCCTGGCCAGCGGCGTGGCGAAGGGACAGGATCCCGAGATCCTCTACAACGTGTGGCTGGACATGGCCACCGGACCGTACATCAGCGTAGCCCACGTGCGCGGCAAGGCCAACGCCGGCGGCATCGGCTTCGTATCGGCCTGCGACATCGTGCTGGCCGATGAGACGGCCGTCTTCAGCCTCTCGGAACTGCTGTTCGGCTTGATGCCGGCCTGCGTCCTTCCATTCCTGATCCGCCGCATGGGCTTCCAGCGAGCCCATTACATGACGCTGATGACGCAGCCGGTCACGGTGCAGAAGGCCGCCGAGTGGGGCCTGGTGGACGCCTTTGAATCGAGCAGCGAAGGCCTGCTGCGCAAGCATTTGCTGCGCTTGCGGCGGCTTTCGAAGAAGGGCATCACCCGCTACAAGCGCTACATGGGAGACCTCGACGGCACCCTGCTCCGCGACCGCTCGCCGGCCGTGGCGGCGAACCTGGAAGTCTTCACCGACCGCGAGAATCTGGACAAGATCGCCCGCTACGTGCAGACCGGGGCGTTCCCCTGGGAGGCATGACGGCCATGACGGAGCCGGTTGTCGATGTCCGTGAAGTCGAGCCGTTCATCGTGCAGGTGACGATGTGCGACCGCGTAAACAAGAACACCTTCACGCACCAGATGAGCCGCGAACTGATCCAGGCCTTCGCCACCATCGGCGCCCACCCCTCGTGGAAGGCAGTTATCCTCACGGGCTTCGACAGCTACTTTGCCAGCGGCGGCACACAGGAAGACCTGCTCACGCTGCAGGAAGGCAAGGCGCGCTTCTCCGACAACAACATCTACGGCCTCGCGCTGGAGTGCCGCATCCCGGTGATCTCGGCCATGCAGGGGCACGGCATTGGCGGTGGCTTCGTCATGGGCCTCTTCGCGGACTTCGTGATCTTAAGCCGCGAGAGCGTCTACACCACCAACTTCATGAAGTATGGCTTCACGCCGGGCATGGGCGCGACGATGATCGTGCCGCATAAGCTGGGGCCGGTCCTGGGCAACGAGATGCTGCTGCAGGCGCGGCGCTATCGCGGCGATGAACTACAGCGGCGCGGCGTGGCCTTCGCCGTGCATCCGCGCGCGGAGGTGATGAACCAGGCTATGGAGATCGCCCGCGACCTGGCGCGTATCCCACGCGTCTCGCTGATTACCTTGAAGGACCACCTGGTGCGCGGGCTGCGCGAGTCGCTGCCTGCGTTCATCGAACAGGAAGTGGCGATGCACGGCGTCACCTTCCATCAACAGGAAGTGCGAGACAACATCCGGGTCATGTTCGGGATGTAGTTCCGGAGGCGACTATGAATCAGCAGCCGCGGACGGTGCGGCCTCTTGGCAAGATGGAGCGGTCGGCGTGGATCTTCGACCAGGCCAGTCCGTTCAACCTGGGTTCGGCAGTGGACTTGCACGGCACCGTAACGGAGGCGGACCTCAGACAGGTCCTGCGCTGGTGCCAGGTGCGGTACCCGATGCTGCGAAGCCTGCTCCGGATCGAGAAGGGCCAGGTGTGCTTCTCCTGTTACGAGCCGGGGGACGCGCCGCCCATCCCGCTCCAGACCGGGGCCGGCGAACCGGCGGATCGCGACCTCATCGGCACCGAAGAGTTGCGCCGCCCGTTCGACGGCATGCGCGAACTGATGATCCGCGCGCGGCTCGTCCATTTCTCACCGGATCATTGCGCTCTGTTTATCACCTTCCAGCACCTTATTGGCGACGGCTTCTCCGCGGCCAACCTGCTGGTGGATATCGTGGACCTGCTGGGGAAGGCCGCCGCCGGCGAGGCGCTGCCCGAGGCGGCTCCCCTGCCCTTCCCGCCGATGCTGGAAGACGGCGTGGCGCCGCAGTACAAGGGCTGGCGCGGTCTGCGGGAACTGGTGCGCTGCCAGGCGAAGGTAAATGGCAGAATGAACGAGTTGGGGGACATGCCCGCTCCGCTGCGCAATGACAACAGCGTCCCGTTCGCCGAGCGGCGCGTGCGGATCGAGACGATCTCGTTCAGCCCAGGCGAAACGGCCGCGTTGATTGAACGCGCCCGGCAGCAGAAGGTGACGCTGTACGCGCTGCTGGTGGGGGCGACGCTCCATGCCATCCACCCGCTGCTGGCCGAGAGCCCCAAGAAACGCCCGACAAGCGACCGCGTCGTCACCATGCCGATCCCC
>CAYLPH010000152.1:0-7823 GCA_964385495.1 uncultured Candidatus Solibacter sp.
GTTAACGGGATTCACCGGTATCTTCCATCGCCTCGCGCCCGCCGACGTGTTTTCAGCCATTTACCTCTTGGCGCGCCGCTTGCTTTTCCTTCTGGCGTAACCGCTAGATCCAAACCCAAAGGAGATCAAGACCATGAAGAGCGCAGTGAAGACCTGGATGATGACGGCGGCGATGGCTGCCATGACGATGATGGGTACGGCCAATGCCGAGTCCCTCAGCGAACACAAGGCCGATGTGAACTTCGGATTCCGCGTGGGCGATCAGTCGATGCCCGCCGGCAGATACGACATCGGCTGGCAGAGCCGCGGGGTGTTCCGCTTCCGCCACATCGAAACCGGCCGCATGGTGTACTTCGTTGGCACCGTTCACAAGGATGCCGCCGCGAGGGGCGGGTCGGTGGCCTTCCGCTGCGCGGGCGAGGCTTGCGTGCTGGAAGCCGTGAAGCCGGTGGGCTCCACGATTCAGTACGGCCGCCTGTTCCCGAAGGCTCCGGTGGGTGCCTTGCCGGTCGCTCTCGTCCGCGTGGCGATCCGTTAACAGGCGATCTTTTCGGAGACCGGTGTTCGCGTAGCGAAGTAAGGAGACATTCCCATGAAGAAGTTCTGGATGGCAATCACATTAGCGGCGGCCTCACTGGCCGGCACGCTCCAGGCGGCATCGACGTTGGATCACCAGACCACGATCGACTTTGGGTTCCGCATTGGCACGCAGCCGATGCCGGCCGGGAGATACCAGGTGCTTTGGGACCAGGGCCATCGCTTCACCTTCCGCCACGTTGCGACCGGACGTTCCGCGTTCTTCTACGCGCCGGTGGTGGGCGATAGCCGCAGCCAGCAGCCGATGATTACGTTCAACTGCTTTAGCGAGGCATGCAGCGTTGCCGGCGTCATTCCCGCCACCGGGGGACAGATGTTCCGGAGCCTGCCCAAGTCCGGCAGCGCCGCCCCGGCCGCAACCATGGTGCAGGTCCTGCTGCGCCGCTAAGCCAGAATCTCCTTTACGACACGGGCCGGGGTGACTCCCACCAGGGATTCTTCCCGGCCTTCGTAGGGATAGGTGTTCCGCTTGTAGTCAATGCCCAGCAGGTGCTGCACGGTGGCGTGGATATCGCTGTGGCCGAGCTTGTACTCCGGCAGGCAGGCATACCCAAGTTCATCGGTATCGCCGTAATCGAAGCCCGCCTTCACTCCCGCGCCCGTCATCCACATGCTGAAGCCGTAGGGGTTATGGTCGCGCCCCGGCTTGCTATTCTTCGCCTCGATGGTCGGCAGCCGCCCGAACTCGCCGGAGCACACCAGCAGTGTATCCTTGAAGAGGCCGCGCTGCTCCAGGTCGGTGATCAGCGCCGACATGCCGCGGTCGATGGAATGGCACAGCGTGGGCAACTGGCCTTCGATGTTGTTGTGCGTATCCCAACCGCCGCCGGCGTAGATCTGCACGAACCGTACGCCACTCTCCACCAGCCGCCGCGCCAATAGACATTGCTTGCTGAAGCCGCCCGATCCCTTCTCGTCCAGTTGGTACAGCGCCTTCGTTGCATCGCTTTCGGCCGACAGGTCCGCTACTTTTAGCGCTTCCAACTGCATGCGCGCCGCCAACTCATAGTTTGCGATGCGCGACTCCAGATCCTGGTCCAGCGGATACGGCGCCTTCTGCTCGCGGTCCAACTGCCTGATCATGTCCAGCAGTTTCGCCTGCTGGCTGACGCTGACGTTCTCCGGACGCTGGATGTTGTAGATGGGCGCGTCCGCGTCAGCCCGCATGCTGGTGCCATTGAACAGCGGCGGCAGCCATGCGGAGGAATGCGCGCGGGCTCCAATCGTAGCGCCTTCGCCGAGGGCGATAAACGCGGGGAGGTTCTGGTTCTCCGTGCCCAACGCGTAGCCCACCCATGATCCCAATGATGGGAATCCCGTGAACCCGCGGCCGGTCACGAACGTGAACTGCGCCGTCGAATGGTCGATGCGGTCGGTCGTCATCGACCGCACGAACGTTACGCAATCCACCACCTTCTGGAAGTGCGGCAGCAGGTTGCTGATGTTGCGCCCCGTTTGCCCGGACTTGGTGAACGGCCAGGGGCTCGCCATGATCTGCTGCGACCCGTTCAACGCGCGGCCCTTGATTTCGAATGGCGCGGGCTTGCCGTCATACTTCACCAGACCCAGCTTCGGATCCCACATGTCAATCGTGCTGGGCCCGCCGCCGATGTAGAGGAAGATGACGTTCTTGGCCTTGGCGGGGAAGTGCGGCTGTTTGGGGCGCAAGTCGAAGGCGCGCTCGCGGGCGGCCTCTGCCCCGTGCGCGCGATCCTGCGCCAGGATGGCACTCAACGCCACCGTGCCGAATCCCGTGGCGGCTTCCTGCAACATCTGTCTACGCGAGAACATCTTCTTCATGGCGTGGCTCCAGTCGGTTAATAGCTGTACAGGAAATCGTTGGCGCCCAGCATGGCTTGCAGGAACAGGCGCAGTCCTTCTTTGGCATCGGGCTCGCCGGCAATCGCCTGTTTGGCAATCGCCAGTTCGGCTGGGCGCGGCGCGCGCGAGTACGCCTCTTCAAAGGCGAGGCTCACGGCCTTGTCTATGTCCCCGCCGGTCCGCTCGAGCAACTGCTGCGCGAAGGCTTTGGTAGTACGCATCACTAGCGGGCTGTTCAGCATCGCCAGGGATTGGATCGGCAGTGCGGAGCGGAAGCGCTGCGATTGCTTATCCGACGTCATCTCCGGCATATCGAAGGCATGGAGGAAGGTTACCGGACGCGTGCGCCCCTGCTGCAGGTACATGCTGCGGCGATTCGGATTGCTCTTCTTATCCTCTTCCACCCACTGCCCATCGGGGCCGCGCTTGATCGCCTCCGGCGGGCCGTACATCTGGCCGTGCAGCAACCCGCTCACCTTCAGCATGGAATCGCGGATGGTTTCCGCCTCCAGACGTAGCGGTGCCTTGCGCCACAGCAGCTTGTTCGCGGGATCGGCGCTCATACGCTCGGCGATCTCCGCCGAACTCTGCCGGTAGGTGCGCGACAGCATGATCTCCTTGGTCAGCCACTTCAGATCCCAGCCGTGCTCCTGGAAACTCACAGCGAGGTAGTCCAACAGTTCGGGATGCGTGGGCTTGCTGCCCTGGGTGCCGAAGTCGTCCACGCTGCGGACAATACCCTCTCCGAAGTGGAACTGCCAGACGCGGTTGACGAACACGCGCGCGGTCAGCGGATGTTCCGGCGATACCAGCCAGCGCGCCAGCGTCAGCCGCCGCCCGGTATGGTTCCATTCCGGATGCTGCTTCGGATCGTCAAACGCCAGCGGCCTGGCAGGATCCTCCAAGACCATTGGGATGCCCGGCTTCACTTCCGCGCCCGGCGCCAGGTAGTTGCCGCGGAGCAGCACGTAGGTGGGTGACGGCGTCTTCGAGACATCCCACGCCGCCTCGATCATGTTCGGCTTCACCGAGGATTCGCCCTTGCGCATCTTGCGCTTTTCGGCGATCTCATTCTTCCAGGCCAGCAATTCCGGATAGCGCTTCTCCATCTCCGTGTCGCTGATAAAGTCTTTGGCGACCTTGTAGTCGACGTCCAGATCCGGGTCACTCTCGATGTCCTTGCGAATCTGCAGACGCCGTGCCTCGGCCATGTCGCGGCCGGCCTTCAACTCGGCACGGTAGCGCTGGTAGGTGGCCTCCAGCAGGTCCTCCATACGCCGCACGGCCTTATAGCCGGTGCTGGTCACATCTTTGATCCACGCTTCGCGGTCCTGCGGATCCATGTCGAGCACGGTACGGCTGGGCCACGGCCCGTACTTCAAGTTCGCCGCGAGCCAGTTCTCCGGATCGAAGACGGCCTGGTAGATGGCCGTCAGCCGGTAGTAATCCTTCTGGAGGATGGGATCGAACTTATGGTCATGGCAGCGCGCGCAGCCCACCGTCAATCCCAGTACCGAATTCATGCTGGTTTCGAGCGACTTCTGCAGCGCGTCGAAGTATTTGTCTACCTCGTAGATGGTCTGGTTGTCGGTGATGTCGGCTGTTGTGCGCAGGAAGCCGGTGGCGGTGATGGCCTCCACCTGCTCTGCCGTGGGCCGCGTCTTGGGATCCCAATTCACCAACTGGTCGCCGGCGAGTTGCTCTAGTAGAAAGCGGTCGACCGGCTTGTTCTTGTTGAAGGCCTGGATGACGTAGTCGCGATACTTCCACGACACCTCGCGATCGCTGTCCCCGGCATCGCCGCGCGAATCCGAGTAGCCCGCCACGTCGAGCCAATGGCGGCCCCAATGCTCGCCATAGCGTGGCGACGCCAGCAAGCGGTCGAGCACTTTCTCATAGGCGTCCGGAGCCCTGTCGTTGAGGAACGCCGTCACTTCGGCCGGAGTTGGCGGCAGGCCGGTGAGATCGAAGTAGGCCCGCCGCAGCAGTGTCACCTTATCGGCTTCCGGGCTGAGCCGCCAGGTCTTTTCTTTCAGCTTGGCTTCCACGAAGGCATCGATATGCGTACGCAGGGCCGCATCCGCCGGGACACCGGCAACGGCTTTCTTCACAGGCCGTTGGAAGCTCCACCATTGGCGGGCTTCGGGCGTGATCCTTGCCGCCTCGCGCGCCGCCTCGGCGGCGTCCATCTGCTCTTTGGGGAACCGCCCCTGCTCGATGTATGCTTTGATCGCCTGCTTGTCGGCGTTGCTCAGCTTGCCGCCCATCGGCATTCTGTCGGATTCGATCATCTTCCACAGCGGGCTGCGTTCGGGCTTGCCGGGCGCGATCACCGGGCCGTTCGTGCCGCCCGCCATCACGCCGCTGAAGGTGCTCAGGTCCAACCCCGCCATCTTCTGGTTGTCGTTGTGGCACTTGTTGCAGCTCTTGTTGAGGATGGGCAGAATCTCATCCTTGAACAAGGGCGCGCGCTGGGCGAAGGCCGAACAGGCGAGCAGGGATAGGGAGAGCGAGCGGATTCCGAATCGTTTCAACATGGGCGCCTCGAACGCTATTGTCCGTTACCTTATCGCATTTTTCCGCCGGCTGCCACGACCGCTATATACTATTCCCGCATGCTTCCCAGACTTGCCGCTGTTTGCCTTGCCGCCGGTACCCTGGCCTGGTCCCAGGTGCGCCCCCTTCATACGCGCGACCTTGTCCGACTTAGCCTTCCCCAGATTACGGAATATCTCAAGGGCAACGACGCTGTATTCATTCCTGTCGGGGCGGTGGAAACGAACGGCATCCTGCCCAGTGGGCGCGATTACGTCTATCCCCTTGCCTATGCGATGACCATGGCTGAGCAGACGGGATCGCTCTACATGCCTGGCCTGATCTGGTCCTATCCCGGTACCACCGTGATGGCGCCGTCGACCATCTACATGTCTCCCACGGCCGGGCTGGCTTATCTCAAGGTGCTCGCCCGCTCGCTGCTGCGGCAGGGATTCCGGCGCCAGGTCTGGATCACGGCGAGTCATGGCCCCGCTCCGCTTACGGTGGGCACCTTGGCGCGCGAGTTCTTCGAAGAGACGCATGTGCCCATCCTCTACGTCGATATGGATCTCTACCTCCCCAAGATGAAGGTGGCGGCCGAGGCGCGAACGAAGGTGCTGTTCGGCGCCCATGCGATCGCCGGACGTTTGGACGACATTGCGCTCAAGGGCGAGTATGGGGAAGCCGCTATGAAACCGGCTGGCCCCGTGCCGGAGAATAAGGGATTGGCGAGGTTAGGGAAACTGGGCTTTTCGGGCAGTCTTACCTTGGGCTCCTATATCCCGGATGTTATGGCGCATGGGGGTGGCGCCGATACGGTGCTGCCTGCCACCGCGGTCGAACGCGAGGAGTGGGGCCGCCAGGGGCGCGCCCAGATCGTGGAGATCGTCAAGAACATGCGTATGAAGGAAGCGCTCGATGCGCTGCGCGAGCACGACCAGTTCACGCAGCAGATTCTGAAGAAGTACGGCAACATGATTCCCGGAGGGGTGGACGCACGTTAAATGGGCTTTGCTTTGTGGACGGAAGAGGAAGTGGCTTGGGCGCTCGGCACCCATGAGTACCGGCCGATGGGCGTGGCTGTCATCGCCTCGAATGGGCAGTTCCGGGCGCGCGATTTCCGGCCACGCGGGCGGGTTCCGAAGCGCGACCGGCGGCTTTTCCAGGGGTTCTTCGCGTCGCTGGGAGACATGAACGAGTATTTGCATCGCGGGAGGCGGGCGATACCTCGCCGCAACGGTAAGGCGATCGACATCCTATAGGGTTCGCAATGGCCGCCGATAAGGGTGAATGGGATGAGTACAGCCTTGCCGGATGCCACGCAAAGCGCCCACGCCGGCCTTCTCCGCGACCTGCTGAAAGCCTTCGGCAAGGAACGTCAAAGCGAACACCGGGCCGGGCCCGGATGCAAAACCCTTCTTACTCTGGTCAAGGACTGTAAGAGGGATTCGGCCGGCGCCACCCGCGGTATGCGCGAACTGCTCTTCCGCGACCCCTCCGATTTCTACGTCCGCGCTCTGCGGATCCTGAGCGGCGGCGACGGCGGCGAAGATCTTGGCCCCGGCCTGGAGACCCTCGCCGACCTCCTGCACGATAACGACCTTCTACCGTTGGTCCTTACGGACATTGAATCGATCAGTGCCCCCACTGCCATCGCCATTGCGGAGGCTCTGGTCCGGAGCGATCCCCATTTCGACGCCAGACTCCTGAGACACCTGCTTGGAGACGACCGCGCCACGCTCTTCCGGATCGAAGCCGCGCGGCTGGAGCGCGTTCTCGAAATTCTGGACGCCGTCAGCGATTGTACGCGACTGGTCTCGTTTCTGATGAAGCTCCAGCGGCACCCGGACAAGCGCATCCAGTCCAAAGCCGCGCTGCTGACGGTACGCGCTCACCGCAATGCCGATTGGCTTCAGTCCCAGATCGCCAGCCCGGACCCGCGTGTGCGCGCCAACGCCATTGAGGGCATGCGCGCCACCCGTCCGTCGGAGAAGGAGGTCTCGCTGCTCTGGAAGTGCGCTACGGACGCTCACCATCGCGTCGCCAGCACGGCTCTGCTGGTCCTGTTCGAAAACGGGCATGCCCCGAAGGCCACCGAGGCGCTTCAGAAGATGGCCAATTCGCTAGGCGAATCCTACCGCGCGGCCGCCGCCTGGGCGATGGGGGAAACCGGCGATCCGCGGTTCATTGACCAGGTGCGCACGATGGCGCGCTCGGACACCGGGCTGGCGCGCCGTACCGCGCTGAAAGCCTCGGTTGCGATAACGCGGAAGATGGGAAAGCAGGGAGACACTTCGGGCTAGGGTCTGGCGGGGGGTGTATTCGGTTGTCAAACAACTGGTGGCATTTCGCCAGGCTACGGGGTTAAGGGTTGCGTTTGGGATCCGTCAGGCGGCCCGGCTGGGCTGCTGGCGGGCCTTGGGGGCGATGCCGGGGGGCTCCGGCTGGCTTCGATCGGTCAGGCGCACGATCTTGGCTACGTCGATTAGGGCCGAGATGGAAGTCAGCGGCTTCTCGCTGGGGGTTCCGGTGTAGTCGGCGGCGACTCGATTGGTTTGGAGCGAGGCCAGGAGGCGCATGTTGGCCTGGAAGGCTCGCTCGTTGCGGTTTTGGTAGCGGAGGAGCCGGTTGTAGCGGCGCTCGGCGTCTTCGGGAAGGTCGGGGAGGTTTAGCAGCTCCGGGACCTCTTCGCAGTGGAACTCGGCGGCGAGTTTGTCGAGTTGGACGGCGATCATACGCAGATTCCAGGCGGCGTGGACTAATTGGTCGAAGACGGTGGCTTCTACGGGGCCGTCTGGTTTGAGGCGGCTGTAGTAGTCGCGGAAGAATTCGCGCAGATCTTCGGTGAAGTGGGCCGGAGACCAGGCGCT
>CAYLPH010000153.1:0-7728 GCA_964385495.1 uncultured Candidatus Solibacter sp.
ACTCGACAAGCTAGCCGCCGAGTTCAACTGCGAAGAGGTCCCGGAGCTGCTAAACATCCCCGACCTTCCCGAAGACGCCGAGCGCCGCTACAACCGGCTCCTCCGCTACCAAAATCGCAACGAGCGAGCCTTCCAGGCCAACATGCGCCTCCTGGCCTCGCTCCAGACCAACCGAGTCGCCGCCGACTACACCGGAACCCCCGGCGAAACGTCGCTCAATTCCATCTCGGCCCTAATCGACGTAGCCAAGATCGTGCGCCTGACCGATCGAAGCCAGCCGGAGCCCCCCGGCATCGCTCCCAAGGCCCGCCAGCAGCCCAGCCGGGCCGCCTGACGCCGCCAAAACCGCAACCCTCACCCCGCCGCCGATTAATCCGCCGCCAGACCCAAGCCCGAAGTGTCCCTCGGCCCTCCCCGCGAAAGTACAGCCATCCCGCCACGCACTCCACGAAACGATTTGATACAATCGACCCAATCTCAAATCTGGGGTCCACGCCATTCCAATATGTGCCGGACCATAGGGGTTTTCATGCTTATACGCCTTGTCGCACTGGCAGCCCTCTGCTGCATCTCCCTGGCCGCTCAAGATACTCGCGCCCGCTTGCAGGGCCTCGTCCGGGACTCTTCGCAAGCCGTTGTCGCCGGCGCCACCGTCACCCTCAACAACGTCGAATCCGGCGTCACCACCACCCAAAAAACCAACGACGTCGGCAGCTACCTCTTCGACTTCATCCTCCCCGGCACCTACACCGTTAGCGTCGAAATGCAGGGATTCCGGAAATTCCAGCAGAACAACATCCTCCTGCAGGCCCGTGGCGACGTCACCGTCAACGCCACGCTGGAAGTTGGCGCCACCGGCGAAGCGATCACCGTCGAAGCCGCCCCCGTATCGGTTCAGTTCAATACCTCCACCGTCTCGTTGACTGTAGATCGGAAGATGGCCAACGACCTCCCCGTCATCAATCGCAACCCATTCCTGCTGGCCCAACTAAATCCCGCCACCGTCGTTCGCTCCACCACCGAGCAGAGCCCCTTCCATCACTGGGCCGCAACCCAGATGGACGTCGGCGGCAACACCACCACCAAGAACGACATCATTCTCGACGGGGCCTCTTCGATGGCCTCCGAGAAATCCAGCTATACGCCCGCCATGGACGCCGTCAGCGAAGTGAACGTCCAGCAGAACGCCGTCGACGCCGAGTACGGCTTCTCCGCCGGCGGCATCATCAGCGTGCAGATGAAGTCGGGCACCAACAGCTTCCACGGCACCGGCTACTACCTCGGCCGCAACCCCGCCATCAACGCCGTCGCCGACCGCGTCGTTCGCCGTGCCAACCTCACTCGCAGCAATGTGCTCGGCGGCACCCTCGGCGCTCCCATCCTCAAGAACCGCCTCTTCAACTTCGCCTCCTACGAAACCTGGCGCACCAACGAGCCCCGCTCCGTGCAGATGACCCTGCCCACCGCCGCCGAACGTACCGGCGACTTCTCCCAGTCGCTCAACATCCAGGGCGGCCAGCGCACCATCTACGATCCCTTCACCACCCGCCAGGATGGCGCCAACTTCGTCCGCACGCCCTTCCCCGGCAATCGTATTCCCGCGCAGAACCTCGATCCGGTGGGCGTCCGCATGATGCGCGACATCTGGCAGCCGAACAGCCCGGGCGTCGACCGCACCAACGCCAACAACTTCATCGCCGCCTACCCCGAAAAGGTGAGCTACTGGAACTTCTCCAATCGCACCGACTGGAACGTCAGCGACAAGCTCAAGATCTTCGGCCGCTACAGCATGTTCAAGACCTTCGTGAAGCAGGACAGCTACACCGGCGGCGCCCGCGCCGAGCAGCCCAACGGCAGCGAGCGCCACTCCTGGAACACCGTCGGCGATGTCGTCTACACCCTGAACGCCAGCACCGTGCTAAACGTGCGCGGCAGCTATAACCGCATCTTTGACTCCTTTGCCGTCCAGTCGGCCATGATCCCCGAAGCCACCTTGGCCGAACTCTGGCCGTCCAAGTGGTACCAGCCCTATCTGGCCGAACTGCCCGCCATCTACTATCCAGGCCTGACCGTGCGCCAGGGCCCCACAAACACCAACTTGGGCCGCACCGGCTACTGGTATCAGGATCCCGATACCTACACGCTCACCGCCAAGGTCACGCGCAACCAGGGCAAGCACTACTTCAAAGTTGGCACCGATTACCGCAAACAGCGCGTCATCGCTTCCCGGCCCCGTCCCATGTCCTTCGACTTCCGGGCCGATCATACGGCTCGCGACGTCAACCAGCCCGACACGCGGGTCACCGGCGATGCCTGGGCTTCGATGCTGGTCGGCGCGCTGGACCAGAACTCCACTATTAGCTCCATTCCCCTCCAGAAGCCCATCACCACCATGTGGAGCCTCTACTTCCACGACGACTTCAAGATCACCTCGCGCCTCACCTTAAACCTCGGCCTGCGCTATGAGTACAGCTCGCCGATGGTCGACCCGCAGGATCGCCTCTCGCGCTTCCTCGACCTCACCCAGCCCATCCCCGAACTCCAGGGAGCTAACGCCCCCGTGATGCCCGCACAGGTCACCGCGCTCCGCACCGCCGCGCCCGTCTACAATGGCGCCTGGGTCTTCACCGACTCCGATAACCGCGGCTCCTGGAACGCCCAGCGCTTCGTGATCATGCCGCGCGCCGGCTTTGCCTATCGCCTGGACAACAACACCGCGCTGCGCTTTGGCTACGCCCGCTACGTGGTTCCCGCTTACGTCACCGACGGCCTCGACATCCTCGGCAGCGTCAACTATCCCGGCTTCGATGCCACCACCCCCGGTCTGCCGCTCATCTCGGGCGTCCCTCAAAGCCGTCTGCGCGATCCCTTCCCAGGCGGCTTGAATCCCGTCAGCGGCAAGCAGTTCGGCCGCTACACCAACCTCGGCACGGGCGCCGTTTGGTACAACCAGGACTTCGGCGTCGGCGTAAATGACCGCATCAACTTCACCGTCGAACGGCAGTTGCCCAAGTCGCTGCTGCTGAACGCCACCTACTTCGTCAACATCGGCCGCAGCCATCCCTACACGCGCCAGTTCAACGACATTGACCCGCGCATCGGTTTCGCCGCCGGCACTGCTATCCAGGCCAACGTCGCCAACCCGTTCTTCGGCCTCCCGGCGAACATCATGCCCGGCCAACTCCGCACCCAGCGCAACGTGCAGGTCAGCCAGTTGCTCCGGCCCTATCCGCAGTACAACGGAGCCCTCTCGCAGACCCTCACCGACGGCGTCCGCAGCCGCTACCAGGCCCTCCAGATGCAGTTGCAGCGTCCCTTCGTCAACGGCTTCAACCTCGTGGTCGGCTACAACTACAACCGCGACCGCAGCGAGATCCTCTACGACAACGTGGATCAGTTCACCAATACGCTCACCTGGCAGAACGCCGCCAATCCCCGCCACCGCATCACTGGCGCGGCCATCTATGAGATCCCCGTCGGCCGCGGCCGTAAGTTCGGCGCCAACTCCCACCGCCTGGTCGACGGCATCATCGGCGGCTGGGCCCTCAGCGGCATCTTCACCTTCAACACCGGCGAGTTCCTCCGCTTCGGCCCACTGCTCGTCGATGGCAACCCGCGCCTCGACAACCCCACTCGCAATCGCATGTTCAACACCGATGCCTTCAAGGTGCTCCCCGCCTTCACCCGACGCCAGAACCCGCTGCAATATGACGGCGTCCTCGGACAGGCCTACAAAAACCTCGACCTCACGCTCAACAAGCAGTTCACCATCACCGAACGCGTGAAGTTCGAGCTGCGCATGGAGTCCTACAACGCGTTGAATGGCTTCATTGGCGCTAACCCGGTTACTGACCGCAACTCGTCGCAGTTCGGCGCCATTATCGCCCAGCGCCCCGGTTACTTCGGCCGTCAATTCCAGTACAGCGGACGGTTCATCTTCTGATCTGGCTGTTACTCGTTTCCTCGCTACAGGCCGCCGATCCAACCGGGTCGGCGGCCTGTGCTGTTTGTCATCCCGCTATCTCCGCCTCGCAAGCCAAAACCCACCACGCCGCCGCCCTCTCTCGCGACAAAGATCGCTGGGCCTTCGGCGCCGGCGCGCAGGCTGTCACCTACGTCTCCCAGATCGACGAAGACCATTACCTCGAACACGCGCAGAGCTTCTACAAAGCCAAGGGCGGACTGGCGCCCACCCCCGGCCATCCCGCGAACGGCAGCGGCGTCCGCTATCGCACCTTCGCTCCCGATGCCGCCATCCTGCGTTGTTTCCAGTGCCATTCCACCGGCCCTCTGACGCTCTCGAAAGGCCGCGCCATCCAACCTGCCGAACCGGGCGTCCGCTGCGAGAACTGCCACGGCCCAGGCTCCGATCATGTCGCCAAGCCGGCCCGCGCCAACATCGTTAACCCCGCCCGCCTGACTCCCCAAAAGCAGAACGAGCTCTGTGGAGAGTGCCATCGCATGCCACCCGCCAAAGGCGTCGAGACCAACTGGAACAACCCCTGGAACGCCCGCCATCAGCCCGTCTACCTCAGCCAGTCGCCATGCTTCACTTCCGGCAAGCTCGGTTGCCATACCTGCCATCAGCCGCATGCGGACAAACTCGCGGAAGTGAGCGCGGTCTGCCGTTCCTGCCACGCCTCGCCCAGGCATACGAGCAGCGTTGCCCAAAAGGCCTGTGATAGCTGCCATATGCCCACCGTGCGCCCCAGCCCCTACCTCGGCTTCCGCAATCACTGGATCGGCATCTACAACGCGAACAACCCGCTGCGCCCCCGCCGCTAGCCACCCCGCTGGAGGGCGGGTCCCCAGACCCGCGCGGGATCCCCAGATCCCGCCTCACGCCCCAAACAACCCACTCCGCCCGCGCTCCAACCGCAACAATGCCTCCTTAATTGGCAAGCCGCCCCCATAACCGGTCAGCTTGCCATTCGCCCCAATCACCCGGTGGCACGGGATGATGATCGAGATCGGATTCTGCCCATTCGCCAGCCCCACCGCCCGCGATGCCTTCGGATTCCCCACCCGCGTGGCCAGTTCCCCATAGGAGATCGTCTCGCCATAGCCAATACGCTGCAACTCCTCCCAGACCCGCAGTTGAAACGCCGTCCCGCGCGGAGCCAACGGCAAGGCAAACTCCCGCCGCGACCCGGCGAAGTAGGCCTCCAACTGCTCGACGGCTTCCCCCAGCGCCGCCGCGTCGAACTCCCAATCCGCCTCCGGCTCCGCCGCCTTGGGTCCCTGCTGGAACAGCACCGCCCGCAGCCCTTCCCCATCGCCTGCCAGCAACAGCCGCCCCACCGGGCTCTCCATGTACCGGTACCGGATCATCGCCCCGTCTCCTTGCGATGCGCCTGTAGCGCTTCCAGCTTCTCCCTACTCGCCGCCACATCCGGGTGCTGCGCCCCATGCACCGCAAGGTCGATCGCCAGCGCCTGTTTGTACGCCGCCTCCGCCCCCGCCAGCTTCCCTTGCGCCGCCAGCATATCCCCCAGATTGCTGGCCGCCGTAGCCGTCCGCGGATGCTCCGTTCCCAACGAGGTTTCGAAGATCCGCAGCGCCTTGCGGCACAACGGCTCCGCGGCCGCCGCCCGGTCCGTGTTCAACAGCAGGTTTGCCAGGTTGTTCAATACCGAAGCATACTCGGCATCGGTGGACGCCGCAGGATACGCCCGCAACGCCGCCCGGTACAATCGCTCCGCCAGCTTCGCGTCCTGCTGCTCCACGGCCGTGCCGAGGTTGTTCAACGCCACCGCGCGCGCCGGAGCAATCGCCGCGGCCTTCTCCAACACCGCCAGCGCCGCCGGCACCTCCCGATACTGCGCTGTCAACGCCGCCAACTCCAGCAGCCCCTCCGCACGCGCCACCGGCTCCTCGCTGACCGCCACCATCGCCCGCAGTGCCCCCTCCGCCCCCGCCTTATCCCCCTGCTCCTTCCGATACAACGCCAGATCCAGCAACGCCGCCGCGACCTTCGGATGCCGCGGCCCGTACTGCGCTTTTCGATCCTCCACCGCCTGTTGATAGAGAGGCGTGAAGTCCGCCGCTACCACGGCCCCTCCACAATCCGCCCACTCAAAGACCGCAGAAACTCCACCAGCGCTTCCTTCTCACCAGCAGTCAGTCCCAGCTTGCGGATATCGCGATCCCGTTGCGGATGCTCCTTCCCTCCCTGATCGTAGAATTCCACCACATCCTCCAGCGTTGCCATCGACCCATCGTGCAGGTACGGCGCGCGTTCGGCCACCTGCCGCAGCGTCGGCGTCTTGAACATCCCCAAGCCGGTATTGTGCAGCCGCTCATCGCTGAAGTTCACACCCACATGGCAGCTCACGCAAGCGGCCTTGCCGCGAAACAGCCGCAACCCCTCGCGAGCCTTCTCACCCAGCGCTTTGCTCTCCCCCGCCATGTAGCGGTCGTACGGCGAATCGCCCGCCAGTATCGTGCGAACGTAACTCGCCAGCGCGCGCGCCAAATCCTCCTGGCACGCCTCCCGTCCGAACACCTTCTGAAACGCCGGTGCATACGCCGACGCCCGCACCCGTGCCACCGCCTCGCTCGCCGCCAGATCCATCTCCTTCGGATTCGCCACCGGCTGCAGCACCTGCTCTTCCAGCGTCTTCACGCGCCCGTCCCAAAAGAACATCTTCCCGAAAGCCCGGTTGACGATCGTGGGACTGCGCCGGTCGCCCACCTGCCCGCCAACTCCCTGGGCCAGCGGCCTCGCATCGGCGAAGGCATGCGCGGCATCATGACACGTCGCGCAGGCAATGCTCCGGTCGCGGCTCAACAGCTTATCCTGAAACAGCGCGCGGCCCAACGCCACCTTCGCCGGCTCCAGCGGATTCGACTCCGGGGCAGGCAGGTAGCGGTCCAGGCCCAATGGGATCGGGGGCCCGGCAGCCAACATCCATGCCAGCAGCCAGTGCATTCGTCCATCATATCGCCGTGGTACATTCAGCCTGATGCGCCTCTTCTTCCTGTTGCTGCTGGCGGCCTCCGCCTTCGCCCAAACGCCGCAAATCGTCTCCCTCAAGAAGATCTGGGACCAGGCCCCGCACCAGGCCTTCGGCGACATCCTCCGCTTCAAGGGCAAATGGTATGCCACCTTTCGCGAAGGCCTCTCGCATGTCGCCCGCAAGGAGCACCCCACCGATGACGGCAAGCTCCGCGTCATCACTTCGGACGATGGCGACACCTGGCGCAGCGCGGCCCTGCTCACGGAAGACGGCATCGACCTGCGCGACCCGCACCTCAGCATCACCGCCGATGGCCGCCTGATGATCGTCGCCGGGGGCAGCATCTATCGCAATGCCGTCTTCGGCGGGCGACAGCCGCGTGTAGCCTTCTCCAAGGATGGCGTTACCTGGACGAAGCCCGCCAAGGTTCTGGAGGAAGGCCACTGGCTGTGGCGCGTCACCTGGCATGACGGATGGGCCTATGGCGTGTCGAAGTATCCGGAGAAGGGAGTCGCCGATGAGAAGGAAGCCCGCCGCACCGTGCTCGTCCGCAGCCGCGACGGCCTGCAATGGGAAAAGATCACCAACCTCAACGTGCCCGGCTCCGATGAAACCGCCGTCCGCTTCCTGCCCGACGGCCGCATGATGGCCCTCATCCGCTGCTCCTGGGGCACGGACAACTTCGCCAACATCGGCATCGCTCCGGCGCCCTATTACTACTGGGTCATAAAATATAGTAGTTGTTGAACTTATCTTTCCACAAGGGATC
>CAYLPH010000154.1:0-7490 GCA_964385495.1 uncultured Candidatus Solibacter sp.
CCAAGCAAGCTCTCCAATCAATTATTACAAGCTAAATGATAGACACTACACTAGCAACGCCAGGAGCGAACGGAACAACACGGTACCATGGTATCCCACCCTTTGCGGAAATAGCGGCGAGGCAGTGGACGCCGGGAGTTGAAACTGATAGTAGTGTAGCGATGCGTGCACGGCTTGCCCTATGGAGTATCGAGGCTCGCCTGACAGCATGGTTATTGACGGGCTTCGTCCTGTTCAAGCCCATGCTGCTACTCCCCCTTGTCTATTTGAGTGTCTGCGTGGTGCTGGCGCGGGACGCCGAGTCCATGCGCGACATGGTCGCCCTGGTGTCGATTTCCATCCTCCTTGGCCTGTTGCTGCGCCGTGTGTTGCACGGGGCCCCGGCGTCCGGAGGGGATGCCCCGCCCCTCCTCGATAAGCGGCTGGCCGATTGGCCGGCCATGGAAGCGGAAGTCAGCGAAGTCGCGCGCCAGTTTGGAGTTCGGAAGCCGACGCGGATCGTGGTCAACCTGCTGCCGCGATCAACGGCGCATCCCTCGGGCTTTCTGGCCTCGGTGGGACAGCCACAATGGGATGGCGTCCAGGTGCCGCTGCTCTGCATGGGCGTGTGGTCCGTGTTCGAACTGCGGGCCTGCCTGGCGCAGTCGATGTTGCGAATTGAGCCCCCGCGCGGCCTGTTCCGGCTGGTCGGATTACAGCAGGCGGCGGTGCGTGCCGAGCTGTACCAGGCGGCGCTGCAGAGCATCGACACGCGCTGGATCCGGAACCTGACGCGGCTGGCCGAGTCCACCGGACGCCTGGTGGCCGAATGGCAGATCCTCGCCGATGCCCTGGTGGACCGCCGCATCGCCGAGGCATACGGGGCGGGAGTGACCGCCTCGTGGATCCGCACGTCGTGGCAGGCGGAGTTGACCGGGCCGGCGTTCCTCGAACAGTTCGTCGAACCGGCCGCCAATCGTGGGGCGCTGCTGGAACTGGTGCGCGGCTATTCCCTATTTCACCAGCAGACCGAGCCGCAGTGGGAAGAGGCACAGATGCGCGCCCGCGCCAACGATCGCGGCTATACTCTGGAGCGGCTGCGGGTGGAGGCTCTCGAGATGGTGGAGAGCGGCGCCGAAGTGTCCGGCGGGCGCGCGGCGGCGGAGTTAATTCCGGCGGGCCTGGAGATCGAGGCGGCACGGCAGTTGTTGAAGCTGCCCGAGCATACCCTGCGCGAAACGGCCTGGGATGATTACGTCGAGCAGGTGCTGCTGCCGTGGATGAAGGAGGACCTCGCTCGCAATGCGCACATCCTGGGCGACGCCGCCGTGGAGAACCTGCCGGAGTTGGCGGCCAACAGCCGGGCGCTGGCGAAGGATTACCGGCCGGCCCAGAACCTGGTGCTCGATAACGTGCAGCGCGAGGCGATGGTACCGGACCTGCTGACCAGCGTCATGGTGATCGGGCTGCGGGCTCGCGGCTGGGCTTTGGAGTTCGACTTCGCCCGTGGGCTAAGGCTGCGGCGGGGCAACGACACCATTGAAGTGCGGGACACCGTGGACCAGTTATTGGACAGCACTCTGAGTGGGGAGGAGTTCCTGGCACGTGTTAGAATCGGAGATTCCAATTCCGATTCCAAGTAACGATAAGTAGAGGTTTTTCCGACAGATGCTCCCCGCTACCAAAATGCGCGTAGGCATGGTGATCAAGTTCAACAATGAACTCTATTCGGTGTTCAAAACCGAGCACCGCACACCGGGCAACCTGCGCGGATTCGTGCAGGCCAAGCTGCGCAGCCTGCGCACCGGCTCGATGATGGAACACCGGTTCTCTTCCGAAGATGTGGTGGAGAAGGCGATCCTGGACGAGCAGGAGATGGAGTACATGTACGACGACGGCGAGTACTACTACTTCATGAACACCGAGAATTACGAACAGATGCACTTTACTAAGGATCTGCTCGGCGATGCGGTGAACTACCTGATTCCGCAGTTGAAGGTCGCGGTGGAGTTCTACGAAGGCAAGCCGATTTCGGTGGAACTGCCGCCGACGGTGGACATGACCGTGATGGAGACCGAGCCGGGATTGAAGGGCGCCACGGTTTCCAACGTGACCAAGCCAGCGAAGATGGAGACGGGCCTCGTCGTGCAGGTGCCGCCGTTCATCAACGAAGGCGAAAAGATCCGCGTGAATACCACGGAAGGCACGTACCAGGAACGCGCGTAGGCTTCGCGATAACCGTCCGCCCCATCCACTTACAAAGGTGGTAGACTTTACGGAACTGTAACAGCACGTTCGGTCCGCTGGACGTGCCCTTCCCAAAAGGGGTTTTCCGTGAAGCGATTGACCACTCTGTTCGTGCGTCTGTTTCCTGGTGTTTGCCTGGCGATGGGCATGCTTGCGCATGCGCAGATCGGCGGCACCGGCACCCTCAAAGGCACCGTCACCGATACTTCCGGCGCCGTGATTCCAGGCGCGTCCGTCGTGGCTACCCATGTTGCCACGGGGGTCGAGGCGCGGCGCGAGACGACGGCGGCCGGATTGTATCTGGTCGCGCCACTGCCGCCGGGCACCTATAAGGTTGCGGTTTCCGCCCAGGGCTTCCGGACGGCGGTGCAGGACAACGTCATCGTCGATGCGCTCAGCACCATCGAGATCAACCTCACGCTGGAGGTAGGAACCACTTCCGATAGCGTGACGGTGAACGCCGCCCCGCCCGAACTCAACACCGCCGATGCGCGCCTGGGACAAACCATGCGCAACGACATGTACACCGCACTGCCGCTGTCCATGGGTGGCGGCAATCCACGCAATCCGGCGGCGTTCGTCTACCTGATGCCAGGCGTGCAGGAGGGCGGCACGTTCGGCTTCATCAACGGCGGCCAAAGCTTCTCGAAGGATGTGTACATCGACGGCCTGCCGATTACCGACGCGGTTCGGCAGGGCGAGAGCCGGGCACTGCAGTTCGCGGTGTCGGTGGAATCGGTCGAGCAGTTCCAGGTGGAGACCAGCGGGCAATCGGTGGAGTTCAACGGGCAGGGCTCGGAGAACTACACCATCAAGTCGGGCACCAATGCACTGCATGGGTCGCTGTACGAGTACTTCCGGAACACGGTGCTGGATGCGCGCGGCTTCTTTTCGCCAGCCCGGCAGCAGCAGAACCAGAACCAGTTCGGCTTCACGGTGGGCGGGCCCATCAAGCGCAACAAGCTCTTCTTCTTCGGGGCTTATGACGGATACCGCTACCGGGTGGCGACGCCGTTCCAGTTTGTCACCGTGCCGACCATGCGCATGCGCGGCGGCGACTTTGGCGAACTGCCGGTGGGCGTCTTCGATCCGGCGACGACCAACTGTCCAAATGGGGCCAACTGCTCGCGGCAGTTGTTCCCCGGCAACCTCATACCGGCCAGCCGGATCTCCTCCGCCTCGCGCCTGTTCCAGGAAGGACTGCCGGCCCCGACACGCGATGGCATCGCGAGCAACTACCTGGGTAACAACACTGGCGTAGGCTTCAACAACCAGAACGCGACGGCGAAGGTGGACTACGCGATGTCGGACGCGCACCGTTTCAGTGTCATGTTCTCGCGCGGCAGCCATGAGCAGAGCAGCGCGATTCGCGGCAACCCGGTGCCGCTGCCTTTACCCTATACGGTGACGCGCGTCGTCAGCGAAGTGCCCACCGTGGGGCAGGTGAAGCATACCTGGGTGATTAACCCAACCATGATGAACCAGGTGAACCTGGGGGCGTCGCGGCTGTGGGTGCCGATCACAAATCCTACTATCGACGGCAACTGGGTGGAGAAGGCGGGCATACGCGGACTACCAAAGGGCGACGCCACGCAGTCATTCCCGGAGACAGCGTTCGCCGGGCCCAATGCGCCGCAGAATTGGCGCGGCACCGATGCGCGCCCGTTCCTCGATGCCTTGAACAACTACACCTTTCAGGACAGCTTCCAATGGCTCAAGTCGAGCCATTCGATCAAGGCGGGCCTCCAGCACCAGCGGTTGCAGGATAACTACCGGGCACGCTGGGACGGCACGCTGTTCATCGCCAACTTCAGTAACGTGCAGACGGCGGGCTTCAACAACGGCACGCTGCAGAACACGACTGGCAACGCCTATGCCAGCTACATGCTGGGAGCGCTCTCGTCGGCGACGGTCAATGAAGACGCTGTCGTTACGAGCGGCGCGCGCTATCGCAGTTGGGCCTGGTGGATCGGCGACGACTGGAAGGTGACCCGCAACTTTACCTTAAACCTCGGCATCCGGCACGACATCATGCTGCCATATGTCGAGGTGGCCGACCGCGTGTCCTGGTTCAACCCGGATATCCCGAACACGGCAGTGGGCGGCTTCCGCGGCGCGCTGCAGTTCGGGGGGAAAGGGCAGGAGCCGCTCTACTGCAATTGCAGCACCCGGATCAAGACACATCGGAACAACTGGGGACCGCGCATTGGCTTTGCCTGGCGATTGGGAGACCGCACGGTTGTCCGTTCCGGCTATGGCATGATGTACACGCGGCACGGCGCGGTGGGCGGACGCGGCGGGGCACGGGAAGGCACCGGCAAGCTGGGCTTCACGGCGGCGCCGGGCTTCGTGTCGCAAGATGGCTTCAGCCCGGCATTCAACTGGAATGACGGCGTGCCGGCGTACCAGCGGCCCCCATTCTTCGACGCGACGCTGAACACTGGCTTCTTCACGGAGCGGCCGACCGGTGGTTCGGTGGCGTGGGATAACCCGGAAGAGGGCGCGCGGCCGCCGCGGTATCAGAACTGGAACTTCTCCATCCAGCGGGCGGTGACGTCGACCATAACCTTGACCGCGGGCTACGCAGGTGGAAACGGCAAGCTGCTGCGCGGGGGCGGACGCGGTATCTGGAGCGGGCAGATCCATCCGCGCTATCTGGCTTTGGGGAACCTGCTCCAGTCGCAAGTGAACGTGACGTCGCTGAACTCGGCACGGGCAATCCTCCCTGATATTGCGCTGCCCTACGCCAACTTCCGCGGCACGTTCGCGCAGATGCTGCGCCCCTTCCCGCAGTACTCGGGCGTGAATGTCGACTTCGTGAACCTCGCGAGTTCAAACTATAACTCGCTGCAATTGACGCTGCAGAAGCGCATGTCGAATGGGCTGACGTTCAACATCAACCATACCTGGAGCAAGACATTGTCGGACGCGGGCGCCGGGCGTAGCGAGTACTTCTGGGAGATCGAGAAAACGCATGGGGAAAGCGACCGCCGGCATGTGTTCAATGCATTGGTGGTGTACGAACTGCCGTTCGGGCAGGGCAAGACGTATAACCCGGCCAATGTGGTGGTGCGGAGCCTGGCCAGCGGGTGGCGGATATCCAGCATCACGCGGCTGCGCACCGGGAATCCCTATGGGTTGATCGGCGCGGCGTGCCAGTTGCCCTTCGCGGGCGGCTGCCGAGCGTCGTATAACCCGGCGTTCCGCGGCGAAGTGCGGATCAATGGGGAGTGGGGCAGCGGCGATTTGTTAGGCTCACGGCCCGTGTTTCTGGACCGCACGGCATTCCTGAATCCGGCTCCCTACACCTACGGCGATACGCCGGGAGCGGGCGCGTACGGGTTGTACCAGCCGGGCTTCTGGAATGAGGACGTGAATCTGACGCGGCGGTTCGGGATTACGGAACGCTTCAAGCTGGACTTCTCGGCCGAGGTGTTCAATGTGACGAACTCGGTGTTGTTCAATGGGCCGGCGTCGCTGGATATCAACAATGCGAACTTCGGGCGCATCACGGGCCAGCAGAATACGCCGCGGTCGGTGCAGTTAGGATTGAAGCTGCAATTTTGATGAGGTAACTATGCTGCGAGCGCTGTTCTTCAGTTTGGCTTTGTTTGGTATTGCGGTGGCCGAGGAGCCGCCCGAATCGTGGGTGGATGCGGACACCGGCCATCGCGTCGTCCGGTTGACGAAGGAGAAGGGCAGCGCCAGCCTTTACTTCAACCAGAACGGCTACACGGCCGACGGCAAGCGGCTGGTCTATACAACACCGGACGGCATCTCCGTTTTGGACCTGCAAACGCGCGCGTCGCGGCAGGTGGTGACCGGGCGTGTGCGCATGATCGATGCCGGGCGCCGCCACCAGCGCGTCTACTATCTGAAGGACGGCGCGGCGTACTGGACGGATGTCGATTCAGGAGAGACGAAGAAGATCGGCGACCTGCCGCGCCGCGGGGGCATTTCGACGGTAAATGCCGATGAGACGCTGCTCGCCGGCACTTATATAGAAGGAGAAGGCCGGGACTACAACAACGCCCGTCCAGCGCGCGCGGCGGCAGCAGCGGGGACAGCCGCTCCGCCCCAGCAGCAAGGGCACGCGCTCGATCAGCCCAGGAATAAGGGCCAGATGATGGAGGAGCGCTGGGCGGCCAAGCTGCCGATGGGCCTGTTCACGATGAACATCCAGACCGGTGAATTGAAGACCATCCACAAAGACAACAACTGGCTGAACCACCTGCTGTTTTCGCCAACGGATCCAACCATGCTGATGTTCTGCCATGAAGGGCCGTGGCACAAGGTGGATCGCATCTGGCTGATGCGGACCAATGACGGCGCGGCTCCGAAGAAGATCCACACGCGCACAATGGCGATGGAGATCTGGGGCCACGAGTTCTGGAGCGCGGATGGTAAGACCATCTGGTACGACCTGCAAACGCCCCGCGGTGAGGATTTCTGGCTGGCCGGCTATCGCGTGGATACCGCCGAGCGCACCTGGTACCACCTGCAGCGGGATGAGTGGTCGATTCACTTCAACGTGACCCGCGACGGCGCGGTGTTTGCCGGCGATGGCGGCGATCCGGGACAGGTGGCGAAGGCCAAGGACGGGCAGTGGATCTATTTGTTCCGGCCGGAGTTGATAGCCGACCGCGGGTTGAAGGACGCCAGCTTTGTGCGGCCAGGCGTGCTGCGGGCCGAACGCCTAGTGAACATGTCGAAGCATGGGTACCGGCTGGAACCGAACGTCAGCTTCACGCCCGACCAGAAATGGGTGGTGTTCCGGTCAAACATGTTCGGCGACACGTATGTCTTTGCCGTTGAGGTGGCGAAGGCACACTGAAGGCCAGCGCCAGGCCAGGGTAGATTGTCAAAGAACGGAGCAGCCGTGCCATCGATGACAAGAAGAACGGGGGCTGCGGGGCTAGGGGGTTAGGGTTGCAGATTGGCTTCGCTCGTTCAGCGGCGGAAGAGCCGGCCGAACGAGAAGCTTTCCGATTCGCCGTCGCGGTCGCCGGTGGTTGGCTTGGTTTGTTCCAACTTGGCGAGGTGCGCCTTTATCGTCCGCTCGGCGGTAGCGGCGAGGACCACATCGCGGCGATTGCGGCCAGTGTCCGTCTTGTCGACGGCGGCATCGACCTTCCGGACTTCGGTTAAGACGGAGGCCTCGGACTTGGCTTCGGTCTCCTGGCGGTAGCGGGCCTCGTTCTTCAAGTCGCGGAGTTCCTTGACGTACTTGTGAAAGGAACGCTCGGCGCGGGTGGCGTAGGTGG
>CAYLPH010000155.1:0-6803 GCA_964385495.1 uncultured Candidatus Solibacter sp.
TGGGCATCTCCCAAACATTTTAATACATTAATGTTTTTTCGCAAGTAAGCACTAGGTTCCACGGAATGGGCCGAGCATCACGCCGATGAGTTGCGCCGTCATGCCGTGGCGTATATCAACTCCGACGGCACCGGGCGAGGGTTTGTAGGGATGTCGGGGTCGGCGGCGCTGGAGGTGTTCGCGGCGCAGACCGCGCGCGACGTGACGGATCCCCAAACGCGCGTGTCGGCCATGGAGCGGGCCAACGCGCGGCGGCGGGCCAGCGGCCGTCCGGCGGAGTATCGGATTGATCCGCTGGGGTCGGGCTCCGATTACACGGTATTCCAGCATCATCTGGGTATCCCCAGCTTGAATATTGGTTTTGGCGGAGAAGGCGGCGGGGGCGTGTATCACTCCAACTACGATTCCTACGATCACTTCGTACGCTTCATCGATCCGGATTTCCAGTACGTGCTGGCTACGGCGAAGTTGGGTGGGCGCATGATGCTGCGCATGGCGAATGCCGATACACTGCCGTTCCGCTTTGAGGCGATGTCGCGGTCGGTGCGCGGGTGGACAAACGAGGTGGTCAAGTTGGCGGATGATCTACGCGAGCAGACGAAGAAGGAGAACGAATTGATCCGTAGCGGCGTATTGAAGCTGGCGGCGGATCCGGCACGCACGTTCATTGCCCCGGAACCGAAGGCGGAGGTGCCGTTCCTGAACTTCGCGCCGTTGTTGAACGCGGTAGGGCGTCTGGAAGCCGCCACAGCGAAGGTGAGCGCGGCGAAGAACGTGGATGAGGCGGCTCTGCTACGCGCCGAGCAGCAGTTGACACAGGCCGATGGGCTGCCGCGGCGGCCCTGGTTCAAGCACGTGCTGCATGCGCCGGGCTTCTACACCGGCTATGGTGTGAAGACGCTGCCGGGCGTGCGCGAAGCGATCGAACAGAGGCAATGGCAGGAGGCAGAACAGCAGATCGTGCGGCTGGCTGAAACCTTAAGCGGCTATGCGCGCTTCCTGGAGCAGGCGATCCGCTAGATTGCGCTGAGTAACTCCACCATGCGGCCGTAGTAAGTATCGGCGTACTTCGCGCCGCCGCTGATACGCCAGCCCATGTGCCGCAGGGAACCCTTGGTTTCCTTGGGCGCGTTCAGAACCTCGGCCGTTGTGCCTAGTTTCAGATAGCTGGAACTGGATTCGCTGTGCAGCCGGATGGCGCGGCAGGCGACTTCCAGATCGCTCTGTTGGAAAAGGCGGTCCCAATCCTCGTTGGTGCTTTCGGTGGCAACTTCGTCGGGATCGCGGTCGCGCCAGCGAGTCCGGTAGTAGTCGATGGTGGAGTTTTCGCCGCTGTACGCCTGGATCCATTGGATCACCCGGAGATAGTTCGCGCGGCCCGTGGTCTGGATCAGTCCACGGCCGCGGAACTTCACGAAGTCGGTCTCCAGTATGAAGCCGCAGTCGGTGGGGAGCAGCCGGGTGGGGAAGTCAGCCTGGGGATAGGTATCCAGTCTCCAGCGTTCGTCCGCGGTACGGGTCAGCCGGTCGGCCAGGGGTAGCGCCCCGTGGGCCCGGAGGAACAGATCGTCGTGGAAGCAATCGTAGGCGGTTTTGTTCCCGCTGAGCGTGTTGTAGCTTCGTTTCAGGCCGGGGATGGCGTTGAAGAGATACGAAATGCCGGGGTGCCCCGCCATGCCGCAACGTTCGGAAATAGGGTTGAAGCTGCCGGACGTTTCGTTGGTGATGATACCCATGAGCGCCGCGAACTGCACCACTGACGCCGGCCCGTCGAACAGAAGCGGAATATTGTTCCAAAACTGGTGAAATCCCACGCGATTGGCCGGCGTATCGAGCGCCTTCTTGCCCTTCCACGCGCCCTTGTCCGCCAGGGTCTGGTTGAACCAGTCCAGGTAATGCGTGCCCTTCCGCTGCTCGAAAAAGCCGCTGATCTCTTCCGCTAATTCGAAGCGGACCGGGGAGAAACGGTTGAGAACGGAGTCCGTAATTTCCGCCATAACGTTTGCGTTTCTCTATCGTAGCGGAGGCGGGGACGGGGGAAGGCCACACCGCCGGTTTCCCGCTGAAAGTGATAGGCTTTATCGCAGGTGCCCGACGTTCCCATGCCCGTTCCTAACCAGAAGAAAGCTATCTCCCGGCGTACCCTATTGCGCGGCGCCGGCGCCGTGATGTCCCTACCGTGGCTGGAGTCGATTGCCGCCGGGGCGCCCGCCACCGGGGCCGGCCGGCTATCCGAGCCCCCGCTGCGAGTCGCCTTCCTGTTTATGCCGAACGGCGTCCGCCCGGACTACTGGGCGCCGCCGGGCGACGGTGAGGATTTCTCCATCACGCCGCACCTGACGCCGCTGGAGCACCTGAAGAACGACTTCCTGTTGGTGGAGAACCTCTGGCACCGGAACACGGTGGGCCGCAACGGGCATTGGCCAAAGGTGCCGGCCTGGCTGTCGGGCGGCTTCGTGGAACGGACCACTGGCGGGGACCTGGATTCGGGCGGCACCACCATCGACCAGATCCTGGCCCGCCACATCGGGCACGAAACGCCGCTGCCGTCCTTGGAGCTGGGTCTGGACCCGCCACGCACCGGCATCGATACAGCCGGCGGCGGATTCCCCCGCGCCCTCGGCAGTTTCCTCTCCTGGGCCGACCCGCACAGCCCGGTACCGAAAGAGATCGTGCCGCAACTGGCCTTCGACCGGCTGTTCCGCAATCGTAAGGCAAGGGTGATTTCCGGCGCGGATCCCAACCATCCTTCCCTGGTGGACTCGCTGCAGCGGGACGATACCAGCGTGCTTGACTTAGTACGGGAGCAGGCGCAGGACTTGCGCCGCAACGGCAGCCGTGACGACCAGGCCCGGCTGGATGAGTATTTCGAGTCGGTGCGCGCGGTCGAGCGGCGGCTGGAAGTATCGATGAAGCCGCAGCGCCGCTGGATCAATGAAGGGAAGTTTCCACTGGACCGCCCCACCGCGGGCGTGCCGGAGCAGCACATTGAGCATAAGCGCCTGATGTTGGATATCCTGCTGCTGGCCTTCTGGACCGATAGCACGCGCGTGGCCACCTTCATGTTCGGCGACGCGCAGAGTTCGCAGGATTATTCCTTCCTGCCCGGCGTGAAGGCGAACTGGCACGGCATTTCGCATCATCGCGACATTGAGGCGCAACGCCTGCAATATGAAAAGATTATCAATTGGAATATGGAGCAATTGGCCTACTTTTTGGACAAAATGAAGTCCTTGAAGGAGGGCAATTCGACGCTGCTGGACAATTCGATGGTGCTGTTCGGCGGGTCGCTGAAGTGCGGCAACCGGCACGATCCGGAAAACCTGCCGTTATTACTGGCGGGACGCGGCAAGGGCGCGCTCCGGCCGGGCCGTAGGGTGCGGGCAGCGGCGAAAACGCCGATGTGCAATTTGCTACTTACTCTGGGCAACAAGATGGGCTGGCAGGCAAACTCTTTCGGAGATAGTACGGGTACCATCGCGAATTTGGGCTAGGTTTTGCCTACGACAGCAGGGCAATACCCGACACGCGCGCGGAAAAGGTCACCTAGTACCTAAATGCCGCCGGGGACGCCGCCCGATAGACGGGTATGCAGGCGTGGTTGAGCTTCGTCCGCACGACATTCCTTGTGCTCGGCGTTCTCGAGATCCTCAGTGCCATCGCGCTGGCAGCGAGAGTATGGCTCCGCCCGCCGCGGCCGGAAGCCGGGATCCCGGTCTGGTTTCTGTTTCTGGTGTGCGCGTTTCTGGCGGCCTGCGGAGCGCTGTCCTGCGTGGCGGCCCAGATGATGGCGAAGCCGGACCGCCGGTTTGCGCGGCTGGTCGTTGGGCTGAACAGCTTCCTGCACCTGCCGGCCATCCCGTTTGGAAGCCTCGCCGGGGCGGTGGGGCTGTACTGGTGCTGGTCGGCGCGGGCGCGGCAAACCGTGGTGGATGGCGGCGAGTTCGCCTACCAATCGACACCAGGCGACGGGACACATCCCTGGGTGCAAAAGGCCGCCGTGGTCATTGGCATCGCGATGTGGGTGGTGGCGCTGGAAGCCACCGACTGGTGGGGCGCCGCGAACGGACTGCCGGCGCAGACACCCGCAAGCGGCATTCTGCTGTTGGTGGCCTGCAATTTCGTGCATGTCTTTCTGCATGAGTTGGGACATGCGATAGCGGGCTGGTTGTCGAACATGAAGCTGTCCAGCTTCGCCGTCGGGCCTTTCCTGGGGGAGAAGCGGAATGGGCGGTGGCGCTGCCGGGTATCGCTGCTGATGCTGTTGGCGGGCGGCGGCTCGGTGTCGATGTCGCCCCTGGATCTGCGCAATCTTCGTTCGCGGATGGCGTTCCATGTCGCCGGTGGGCCGGCGGCGAGCTTTGCCGTCGCGGTGAGCAGCTTCACCTGCCTCCTGGCGATGCCGGGCAGCGGCTGGGAGATCTGGTGGCAGGTGCCGGCGACGATGGCCGCCATCTCCGGCTCCACGCTGCTGTTCAACCTGATTCCGTTTGGGGCGGCGGCGGGCTTTTCCGATGGCGCGGCGCTGGTGCAGTTGATGCGCGGCGGCCCCTACGCGCGGTATCGGGAGGCGATGGCCATGGTGGCGGCTACCACCGTGTCGGCATTGCGGCCAGGCGAACTGGATCCGGGCCGGCTGGCTCGCGGGCTGCGCATGCCTGGCATGGGGATGCGCGGCGCCGCGGCGCAGGTAATTGAAGTGCTGTGCGCTACCGACCGCGGAGACCTCCGTCTGGCCAGGGAGTTGCTGGAGGAGTGCCTGACACAGATGGGGAACCTGGAGCAACTCGACGACCCCGCGATGGTGGCCGAAATCGCGTTCTACGTTGCGTTTGTAACCGGGGACATGGGCCGCGCGCAGTATTGGCTGGGCCGCGCCGAGCATTTGGCGAAGATCCGCAAGTTCCCGCTGGCGGGCGAGTTCGACTACTGGAAGGCGGTCGCCATCATTCGCCAGGGGCAGGGCCGCAAGGAAGATGCCGAGGAAGCCTGGCAACAGACCATGAACCTGGCCAAGCCGCGCCCGAGTTCGGGCTTGTATGACTTCGAGTATGAGACGCTGCGGCAGGTTCGCGAGGGACGCTGGGAGCTGCCGCAGCCGGAAGCGGAAGCCGCGGCGAGTTAGGCTCGATCAGAACCAGTGCTGGCAGGAGTAGGAGGACTGGTTCATTTTCTCCGTGAACGACTTTAAACTCAGCCAGCGGGGCTTGACTAACCCGTAACGGAAGCCGCTCCAGGGATCGTTGAGGTACACCTCCGGGTCGGAGAGAAACTGCTTGCGGATGCCGCGCAGAACCACGATGTGCTTATAGCGGCCATCGCAATAGCGTCCCGATACCCAGATCGGTCCGTAGCTCTTCAGCTTCGACTCGATATCATCGTAGCTCTGGAAGCCGGTATAGACGCTGGAGATCAGCCCCAACGTGGCCCGGCATTGCAGGAACTCGCCGTCGAGGATGCCGCGTTCGCGCATCATCTTATGATTGGGCAGGGCCTCGGCTGCCGATTCGCTCTTGCCCTTGTACCTGAGCATCATTTTATAAGCGGCCATCCAGCAGGTCGCCTCATCCGGCTGCGCGATATACGGAACGTTGGGGACGATATATTCCATTGTCTTTGCCTCTCAGCAAAGAAGGCGCAACGGGAAGGCCGGGACGATCAGGCGTTGCAAACAAAAAGTTGCGTAGCCCCCCGGTTGCCACGTACCCCCTGGGTCTATATACTAGCCCAATCCTGGAAGGGGGCTAATCCTTATGGGCCGCGTTGTTTCCCTATCTCTGTTCCTTGCCTGCACCTCGCTCTTCGCGCAGGTCAACCGCAGTAACCTCACCGGCATTGTCCGCGACACGACGGGCGCCGCTGTTCCCGAAGTGAACATCCGCCTGGTCAACGTCGATACGGGAGTGGCGCGAACCGAACGGAGCGATGGCTCCGGCTTCTATCGATTCACATCGCTTGATCGCGGCAAGTACCGCCTGGAAGCCGAACATTCCGGCTTCAAGCGATTCCTACGGGACAACGTCGAGATGGCGACCGGCGAAACCACTACCGTCGATATCTCCCTATCGGTGGGCGAAGTCGCGGAGAGCGTTACGGTGACGGGCGATGCCGCCGTGCTGCGTACCGAAACGGGCGCCCTGGGCACGACGGTCAACACGCAGGTTCTCAACGAACTGCCGCTCATTGGACGCAACCCTTACGTCTTCCTGACGCTGTCACCGGGCATTCAGTACACGGGTAGTCCGGGAGCGCTGAATCCGTGGGATGTGGCGGGCCCTTCGGACTTCGCCGCTTCGGGATCGGAAGCGAGAAGCGAGTTCCTGCTGGATGGCATTCCCAACATGGGGCTGGGAAACGTATCCTTGTCGCCGTCGCCCGACGCCGTGCAGGAGATGCGCGTGCAGACCAGCGCCTACGACGCCGAGTTCGGCCATGCGGGGGCGGCCTTCGTGAACGTCGCGACCCGTGCCGGCACCAACGCCTACCACGGCACCGCGTACTGGTATCTGCGCAACGACAACCTCAACGCCAACAGCTTCTTCAACAACCGCATCGGCGCGCGCAAGAACGAGTTCAAGCAGAACACCTATGGCGCTTCTTTCGGCGGACCGTTCCAGATCCCCAAACTCTATAACGGCAAGGATCGCACGTTCTACTTTTTCAACTTTGAAGGAACGCAGATTCGCGGCACGGCCTTTGCGCGAGCCGTGGTGCCGACCCAACTCGAACGCTCCGGCGACTTCTCGCGCTCGGTGGATCGGGCCGGGCGGCCGTTCCAGATCTACGACCCGTTGACCACGGCC
>CAYLPH010000156.1:0-6208 GCA_964385495.1 uncultured Candidatus Solibacter sp.
TGATGCTGCCTCGGCAGCATGCCCAGAAAACTACGTTTTCTGATGATTGATGACACCCGTGGACGGTAACGAACACCAGGTGGCTGTCGGTCTTCTCCTGGCGCCGCGTTTCCAGCATGGATTTAACGCGGCCGGTGATACTGACCTCGCGCTTGGCGTTGCGGCTTTTGCCGTCGCGGATGCGGATGTAGCCGAAGCGGGCTCCGCCGGAGGGGTCAAGGTGAACGTCGCGCCACTCGAGGGAGAGGGCTTCTCCAAGTCGGAGCCCGGTGTCGGCAACGAGCACGACGACATCATGTAGTGGTTGCGGCGCAATGCTCAGGTAGAGATGCTCTTGGTCGCGGGTGAGTACGAAGTCGCGGATGGGCTCGCCGGCGAGCAGGCGGATGCGAGGGACGCGGTCGAGGATCTTCCATTCGTGAGCCAAGCGGAGGGCTCGGCGGAGGGTGGCGAGTTCGCGGTTGACCGAGACGATGCCGACCTTCTTGCGGCGGGCCTGAACATAACGTTCGATAAGGTGCTCTTCGATGTCGCTCAGCGTTGCACGGGCGAGCGGGGCATACTCAAGCAGCCGGCGAAACTTTTCTTTGTAGAACTTGATGGTGTTGGGTTTGTTGGAGCAGCGGGTTTCGATGGCTTGGATGAAGCGCTCTTCGAAGCCGGCGAGGGTGGGGATATCCGGACGCTTCTTGATCCCGGCTTCGCCCTTCGCAAGTGCGGTTTTGCGTGCGGATTCGATCTGTTCTGCGACCCGCTTGTTGGATTGCTTCGTGCTTTCGCGGATGAGTTCGCCGTTCCAGACGAAACGGAACCAATAGGTTTCACCGCGTTTGTAGACTGCCATGGCTGGTTATATTTTACGGCTGTGGGACGGGCAATGTACACATTCCACAGGGGATAGTTGAAGTCGGGCATTTGGACTGCATAGCTCTGCGCTTCTGACTCGCCAATGAGGCATCATTCTTCCACATCGATTCCGAAACCAGAGGCTTATCATCCGCGTTCGCCGGTCGAACTATCGTCTCGGAGTTGAAATCACACATGTCCGGAGAGAGCTAGAGATCACCGTTACAACAGCCCAGAACCGCCTGGCGCTGAGCGAGGACGGCTTGGGTCTGACCCGAGTACACCATTGGCAGGCGTCAGTACCGCGATCCCGGAGTGGCGTTGCTCCTCGTTGTAGGAGCGAAAGAATTCCTGGCCAAGGTGCGGGCATCCTGAAGGCAGCCAAAACGACCCGGAATTTCCGTCGGTAATTGAGGGGTGCGGATTTTGACTTTCCGAGTACGGATTGTCATCGAAGACGTAGGGAGCTTTGTGGTCTTTGTGGCGCCCAAGTTTGCCAGCAGGAACGCCACCGGTTTGGAGGATAATCGGCCGACCCCGGTCACTGTGAGTATTGAATTGGCCATCCGCGATGTCGCGCTTCGGGACGGTCTCTGCGAGAAGACGTCTGGCCCGTTAGCCACTCTCACGCGATGCACCGATCCAGCCGGTAACGTAGCGGCTGAAGACGTGACGTCAAGCACCACACAATGGTAGAAGTACGTCCGTTTAACCGGTTGGTCACGCGCTTACGTTTAACCGGACCGCGCAGTTTCGTGATGTCCCAATCTCACAACTGGTTCGGCGCGGTGGCCAACAGAACTGACCTTCATCGACAAGGTGGCCTGCACGGCGGCCGGCGCGCAATCCTGAAACGTTCCTCTTGCAAACGTCGAGCACCCGCGCTCGTTCAACGTCGAAAGCGCTCGATGACTATCTGCACGAGGTGGAACATGTTGCCGAGCGAGTCGCCAAGCTTGAGAAGGTAATCGACGCAGCCGTGCAGGCGGCGCCACCAGAGATGAGGCCGGTGATCGAAGCTTTGCAAGCATTACGAGGGGTGGCACAGGTGACAGCCGCAACGATCGTATCGGAATTGGGGAGTCTAACGCGGTTCGAGAGTGCAAGGCAGTTGATGGGCTATAGCGGCTTGGTACCCAGTGAGCATTCCAGTGGCAACCGGGTGATTCGCGGCCCAATCACCAAAACCGGCAATGCGCATCTGCGGCGAGTGCCGGTGGGGGCGGCATGGTCGTATCAGCATCGGCCCAATGTGACCGGCTATCTGCTGCGGCGGCAGAAGACCTTGAAGTTGAGTGAGGAAGTGAAGCAGATTGCCTGGAAAGCGCAGCATCGGTTGCACGAGAAGTACGTGAAACTGCAGGCCAGGGGCAAGAACAAGAACCAGATTGTGACGGCCGTGGGGCGGGAGGTGCTGGGGTTTACATGGGCGATCGCCACGCATTTTGAGGGGCAGCAGGAAGTGCCGCGGAAGGCAGCGTAGCCGCACCAGGAAGTTGCACATTGTGCTGATCAGAACAGCAGCGCCGGTAACGGCGTGGGCTCCATGAAAAGGAGAACCCTACGTATCTTTCAGGCGGTACGGCTCCGGCCCCAACCCGCGATCTTAGTCCGAGGCAGCTCCCGACGGATCATGACCATGCGGTTTCGACCCGCGAATATCAGAGTGATCAATCGTCGCGTAAAGCCCGGGCTGTCACCAGTGCTGCTGTTCAACAACCGAAGCGCAGAGCTCACCGACGCGAACGTGTTCCCGCTCCGCCGCCCGTCAATGGGTACGGTCGGTGCCAGAACGGTGCTCGCCGCTCTGGCGAGGCAAGGCATGCGACGGGCGGCTCCGGCGGGAACACTTCGGGTTGGATCAATGGGGCAAGAACAGGAGGGCCAGCTTCCTCCTGCGGAGAAAGCTGGCCGATTGAAAAGGGAAACAGGTCAGCGCTCGTAAAAGCTATTGACAGCTCGTTCCATATCAGAACGGCCAGTCACTCCGCGACCTTAACGGACTCGATCGTGGCCTCCAGCGCCGGTTGATCGAATTTTACGTGGCTCTTGATCCAGTTCAGATGCTTTACCGTCCACGCCGTCATTCCTTCCGGCCGCTGACGCCCGTGACGCAGCAGAAACTTCCCCAGCCGGTGCCTGGCCTTCAACTGGTCCTTCTTGGCCGCTTCCCGCGCACGCACCACGTCACATAGCGCTTCCTGTCGGGCGTCGGGCACGTAAACCGCCGTCAGATCTCCGGCCCGGTATCAGCGCGCCAGTTTCTCGGCATCGCGACGATCTGTCTTTACCCGATCCCCTGCCTTCTTCGGCACCAGGCTCGATGCGATCACCTCGCAGGCTATACCCAACTGCGTCAGTTGCCAGTAGAGAACATAGCCCGTCGGACCGACTTCATAGCACGCCTGGATCTGCGAACCTTTCTCCTGGCTCAGCTTCCCGACCAGCTTGCGAATTGCCTCCATCCGATTCGGGATTAATCCCAACGAACGCACCTCTTCTTTCCCCTTTTCAGCTACCGCTACAGCGATCGTCTCGGCATGGATATCCAGTCCCACAAAGAGTACCTTGGACATTGCGACCAGCTCCTTACGTATGCGGCTTTACGCCGCCGGATTTTCACCTGTTCGCAGCGTAACCCGCGCTACTGCCATCGGTGGTTGGTCGCTTCATATCGACTAGTGGAACTGGCTTGGTGCCCGGGCCAAACACTGGACGCTGCCGATACAAACTGGCGCGCACGACACCGAGACTGTCGCAAGCGGACTGCATGCCGACCGTCGATGACAACGCGAGGACGTCCATTAGGACTTCTCCGCAGGGTCCGCCGGCAGTGCCACCCCAGCAGTGCGCCACTTTTTTGACATCGATGACAATCTTGGCTCGACGCAGTGACTTGGTGAGTCGCTGTTCTTCGCGGCGCAGCTTATCGATTTCGTAATTAGCTTGGGGATCACTTTTGGACTTGGGGCGGCGGGTCTTGGGAGCGAGAGCCGGAGGAGTTGCCTTGCCGTTCCTTGCGCCAGCTCGTCAGATGGGAAGAAAACAGCGCTTCGCGCCGGAGCAGTGCACCGACGCCGCCAGGGGTACCTTTAACGGCACCGGCGGCCTTAATGATGGGCAGCTTGTAGTCGGCGGGAAAGATTCGCCGCTTGCATCGGCTACGGCTGCGGGGTTGGGGCGAGGCGACACGGCGCGGCTGGGTGCCGGAATAACACCACTCTTGAGTTGAATACTCACGCTGATTTCCATTCTCGCCCTGCACAGTAGTTTGGCCGACGGTCTCGACTATGTTGGCACGGAGGGTTCTTCGACAACTCGGGCCTCTCCGCGTAATCCGGTCCCCTTCAGCGGAGGACACTCTACAAGCGCCCCGTACGAACCAAAGCCGGCCCGCTTTGAGGCTGAGTAATCCCCGCAGTGATTGCGGGCAAGGCCACTCAACTATAATAGTAGCCTCACTCCTTAGGAAACCGGCAGTACAGGACTTGATGAGCAACATAATCCATACTTTGCAACAGAACGTGCGTCTGGGGACGCGTGTGTCCGTTGTAATCAAGACCGGCCACACGTACGTTGGAACCCTGGCGTCGATCAGCATGACGGACATCACTCTGGACATCGGTGGTTCCCCGGCGGTGATCGCGGCCGACGCGCTTGCTTTTTGCAGCCCCGAGCAGCCCGCGGCTCCTTCTGCCACCGCATCTCCCTTCACAAACCCGCTTCCGTCCCCGCCAGAGGGAGGATCTGGCGTGGGGCTGAAACCGGTTGCCGGTGGTGGTGCCGAGGCCGATCCAGTGAGCGCCCCCGCGCAAACGAACCTCGACGCGCGTCCTGCAGCGGCTGCGACCGTCCCGCAGCCCGCTTCCCAAGCTTTTGCGGGCCCGGACGCGGCGGCTGTGACGGCATTGGCGCATATTGAGGCGCGCTTTGCCGCGCAGATCAGCACCGTCCGGTTAGAAGCTCTGGAGCTGATCGAAGTCATCGACCCGGATGAGCTCGCGCATCTCCCTTATCAGGAGCGCAGAAGATTGCAATCGCTTTGGGATAGTTGCCGCCAGCAGTACCGGCACGCTAGGACAATCAGGGAACCGAGCCGATACAACCAGACCATCTTTGGTCTACGGCAGATCATAGAAATCGATCCCGAATTGTGGCAGGCGCACTATAACGCGGGATGTCTGTACCTGGCGCTTGAAGCAAATCTGGATGCCCGGACCTATTTCCACGCGGCTCGCCAGTTGTCTCGTCAGCCCATCTGCCTGCATAACCTTGCAGCTGCCTGTCTGAAGCTTGGTGACTTCCAGGGAGCATACGACGCCCTGTCTAATCTCATGGCCAGTGAAAAACCGACGCGGGATGTTACTGCGTGGTACACGCTTGTCAAGGTCGGCCGACAACTTCGGGCGGCGGAATTTCTAGTGCCAACTTACGAGAATGCGGTTAGAGCTAAGTCGGCTGCGGATTTGCAGTTGGTGCTGGAGACTCTCTCGTTCTTACTCTGCGACTCGGGGCATAGGGACACAGCCGCCGAGATCCTTAGCGCATTGCCAGTGGATAGTCCAGAAGTGAATCGCTTTGGTGATTTCGGGCGATGGCTGGCCTTAATCGCTCCAAACCTTCCTGCTCCCGGGTCCAGAGTGGCGGCCGCTGCCCAGACGACGTCTCCGACGCCTGGTGCGCCGGGAAAGCCTGGTGCGCCCTTGCCTGTGAACGGCGCTCAGAAACCGCTTGTGCCAAGGCTGGGGCTTAGCAAGGGTCAGATTCGGTCGAAGCTCGAGGAAGCACAGAGGCTCGCCCGCTCCCAGCAGTATAATTTCGCTATCGCGGCCATTCGATCAGTCCTGGAACAAGAGCCAGGAAACGAAATTGCACTGGCGCTCGAACAGGACTACATCAACAAGGAGAAGATCCGAACCCTACCCTCTGGCACTGGCCCGTATCGTCTTGCGAAGGAAGCGGAGCAGATACACAACAGTCCCGAACAGGCCGAGCGGTACTATCGTCAGGCTATCAAGGTGGGTGACCGTTACGAGAGCGCGGTGAAAGACCTTGCCATGGCGCTCTCTCGGGCCGGTCGCGACAACGAGGCTATTGGGTTGTTGCTGGAGCACAAGAGGAAGTTCAGCAATCAAGTGCCGCTCCTGCAGGTGTTGACGACGATCTACCAGAAATCGGGCCGCCATCGGGAAGCGGTGCCGGTGTTGCAGGCCATCGCCGGGATGACAGGCGGTGAGCGGGCGCTCGAAGTTCTTCGCCGTCTGGCGATCTCCTGCCTCAAAGCGGAAATGTTCACAGAGGCGGAGGCGGCATTACAAAGTCTGCTGAGTCAGGCACCAAACGATGCTTCCGCGCAGGAACT
>CAYLPH010000157.1:0-6141 GCA_964385495.1 uncultured Candidatus Solibacter sp.
CCGGACAAAGCCGATCTCATCCACCATCTCCCCGACCTTCGGGAACAGCTCCGACACATCCATGCCGCACTGGCCATACTTCTGAAAGGCCCAGGGCGATGGCATCAGGCCGCCTGGCGTGCCTTGCGACACCACTACGTCGCCCTTCCCCGTCAATGCTTCGCCGCGCCGCCGGTACAGCTCGGGCTTGGGGTCGAACGTGTCCATCTGGCTCACGCCGCCGTAACAGAAAATCGAAATGACGGACTTCGCCTTCCCCGTGAAGTGCGGCTTGCGGGAAGCCAAGGTTGTAACGGCGCCGCCGGTGGCCGCCTGTGCCTGGTCGCGCAGCAATAGATCCGCCAGTGCCAGGCTTCCCATGCCGCCGCCGGCCGCCCGCAGCAGTTCTCTCCGTGAATAGAATCTCTTGGCCATGGTCTTCCCTTACGGCATGTACACGAATTCGTTGCTGTTGAACAGCGCCTGGCTGAAGTCCACCAGCGCCTCCGGACCGGCATCCAAAAACGCCTTCGACGCCTTCACTTCCGAAGGTTGGGGCGCCCGCGAATAAGCCAGTTGGAATGCCAGTTCAATCTGCTTGCCGGGATCTTCACCCGCTTCCTTGCGCAGCCGGTCCGCAAACATTTTGGCCTGGTTGCGTACGAAGGCGTTGTTCATCAGGATGAGCGCCTGGGGAGCGATGGTGGACCGGTTCCGCCGCGCGCATGACGAAATCGCATCGGGCTTGTCGAACACATCGAGCATCGGCAGCGGGATGCTGCGCTTCGAGAATACATAGATACTACGGCGCCACGTGGCCGGATCGTCACCCGCCTTGCCCGGCCAGGTGCGGCCGGAACTGCCCTGCCACAGCGAGGGGTCGATGTAAGGATGCACGCCCGGCCCACCCACCTGGCGGTCCAAGGTGCCCGCCACGGCCAGCATCGAATCGCGAATGATCTCGCCTTCCAAACGCTGGCGGGGCATGCGCCACAGGTAGAGGTTATCGGCGTCAATGGCCATGTTCGCGGCGATATCGTCCGCCGCCATGCGATACGCCTTCGACGTCATCAGCAGCCGGTGCATCTTCTTCATGCTCCAACCCTGTTCCACGAATTCGCTGGCCAGCCAGTCGAGCAGATCCGGATGCGTGGGCTTATCACCCGTCTTGCCGAAGTTGCTGGGCGTGCGTACAATGCCTTCGCCGAAGTGATGCTGCCAGATGCGATTCACCATCACGCGCGTGAAGAGCGGATTGTCTTTCGAAGCCAGCCAATCGGCAAAGCCCTTGCGGCGATTCGTGGTGGAGGCGCCGGCGGGCGGATCGGGGAACGCCGGCTCGTCGCGGGTAATTACGCTGAGTACGCCCGGCTTCATCAGCGAACCTTTTGAATCCGGACTGCCGCGATGGAGGAAGTACGAAGGCTCGGGGTCACGGCCGTTATCGGTGATCGCCATGGCCGTGGCGACGGGCTTCGGCCGTTCCTTCTCCAGGCTCCTGATGCGTGCCTGAATCTCACGATACTTCGCGCTGTCGGCCGCGCTCATGGAAGCGATGACGTCTTCTTCCGTAAAGTTGCGCGTCTTTTCCACCTGCGTCACCGTGAGCTTCTGGCCCTCGGTGCGCTTTTCGGCCGGCGTGCGCAGGGCCTGCTGTACGTAGTCCGGCAGCTTGGCGCGCTCCTCGGCGATCTTCTTCTCGCGATACGGCAGCACCAGCGCTTCCAGTGCTTTCTTGTGCGGCGCGATCTGCTCGTCCACCCGCTTATTGGCATCCTGGAACGCCTTTAATTCCTCCGCGCCGGCAATGGGCGTATCGTTGGCCTTGGTGTTGAAGAACACCGCCTGCATGCGGTAGTAGTCTTTCTGCGGGATGGGGTCGAACTTGTGGTTGTGGCAGCGCGCGCAGCCCACCGTGACGGCCAGGAAGGAGTTCGAGGTGGTTACGACGATGTCGTCCAACTCCTCCATGCGCGTCTGCTCGTTCTTCACGTTGTGCTCCGGCCCATGGCGCAGGAAGCCGGTGGCGACCAGGGCATCCTGATTGCCAGGAGCAATCTCATCGCCCGCGATCTGCCACTTCACGAACTGGTCGTAAGGCATGTCCGCCGACAACGCGCGCACCACCCAGTCGCGGTACCGGAAAGCATCGGCGCGGTCGCGATCATATTCAAAGCCGCCGGAATCGGCATAGCGCACCAGGTCCAACCAGTGGCGCGCCCAACGTTCGCCATAGTGGGGCGAATCGAGCAGCTTGTCCACCAGCCTCTCGAATGCATCGGGGCGCTGGTCGGCCAGGAAGTCATTCACTTGCGCGATGGTGGGAGGCAGGCCCCAGAGGTCGAGATAGGCACGGCGCACCAGCACGCGTTTCGAAGCCTCCGCGGAGGGCTTGAGCTTCTTCGCGTCCCAGGTGGCGGAAAGGAACGCATCAATAGGATGGCCGCTTTTCGGCGGCGCGACGCGCTTCACTGGGCGGAAGGACCAGAAGTTGCGCTCCTCTTCGGTAATGGGACGGTCTTCCAGCTTGGTCAGCGATTTCTTGTTCTCCTCATCGGAGGTGATGGGCTTCTCCATGGGCGCGCCGGTGTTGATCCAGCGGGAGAGGATGACGAGTTGCCAATCGGGCAGCTTCTTTCCGGGAGGCATGGCGGGCTGTTCCTGGTGCGCCGCGGAGCGATAGAGGCGGCTCTTGGCAAGGTCGCTGGGCACGAGCGCAGGGCCGCGTTTGCCGCCCTTCAGCATGCCCTCGCGCGTGCTGAGGTCGAGTTCGGACATTTTGACGGCTGGCCCATGGCAACTCAAGCAGTTGGCGGATAAGATGTCGGCCACCTGGCGGGGAAGATCCTCCGCACGGGCGGCGGCCAGCGGGATTACCAGAAAAAGAAATGCCTGCCTCACGTTACAGGCATTTTATCGCAGCGGTTGCGTGTGTTACGCACTGAGGGGGCTGGCGTAACCCTTCGCCATCGGGGGGAACCTTGGGAACCCGTCGCGGTAGGGATGGCTGTTACCAGACACCCCCCGCACAGACCCGTGCTTGCGGCGCTACCGCACCTCCGGTTCGACGAGGAGAGAGTAGGCCACCTTTGTGTCGCCCCCTCTCCTACTCTACCGGCTCCTTGCGGTCCCGGCTTCGGAGCGGAATCAGCGGTTTACGCTGACCGACCCGCGGGCGAGCGAGCGGGTTCCGGCTTTTTTCATGCCCGCCGCCGCAGTGCCCACGCCAGCAGCGCCGCTGCAACCATGACTCCCGTTTGCGGTTCGGGCACCCCGGCGGACGGTTCCGGTCCGAGATAAGCATACCCATTCTGCGACGAGTACGCGCCGGTAAGCGAAAGATAGCTGGAGTTGGGCGAGGAGATCCGGGCGGCACAACCGGGCGTGCCGATCGAGAGGCAACCGGCATTCGCCCTGAGCGATAGTTCCAACCCCATTCGCGTGTTCCCAATCGGGGGGAAGCTTGGGTAAGCGGCAGCTAGATGGAAGGCAAACGGCAACGGGTTGGTGGAGTCCTGCTCCCGGAATTGCTCAATGCCGTCGTAAAAAACAGTCATAACGTATCCGTGGCTGGGCCCGCCCTCATACGCGAAGCTGTCGAACAGGATGCTCATCTCCAGTTCCGGAATCCCTTCGTCGAGTGCGAATAACCGGAGGCTGTACTCCCCTCCAGCGCCCGCATAGCGGTCCGCCCCTACTCCTAACCGGATCGCCAGTTCGGAGTAAGAAAGGTCGAGAGTCAGCAGCAGCGGCTGGCTAAGATCGACATCGAGGGTATCGGTGAGAGTGAAGCCCGCCTCGGCACTCGCCAGACCGCCCGTGCCGGAAGAGAATCCGACGCTGGCCTCGACGCGCCCTCGCCCCGTCGTCGCGTCGATGGACGCCTCTCCGTACTCGTTGTAGCCGGGATATAGGCAAAGCCCGCCGCAGCCGGAAGGGGGACTCGTGTAAGACGCCCCCCCGTAGGCTGGGTTTCCCGGCACTCCACTGCTGTACGCGATGGTTTGTGAAAAGGTTGTACCGGTGCCGGACCGGTCGTTAACGTTGCTCCGGTTTTCCGCGAAAGTGATCACGCCAGCTTGAACCGCCGGCCCGCCGAAGCAGGTAACCAGCAATACAGCCGCGATGCTCATGTGGTGTAGCCGCATGAATCCTCCCATGTGCGGCATCAAACCACGGACTCCTGGGAACACGCGGCGTTACCTGGTGTAGAATCGGCGTTACCAGGGAGTTGCCGGTCGTGGATAACGCCAGAATTCTAGACCACTTAGAGCGCGTGCTTACGAGCGGGAGCTTTTCCCGCGCCGGGCGCCAATCGCGGCTGCTTCGCTACGTTGTGGAGAACACCCTGGCGGGGCGCACCGAGCAGTTGAAGGAGTATGCGATCGCCCTGGACGTGTTCGACCGCGAGGACGGCTACGACCCGAAACTCGACTCCGCCGTGCGGGTCGAGATGTCAAAGCTGCGCGCCAGGCTCGACCGCTACTACGAAGCCGCGGGAACCGGCGACGGCATCCGCATCGAAGTCCCCAAGGGTAGTTACATCGCCCGGTTCGCGGAGGCGGCATCCCCGGAGGAAGCGCCGTTGCCGCTGGTGGAACCGGCGCCCATTCTCCCGGCGAACAAGGGGTTGACCCGGCGCCAACTGGCCGCCGGATTGGCCCTTGGAGGCGTCTCCGCGGCTGCCGGAGCCGCGCTCCTTCTACGCAACTCCGCACCCGCGGCACCGGTATTGCTGGTGCACGGGGAGACGGCGGACCGCGGCGGTTACACCGGCGAGGCGGCGCAACTCCTGCAGGCGCTGGCGAATGAGCTGGGATTTCTGCGGGTCCCCATTATCGAAGCAAAAGATATGCGCGAATTGGCGGCGCGGTCGGAAGGCGCGGCCTACTGCGTTACCGTTATGGCTGGACGCTGCTGGGAGGACGGGCGCCGTCTGCGTCTGGTGGCCGAGATGCGGGAAGCCTCTTGCGACAACCGCGTCTGGTCGTCGGTGTGGGACCGGGAGTCCGGCCAGCGCGGCGCTCTGGCGCGCATCGCGGCGGCGGCGATCGGAGGACAGGTGAACTCGATCCAGCGGCGGGCGCGGCCCTCCGCCGGCCGGCGAAAAGCGCTCGCTCCCTACCGCGAAGCGCAGACGGCAATTCGTCCACGCAAGGATTTCGTCCTCCAATCCACCGGCGACAAATTGAAGCGCACCAGCCTGGAGGACCTCATGCGCACCGCGCGGCTGCTGGAAGAAGCCGCGCGGCTGGATCCATCCTTCGCCGAGGCCGTCGGGCAACTGGCATGGATCTACCGTTTAGCCGCGGCCTACGACTCGAAGATGACGGAGCAGGCCGCCCGAACGGCGCGCCGCGCCCTTACCCTGGATGCGATGTCGGTGGAAGGCAATTACGTCACGGGATACCTGGATTTGCTGGAGTTGTGGAACATCGCCGCGGCGGAGACGTCTTTGCGAAGATGTATCGACCGCTCGGCTTTCCATATCGAGGCGTACCGGCTCTACGGTGACGCGGCCGCCATCCGGGGGCACGCCGGCGAAGCGATGGCCGTCCTGGCCCGGCCGTTGAGCGTGCTGCCGAGAGACCGGGTGCTCCAGTTCGCCGCCGTAACGACGCTCCTCCAGGCCGGACGGGCGGGTGAGGCGGAACAGGTCGCAAGAGAAGCGTTACGCTGGGAGCCGGGCTGGCCCTTGGGCCGCTGGCTGCTTGGCCGCACTCTCGAAGGCCAACATAGAACCCGTGAGGCCGAACAGGAGTTCCGCTCCATCCAAAAGGCCGATCCCAAGAGCCAACGCTTTGCCGCGGCCCTGGCCCACGTTCTGGCGGAGACCGGAGGAAGCGCCGCCTATGCGGAGGCGATGGCCCTGCTGCGGGACTTGGGCATGGACCGGCAGGCGCCTTCCCTGGTGGGGCTCGTCGAGGCCCAATGCGGCTCGCCCGAGCGCGCACTCCCCTGGATGGAGCGGGCCGAAAGGGAACACGACCACAATTTACCCTATTCGGTGATCGATCCCCACTTCCGGCCTTTGCTAAGTTTCGACGCCGGCCAGCGCATCCGGCGAAAGTTTGTAGCTTAGGTCGAGGCTTGCTCCGGTGCCGCCGGGGGTGCTTAACCGTTTTGGGGATCTCGGCCAGGAACCATGCTATACGCTTCAGA
>CAYLPH010000158.1:0-6115 GCA_964385495.1 uncultured Candidatus Solibacter sp.
CGAAGCTTGTTCACGATGTCTGGGTTCTGGGCGGCGATGTCGGTCCTCTCGGTGGGATCGGACTGGAGGTCGTAGAGTTCCTTGCCGTTGATGAGCTTGTAGCGGCCGTTATGGGCGGCGGCGTTCTGGAAAGGATTGGGGCGCTCGCCGCGATGCCACTGGAAGAAGAGGGTGCGCGGGGCCCAGGCGGACCTGGCTCCCTTGAGGACCGGCAGCAGGCTGCGGCCATCGATCTTCAGATCCTTGGGACGCCGCACGCCGCAGGCATCGGTGAGAGTCGGCATGAGGTCGATGTGCGCGGCCAGTTGGGAATGCTTGAGACCGCCTTTGGCGCCGCCGGGCCAGCGGAGAAGGAAGGGGACGCGAATGCCGCCTTCGTAGACGCCACCCTTGCGGCCGCGCATGCCGGCGTTGTAGCGCGGCGACTGCGGGCCGTTGTCGGTCATGAACATGACGATGGTGTTCTGCTCCAGCTTCAGTTCGCGCAGTTTCACGAGCAGGCGGCCGACGTTGTCATCGACGTTCTTCACCATGCCGTAGATCCTGGCTTCGCGGTCGGCGAGCCCGGCTTTGCGGAAAGGGTCGGCGTACTTGTCGTCGATCTGCAAGGGGTCATGCGGGGCGTTGGTGGCGATGTAGGTGAAGAAGGGCTGGTTGCGATTGGCTTCGATAAAGCCGAGGGCGGCATCCATGAAGATGTCCGTGCAGTAGCCCTGCTTCTTCACCCATTGCCCGTTGTGACGGAGCGTGGGGTCGAAGTAGGTGTTGCCAACCGGATCGGAAGGCTGGGTGAGGCCGCCGCCGGTGCAGTTGAGCGACTCTTCGAAGCCCTGGTCGATGGAGCGTAGCGGATAGCAATCGCCGAGGTGCCATTTGCCGAACAGGCCCGTGCGGTAGCCGGCGCCTTTGAGCAGTTCGGGCAGCGTGGTTTCGTCATTGTGCATCATGGAGCGGCCGAGGTAGGTGTCGGTGACGCCGGTGCGGTAGTAGTAGCGTCCGGTCATGATGCTGGCGCGGGTGGGCGAGCAGACGGGGTTGACGTGGAACTGCGTGAACTGCGTGCCATCGCGCCCAATGGAATCGATGTGCGGAGTCTGGAGATTCGGGTTGCCGTGGAGGGAAAGATCGCCGTAACCCTGGTCGTCGGTGATGATGAGGACGACGTTCGGCCGCTTCTCCGCGGCGCGTAGAAAAGCAGGCACCATAGCGGCAACCGTGGCGGAAGCAATAAAATGGCGTCTGGAAGACTCCGGCATGACCCTCAAAGTTTACAGCATCGTTTGGATGCTCGGATTGGGTGTGAGCCTGCGGGCGGAAGTGGATTTCGCCCGCGAGGTGCATCCGATTCTGACGGCAAGATGTACGTCGTGCCATAGCGGGCATAACGCGCAAGGCGGCTTGGCTCTGAACTCGCGAGCCGACGTGTTGCGGGCGGTGGTGCCGGGCGATAGCAAGGCGAGCAAGCTGCTGCAGCGGGTGACGGGGGAGAAGCCGCCGCGGATGCCATTGAGCGGCGCGCCGTTGAGCGAGGCGGAGATCGCCACGCTGCGCAAGTGGATCGATGAAGGCGCGAAGGGCAGTGCGGGTGTCGCTGATGTGGCGACGTGGAAGGCGCCGCTGGCGTTGCGCACGCCAACGCCGCCGAAGGGCGGGCATCCGGTGGATGCCTTTCTGGGGACTTTGGATGCGAAGACCGTGCCGGACCGGCTGTTCGCGCGGCGGGCGTATCTGGATCTGCATGGGCTGTTGCCGACGCCGGAGCAGTTGCGGGAGTTCGAGAAGAGCCCCGATCGGGGGAAGCTGGTGGACCGGCTGTTGAAGGATAAGGATGCCTACGCCGGCCATTGGATGAGCTTCTGGAACGATGTGCTGCGGAATGACGATGGCGTGGTTTATTACGGGGAGCGGAAGTCGATTACGGCGTGGCTGCGGCGGGCGTTGGAGGAGAACATGCCATATGACCGCTTCGTGGCGACGCTGTTGAATCCGGCGAAGAAGGGCGACCCGGAGGGATTCATTCTGGGGGTGACTTGGCGGGGTGAGGTGCCGGCGAGCGAGCGGCCTCCTTTGCAGGCGGCGCAGAACAGCGCGCAGGCGTTCCTGGGGATCAACCTGAAGTGCAACTCGTGCCATGACAGCTTCATCAGCAATTGGAAGCTGAAGGACGCGTATGGGCTGGCGGCGTTCTTCAGCACGGAGTCGCTGGAGATTGTGCGCTGCGATGCGAAGACGGGCGAGACGGCGCAACCGAAGTTCCTGTTCCCAGAGTTGGGCGCGGTGCGGCCGGTGTCGACGTTGGAAGAACGGCGGGCCGAGGCGGCACGGCTGTTCACGTTGTCGGAGAACGGGCGGCTGGCGCGGACGGCGGTGAATCGCTATTGGAAGCTGCTGTTCGGGCGGGGCATCGTGGAGCCAGTGGACGATATGGCGGCGCAGCCGTGGAACGCGGAGTTGCTGGACTGGCTGGCGGCGGACTTCGCCCGCAATGGGTATGACGTGAAGAAGCTGCTGCGAACGCTGCTGACTTCGAAGGCCTACCAGATGGCATCAGTGAAGGCCGCGCCCGTGGCGGGGGCTTCGGACCAGTTTGCGGGTCCGCACCGGCGGCGGTTGACGGCCGAGCAGTATGCCGATGCGGTGGCGGCGATCACGGGCGATTGGCGGTTCAAGCCGGTGAATACGGCGGCTCCGACGCGGTGGGTTCGCGAGTGGGAGTTGAAGTCGACGTCGTTGACGCGGGCGATGGGGCGGCCGGTGCGGGACCAGATGGTGACCGAGCGGTTGACGGCTCCAACGACGCTGCAGGCGATCGAGTTGGTGAACGGGCAGTATCTGGCGGGCTGGTTAAATGAGGCGGCGAAGCGGCTGACGGGAGAGACGCCGGATGCGCCGGAGAACCTCTTCGATAGCGGCGTGGTACGGCGGAATCCGGTGAAGGTGGACGTGCCGGTGAAGGGCGTGCAGGAGCTGTATCTGCTGGTGGAGAACGTGGATTCGTATAACCCATCGCGGGTGGTGCCGATGTGGAAGGATGCGGTGTTCGTGAAGGGCAAGGAGCGGGTGCCGCTGCGGGCATTGATTGGGGAGGATCCGGAGAAGCTGAAGCTGCCGGCGAGGTTGAAGGTGGATCTGCGAGGGAAGAAGTTCCAGCGGTTCCAGGCGTCGGTGGGGGTGACGAAGGAGAGTACGGACTCCGATGTGGGGCCAGCGATCCGGTTCTTCCTATTTGAGCGGGCGCCGCTGGCGCGGCAGTTGGTGCGGGTGAAGGAAGAGACACCGGTGCCGCGGCCGCCGGTGAGGCAGACGCCGGAGGCACTCGCGGAGCGGCTGTATCTGCATGCGTTCCAGCGGACGCCGGCCGAGGCGGAGCGGGCGGTGCTGCGCGAGATTCTGGGAGCGAGGTTGGAGGCGTCCGGCGTGGAAGACCTGCTGTGGATGATTCTGCAATCGCCCGAGTTCCAATACATTGAGTAAAGCCATGTCTAACCTTTCGAGAAGAGCGTTCTTATCGGCATTGGGGGCTGGGGCGGCGAGTCCGCTGTGGCCCGCGGAGAGGCCGAAGGCAACGGCCGATACCGTAATCCTGCTGTGGATGGCGGGCGGCATGGCGCAGACCGAGACCTTCGATCCGAAGCGGTACACACCCTATGAGAAGGGGCTGGAATCGAAGCGGGTGCTGAGCACGTTTCCGGCGATCGACACGAAGGTCGATCATATTAAGCTGTCGAAGGGGCTGGAAGGGATCGCGTCGGTGATGGACCGGATGACGCTGCTGCGGACGTACCAGGCGGGGGATTTGGGCTTCATCCTGCATTCGCGGCACCAGTATCACTGGCATACGGGGTATGCGCCGCCGTTGTCGGTAGCCGCGCCGCATATCGGGGCGGTGATCGCGAAGACGCTGGGACCGAAGCATCCGGACATGCCGGCGTTCGTGGACATTGGGCAGAATCTGGATATCGGCGCCGAGAGCGATGCGGTGAAGGCGTTCCATACGGCGGGTTTTTTGGGGACCGAGTATGCGCCGTTTCTGGTGCCGGATCCGAGCGATGCGGCGGCGGCGGTGCGGCCACCCGCGCACATCACACCGGGGCGGTTTGAGAACCGGCAGAAGCTGTATCGGAAGCTGTTGGAGGCGAATCCGATTCTGAGGGACGGGAGCGATTACCAGCAGCAATCGCTGCTGCGGAGCGTGGAGAATGCGTACCGGCTGATGACGTCGCCGGCGGCGAAGGCTTTCGACATTGCGTTGGAGCCGAAGGAGAGTTACGAGCGGTATAACACCGGGCGGTTTGGGTTGGGGTGTTTGCTGGCGCGGCGGTTGACGGAGGCGGGGGCGCGGTTTATTGAAGTGACGACGGAGTACATCCCGTTCCGGCATTGGGATTCGCATGAGAACGGGCATCAGCGGGCGGAGGCGATGAAGGCGGAGATCGACCGGCCGATCACGCAGTTGGTGTTGGATTTGGAGGAGCGCGGGTTGTTGGACCGGACGCTCATCGTGCTGGCGAGCGAGTTTGGGCGGGACATGATTACGGAGGGCAAGCCGGGGCGCGAGGTGAAGGATCAGATCAAGCAGCCGGATGTGATTGATGAGCCGAAGCACTATGGGATGCACCGGCATTTCAGTGAGGCGGGGAGTGTGCTGCTGATCGGCGGTGGCATGAAGAAGGGGTATCTGTATGGGACGACGGCGGAGGAGCGTCCGTGCAAGGTGGTGGATAAGCCGGTGAAGATTGAGGATCTGCATGCGACGATCTACCGGGCGATGGGGATTCCGCACGATCTGGCGTATGAGGTGGAGCGGCGGCCGTTCTATGTTACGAAGGATGGGAAGGGGCGGCCGATTGGGGAGCTTTCAGCGGTCAGCTAACAGCTTTCGGCTTGGATTACGGCTTCGATATGAACTATACGGAGTTTTTGAAGCTGCGGGTGGTGGAGCGGCATGAGGACGGGGTCACGATTGAGTGCCCGTTGGAGCCGTTTTACTTCAATCCCGATGGGACGCTGCATGGGGGACTGATCGCTACGGTCGCCGATGAGGCGGTGTGGTTCGCCATGGTGGAGCGGCTGGGGAGCGGGTTGCAGTCGACCACGGTGGAGTTGAAGGTGAACTATTTGCGCGGGGTGAAGGACACGGCGGTGCTTCATGGGCGCGCGAAGCTGGTGAAGACTGGACGGACGTTGTGTGTCGGGACGGTGGAGTTGCACGATGCGCGAGGGGCGCTGTGTGCGATCGCTACCGTGACCTATATGCTGCTGGGGCGGTGAGGGGTCAAGCGGCTTTGTTTGTCTCGCCGAGGATTGTGTTGAGGATGTCCACGCCGAGGATTCGCTTTGTTTGTTCGAGGAACGACGGCTCGCCGGCGGGGCGGGCGAAGGGGTAGTCCTCTGCTTCGGCGGGCCGCGTTTCGGGGGTTTGCGGCTCCGGATCCGCGGCGGCGGCGGCCGCGCTAGCCGACGGGAAGGGGCCTTCGCAGGCGACGCGGAGGGCGGCGAGGTCGGCCTGATTGCCGCGCAGGCGATCGGTGACGAGCTGCTTCACGACAGACTTGGTCTCGACCAGCGGCGAGATGCCGGCGGGGAGGCTGGTCTCGTTGCGGTAGAACATCTCGGTCTGGGTGCGGCGGAGTTCCTTGACGGTTTGGGAGAAGGAACGCTCGGCGCGGCCGCGGTAGAGAACGAGGAGCTTCAGTTGGGCGGCGTTGGCCTGGACCTGTAGGGGGTCAGTGGCATCGCCGGTGTAGAGGGCGGCTTCGGCCTGGTTGCAACGCTCGATGTTCCAGGCCGAGAGCAGCAGTTGGCGGAAGAGGAACTGCTGGTAGTGACCCTCGGGTAGGAATTCGGAGCGGAGATTGTCCGAGAATTCGGCGAATTCGGCTTCCTGGCCGGGCAGAATGATGAAGGATTTGGCGGTGAGGCCGTGACGGGTGGCGTTTTGGGAGACGGTGGCTTTGCCGGCTTCGGTCTTGGGACCGGTGGAATGCTGGGCGTTGGCCTGGTTGGCGAGGATTTGGGCGGCGGTGGCCATGATGTTTTCCTTTCTCGAGTCGGACGGTTGGGGAAGGTTGTTTCCCGGCTTGAGAGTAACAGGGGGGAATGGGGGTGATTGGGG
>CAYLPH010000159.1:0-5954 GCA_964385495.1 uncultured Candidatus Solibacter sp.
GCAAGACAGTCCGGCGATAGTCCAAAAAACTACGTTTTCACACGACCGCCAACACGGCTGCGCCGCTGGGTGTCCTTTCTCGCGCTTTGCGGGGTCCTCGAACGGGCAATGCAAGAGCAGATCCTAGGTTCGTACTTCCTCAAAGGCGGGGTCGCCCTGGAACTGCGCTTTGCAACTCGAGCCAGAGCCACCAAGGACCTTGACCTCGGGTTGGAAGGACCTCGCGGAAGCCGAGTAGACTTATTCCAACGTGCCCTCGGCCTTGGATTCGACGCATTCACTTTTCGACTCAAGGCCCAAACCCGGGATATGGAGCAAGCGGACACCGTGCGAGTGAATGTCGCGGTTGCCTATCGCACCCGCGCCTGGCAAACGATCGAGATCGATTTGGGGCCAGCCAGCGGGCAAATGATCGACCTAATAGATCCGCAGGTTGCCGGCCTCGCTGAACTAGGTTTGCCCGTGACTTCGCCGGTTCGTTGTCTCAGTATGGCCGAGCAGGTGGCGCAGAAGCTACACGCTTGCACCTCGCCCAACGCAGCGGGGCGAGCCCGCGATGTTCTCGACATCTTGCTGGTGGAAATGCTGCAAGGCTTGGATTATGTGAGCGCAGCGGACGCCGCGCAGCGTGTTTTCGCAGCGCGCGCCACACATCCGTTCCCGCCAGAGTTCAATATGCCAACGGAGTGGCGACCGGAAATCGAGGCCTTGGCCGCTCAACTGGGTATGGCCGAAACGCGTGCGGCTCAAATTGAGGAACGATTCCGCGCGGTGTTGCAGCGGATCGCCGAGGCATTGTCGCGATGAAGCTTGTTCGATCTGGAGAGGGCGCACTTGCCCCATCCAACGCCGTATCAAAACCGTATCAAAACTCCATCTGAAGCAAACAACAGGCTTGAGGAATCGGCTCTAAGCAGGTGGCCTAACTTGTTGGAAAATATTCAAAAAGGGTGGAGCCGTTGGAACAAATGGAGCCAGTTCCTCTTCTTCACACGCAGGAGGTCCGGGGTTCGAGTCCCTGCGCGCCCACCATCAAAAGCATCAGTTTGCGATCAGACCCCCCTGCTTGGGATTCTGGAACGCAAACGCAGAACCTATCAAGCCCCTAACAACACTAACCTTGGCGGCTCGGGCTGTCCGGGCTGATATCGCCTCAGGTACTTTGAGGGCTGATCCGGGGCCGAGTGGATGCCGATTCCCGGCATAATCCACCAATGGCAAAATAATTCCATCTTGGAACTAAATTGACAACCTCAACCACCCCAGGATAATCTGAGCGTGTGCCGCGCACCCGTTTTGACGAGCTCGTCACCCTTGCCGAGGAACACGACGGCCTTTTCACCTCAGAGCAAGCCATGAATGCGGGCTTCACCGGCTCCGTACTGTCCAGACTTGCGCAACGGGGCCGCATCGAGCGAACCGCGAGAGGCGTCTACCGCATACCGTACGTTCCCATCAATCGGTTCTCGCAATACCGGGAGGCCGTCCTTTGGGCGCAGGCCCATCGAGGACCGCACTTACTTGCGTTGTCGCATGAAACAGCACTAGCCGTCTACGGAATCTCGGACGCGAATCCGGCCGCCATTCACCTGACGCTCCCTAAGTCAACCCGCCTTCGCCGCGAGTCGCCAAGGTCCGTAGTGGTCCACCACGCGGAACTTTCCGGTCAGGAAATCACCCTGATCGAAGGGCTACCCGTCACATCGATCAGGAGAACGATCATCGACCTCTTGCATGCGGGCGGGCGGATCGATCTCATCGGACAGGCAATCACGGATGCGAGGCACGAGGGTTACATCTCAGCCTCCGAGACGCAGCAACTACGAAGAGAACTTAAGAGTCACGTGACAAGGTTCCGGTCCTCATGATGCCAAAGCCACAACGCGCGGAACGCCTCGAGAAGAGACTGGATCGAGCCAGAGCAACCAAGGACCTGGACCTTGGATTGGAAGGACCTCGCCGAAGCAGAGTGGACTTGTTCCAACGCGCCCTCGCCCTTGGTTTCGACGCGTTCACTTTTCGGCTCAAGGCTCAGACCCGTGATATGGAGCAAGCGGACACCGTGCGAGTGAACGTAGCGTTGCCTATCGCACCCGCGCCTGGCAAACGATCGAGATCGATCTAGGGCCCGCCAGTGGTCAGATGGTCGACCTCATAGATCCGCAACTCGCCGGCTTCGCTGAACTGGGGTTGCCCGTCGCGAGCCCGCGATGTTCTCGACATCCTGCTGGTGGAGATGCTGCAAGGCTTGGATTACGTTCGCGCGGCGGACGCAGCACAACGTGTTTTCGCGGCACGCGCCACACATGCGTTCCCGCCAGAGTTCCACATGCCATCCGAGTGGCGACCGGAAGTCGAGGCCTTGGCCGCGCAACTAGGTTTTGCCGACACGCGTTCCACTCAAATTGAAGAACGATTTCGCGACGTGCTGCAGCGGATCGCTGCGGCAATGTCACGATGAAAGTGCGCAAGCTCAACACCCCCAGATCAGTTTTAGCTAGATTAGGGAATCACGTTACAACGGCACGCGCCGCCAACTCCGCCAGCATACGATTCGCAACCTGCACCTCGCCCGAAATAACCTCGTCCGCCCCCGCCCTTAGCAAACCATCCGTCTGCGAAGCGAACGCGGATCGCACCAGAATCAGCAATTGCGGATTCCGGCTGCGCGCGGCCCTCATCATCTCGCGCGTAGTCTCGGACGCCGGCGGGGTCACAATCAGCGCCGAGGCGCGTTGCACACCGGCGGCATCAAGGATCTCGCCGCGCGAGGCATCGCCATAAATCGCGCTTCGCCTCTCGCCGCCCAGCGCACGCACCGTGTCGATATTGCGGTCGATTATGGTCACGGTCATGCCCGACTTCTCCAACAGCTCGGTAACGGCGTGGCCCACCAAACCGTAGCCCACCACAATCGCATGACGAACACCCTCCACTGCCGGAGCAGCGCTCCCACCCCGCCGTGGCGCAAACCAGCGGCCAAGCGCCCCATACAGCAGGTACCCTTCCAGACGCGGCGCCAGCCGGTACAGCAATGGGTTCACCGCAATCGAGAGGATCGCCACAATCACCAGAATGCCGTTGGCCTCCGCGGGCAGTACGCCAATCTGCGTGCCCATCGCCGCCAGCAGAAAGGAGAACTCCCCGATCTGGGACAACGCCAGGGCCACCCGCGTAGCCACCATCGGCCCATAGCCCAGCGCCAGCGCCAACACCGCCGCCGTCAGCGGCTTCACCAGCATCACTACCCCAAGCGTCGCCAGGATCCGCCCCGGGAACTGGATCAACTGGGCGGGCTCGAACAACATGCCCACCGAAACGAAGAACAGCACGGCGAAGGCGTCCCGCATGGGCAGCGCTTCCGAGGCCGCGCGGTAGCTGAACTCGCTCTTGCCCACAACCATGCCCGCCAGAAACGCCCCCAGCGCCATGGATGCCCCAAAGATCTCCGCCGAGCCGTAGGCAATACCCAGCGCCAGCACCAGCACCGCAAGCGTGAACAGTTCAGCCGACTTGGTTCGCGACACCGCGCCCAGAAAAGCCGGAATCACCCGCGACCCCGCCAACAACAGAATCGCGCCGAGAGCCCCGATGCGCAGCGTGGTCAGGCCGATCGCCGTCCAAGGATTGCCCCCAGGCGATAGCACCGCCGGCAAGGCAACCAGCACGAAAACCGTGAACAGATCCTCCACCACCAGCCAGCCAATTGCGATTCGCCCGGCGTGCGTTTGCAGATCGTCGTTCTCCGCCAATACCCGTGTCAGCACCACGGTGCTGGCCACCGACAACGCCACACCGAAGACCAGCGCGGCCGGCCAATCCCATCCAAAGGCATGCGCACAGACCGCGCCCAGAGCCGTGGCCGCGGCAATCTGCCCCACAGCGCCCGGAACGGCAATACGCCGCACGGCCAGCAGATCATCCACGTGAAAGTGAAGGCCGACGCCGAACATCAACAGGATGACGCCGATTTCGGCCAACTGCTCGGCCATCTCGCGGTTGGCCACAAAGCCGGGCGTATGCGGTCCAACCAACACGCCCGCAAACAGATAACCGACAATCGGAGGCAGCCGTAGCTTAAGGGCGGCAAACCCTAAAATCAGCGAAGCGGTCAGTGCCGCCGTAATCGTGAAGATGAGGTCGAGATGGTGCATGGCACCGTCCGCGGCATCTACCGCTTCACGGGGATGGCGTCGCCGAGGTTCATACTGCCGCCGCCCTCGCTAACGTAGTTCCGGTTCCAGGAAGGGATCTCGACAACAACATCGCCTTTCACAACGGCCTGGCAGCCAAGCCGGCTGTGCAGCGTCAGGTCGGCGGCCATATCCAGGCGATCCGCTTCGTCATCCTCCATGGGTAGCAGGTTGCCATCGCCCTCTTTCACGACGACATGGCAAGTAGTGCAGGCGCAGGAGCCGCCACAGGCATGTTCGAGTTGAATCCCGTAATGGAGTGCGATATCCAGCAGGGATTCCGGTTTGCCGTGATCGGAGTAAGGCAGTTTTCCCGGCTCAAACTCGACAGTGGTTTGGGCAGGGAGAAAAGTGACTTTGGGCATCTACAGGAAGTGTAGCAAGGCGTGAGGCGGCTATGCTGCACTTTTTGGTACAGATTGAATCCTCCGAGTAATCGCAACCGACGCTTTGAGCGCCGTACGCCGCGCCAGGCCAGTGTCGGAGCGGGCCATCCTCCGAACTTGATCAATGAACCGCGGGTCCCCGGTTTCCCCCATCGCCCAGGCCGCCGCGGCGCGGTAGCATTCGCCCAGGGAGTTGGCCATCTTCTCGAGGGCATCGGTGGCCTTAGGCGCATGCCCGTTTTCAAACAGGACCAGCAGGGCGGTGCTGGCAACGCGGTGGTGAACGTCGCTGGTGCACTTCCAGAGCAAGGAAATCTCCTTCTCGGACGGAGACGTCGCGCGCATGCCCTCGATGGCGTTGGCGCGTACGCGGGGATCCTCGCTGCTCAGGAGCGATTGCAGCCAGGTGGCGTTGCGGTGGGCGCGAACAGTGAGCAGCGCCGCCTTCGACTGGATGCGCCTGTCGGGGTGGCGCTGGAGCTTCATCAGAAACGAGACCAGGCGGGTACAATCGCTGATGGCGTCAAGAATTTCGAGGACGCGCTCCAGCCGCGCGGTTTCCATCTGGAACAACGCTGCATAATCGTCGCGGAACAGGTGTTTGAGGAGTCTGGTATCAAAGAGGGGATCGAAGCGGGCCAAAGCCTGCGCGAGGGCGATGGCGGTCGGCGCGCTGATGGCTTCGAGGTCAGTGAGAACAAAGGGCAGAAGCTCGTTTTCGTGCAGAAGGCTGACTAGCGTTTCCAGGCCGGGGCCAAGATCTTCCCCCCCGCCGTCGCCCAGAACGCGGAGAGCGATGCCGTAAAAATCGGAGGGGTTGCGCAGCAGCAGTTCGCGAATGGCGTGGGTGGAGCCAAGCGGATCGCTCTTGCAGCTTCGAAGGAGATGGAGCAGAGTCTCGCACTCGGGGCCGGCGCGGTGTTCCCCGCGGTGCTCCTGAGCAAAGGCCATTCGCAACTCGCTCAGCAGGCTAGCGTGGGCACTTTGCGTGGCGTCCATTAAAGTTGCGCTCATCTAACCTACTCTCATCGTCCACTTTACTTGCTTTCACGATATTTTTATCCGCATATCACCTCGGCGGCGCGTCGCCTCCTAACGAACCCCGTTGAACAAAAGCACTGTTCCAAGTGGGGCAGGCGTCCACGTCGCGCCTCTTCTCCGTCAGTCCCAAAATAGAAGCCCGCCGTTCCCTGGTCCCGCTTCCAGTCACAAGCCTTGTTTCTAATAGAATCACAAACTTACAAGGACTCCCCCACCCACCCCATGCTATGGTCGTCCCGTATGACTGACCAAACCGAACGCAATCGCGAAAACTCTACACACTCCACCGGCCCCAAAACGCCGGAAGGCAAAGCCACCTCCTCCCAGAACGCCA
>CAYLPH010000160.1:0-5792 GCA_964385495.1 uncultured Candidatus Solibacter sp.
TCTGCGAATCTACGCTAAAGCGTCGGCCTACGCCGAGACGCGCGGCATCATCCTGGCCGATACGAAGTTCGAGTTCGGCCTGATCGATGGCAAACTCGTGCTGGCCGACGAAGTGCTGACGCCCGATTCGTCGCGATTCTGGCCGCGCGAAACCTACGCGCCCGGCGGTTCGCAGAAGAGCTACGACAAACAGTACGTGCGCGACTACCTGGAGACATTGACCTGGGACAAGCGCCCGCCCGCGCCACCTCTGCCGGAAGAGGTCGCCGCACGCACCAGTGAGAAGTATCACGAAGCGTACCGGTTATTAACGGGCAGGGAACTGGCATGAACTGGCTGGACATCGTTCTGGGCATAGTGCTGGCGGGCTCGACCGCGGCAGGCATCGCGACGGGCCTGGCGCGGTCGGTGATCGGTATCGTCTCGGCAATCCTGGCAGTGATTCTGGCCACGTGGTTCTACGGGACCGCCGGATCGATGTTCGCCGAGTACGTGAGTTCGAAAGCAGTGTCGAACTTCCTGGGCTTCGTGTTGGTGTTTCTATTGGTGCTGGTAGCGGGCGCGCTGTTGGGAAGGCTACTGGCGATGCTGTTCAAGTGGGTCGGTATCGGCTGGCTGGACCGCACGCTGGGCGGCTGCTTCGGTCTGGTGCGCGGACTGCTGGTCAGCACCGTGATTGTCATGATCCTGATGGCGTTCAGCCTGGCGCAGCCGCCGCGCGCCGTGGCCGGGTCCACCTTGGCGCCCTATGTGATGGATGCGGCGCGGCTGTTTTCAAAAGCAGCGCCGCGGGAACTTACCGACGGGTTCGCCAGCAGTTACGAGAAGCTGCGCAAGATCTGGAACACGACGCTACAGCAGCAGGCTTCCACGCACTGAGCGAACATAGAAGCATGCGGGGCGTTATTGTTCCATGGGCCGTGATGCTGGCCGGCTGTAGCAGCCTGTACTATGCGGCGAATGAGAAGCTGGGGCGGGAGAAGCGCGACATTCTGCAAAGCCGCGTCGAGGCCGGGCGCAAAGACCAGAAAGAGGCCAAAGAGCAGTTCCAGAACGCCTTGGAAGCCTTCCAGGCGGCCACCGGCTTTCAGGGCGGCAAGCTTGAAGATACCTATAAGAAGCTGAATAGCGAGTTGGAGCGCTCCGAATCGCGCGCCAAGGATGTGAGCGAAAGCATCGCTTCTATTGACCAGGTGGCTCGCGACCTGTTCCGCGAATGGGATAAGGAAATCGCATCCATGCGCAACCGCGACCTGCGTTTGAAGAGCAGCCAGATCCGCCAGGAGACCGAGCGCCGCTACCGCGTGCTGCTGCGCAAGATGCGGGAATCGGAGCGGCGCATGCAACCGGTGCTGGCCGCCTATCGCGACCAGGTGCTGTTTCTGAAACACAACCTGAATGCGATCACGTCGTTGAAGAGCAATGCCGCGAAGATCGACAGCGACGTCGCCGTGCTGGTGAAGGATATCGAGGCGTCAATCGCCGAAAGCGACGCGTTTATCCTGGCGCTGACCGAAGCGGCCACTTAGCCACGCCACCACGATCGCCATCAACACGAAGGTGCCCTGCACACCCAACTGCATCCGGTTCCCACCGGAGTTCGGCCCGAAGCTCTTCATCAGCGAGTCGCCGACCGAAAGCGCCGTTAACAGCAGCAGCGGTTGCACCACGCCACGCCGCTGGTGGATCCACCACGCCACCGCCGCGACGATTGCCCCTACACACACCCAATATACCGGCACCGCAAACAACTTCCGGTTCTCACCCAAGTCAATCAGAAACGCGCAGCACGTCATCGTAATGCCAATCTGCCACGCCAGAGCGCGGCTTTCCCAGGCAATCGCCAGCAGTACGGCGCCCAGCAGGGTATAGTCGAAGCGCCCCGGCACTTTCTCCGCGATCGCCAGCGCCGCCGTGGCAACCCCCAGCAGCACCAGCAGCGGCCGCGGTGCGCGTTGCGCGGCTAGGGGCGCGGGCTTCCCCTCCCCCCGCATGTGGTACGCGCATAACCCCCAGGCCGCCCCAAAGCAGGCCCCGAAGGTGAACTCCATCAGCTTCCAGTAATCCCTCATCAGCAGCGGAGCGAACTGCCGGCCCAGGCTCTGCAGCAGCCCGCCAAACCAGAACCCAAAGCCGCCACCGGCGAATCCGGCGAGAGCGAAGCGCGCGGGCGTACGGCTTACCGGCCACGTCCAGGCAAGCCACAGCAGCGCTCCCAGCAACAACCCGGCCCACAACTCTTCTCGCGGCAACTCATAGCGGTTGGAGAAATAGATCAGCTTCGGGCGATTGATCGTAATCCACCCCAGCCACGTGCCGAAGACCATCAAGCCCAGGCCAATCCAAAGCTGTCGCCGCGTATAGCGATCACGCTCCAGCGCCACGCCTACGGTGACCCCTCCCAACAGGCCCCATACCGCGCCTTTCAATCCGAGTCCCGCGAGACCGAACCACATCGTGTTCGCCGCGATGCTGTGGCCGACCGTCTGCCCGTAGGTCTCCTGGCCGCCGAAACCCACACCCACTGCGCCGAAGGCCGCCAGCAGCGCCGCGTCATCCTCGCTGCGGTCCAGCAGCAAGGCCAGCACCAGCGCCACCATCGCACCGGGAATCATCGCCCCCAGCGGGCCGCCGCCGATATAGCCGCGCAGTCCCCAGCCCAGCGACATGGTGACCGCGGGAAACACAAGCCAAGTCCAAAGAGACATTTACCGTATTATCGCCGCGGCGGCATTGCAGAGAAACCGCCCCGCGGATACGGTTCGACAACGTCGCTTTCGTCTACCCGCCACAGCCAGATCCGGCGCCCGGTATACGCTTGGACGAGACTGACATTGGCCAGCGGATCGGGCAGCTCGCGGGCCCAAATGACATCCCCGGCGTCAACATTCGCCCCGTTATAGACGTATTCTTCCCAGGGGGGATGACCCTGGTTATAGCGGACCAGCACCACGTGGTTGCCGCCCAACTTGCGCAATTCGCGCAGCACCCCGGCGCGGCGCCGCAGCGGATGCAACTCCGCGGCGTACCAGGGAACGGCCTTGCCCGGTGGGAACGCCTCTATCTCCAGCCAGCCCAACCATACCGCCGCGCGCGCCGGAACCACTGCCGCCGATGCCAGCAAACAAGCCACCGCAATCCGCGGCCGTTGCTCCAATAGCAGCCGGCAGCCTTCCATCAGCACCAGGAAGAGGCTCGCCGTCAGCGGTGCCCAGGCCGCTGGGGAACCCGGTCCCGGGCTGATCAGGACACCGGCGAACACCAGCGCCGCTCCCAGGCCGGGTAGCCCAAAGGCAAAGCGTCCGCGAGACGAGGCCAAAACATAAATCACCAGAGGGATAGTAAGCGCGGGGCCCACCAGCAGCATCCAAAAGGTTCCTACCTTTTCCAGTGCCCCGGCGTTAGCTTCTTCCGGTGGGAGCCAGCCTTTGAAGGACGCCAGCATCAACCCCAAGGAGAAGGGCAGCGTAACTGGGGCGAGAATGCTAATCGTCGGCCGTTTGCTAAAGGCCACCACGGAGACGGCGGCCGCGCCGAGCCAGATCGCTTCATAAGGCCGCGTCACCATCAGGAGCACTAAGCCGGCCACCATCACGGCCGTGTCGAACGGGCGGGCATGCTCCCGCAGGCGTCCGGCCGCGCCCCAGAGCAGGCATCCCGCCAGCGCCGCCAGGGCACCACCTTGGAAGGTGTTCGCCCAGGGGCTGAAGATGCCGAATCGCAGGATGGCGAGCAGCGCCGCGGCCGTGGCGCACGGCGCAGGCATCCATCCGGCCAGGGCCCAATGAAGCGCTCCGCAGAACAGCGCCGTCGCCATCCATGCGCCCAGAATCGGGTTTCCGGCGGCTTGTCCCAGTGCGAAGACGAAGCCATCTCCCGGCGGCAGCGCCGAGCCATAGGTAGGCGAATGGCTCACAAACGGCGCCTCGAAATGCGCCTGCAGCGGATGCGGCGGATTGGAGAGCCTTCCCTGCGCAAGCGTATCGGCGGCCAGCAGATTGCTGAACTCTTCGGGCAACCCGGGCATGGCCGGACGCAACACCGGCCATGCCAACAGGTGCGCCGCCAACGCGATACCGGCAATCGAGTACCACGGCAGCGCAGGGCCCTTGTCAAACCAGCGCCGGACGCGTTCCACCAAAGCCGGATGAATCCGCACCAGTACCAGGGCAAGCAACAGCAGTTCGAACTCGATCAGGAGCGGCGGATGGCTCAACGGCGTTTTCCTCGCTTCACAGCAGGAGCGGCTTCTACCCGCGAGCCCATCGAGACCGCGAACTGCCAGCCTAGATACAGTACGACGAGCCAGCAAATCATCTCCGGCAAAATCAGCGAATCGCGCCACGGGCCCACCATGGTGGAATCGGCAAGGTACCAGGGGAACCCCTTCGACCAATAGTGGTAGACCAGGAACTGGAACACGCCCGCGGCGATGGAATAGAGCAAAAGATGATAGCCGCCCAGCGCCCCCAGCCAGGGCACCAGCCACGCCAGGTATTGAATGCCAAACCCCGGTGTGAAGGCGAGGAAGACGGCCGTCACCAGCCCCACGCGCGCCAGCAGCGGCGCCTTGCTCCCGATATGCGCGGCCACGGCCACCGCCAGGCACAACAGCATTACCGCCACGGGGCCGTAAGTTTGGAAGAGTTCACCCAGTGTTGGCGCCGGAAGCGAGACCAGGATCTGCCCGATGCCCCATTGCCCGAACAGGCTGCGGTAACTGAGCACATGGCGGATGACGAACAGCGGATCCTGCGCCAGGAAGGGCATGCCGCCGAGCACAAATACCGCGGCCCCGGCCGCCGTGAACAGCGCCCGATCCTTGTTCCTTCCAAGGTAAAGCAGGAACACCGGGCCCAGTACGGCAGGCCATACCTTGATACTCAGGCTCATGCCGTAAGCCAGCCCCGCCGCCCATGCCGGCCGCCCGGTTTCGATCAGAAAGACCGCCAGCAGCAGCAGGGCTAACATCACCGGATCGGTGTTGCCGTGAAAGCCGGAGAGCAGCACCAACACCGGACAAGCCGCGAAGAGGTGCGGTGTCCACCAAGGGCCTGCCACACTGCCGCGCCGGTGCAATCGCCACACCATCAGGCAACTGCCGAGGTCGGCCAGAATCGAGAGCAGCCGGAAAAGAAAGGGGAACGGAAGTCCGCTGGCTTTGCCGGCCGCCAGCAGCGCCGGCAGCAGGTTCAACAGAAACGGCGGATGCCAAAAGGGTTCATGGTGTGGGCGGCCGTCGGCGCGGGTAAAAAGGATGGTCTCTTCGTAGAGGTGGATGGCGTGCGGCTGCGCGGCGCGCTTGGCGTAGCCCTCAAATAGCGGGACGTCGTTGGTGCCGTAAGTGGTGAAGGCGAGAATGAGTTTCGCCAGGGTGGCAATGGCGACGACGGCCAGAAAGCTCGTTCGCTCCACGGGCGTTCATCGTAGCACAGGTACAGCGTCGCACAGTCATAGGGCTAGAAAGACCAGCGTACCCATGGCAATCGGCACCGCGTACGGCAGCTTCGGTCCGGGTCCTGCCAGGGTCAGGTCAGGCCGCTGCTCATGGGGGGCGCGGCCTTGTGCCAACTGGCCCACAATAAAGCCGGTATTGCGGAGCGCGCGCCCCAGCCCCCCCTTCCAGAGCAGCAGGCCAAGCGCCAGCAAGCCGCCGAACAGAGCGGTGAGGATGAAGATGGAGAAGGTATTGAGAGGGCCGGCCAGCGCGCCGACCGCCGCCATCAGCTTCACGTCCCCCGCGCCGCCGCCGCGCAGCAGAAAGGGCGGCAGCAGCACCACAAAACCCAGCG
>CAYLPH010000161.1:0-5689 GCA_964385495.1 uncultured Candidatus Solibacter sp.
GGAAAACACATCGGCGCTCTAGACGCTCTTGACAGGTCGCTCCATATCAGAACAGGATCTTCAGCGCAAACTGGATCTGGCGACCCTCGAACGCCAGGTTGGTCCGGCCGAAGACAGCGTTACTCCAGCGTTGCGTGGTCGCGTTGAATGTCCCCAGCGAGTTCTGTACATTGCGGAGGTTCACGCGATTGGTCAGGTTGAAGAACTCCGTGCGGAACTGGACCCGCAGGTTGTCGGCGCCCAGTTTGGCAATCCGGAACTCCTTAAACAGGGAGGCATCGGCGGTGGCGAAGCCGGGGCCGCGAAAGATGTTGCGGCCGAGGGTGGGCGTGGTGCCGGCGGGAGCGGGACGGAATAGAGAGGTCCAGTTCTCAGGGGTTCCGAAGGCACCGTCGGAGAACGCCTTCGGCCCATCCCCCACGATCCTGGGAATCGCGGTGATGGCATTGGGCCGGTCGGTGAGAACGCCGTCGAGGTTGTAATCCGAGCCGGTAACGACGGAGAAGGGGAAGCCGGATTGCAGGCTGATGATGCCGTTGACCTGCCAGCCCCCGAGGATCGCCGAAGCCGTCCCCGTTTGAGACCGGAAGAACGGGAGTTCCCAGATGAACGAGCCGGCGAGTCGATGCGTGGCGTCGAAGGCGGAAAGGCCGCGGTCGAGGCGCAGGTTGTTCACTTCCAGTGTGCCCAGTTGTTCTCCGGGCCCGCCGCCGAAGGGCTCCGAATCGGTGTCGATGGAGCGGCTGAAGGTGTAGGCGGCCTGCACGGAATAGCCGGAGGAGAAGCGCCGGCTGAGTTGGGCGGTCAATGCATTGTAGCTGGAACTCACGGCGTTGTAGCCGTGGGTAATTCCGGCGAAGCTGGGATTGACACGATCGAAGCGCCCGTCGGCCAGATCGCCGGAGTAGCGGTTGATTTCGTTGCGGAGGAGAAGCTTGCGGCCTACGTTGCCGATGTAGTTTACCTCGCCGACCCAGCGCCCCGGTAAACGCCGCTGGACGCCGAAGAACCACTGGAGATTGTAGGGGGCTACGAGGCTTGGGTCCACCGTTTGGGCCGCGGGCCGGATGGCGGTGTTGCCGCCATTGGCGTCCAGCGGCCGGGCGAAGCCGGGGTCGCCGCCGAAGGGAATGCGGTACGCCTGCTGTGGATTCTGCCCCGGCGTACGGGCGTCGAGGGTGACCTGCAGCGAGTCGGGAGGGTTGAAGCGGGAGTTGCCGGTGAAGTTGGACCAGATCCGGTTGTAGAAAACGCCGCTGCCGCCGCGGATGGCCCACTTGCCCGCACCGCTGGGATCCCAGGCGAACCCGATGCGGGGCGCCCAGTTGTTGTTGTCGTTGTTATAGAGGCGGTCGACGCGCCCGATGCGACCGGCCGCGGGATTGCCCGGCACGGGTATCAGCGTTGCCAGGAGGCCGTTCTTCTCGCCCAGCGATCCGAAGCTCTCATAACGGATGCCGAGGTTCAGCGTAAGCCTTGGCGTGATCTTCCAGTCGTCCTGTACGAAGAAGCCCCACTCGCTCTGGCGGAAGTTGCGGTAGGTACCGGTGGGCCGCCCCGTTGTTGGGTTGACGCGAGCGATCATGGTTAGCACTTCGTCGTCGGCGAAATCCATGAGATCGTTGAAGGTCGCTTGCGGCTTCAGGTAGGTTGGAAACTCGCTGTTTTCCTGGAAGCGGCGGAACTCGAAGCCCAGCTTGATGCCGTGACGGCCCGTGTTGATGCTGAGCGAGTCATAGACCTGGTAGGTGTTGGTGCGAATGTCGAGGGGGAAGACGAATCCGGAGGCGGACGAGAACGCCACGGACCGCCCGGCGACGTTCATGGCGATGAAGGGGATTTCGGGGAAGTTGCCGTCGGTGTATTGCGGGTCGAAGTTGTAGCCCAGGCGGAGTTCGTTGATCACGCGCGGGCCGAACACGTGGGTATGGTTGAGGCCGAGGTTCTGGTCGAGTTCCAGGGTGTCTTCCACGAACGCGCGGACGCTGTTGCTGGAGGCGGACTGCCGGGCCTGATCGAGCCAGGAGAAGCGAAAGGCCACGGTGTCCTTCCCCTGATTGAAACTGCTGTCGAGGCGCAGCGAGACCTGATCGTCATTGGTGAATCCGCGGATAGGCACGAAGACCTCGCCAAGATCGGGGATGCCGTCCGGGGGGCCGGCGACCAGTACGCCGGGCGCGGGCGAGCCGATATCACGGACGTTAAGGTTGGGATTGGCGAGCGGTGGAAAGTCGCGCAGCAGCCGGGCAGCGATGGTGTTGGGCCGGGTGCGCAGGACGAAGTCGCGGAACTGCGGCGTCTCCACGGTGAACTGCCGCAAGCTTGGCTGGCGCAGCCGCAGCCCCTGGTAGGAGCCGAAGTAGAAGAACCGGTTCTTGAGGATGGGGCCACCCATCGCGCCGCCGAACTGGTTCTGTTTGAACTCGGGCTGGCTGCCGGCGCGCGACTCGAAGGTATTGGAAGCGTCGAGGTTGTCGTTGCGCAGGAACCAGAAGGCCGACCCATGATGGTCGTTGGTGCCGCCGCGGGAGATCACGCTGATCACGGCGCCGGCCGAGCGGCCGAACTCAGCGGACATGTTGTTCGTGACGATCCGGAACTGCTCCACCGCGTCGGGGCTGAGGTTTACGGTGGTACGGCCGCCCTGACGGTCGTTATTGTTGGTGACACCGTCGAGCAGGATCTGGTTGTCGCGGAAGCGCGAACCTGCCGCGCCGACGCGGGCCGAGGTAGTCTCCGACTCCTGCAATCCGGTGCCGGCCACTCGCACGACGCCAGGCTGCAATTCGGCCAACTGGTAGACGCTGCGCCCATTGAGCGGCAGGTCGACGACGGCGCGCCGGTTGACGACGGCGCCCACTTCGCTGCGCTCCACGGCCAGCGGGCTCTCGACATCCTGGACGGTAACGCTCTCGGTGACGGTACCCACCTCGAGCTGGAAGTCGACCCGGCGGACATCGGCCACATCGAGCGTGACGCCGGTCTGGCGGACGGTTCGAAAGCCGGTGGCTTCGACAACGAGCTCGTAGCGGGTGCCGGGCGGCAGGCTGCCCAGCCGGTAAATGCCATCCGCATTGGTGGTGGTACTCCACTTGCGGCGGGTGCCTTCATCCGTTGCGGTGACGGTGGCGTTTGCCACGGCGGCCTCGCTGGGGTCCCGGACGACGCCGGCGAACTCGCCGAGGATTCGCTGACTAAAGGCTGCCGGACAGGCCAGCAGGAAAAGAGGAACAAGAAGACTACGCCCCATGTCCGGAGAGTAGCAAGCGGAGATGTCGAAGAGGTTAACGGGAGCGAGGTCCGTAGTGGTACGCTGCTGGAACGCACGCATGATTGTTCAGATGGTGTTTACCCTGGGCCTGCTTCACGCAGCCGACCCGCTTACGTTCCGCATCGAGCGAGTGGCCTTGCATAAGCAGACCGACGCCAAATGGCAGTGGTTCGGCCCGCGGCCGGCGGCGATTCCGGGGAAAGGCGCGCCGGTCACGGTGATCACGCTGCAGAAGCACCTGTTCGTCTCCGACTACTACTCCGGGCCCGCGTTCATGCTGTCGCGCGATCTGGGCAAGACCTGGCGCGGTCCGGAGGAGGTGCCGGAGTTAGCGTGGCGCCGCGAATCGCCGGAAGTGACGGTGGCGGTGGCGGACGTCACGCCGGGCTGGCACAAGAAATCGAAGAAATTGTTGGCCATCGGCGCCCGCGTGCGTTATGACGCCAAGGGGCATCAACTCGACGACAAGCCGAAGTCGCATCAGACGTCCTGGTCGGTCTATGATCCGAAGACGGACAAGTGGGCGGAGTGGAAGATGATCGAGATGCCCGATGAGCCGCGGTTCAACTATGCCCGCAGCGCCTCGGCGCAGTGGATCGAGAAGGCCGATGGCAATGTGCTGCTGCCGTTTTATCATGGCAAGGACGCCAAGGGTCCGCATGCCGTCACGGTGGCGGAGTTCCGTTTCGATGGCCGGGAACTGCGTTATCTGCGCCATGGCAGCGTGCATGAGTTGAACGTGGTGCGCGGGCTGGTGGAGCCTTCCATCACGTGGTTCAACGGCCGTTACTACATGACCATCCGCAATGATCTGAAGGGTTACGTCACCACCAGCGCGGATGGGCTTCAGTATGGGCCGATGCAGGAGTGGCTGTTCGACGATGGTGGCGAGTTGGGCAGCTACAACACGCAGGCGCATTGGGTGACACACAGCGACGGACTCTTCCTGACGTACACGCGGAAGGGGGCGAATAACGATCATGTGTTCCGGCATCGGGCGCCGCTTTTCCTGGCCCAGGTGGATGCGGCGACGCTTCGGGTGATGCGCAAAACCGAGGTCATCCTGCTGCCCGATCGCGGCGCTACGTTCGGCAATTTCGGAGCCGCGCCCATTACGGCGAACGAGTCCTGGGTGACGGATTCGGAAGGCATGTTTTTTGAAGAGGCGAAGAAGCGTGGGGCCGAGGGCGTGACCTGGATCGCAAGAATTTTGTGGAGCCGCCCGAACCGTCTCGTATCGAAATGACGCGACAGGGTATTCTAGAAGATACCCTGCATTCGGAATGGCCTCAAAATACACGCCGCAACCGCTTAGCTTTGAAAACCTGCGCACGATACCGATAGCGGATCGCGGCGGGAAGGTGACGACGGCGCACATGGCGAAGCCTTATACGAAGGGCGGCGGGGTCACGGGGCTGCTGCAAGGCTTGCCGGATCTGCTGGCCGTGCCGCATTTTCTGGGCGTGGTGGATGCCGTCCTGCAGGCCAGGGCCAAGGGCCGGGCGATTCTGTGGGGGCTGGGCGGGCACGTGATCAAGTGCGGGCTGGCTCCGGTATTGGCGGACCTGATGGCTCGCGGCTACGTCACTGGCTTCGTTATGAACGGCGCGGCAACGATTCACGATTTCGAGATCGGCATTGCCGGCCAGAGCAGCGAAGATGTCGAGGCCGTGCTGCCCGACGGCCGATTTGGGTCGGCGGAAGAGACTGGCCGCGAGATGAATGAGGCGATTCGCGAAGGGGTGGCGCAGGGTGTCGGCATGGGAGAGGCCATCGGCGCGCGGCTGGACCGCATCGCCAAGCCGGAGTTCGCGCCGTACTGCTTACAGGTGCAGGCCTGGCGAGCGTCGGTTCCGGTGACGGTGCATGTCGCGGTGGGCACCGATACGCCGCACACGCATCCGGCGGCCGATGGATCGGCAATTGGCGCCGCCACGCACCACGACTTTCGCCTGTTCTGTGATTTGGTGCGTGGGATCGACGAGGGCGGGGTTTATCTGAACCTTGGATCGGCGGTGCTGCTGCCGGAGGTGTTTTTGAAGGCCGTCAGCGTGGTGCGGAATCTGGGCTATCCGCTGGGCCGTTTTACTACAGCGAACTTCGATTTCCTGCAACACTACCGGCCGAAGATGAACGTGGTGGAACGGCCGCACGCCAAGCGCGAGGGCAAGGGGTATTCCATCACCGGCCACCACGAACTGATGATTCCGCTGCTGGCCGCGGCGCTGATCGAACGGACAACTTGAGGCCGCATGATGAGTTCGCCCTACGATCCAGGTCCGCCGTTTGAACCGACGCTGCAGCCGCGGCTGCCGGAGGCTCCGGATGCCGAGGAGCCGGAGTCGCTCACCTATCCTTTTTGGAATTGGGAAGACATCGCGCTGTTTTTTGGATTGGGTCTGCCGTGTCTGGTGTTCT
>CAYLPH010000162.1:0-5467 GCA_964385495.1 uncultured Candidatus Solibacter sp.
TGTATTATCAACGGCTTACGAGGTGGTCAAATTGCGATAGCCGGACACTAGTGAGCCGCTCGCAATCCTGCCGAGCTTGCCCGCGTCACCGAACCGTTCCGCGGGCGCCGTGGTGAGCGAGGCGAGAATTCCCCGGAAAGTCATGCCAGCCCGAGACATCAGTTCATACTCTTCCGAAGGATTGTATTCCACAGCGCCCAGATCGCTCCCGAAAAGAATGCCGCCGCCGGCATTGACCCAGGACCTGACTTGCGTCAGCGCTTCTTGTACTGCCCCTTCTTGGCCAGAGACCCGGCCGTGCCGCATCGCATATTTCCAAAGCATGAGTGTTGGGGTTATCGCGATTCGCCTTTCCATCAGGGCGGGCACGACGGGAGGCATCCCAAGCAGAAAAAGGTGTCGTATGAGCGAGCACATCCACACCAACTCGGGCTGCTGCCATTACGTCCGCGCGAGTGCTGGGATGAACGGCACTGGTTTGCCGTGACGGTGCGCCTCTTCCACCGCTGTACGAATCGCCTCTTCGGCAATTGGGCGCTGAAGATGAACTTTGATTCCGTCGCCACCCGAACTCAGAATCGCGCGTACTGCCGCAGCGGCCTGCCGGGCTGTGACTACTTCCTGATTGACAGAAACCATATTCCCTAACATCCGAAGCATGTGCGGCGGGGGAACCGGGCCCGGCGCGACGATTGCTTCGCCGGTGGTTCGAATCCTGGGACCGCGTAATTCGCCTCTTTCGATTCGATCACGGATGTTCCGAGTGTTGTCTCCGGTGGACGCTATGTCGAACAGGCTCGTGAAGCCATATCGGGTGGTCATCTCCTCGACCTGACGCTCAAGTTCTTGGGCTGGGATTGCGGCCGAGTTCTCCCATTTCCGCTCAAAAAAGTGCGCGTGGCTGTTCCAAAACCCAGCGAGGATTGTCTGCCTTTAACAATCGAGGACCTGTGCCCCGCGGGGCACTCGAAGGCGCGCGCCAATAGCCGAGATTCGCCCGTTCTCGATGACGACGGTAGCCTTGCGGATCGGTTCCTCCGTAGGGCTCGTCCAAACCGTTCCGCCTCTGAGCACCAGTGTCTGAGCCGTCGCGGTTAGCGCGACCACCAAAACGGAAGTTGGCCCGGTCCAGCCCTGCGAGCCAACCTCCCGGAGGGCATCTGAACCGCCACGATGCCCGGCGCGGCATCTCGTTGGAATGCACCGCGCACCCTCTATTCAGGATTCGTCTTCTTCTGACCCGTTGGGTCGCCAACACGGCCCGCGGAGGCGCGCGCTACAGTCGGCTCCGTTGAGCCTTACCAGCCGGCTAGCGCATGGAAGAACAGCTTGAACGCCTGGTAGCTTTGGGCTCGGTATTGTGGGCGCATGCCGTAGAGCAGCACCTTGCCCGTACCGAGCGGCACTTCCACCAGCGCGGCGCGTCCGGTGAGATACTTCTCGCCGAGCAACCATCCGGAGGCCAGCATGCCGTTAGTAGCGGTGTTTTGGGATTGTGATCCTCGAACGGGGTTTACGGGGTGTTGGTTTCGCGCAGAGCGCCCAGAGACCGCAGAGAGATCTGCGTCGAACAGGTGGGCGGTTATCAGGATGCCAAGGTCAGTGCGCGCAAGACGCCGTCGGGGAGAACGAGCTTTTCGAACATGGGCGCGGGGTAGAGGTAGTCCTCGCCGGACTCGTCGACGATACGAATCAACCCTTCGGCTTCGGCTTCGGGATCATCCAGAACGGGGTAGAGCTTGCGGGCCTCCAGGGAGGCGGGGTAATCGGCGTTGTCGAGGCACACGGCGAAGCGGGGGAGTGGTGAGGTTTTGCGGGAAGGCATATTAGTCAACGAAACGCTTGACCTTGAATTCTTTTTTGCCGATACCGGAGGCCTCATACCAATGCACCTCCGCTCTTTGGATTTTACCACTCGGTAGCTTGACGTCCGCGAAACCCTTGCGCTTGCGCCAGCGTCCGTCGCCGTAAAGTTTGCGCAAGAGCGGGAGATCGCGGATGCTGTTGCCGATGGCAAAGGTCTCGACATCGGTGATCTCGCCGCAGATCACGAATGGCATTCTGAGCGGTACTGTCGCACGGGGGTTGGATGAGATCTACCGGTTGAGTAGCCGGAGCGAGAATCTTGCGACCCAGCGCCGGAGCCGACGGAGCTGACGATTTCATTGGCCGAATCGCCAACCGTGACCTCTACCAGCCGGCTAGCGCGTTGAAGAATAGCTTGAACGCCTGGTAGCTTTGGGCGCGGTACTGGGGGCGCATGCCGTAGAGCAGCACCTTGCCTGTACCGAGCGGCACTTCCACCAACGCCGCTCGTCCGGTGAGATACTTCTCGCCGAGCAACCATCCGGAGGCCAGCAGGTTGTTTTGCGGATAGCGGGCAATCACGTTCACGCCATCGGCATTGTCCCAGGCCGGGCTGCCTTCGCTCCAGATGGTGACGTTCTCCGGGACGCCGCGGGTGAGCGGGTGGCGGGTGTCCAGCCGGGCGTTGAGCAGGCTTCCGGGAGAGTAGAAGTCGCGCGCGCTTACCCCCTCGACGCTGTTCTTCAGCTTCAGGCCCAAATGCTGAATGGCGTACTCGGTGGAGTCGTTGAGGAACACCAGGGTGCCGCCATCAGTGGCGAATTGGCGTAGGGCGGCGGCGCCCTTCTCGCCGAGGCCGCCGGTGAACTCCGGCGGCATCGCATTCTCGGCATAGCCGCGGTGGATCTGTGCGGTGCCCTGGTCCGGGAAGACGATAACGTCATACTTGCGGCGCAGGTTGCCGGCGGTGATCTCGTTGTTGAACACACGCGTGTAGGCGAAGCCGAAGTTATCCAATACCCAGCGTGTCCAGCCTTCGTCCATGCTCGGAATCCAACTGCGATAGAGGCCGAGGCGCGGCTTGCGCAGGGGCTTGCTATCGCCACCGGCAGCCTTGTTGATATAGAAGTTGCCGGCGGTATCGCGGGCAACGGGCTTACCCGTATTCCACGCTTTAGTCACTTCGCGCCAACTATCGACATCGGCGGCGGGCAGCGCGTCGGCGGTCACTTCGGCGGCGCTGTCGAACCGGAAGGCAGTGGTCTGGTTCAGGGCGGCCTGGAAGCGGTCGCGGACGGTGTCTACGGTGACGCCCATCAACATCGGCAAGGTCTGGGCGGTGACGTCATAGGGACGGCGCGGCGGGCCGCCGGGATAGAGGCGCAGGTCGGGATACTGCTGGCGCTCGAGCAGGGTCTTGGCGAAGGCGCTGAAGGGCTGCTGCATGCGGATGACGTAACTGCCGGGCTCGTAGGTTTTGCCATCGGCGGTGAAGGCTTCGGTCGTGGTCTCCACCTCCACCAATCCAAACGCCAGCGTCTCGAGAAGCTTGCGGCTGGCGCCTGGATCCAACTGCTTCCTGGGGATGACGAACGCGTAGGGGCCCTGGCGCTCGCTGGCCTTCTTCAGGATGGTGTAGAAGGCACGCAGCATGTCCTCGCGGCGCACGGCGCTCTGCCAGAGCAGGCTTTCCCAGGCGATGAGCTGGTAGTCGATGATGTCGCGCAGCCGCCACTCGCCGCCCAACCAGGGCTCCATATAGTTCCACGAACTCTGGCGCGGGTTGTAGCCCAATCCGGTGGAGGCGATCTGCTCCGGGCGTACCGTCAACGGCGTTGCCAGCCGGGCGCTGGCGGATTCGGTGAGGATGCGAATGCCGCCATGATAGGCCTGGTAATGGCGCGCCGGCGTCCAGAAATCGTAGATGCCATTCACCGCGACGCCCGTCTTGCCGGCGGCGGTGAGGTCGGCGGCCATGCCCATGCCGATCATGTTGCCCACCTGCATGAGGATGGGGTCGACGTTGGGGTCAATCGGGTCTAGCCAGGGTGGCACGAACATGCGCGAGGCGTTGGGGCCCTGCTGGTGGACGTCGTAGACGATCTGCGGATGCCACTGGTTATGCAGGCGTGCCACCACGGCGCGGGTTTCCGGCTGCGAGAAGATGTACCAATCGCGATTGTTGTCGTGGCCGACGTAAGCGTGATACAGCTCCGGCGGGGAGGTGCCTTCAAAGGGCGTTCCCAGCGTCTTGCGATACCACTGCGTCACGATATCCACGCCATCGGGATTGAGCGAAGGAACGAGGATAAAAATCACGTTATCGAGGATTTGTTTGAACTTCGGCTTATCCTCCGTTAGCAGGCGGTAGGCGAACTCCACCGCCGTGTGGGTGGAGGCGACTTCGGTGGCATGGATGGAACAGGTGATCAGGATCACCGTCTTGCCCTGCGCGATGAGCTTTTCGGCGGCCTCCGGCGAGGTCTTGCGGGGGTCGGCCAACTGCTTCTGGATCTGCTGGTACTGGCTGAGCTTGCCCATGTTGGCTTCCGCGGAGATGACCGCCGCGATGAGGGGACGGCCCTGCATGGTTCTGCCGATATCGGCGACGCGCACCCGCGCGTCCTCCTTGGCCAACGCCTGGAAGTAGCTGACCACCTTGTTCCAGTCGAGTAAGACGCGGTCCACGCCGATGGGGTGGCCGAAATGGGTAGCCGGGTCGGGCGGCGTGCCCCAGACCAGGGCCGCCGCGAGGAAGAGGGAAACAATCATCCGCATGAGCGCACTAACTCCGTCCACAGCGCCTTGTACCACCGCAGGAAGCGCTCGGGCTCCTTGCTCTCCTGTGCTTCGCAGAGCGTATAGCGGTCGTACTTGGACGCTTTCAACAGAGCGAACAGCTCACGGTAGGGGTAAGGCGCCGCCAGTTCATTGATATGTACGTTCTTGATCCAGGGCCGCAGCAATTGGAAGCTGGGCTTGATACTGCCATTCACGAGGTCGGTAGGGTTGGAGTTCCAGCAAAGGCCCACCTGCTCATGGCGGGTGGCCTTCATGATGGCGGCGGCGATGGGGGGATTCTGCGTCTCGCGCCCGTGTACCTCTACCCAGATTTCGACGCCCATCCTGCCGCCATAATCGCCCACTTCTTTCAGCGAATCGGCAATCACCTGGATGGTCTTCTCCGGTCCTAACTCTTTGGCGATGCCATTGGGCCGCACCTTCACGCCCCAGGCTCCGGTGTCGTGCGCCAGTTCGATAAACTTCTTGGCATCTTCGACATGCTGCTTGCGGACCGCCGGATCGGGCGAGTGGAACTCGGCGGTGGAGCCGTAGCTGAGGAGGCGAACTTTGCTGCGTTGGAACCGGGCGGCCACCTGCTTGCGCTGCTCGGCTGTTAAGGACGGCTCCACGCCGTGTTTGTGGCTGGTGCGCAACTCCACGGCCTGGAAGCCGGACGCCTCCAACTCGGATATGATCTTTTCCACATCCCAGTCCTTCAGGATGTTATAAGTGACGGCGCCGAGCATCATAGGACCTCATTGTACCTGTTACAATTGCCCGTGATGGCACTGCAGATCGCCGGCACGCAGCCGCCGTGGAACTTCGAGCAGGAGCCCTTCCCGCCCGGTGCCGATGAGACGGACATCAATCTGCGCGC
>CAYLPH010000163.1:0-5353 GCA_964385495.1 uncultured Candidatus Solibacter sp.
ATGATCTGGTCGAAGACGGTGGCTTCTACGGGGCCGTCTGGTTTGAGGCGGCTGTGGTAGTCGCGGAAGAACTGGATCTGGTCTTCGGTGAAGTGGGCCGGGGACCAGGCGCTGCGGGCGGTGAAGCCGTGCTTTCTGGCGTTCTGGGCGGAGGTGGCTTTGCCTTCCGGCGTTTTGGGGCCGGTGGAGTGTGTAGAGTTTTCGCGATTGCGTTCGGATTGGTCAGTCATACGGGACGACCATAGCATGGGGGGTTTGGGTGGGTCTTGTAAGTTGTTGATTCTTTTCGCAACAAGGCTTGTGACTGGGATTCAGGGGGGGTATGTTTCGCGCGGAGCACCCAGAGACCGCAGAGAAGCCCATAGATGTCTTCTCCGCGTGCTTTGCGGCTCCTGCGCCCCATTTGCTTTGTGGGCGAGGGAAGAGCAGACGTTCTGATACGCGCGCCAAGACCCCAAGGTCGCAAAGAACACACAATCTTGTTCGGGCCGTGGACTCTTGGCGGGCTTGGCGGCTTTGCGCGCGATTTCTTCCTTGGGCTACGGGCTGGCACTGTGAACAGGAAAGAGGACCTGTTTGCGCGCCCACGGGTAGCCCCTCGTGGGAACGGGGGGCCTATATCTTGGAGGTGACGGAGAAGAGGCGCGACGTGGACGTCGCGCGCAGGCGATGGACGCCTGCCCCACTTGGAGCGCTGTTCTCCGCGTGCTTTGGGGCTTTGCGGGCGATTTTGTTCAGCCCAGATGGCTGTAGACTCCGCGAGATATTGCAGTCAAGGGGGCTGATGGCTTAGAGACCGCGTTGGAACTTCATGGCTGGTGGGCGCGGGGGCCGTAGTGGGGTTGGGGCTGACCGTGTTCGTAGGCGCCGAGGTCGGGGGCCTTGCCGTTGAAGTTGTCGTTGATGTTGGGGATGGGGAGGCCGGCGTCTATCGCCTTGGCGTTGGGCTTCAGTTGGAAGTTGAGGTCGCGGGCGTGATAGATGGCGTGGGGCTTGTTGGCGTCCGGGGGGCGGAGGTTTTCGAAGATATCGTAGTCGACCTCGAGGCCGTGGGCCTCCTGGCCGGTGGCTTGGCGGAGGGCGGATAGGGAGCCGAACTTGCGGGGCTCGGCGCCGGGGAAGGTCCACTGGAACTGATCGGTGGCTTTGGGGTTGAGGCGGTAGGCGTTGTAGTCGTAGGTGGAGTAGGCAGTGGCGTTGGAGAAGCGCATGAGGGTGCGGCCGGGGTTGTCGGTGCCGAGGAAGAGGTTGTTGCGGAAGTGGGTGTTGGCGAAGACGTCGCCGGGGAGGGCTTCGGTGATGAGGGTGTTGTGGTAGAGAACCATGCCGGCGGGCTTGACGTTGAACTTGAGGCCGCAGCCGGTGGGTACATGGTAGATGACGTTGCGGATGTAGTAGGCCGGGCCGCCGTAGACGGGTTGGGCGCTGAGGCCGCACTGGGCGGCATTGACGCCGCGGTTGCGCAGGATGCGGATGTTGTGGACGCCGCCGTCGGCTTCGATGAAGTCGTCGGCCATGAGGTGGATGTCGTTGTTGTAGAAGTCGATGGCGGTGGCGTGGTGCTCGGGGTCGGTGTCGGGCGAGCCGTGGGTGCAGACGGAGATGCCGTCGTGGAAGTAGGCGATGTAGTTGTGGCTGACGACGTGGCCGGAGCCGTAGAGCTTGACCGCGTGGTAGCTCTTGAGGCGGTTGCCGCCGTAGATGCCGGGGTTGTACCAGCCGAGGAGGCGGTGCTGGTCGTCGCGGCCGAGCATGACGTTGTCGGTGATGAGGAAGTCCTGGGAGCCGGCGAATTGGCCGTTGATGGCGACGCCAACGTCTTCGAAGCGGCAGTTCTTCACGGTCAGGCCTTTGGCGCCGAGTACGTCCTTTAGACCCGCTTGGAAGACGATATCGGCGTTGCGGAAGGTGATGCCTTCGAAGACGTGGTGGTCGGCGGCCATGACGTTGAATAGCTCATGGGCGCCGTCGCCATCGAAGATGACTTCGCCATCGCCGGCGGCCTTGATGAAGATGGGGCGCTGGGCGGTGCCTTTGGCCGTGAGGACGTAGGTGCCGGTGAAGTCGAGGCCAGTGGGCTCGGAGTAGCGGAGGCGGTCGCCTTTGTAGAGGCCGGCGTGGACGAGGATGACGTCGCCGGAGCGGGCCTTGCGTTCGGTGACGATGCTCCAATCGCCGTTGCCGGAGAGGTAGTAAGCCTGCTTGAGGCCGGTGAAGGCGGGCTGCTGCTTTTCGCCCTTCCAGGTAGGCGGGTAGACGTGCAGGACACGGGCGTTGCGGATGGGCTTGGGTTCGCCGCGGGTGCGGACTTTGACGGTTTTTTCGGCCTCGCCGCGGACGCCGTCGGGGTCGGCGAGGGTGAAGCGAGCTTCGTATTCGGTGTCGGGGGTGAGGTCGAGGATGCTGCCGGCGAACATCTCGGGGACGAGGTAGTCGAGGCCGAGGTCTTTGCGGTAGACGCGCTCGCCGCCCATGCGGAACAGGGGCATGGCGGTGTTCCAGGCGGTGTCGCCGGCCTTGCGGTAGGAGACGGCGACGGTGGAGTTGCGGTTGTCGTCGCCGGAGATCTGCCACTCGAATCCGAGGTTGATGAGGGTGGGGCGTTCGGTGAGGAATTTGCCGGAGTTGGTCCAGTTGGCGGGCTCCGGTTTGGAGGGCGGGCGGTTTTTGAAGGTGACCCAGCCGAAGGATTCGGGGACGTGGAAGTTGGGGCGGTCCGTGGTTATGGGGGACCAGGTGCTGTATTGGGCGTTGGTTTTGCCGCCGGCGCGATTGAGATTGAGGCGCCACTGGTCGCCGTCCTGGGGCGGGGTGTGGGCGGCGTCCTTGGCGAAGTTCGAGAAGGGGATGGCGACTTCGAGGATCCAGTGGGTGTCGTCCGGTGAGTCGTGTTTGACGCGGAGGCCGGGGTAGGAGGTTTTGAGGCGCACCCCGTCGGGCTCGGTGAAGAAGGGGCCGGCGTACCAGTCGGCGCGGATGAAGTTGAGCATGGTGCCGATGACGTTCATTTCGAAGCCGTAGTAGTTGCGGATTTTGGCGGGGTTGGGACTGATGAAGGCTTCGACGGCGTCATCGAGGGAGACGGGGCCGTGGCGTTCGGTGACTTCGGCGGCGATGTGTTTGTCTTGGCAATAGAAGCTGATGTAGAGGTGGTCGTCGTCCCAGAGGATTTTGGCGACGGTTTTTTCCTTGTCGCCGGATTTGTACCAGTTGAAGTGGAAATCGGTGAGGGGAGGGGCTTGTTGCCAGGCGGGCTCGTCGAGCTTGCCATCGACGACGATGCGGCCGGCGGCGCGGTAGATTTCGTAGCGGGGTAGGGTTTGGGCGGTGGATGGGGGGAGGAGGGCGAGGAGGAGGAGAACGGACATTTGTTGATTATGTCGCGATGGGGGGAGGATTGGGAACGCGGATTTTGGCGCTCGGCGGGGATTAGGGATCCCTTGGGGTCGCGGCTTCTGGAACTTGTGGATATGGCTTACGCCGTGGGCTCATCCAGGGTTAGGGGTGCCGGGGGACGAACGAATGCGCGGTCTGGGGACCGCGCGCGGGTGTGGGCACCCGCCCTCCAGCGGACGGGCCGGCGTGGACGCCGGCCGCAGGACTGGAGTCCTGCCCCACTTTGGAGGGAGATTGGAGGGAAGTTGCCACGCTTCCGGAGCACCTGCTCTGTGAGGATCGCGAAGTCGCGAAGAATTGCGCGTAGATTGGCCGGTAAGGAGATTACTTCAAAGGCAACAACCGGATGCGTAGCCCTCGTGCGCTGATTTTCAGGACGCAACCTGCATGGATCGCGTCCTCATTCTCCTGCCAAGCCGATATGAGCAATGCAGCCAGTTCCGCGGCTCTAAGCCGCTTCAGCCGAATCAGGACAACCGAAGGGCAAGCCGCGCCAGTGAGGGCAAGCATCTTGGGAAAATCACGGACGTGGAAGGCGTCCCATCCATTATCCCGGAGTAAGGCCGCCGCAGTGGCTGGGTGCCCCTGATCCAGAAGGGCCATCGACGGTTGCGGCGGCGAAGGACAGGGCCTGTTGCAGATCCGCTTCTTCCAGGTCAGGGAAGTCCGCAAACAACTCCTGGCGGTCGGGATAGGTGGCAAGAATTTCCAGGACTCGCCGAACCGTGATGCGCATGCCGCGAATACAGGGGTGGCCGCCCATCTTGCCAGGCTCGATCGTGATTCGATCAAAAGGCGGCTTGAGGTGCATCAATCCCATTATGACTCCAACGGGGAGATCCCTGGCGAGAGATTGTGGTTATGGCTGCCGGGCAGCGGGTGTGGCCGGCTTTAGGGGGGCGGCGGACTGCACTACCTCTCGAATGGCGTTGGCGACGGCGACTGGTTGGGAGAGGTGAATGTAGTGGTTGGCGCCGGGGACGGGTCTCCAGAGGCCGAGGGGGGAGAAAGCAGCCATCTCTTTGTGAAGCTGCTGGCCCTTTAGGACGCCTAGGGGGGCGTGGTCAGACCAGGAGACTTCTTCGCCGGCGGAGAGAACGAGCAGCGGAACGGCGGGCAGACGCTTGGGCTGCTTCTGGGCGTGTTCTACGGTCAAGCCGATGGCCTGGCGTTCGGCTTTTTCGGCGGCCTTCCAGCGGTCCGTGGCCCACATGTGTTTGAGGATGAGGGTCGCGCCGCGAGGGCGGACGATCTCGGGCGGTTTGAGGCGGATTGCAGGTGGGGAGGGGAGTTGCCAGAAGCGGCTGGGCTCGTAATCCCATTGGTCTTCGTGAGTGGCATCGACGAGGACGAGGCCGGAGACGGCATCGGGAAATTTTTGGGTGAAGGCACGCACATAGAGGCCGCCCATGGAATGGCCGGCGAGGATGTAGGGAGGGGGGATGGCGGCGGCGGAGAGTAACGCGCGAAGGTCTTGGGCGATGTTGGGGGAGGATCTTGGGTTGGTGGTGGTGGCGGGGAGGCTCCAGCCGAAGCCGGCGCGGTCGTAGCTGCAGACGCGGGTGAATTGGGAGACGAGGGGTTGGACGAGGGTCCAATCGAGGGAGGAGCCGGGGAATCCGGCTTCTAGGATGACGGTGGGGGCTCCGGTGCCGGTGCAGTGGAGGTGGAGGCGGGTGCCGGCGGCTTCGATGAGTTGGCCGGGGGCTGGGGGGATTTGGGCGTGGGCCAGTTGCAGGAGGAGGGGGAGGAGGAGGAGGAGGCGCGGCATTGGGGAGTTGGTTGCATGTAGGGGTCCGGGGCTGGGTGGTGGATAGCATGGGTTGTCGAGAAGCGCGGATGTCCGGTAGTGGGAATGGGCGTGCGGGAATGGGCGGGGCGGCGCGGTCTGGGGACCGCGCGCTGGAGTTTGGACATTTTCTCAAACAGCCACGAGTTTGCCACTTGACAAGAGTGG
>CAYLPH010000164.1:0-5092 GCA_964385495.1 uncultured Candidatus Solibacter sp.
CCGACCACGACGACCTCGTCATGGCACTCAGCCTCGCCGCCTGGGAAGCCGCCAAGAACTGGCAAGCGGTACTCACCCCCAAAGCCGCTTAACGCCTATTCACCCCAGCAACGCCGCAATCCGATCCGCATCGTTCGGCACAACAGTCGGCGAATTCCCGTAATTCGCCGAAATGTTCCCCCCATGCGGGTCCTTCAATTGTCCCGTATGATATTTATAAATATAATCCGGGTCCTTCAACACATTCCCGGTCAACACAGCCACCACATCAGCGTCCCTATCCATCACGCCCGCGGCCACCAGCTTCTTAATCCCCGCCAGAGTCGCCGCCGATGCCGGCTCGCACCCAATCCCCGCCAGCCCGATCTGCGCCTTCGCGTCGGCGATCTCCTGCTCGCTCGCCTTCTCCACCACCCCACCCGTCGTCGACACTTCCAGCAGCGCCTTCGGCCAGCTCACCGGGTCCCCAATCTTGATCGCCGTCGCCAGCGTCTCGGGATGCGTCACCGGCACAAACCCCGCCCCGGCCGGCTGCCGCACAAAATCGTAGAATGGCGCCGACCCCTCCGCCTGCACCACCGCCAACCGCGGCAGCTTCTCTATCAGCCCCAACGCCTGCAACTCCCGCAGCGCCTTGCCAAACGCCGACGTGTTCCCCAGGTTCCCCCCGGGCAGCACGATCCAGTCCGGCACCCGCCAATCCCGCTGGTCCAGCATTTCGATCACAATCGACTTCTGCCCCTCAATCCGAAAGGGGTTAATCGAGTTCAACAGGTAAATCCCCAGCCGCTCGGCCAGCACTCGCACCAGCGCCAGGATCTGGTCGAAGTTCGCCTCCACCTGCAGCGTCCGTGCCCCATACTCCAATGCCTGCGCCAGCTTGCCATAGCTGATGTTCCCGTGGGGGATAAAGATCACCGGCTGCAATCCCGCCGCACTGGCGTAAGCCGCCATCGATGCCGATGTGTTGCCCGTCGAGACGCAAGCCACCCGCTTCATCCCCAGCCGCACGGCCTGCGCCGTCCCGCACGTCATGCCGTTGTCCTTGAAACTGCCCGTCGGGTTGAACCCCTGATGCTTGAACGTCACCCGCCGCAATCCCGCATACCGCGCCGCCAGCGGCGCCTGCAGCAGCGGCGTGTTCCCCTCCCGCAGCGTCACCACGTGGTCGTTGCTGTCCAGAAACGGGAACAACTCGCGATACCGCCACACCCCCGATTGCTCCAGCGGCGCATTGTCCATCCGCCGCTCCCGCCACAGCTTCTTCAACTGCTCCGGCGCCGGCCAATCGCCCGCATACGTTGCCTCCAACAAGCCCCCGCACTTCGGGCAGCTATACAAAACCTCGGTGATGGCGAACCGCGCCCTACAGGCCGGCTCGAAACAGATCAGTTCGGCAAACATGAAGTCATCCATTATCGCACCCGCCTGACCGTTTCCTCCCGCGGTTTGCGCTTGTACACTTAGAAGCCGCACATGGAAGTCATTGGCGTATTTCTTGTCCTCGCGATCCCGGTCGCCTTTGTCTGGGCCATCGTCAAGGCGCTGCGCCAGTCCCCTCGCATCTCCGAGCTCGAACGGCGCGCCGAAGAACAATCCGATCTCATCCGCCGCCTCACCGCCCGCGTCTACCAACTCGAGTCCCGCGGCCTTCCTCTCCAGTCCCCACCCACCCCCGAACCGCCCATCGCCGAAGCGCAGACTGCGCCGATACCCGAACCTCAGCCTGAACCTGAGCCCGAACCCCAACCCGAATATCAACCCGAACCCGTGCTCGCCCGTATCGACGATACCTTCGACGCACCGCCCCCGCCTGCCCCCGTCTCAATCCCGGCCCCAACCCCCACCCGCGATTGGGAAGCCGTCGTCGGCGGAAGCTGGCTCAACGCCATCGGCACCCTTATCCTCGTCGTCGGCATCTCCCTCTTCCTCGGCTATGCCCTCACCCAATTCGGCCCCCTCGGCAAGATCGCCATTGGTGCCGCCACCAGCATCGTCATGATCCTCGCCGGCATCTTCGTCGAACGCCAGGAACGCTATGCGATCGCCGGCCGGGGTCTCATCGCCGGTGGTTGGGCTGCCCTCTACCTCACCGCTTTCGCCGCCCACGGCCTCCCCGCCGCGCGCGTGATCGATTCCCCCCTCGCCGGCGGCCTCCTCCTGCTGCTCGTGGCCGCCGCCATGATCGTCCACTCCCTCCGCTACGGCTCGCAGACCCTCACCCTGGTTGCCTACGCCAGCGCCTACGTCGCCCTCATTCTCGGACCCCTCTCCACCTTCGGCATCGCCGCCAGCGTCCCCCTCACCCTCTCCCTCCTCGCCGTCTCCCGCGCCTTCCAGTGGCAACTCATCCCCGTCGCCGGCATGGTCCTCACCTACTGGACCTTCGCCTTCCGCTATGACCCCGCCGAAGTCCCCCCCGCCATGGGCACCCTCGCCCTCCTCGCCTACTGGCTCTCCTTCGAGATCTACGACCTCGCCCGCCTCCGCGCCGCCTGGAAATCCCTCATCCCCGAATCCGGCCTCTTCTTCCTCAACACCATCCTCTTCTTTGGCGCCGCCGTCCTCTCCATCCCCCCGGGCTCTCGTACCGATGCCGCCAACTTCCTCACTATCATGGGTGCCTTCTACCTCGCCTCGGCCATCCTCCGCATCCGCTGGTCGCTGCTCGCCGACCCCGAGGCCTCTCCCGACGCCAAACCCAGCCCGCTGCCCGCCGTCAAGCAACTCGCCCTCGGCATCGCCAGTGCCCTCTTCGCCCTCTCCATCCTCCGACGCTTCGCCGACCCCGTCGCCGCCCAAGCCGGTCTCCTGCTCGAAGCCCAACTGCTCGTCCTGGCCGGTGTCCGCCTCCGCATGCCGCTGCTGCGTCACTTAGGCGCCGTCCTGTTTGCCTTCTGTACTCTGCTGCTGCCCATGCGCTCGGATGAGTTCCACCGCAACTGGGTGCCTTTCGCCTTCGTCATGCCGGCCCTGTTCTACCTCAATCGCTACCTCACCCGCGAAGGCCGCTACTACACCTGGGGCGCCGTGCCGCTCCTGTTCGGCGCCATCCTCGACGTCACGCCCGAAGCTTGGCAAGCCTCCGCTCTCGCCGTCTTTGCCGTCGCCCTCACTGAGGCCTGGCGGCGTTTCGCACAGTCTGAGTTTCGCTGGCAAGCCCTCCTGGTCGGCCTCTTCCTCGTCATCGCCACCCTCGCCGACCACAACGTCTGGCTCGACATCGCCCTCTCCTCCGCCCTGTTCGCTCTCGTCACCTGGCGCCAGCATCCTACCGACCCGCGCCTCCGCGACTTCGCCTGGGGCGGCGCCATCACTCTCGCCGCCTGCTCCGCCTGGCATGCCCTCCCCGCTGCCCTCGTCGGACCGGCCTGGGGCCTGCTCGCCCTCGTCACCCTCGAACTCAGTCTTATCCTCGGCTCTACCCTCGTCGAATCCCAGGCCCACATCATGGCCGCAGCCGGCTTCGGACGCCTCTTTTTCGCCAACTTCACCATCACCACCCAAACCGGCTTCCTCTCGCACCGCATCCTTACCGTCGCCCCGATGCTCGCCCTGGCGCATCACGGCTGGCAGCGCGCCCGGCTCCCCCATACCGCCCGCGCCTATTGCTGGACGCTCGCCATCCTCGCCGCCGTGCTCCTGCGCTTCGAACTCGGCCGCACGCTCGTTGTACTCGGGTGGGCCGCCCTCATGCTCGTCCTGCTCACCTTCGGCCTACGCCGCCAGCTCATCGACCTCCGCCTGCAAGCCTACCTGCTGGCCGGCATCACCTTCCTCCGCGGTTGGGCCACCAACTTCAGTTCCGGCGACACCCTGCTCGGCATCTCCGAACGCATCACCATCGGGCTTGCCGTCATCGCCGCCTTCCACATCGCTCAACTCCTTCATCCCCGTGACGAGCGCTACCCGCGTGCCGGCTACGCCATGCTCGGCACCGCGCTGCTTAGCATTCTTCTGTTCTACGAGGTCTCCGGCGGCCTGCTCACCATCGCCTGGGGCATGCAAGCGGCGGCATCCCTGCTGGCCGGCTTCGCCCTCCGCGAGCGCATCATGCGCCTCGCCGGCCTCTTCCTGCTGATGATCTGCGTCCTCAAGCTTTTCCTGTACGACCTTCGTAACCTCGACACCCTCCAGCGCATCCTCAGCTTCATCGTGCTTGGCCTGGTGCTGATGGCCGCATCGGCCCTTTACATGCGGTTCAAAGAGAAGATCCAGCGCTTTCTATAAAGCGCTACTAAAATGTTGCTACGATGTCCCAATACGGCGACCCCAGCGGAGAATTTTGCCGCTAATCGCGACTATCTACCTAGAAGAAACCAGACCGTAACGTCTGGGGTAAAATGAAGGTGCGAATGCAGGACCCGGAGGTCGCCGCCAGCCATATCTTCCGCCCCAATCCCCACCTGAGCGACTCGATCAACCACAACATCGTCCGCTCGGAAGTGGAAGGCGGTGTGTATCTGAAGGACCTGCCTCCGGAAAGCGCCATCGAGATCGAGACGCAGAACCGCTTTTACCTGCTGGTGTGCCGTGGGGAAGGACAGTTCCTTATCAGCGGACATCCGAAGTTCTGTCCCGAGCCGACGTTGGTTACCGTGTCCGGTTCCAACTGGGGCGGATCGATGCTCAAGAAGGCCTACGTCGGCCGCGGCATGCACCTGGAGTTCCTGCACCCCAGTTTCGAACGGCCTATCGTGACCAGCCGGATTATCGAAATCCGCCTGCTGCGCGCGAACTAGACGCCAGGCGACCTCCGCCTCGTAACCGGGGTTGCCCTTTCGTCTAGGTTCAGGGCGCTTTCACTTTGGGGGCGGCGGGCGCCTTGCGGATCTCCTCGAAGTACTGTTGGACGAACTGCTGGTACGCCGCCGGCACTTCGTCGCGATTGATCTCGCCGCCGCTATTGGTGTGCGCCGCGTTCTTCTGTTCGTACTGGGTCTTCAACTGCTGGCGACCGCTGGAGACTTCCACCATGATCTCGCCGGAAATCTTCTCGGCGCGTTTGCCGAGGATCTCGCTGATCTTGCCCATGGCGGCGGCTTGCTGCGCGTCCTTGATGTCCTTCTCGCCATCCTGCTTGCCGGCGCCG
>CAYLPH010000165.1:0-4960 GCA_964385495.1 uncultured Candidatus Solibacter sp.
GGGGACGGCTGGCTACATGAGTCCGGAGCAGGCCGCGGGTAAGCCAGTGGACCGGCGGGCGGACATCTGGGCGTATGGCGTCGTGCTGTACGAGTTGCTGGTCGGCGAGCGGTTGTTCGACGGCGAGACAATCTCTCACACGCTGGCCGATGTGCTGCGGAAAGAGATCGACTTGGGGAAGTTGCCGCCGGAGACGCCGCCGTCCATACAGCAATTAGTGCGCCGGTGCCTGGACCGCAACCTGAAGAACCGCCTATCGCACATCACCGAGGCTCGGATAGCCATCGACAATATTGGCGGGCCCCCACCGAAGAAGTCCCACCCACACTCGTCACGATGGCCTTGGGCCGTGGGGGCGGCGCTGGGGCTGGCGCTCGGCACACTCGCCTTCATTCACTTCACCGAAATGCCGCCGCAACTCCCCTTGCGCTCGTTCTCCTTCTCCCCAAAGGGTATGCGGGTGGCCCCCGGGGCCCATCGAGCCGCGGTGTCTCCGGACGGGCAGTACGTAGCCTACCTTGCGGAGAACAAGCTATGGGTCCGGGCATTGGACTCGGAGAATCCGCGGGCCTTGGAAGGAACGGAAGGCGCTGAGGGGCTAATCTGGGCTCCGGACAGCGCCCAGATCGCGTTTGTCTCCGGTGGTGAGTTGAAGAGAGTCCCGCTGTCCGGGGGCACTCCCTTTGTCCTGGCGAAGATCGGGGTCTTCCGCGGAGGAGCATGGAGCCGCGATGGCCGGACCATCCTTGTGAGCATTCTCCGGCAAGGTCTTGTGGAGGTTCCGTCGGCGGGCGGAGCCCTGAAAGTGGTGGTGCCGGTTCGCGGCAGTAGCTACTACACACCCAGTTACCTGCAAGTTTCCGGTCGCAGGCGTCTCGTGTTAGCGGGGAAAGGTAATTTGGGCAGCCAGTCGCTTGTACTGATCGACCTCGATTCAGGTGTGAGTGAAACCATACACCAGTCGGGGGCATATCCATTCTGGTCGTCGGCCGGGTACGTGCTTTACCAGACCGACGGCTCAACTCCCGGCCTCTGGTCTTTGAAGCTTTCGCCCACCACGGGGAAGCCGGAGGGTGCGCCTGTGCCGCTGCTGAACGCCGGGTCCGATGTCAGCGCCTCCGCGGACGGCACGCTGGTCTGGCTGGATCACCCGGTGGATCCGCGGCGCCGTCTCACGTGGCGGGATCGCCAAGGTAGGAAGTTGGCGGATGCAGGCGTGGCTGCGATGCAGATCGCTTCGCTTGAGCTATCTCCGGATGGGACACGACTCGCCTACGAGGCGGAGGAGCAGGCGAACCGGGATATCTGGGTGATGGACCTCGCACGGGGCGTCCGCAACCGTGTGACTTTCGGTCCGGGACGCGAGGGAGGGCCGGTTTGGTCCCCGTCGGGCGAGGAGATCGCATTTGCTTCCGAAAGCCCCGGACACACGGACGTTCTCGTGCAGTCGGCGAGTGGTGTTGGAACCCCAAAACCCGTTCTGATTTCTTCTACTACCAGTTACCCGAATGCCTGGTCACCCGACGGAACGATGCTGCTGTGTACGCAAACCAGCGCGGACATGGGATCGGATCTCTGGACGGTGAAGCGAAAGCCCGATGGAACCTTTGACTCGCCCACAGTCTGGCTGGGCACTCCGACTCCCGAGCGTGACGGGACATTCTCCCCGGACGGGAGGTTTGTGGCCTATGAGTCCACCGAATCCACACGGGAGGTGTTCCTTCGCCCGGCGGGCGATGGCGGCCAATGGCGCATCACGGCGGCGAGCGGCGGCCAGCCCAAATGGAGCAAGGATGGAAAGGAAGTCTTCTACGTGAATCGCGAAACATTGATGGCAGTCCCGATTGCCGTCAAGGACGGCAGAGCGCACCCCGGCTTGCCCATGGAGTTGTTCCGGGCCAATTCCGGCGGATTCCTGGTCTTCAGAGGCTGGGCCGCTCATCCTGATGGAAAGCGATTCCTGGTTTCCGAGCCGGACGGCGGAGACGACAGGCCGGCATCCATTCACGTCATCCAGAACTGGCCTGCCTTATTGAAGGAGAAGACGGCGCCATGAACAACGGCCTGCTTTCACCCGGCGACCGCATCGGAGCCTATGAAGTCGTATCGCTACTCGGCAAGGGCGGCATGGGAGAGGTGTACCGGGCGCGCGATGCCAAGCTGAATCGCGATGTCGCGATCAAAGTGCTGCCTCCGGAGTTAGCGGCCGATGCCGACTACCGCACCCGCTTCGAGCAGGAAGCGCAGGTGCTGGCGTCGTTGAATCATCCCAACATCGCCGCTATCTACGGACTCGAAGGCAACGCCATCGTCATGGAATTGGTGGAAGGCGAGACGCTGCGTACGCCGTTACCCGTAGCCGAGGCGCTCCCAATCGCCAGGCAGATCGCCGAAGCCCTGGAAGCCGCCCACGAACGCGGCATCATCCATCGCGACCTAAAACCCGGCAATGTCAAGGTGACGCCCGAAGGTGTCGTCAAGGTGCTGGACTTCGGATTGGCGAAGTCGGTGGAGAAGGGACCGCAGTCCTCGGTAATCACGCCGGCTGCGGATTCCCCAACCGTGCGCGCGACACAGGCGGGGCTCATTCTGGGGACGGCTGGCTACATGAGTCCGGAGCAGGCCGCGGGTAAGCCAGTGGACCGGAGGGCCGATATCTGGGCCTTTGGCGTGGTGCTGTATGAGTTATTGGTAGGCGAGCGTTTGTTCGACGGCGAAACGATCTCGCACACGCTGGCCGATGTGCTGCGGAAAGAGATCGACTTTGGGAAGCTGCCGGTTGAAACACCGCCGTCGATCCGAGAACTGCTGCGGCGGTGCCTGGACCGCAATCTGAAGAACCGGCTGTCGCACATCACTGAAGCGCGGATTGCAATCGACAACGCCGGCGCGCCCCCGCTCAATAGGCCCCATCGGCCCTCGTCACGATGGCCTTGGGCCGTGGGGGCGGCGCTGGGGCTGGCACTCGGCACACTGCCCTTCCTTCACTTCAACCAGAAGCCGCCGGAACTCCCCTTACGCTCGTTCTCCTTCACCCCCAAAGGTTTGTCGTCGCTCGCCCGGATCCATCGAGCCGTGGTTTCTCCAGACGGGCAGTACGTAGCCTACCTTGCGGAGAACAAGCTATGGGTCCGGGCATTGGACTCGGAGAATCCGCGGGCCTTGGAAGGAACGGAAGGCGCTGCGGGGCTAATCTGGTCTCCGGACAGCGCGCAGATCGCGTTTGTCTCCGGTGGTGAGTTGAAGAGAGTTCCGCTGACCGGTGGCACTCCCTTTGTCCTCGCAGAGATCGGGGACTTTCGTGACGGTGCATGGAGCCGCGATGGCCGGACCATCCTAGTGAGCATTCGCGGCCGAGGTCTTGCGGAGGTTCCGTCGTCGGGCGGAGCCCCAAAGCTGGTTGTGCCGGCTCGCGGCAGTGTTTATTATGCACCCAATTATCTGGAGGCTTCCGGTCGCCGGCGCCTCGTGTTGGCGGGGCAAGCCAATTTGGTGGGCAGCCAGTCGCTTGCGCTGATCGACCTGGATTCCGGCGTGAGTGAAACCATACACCAGTCGGGGGCATATCCATTCTGGTCGCCGGCCGGGTACGCGCTTTTTCAAACCGACGGCTTTACCCCCGGCCTCTGGTCTCTGAAGCTTTCTCCCACCACGGGGAAGCCGGAAGGGGTGCCCGTACCGGTGCTGAACGCCGGGTCGGATTTCAGCGCCTCCGCTGACGGGACACTGGTCTGGCTGGATCATCCGGTGGATCCACGCCGGCGGCTCACGTGGAGGGATCGCCAGGGCAGGCAGTTGGTGGATGCAGGCGTGGCTGCGATGCAGATCAGTTCCTTCGACCTCTCTCCGGATGGGACCCGGCTCGCCTACGTGGCGGAGGAACAGGGGAACAGCGAGGTCTGGGTGATGGACCTGGCACGCGGCGTCCGCACCCGTTTAACCTTCAGCCCGGGCCGCGATGGAAGTCCGGTTTGGTCCCCCTCCGGTGAAGAGATCGCATTTGCGTCCGAAAACGGCGGCCACATGGACGTTTTCGTGCAGTCGGCGAGCGGTGTTGGGACCCCGAGACCCGTTCTGATTTCTTCCACCACCAGTTACCCAAATGCCTGGTCACCCGACGGAACGGTGCTGCTGTGTACGCAAGCCGGTGCGGACACGGAAACGGACCTCTGGGCGGTGAAGCGAAAGACCGATGGAACCTTCGACTCGCCCACGGCTTGGCTGCGAACTCCGATTGGCGAGCGTGACGGAACATTCTCCCCTGACGGGAGGTTTGCCGCCTATGAGTCCAGGCGGGAGTTGTTCCTTCGTCCGGCGGGCGATGGCGGCCAATGGCGAATCCCAGCGGCGAGTGGCGGCCGCCCGAGTTGGAGCAAGGATGGAAAAGAAATCTTCTACGTGAATCGCGAAACACTGATGGCAGTACCGATTGCCGTCAAGGACGGCAGACCGCACCCCGGCTTGCCCCTGGAGTTGTTCCGGTTCAACCCCAGTGGATTCGGGGTATTCAGAGGCTGGGCCGCTCATCCCGATGGAAAGCGATTCCTGGTTTCCGAGCCGGAGGGTGGAGACGAGAGACCGTCATCCATTCACGTCATCCAGAACTGGCCGGCGTTGCTGAAGGAGAAGTCCGCGCCATGAACAACGGCCTGCTATCGCCTGGCGACCGCATCGGAGCCTATGAAGTCGTATCGCTACTCGGCAAGGGCGGCATGGGAGAGGTGTATCGCGCGCGCGATGCGAAGCTGAATCGCGACGTCGCCATTAAAGTGCTGCCTCCGGAGTTAGCCGCCGATGCCGACTACCGCACGCGCTTCGAACAGGAAGCACAGGTGCTGGCATCCTTGAATCATCCCAACATCGCCGCGATCTATGGCCTGGAAGGCAACGCCATCGTCATGGAACTGGTGGAAGGCGAGACGCTGCGTACGCCGTTACCCGTAGCCGAGGCGCTCCCAAT
>CAYLPH010000166.1:0-4882 GCA_964385495.1 uncultured Candidatus Solibacter sp.
GACGCGGAAGCGGCCATCGGGATAGTAGCCGTTGTAATCGAAGCGGATGCCATCCATGGGCCCCGACCAGTCGAAGGTGTCGGCCGCGGAGAGCACGGCGGGCCCCATGAAGATGTTGTTCAGGAGCACGCCGTTGTGCGTGGGCGGCGTTCCCCACATGCGTAGCGCATATTGCGGCGAGAAGAAGGTGTTGTGATACACCAGGAATCCGCCCGACTCCCGAACGGGCGTGAAGGCCAGACTGTGCGCCTTCAGTTGGGACAGCGCCAGGTTGCCCATCACGTTCCGGAAGATGTAGTTCGGCCCGCCATAGGTGGGCTGCGCACTGACTCCGGTCCAGACGTTGTTTACGCGGTTGCGGAAGCAGCGCACGTTGCCCGCGGCCGTATCGAGTTCAATGCCGTCGTCGTAACTGTAGCTGATCTCGTTGCCGTAGATGTCGATGGCGCGGCTGCCTTCTTCCTTAAGCGAGATGCCGTCGCCGAAGCCGGAGATCTGGTTGTGGGCCACCACGGCGCCCTCGCCATAGACGGCCAGGCCGTAGCGGCTGGGGAAGCCGCCGGGGGTGTTGTCGGCGTTGGCCGGGAAGTTCAGCCGCCCCTGGAGAATGTTGTCGCCGAAGTAGAGGTCTTTCTGGCCCGCGCGGCCATTGACGCCAAGTTCCACGTCGCGCATCACCACGCGCCGCACCCCTCCACCCACGGTTGTGGCGCTTTGGAAGCGGATGCCCTGCTGCGCGTTGCGGATGGTCAGGTTCTGGATCCAGGAGTGGTTGCCGTAGACTTCGATAATGTTGCAAAAGGTGCACCCGGCCCCATCCAGAATCACCGTGTCCCGGTTGGCGCCCTGAATGATGATGGGATTCTCCGCCGTGCCATCGGCCCTCATTTCCAGGAACTGTACCGGATAGACGCCTGGCTGGATGGTAATGACGTCGCCGGCCAAGGCATTGGCGAAGGCCTGCACCAGGGCGGCGGTGCTGTTCACGCTGATGTTCCGCGGCGTCTGCGGGAGGCCGGGCAGGCTGCGAGTGGTGGCGGATAACTGGAAGGTTTGGTCGACGGGCCCGTCGGGATCCTGGACGCGGATCTCGAGTTCGTAGCTGTTGCCCGGACGCAGATCAAACACGGAGCCGGCGAATTGTTGGGGGACACTGAGTCCGGTGACCGTTTCCGGTCGTACCCGGAACAGCGGCAGTCCGGTCTGCCAACCGGCATCGCCCTGGCGCCGGTAACGGAGTGTGGCGGTGGCGTTGCGATTGTCATCGTTGGAGTACAAGACCTGCACACCCAGGGCGATGAGCGTGGGGCGATCCAGACGTGTCTCTACGATCTGGATTGGATTCGCTGCGAATGCCGCCGGCATCCCGAGTCCTCCAACCGCGAGAAACGAGAGCGCGGAGATCCAGTACCGGTACGGCATAGGGTACCAGGATAATCGATTGGTACTATACGTTTCAAACAATACTTATTCCTAGTCTTTGCGCGCGATTCTACCGCTGCAGACTAAGGGATATGCGGTGGGACGCGTTTCAGCGGTACAACAGTAAAGGAATGACCCGTCGCTCCCTGTTAGGACTCGGCCTGCCCGCGCTGGCCACGCTGCTGCGCGGCGAATCGTCGCCCACGCACTTCGCTCCTAAGGCGAAACGCGTCATTTATCTGTTCCAGTCGGGTGGGCCGTCGCAGATGGAGTTGTTCGACTACAAGCCTACGCTGGAGAAGTACTTCAAACAGGAGTTGCCGGAGTCCATCCGCATGGGGCAGCGGCTGACGGGTATGTCTGCCACGCAGTCGACGTTTCCGGTAGTGCCTTCGGTGTTTAAGTTCAAGCAGCACGGCCAATCGGGCGCATGGGTGAGCGAACTGCTGCCACATACGGCGAAGCTGGTGGATGATCTGACAATTGTCAGGTCCCTGCATACGGAAGCCATTAATCACGATCCGGCGGTGACCTTTCTGCAGACGGGATCGCAAATTGCGGGGCGGCCGAGCATGGGATCGTGGTTGTCGTATGGGCTGGGCAGCGAGACGAACGATCTGCCGGCGTTCGTGGTGATGATCTCGCCGGGGCAGGGCGGCGGGGGCCAGCCTTTATATGACCGGCTGTGGGGTAGCGGGTTTCTGCCGACGCGGTACCAGGGGGTGAAGTTTCGATCCGTGGGCGATCCGGTGCTGTACCTGTCGAATCCGGATGGCTTTGATCAGAAGGACCGGCGGCGGTATCTGGATGCGCTGGGGGAGTTGAACCAGGCCAGGTTGGAAGAGACGCGAGATCCGGAGATAGCCACACGCATCGCGCAGTATGAGATGGCATTCCGGATGCAGTCGTCTGTGCCCGAATTGACGGATCTTTCGAAAGAGCCGCAGCATGTTTTCGATGCCTATGGGCCGGATTCGCGCAAGCCGGGCACGTTCGCGGCGAACTGCCTGCTGGCGCGGCGATTGGCCGAACGGGGCGTGCGGTTCATCCAGCTTTACCATCGTGATTGGGATCACCATGGCGGCTTGCCCAACGGGTTGCCGAAGCGCTGCGCGGAGACCGATCAACCGGCGGCGGCGCTGGTGCGGGATCTGAAAGAGCGCGGCATGCTGGACGACACCCTGGTGATCTGGGGCGGCGAGTTCGGGCGGACGGTGTACTGCCAGGGGCGGCTGACGGAGAACGATTACGGCCGCGATCATCATCCGCGCTGCTTCACGATGTGGTTCGCCGGCGGCGGGATGAAGGCTGGTCATGTGATCGGGGAGACGGACGACTACAGCTACAACGTCGTGAAAGATCCTGTACATGTCCACGACCTGCAGGCGACTATTCTGCATTGCCTGGGCCTGGACCATACGAAGCTGACCTATAAATACATGGGCCGGTACTTCCGGTTGACGGATGTGCATGGGCATGTGGTGAAGGACGCGTTGCGGGCATGAAGGCCACACGCATTCCCGACCTGGCTTGGGCCGATGCGCCAGATCCGGTGCCTGGTCCGGAGGACGTGATGGTGCGGGTGCATGCCGCGGGCGTCAATCGGGCGGACCTATTGCAGGCGCGCGGCCACTATCCGCCACCGCCAGGAGCGAGTGACATCCTGGGATTAGAGGTGGCGGGCGTGCGGGAGGATACGGGGGAGCGGGTGTGCGGGCTGTTGCCGGGTGGAGGATATGCCGAACGGGCGGCGGTGCATCGCGGCGTGCTGCTGCCAATGGCGGATGGTTGGTCCTTCGCACAGGGCGCGGCGGTGCCGGAAGTCTGGCTGACGGCGTTTGTGAACCTGTTTTTGGAGGGCGGGCTGCAGCCCAGTGAGACGGCATTGATTCATGCGGGGGCGAGCGGCGTGGGGCTGGCGGCGATCCAACTGGCCCGCGATGCCGGGGCGCGGGTACTGGTGACGGTGCGGAGCGAAGCGAAGCATGAGGCTTGCCGGCGGTTGGGGGCGGAGGTGGTGCCGCCGAATCATAATGAGCCGGTGGATGTGATTGTGGACTGCGTGGGTGGTAGCTATCTGGCGGATAACATCCGCACGCTGCGCCCGTTTGGGCGGCTGGTGGTGATTGGCTTTTTGGGCGGCAGCAAGGCGGAGATCGACCTGGCCGCGGTATTGCGGAAGCGGCTGAAGGTGGTGGGATCGACACTGCGGTCGCGGCCGCGGACGGAGCATGTCGAGATCGTGCGGGCGTTCCGGGAACGGTTCTATGGCAAGCTGTTGGACGGCACGTTCGAGATCCCGATTGACCGTACGTTCCCGATGGAAGAAGCCGCCGCCGCCCATGCGATGATGGCGGCGAATCAGAACACCGGCAAAATCATTCTCACGATAGAATGATCGGATGTTCGCCATAGTCTTTTGTCTTCTTACAGCGGCGCTCCTTCCTGCCCAGCAGTATGATCTGGTCATCAAGGGCGGCCATGTGATCGATCCGAGAAACAACTTATCGCGCGTGATGGATGTCGCGGTCACGGGCAGCAAGATTGCGTTGGTGGCCGAGAACATTCCGGCCGCGCAAGCCAAGCGGGTGGCCGATGCGAAGGGTCTGTATGTCACCCCCGGGCTGATTGATATTCATGCGCATGTGTATGCTGGAACCGGCATTCCCAAGGTGTACACCGGCGACCGCAGCGTGTACCCCGATGGCTTTTCCTTCCGTACCGGGGTGACGACGCTGGTGGATGCGGGTACGGCGGGCCACCGCGTGTTCGACGACTTCCACGAACGGGTGATCAGCCGCGCCCAGACGCGCGTGCTGGCGCTGGTCAACATTATCGGCGGCGGCATGGGCGCCAACAATGAGAGCGACCCGAAAGATATCGACGTCGACAAGACGATCGCCATGGTGAAGAAGTATCCGCGGGTGGTGGTGGGTATCAAGACGGCGCATTATGCGGGTCCGGCATGGGAAGCGGTGGACGGCGCGGTGAAGGCGGCGGCCGCGAACAATATCCCGGTGATGGTGGATTTCGGCCGCGCCACGAAAGAGCGCAACCTGAACACGCTATTCATGGATAAGCTGCGCCCTGGCGATATCTATACGCATTGCTTCAGCGGCCTGCGCGAGGAAGTGGTGGACGGCAAGCTGAATCCGGCGATGGAAGCGGGCCGCAAGCGCGGCATCATTTTCGATGTGGGCCACGGCGGCGGTAGTTTCTTCTGGCCGGTGGCGGTGGCGGCGTACAAGGCGAAGTTTGAGCCTGATTCGATCTCCACCGATCTGCATACGGGCAGCATGAACGCCGGGATGAAGGATATGACGAATGTTATGTCCAAGATCCTGAACCTGGGTTCGAAGTTGGATGATGTGATTCGCATGTCGACGTGGAACCCGGCCAAGGAGATCAAGCGCACGGAGTTGGGCCATCTTTCGATCGGCGCGGGCGCCGATATCACGGT
>CAYLPH010000167.1:0-4673 GCA_964385495.1 uncultured Candidatus Solibacter sp.
CGCAGCGTAACCCGCGCCATTGCGATCGGTGGTTGGTCGCTCCATAATGACTAAGCGGCGTCAACCGCGCGGCAGTAAATCCGGGGCTTCATGGGATAAGCTAACTCCCATGAAGCCCCTTCTTCTTTTCTGGGCGTGTCTCTCCCTGTTGGTGGCGGCCGATTGGCCGGGCTGGCGCGGGCCGTCGCGTAATGGCATCTCGGCCGAGCGCGGGCTATTGCCAAAGTGGCCGGCCGAAGGGCCGCGCCTGCTCTGGCAGGTGAGCGACCTGGGGGAAGGTTATGCGACGCCGGTGATTGGCGGTAATCGCGTCTACCTGCTGGGCAACGAAGGCATGGAGAACGAGTACGTCAAAGCCCTGGATGTCCGGACCGGCAAGACGGTGTGGACCACGCGGTTGGGCAAGGTCGGCAATCCGGACCAGCAGCCTTCCTATCCGATGGCCCGTTCCACTCCCATCCTGGATGGCGATGCGCTCTACGCGATGACTTCCGATGGCGACCTGGCCTGCCTGCAAGCGGCCAGCGGCAAGGTGATCTGGAAGAAGAGCGTGCGTGCCGAGTTCGAAGGCAAGCCGGGCAAGTGGGCCTATGCCGAATCGCCCTTGATCGACGGCGATGTGTTGGTAGTGACGCCCGGCGGCCCGACGGCCACGCTGGTGGCACTGAAGAAGAAGACGGGCGAGGTGATCTGGAAGTCGGCGGTGCCGGGCGGCGACGTGGCGGCGTATGCTTCGGCCATCGTGACGGAAGCGGCGGGACGCAAGCAGTACGTGCAGTTTCTGGACAAAGGCGTCGTGGGGGTGGATGCGAAGACCGGCCAGTTCCTATGGCGCTATGACCGTACCGCCAATGGTCCGGCGAACATTGCCACGCCGGTGGCGCAGAACGGCTATGTCTACAGCACGAACGCGCGGCGCTTCGGCGCGGGGCTGGTGCAGTTGCATGCTTTGAATGATGGCGTGAAGGCGGAGGAGGTCTATTTCGAACGCGATGCTCCGAACACGCTGGGCGGGCAGGTGCTGTTGGACGGCACGCTCTATGGCACCAACCAGCAGGGCTTGACCGCCATCGACTTCCTCACCGGCAAGACGAAGTGGAAGGATGCGACTACCGGTCCGGGCGCCGTGCTCTTCGCCGAAGGCAACCTCTACGTCCATACCGAGAGCAACGAAGTGCTGTTGGTGGAGGCGAGTCCGGAGGCGTATCGCGAGAAGGGCCGCTTCCAACCGCCGGCCGGACCGAAGCACACGCGCAATCGCGAGGTGGCGTGGACCTATCCGGCGCTGGCCAACGGGCGGCTGTACATCCGCGATCTGGGAACGCTGTGGTGTTACGACGTGCGCGCGAAGTAATAAGATGATACGCGATGCGCTTCGCGGTCCTTGTTCTGATGATGACGCTGCCGCTGCCCGCCCAGCACGGCAGCACGACGAAGAATCCCTTCGATAAGCCCGCCGATGTTTTTGAGGGCGGCCGCATGTTCCGCTCCCAGTGCGGTGCCTGTCACGGGCCGGGAGGCGCCGGGGGTGCGGCGGGTCCTGACCTGACCACTGGCACGATGAAGCGGGCCAATACCGACGAATCGCTGTTCCAGATCGTGAGCAAGGGGATTCCCGGCACGCCCATGCCAGGCTATGCCGCCAGCGCCAAAGAGGTCTGGCAGGTGGTGGCGTATCTGCGCACGCTGAGTATCGGCAAGGCCGCGGAGCAGGCCAAGGGGAACGCGGAGCGTGGCGCGGCTCTCTATGCGAAGCACAAGTGCGGCGGCTGTCATGAACTGCGGGGAGATGGCGGCTGGCTGGGGCCGTCGTTGACCAACGTCGGCGCGGAGCGTTCCATCGGCCACCTGTACGCGGCGCTGCGGGAGCCGGATCGCGATGTGGCGCCGGAGACGTGGCGGCTGCGTGGGAAGACCAGGGCGGGGGCAGCCGTTATGGGCGTGCGCATTAATGAGGATACGTTCTCCTTTCAGTATCGCGATGCGCGCGGGCTGCATTCGGTGGCGAAAAGCGCGCTGGCAGAGGTCGAAATGGTGACCGAGTCGGCCATGCCCTCCTATATAGGGAAGATGACCGAAGCCGAAATGGACGATCTGGTGGCGTTCCTGGCGAACTGCCGCGTCGGAGGTGGGCGATGAGGTGGGCGGTGGGAGTGGCTTTGTTTGGTCAAATGGCCGCGGCGCAGGTTACTAGCGATCGCCTGTTGCATGCCGCCAGGGAGCCGCACAACTGGCTGACGTACCACGGCAGCTATGCCAGCCTGCACCACACCGCGCTGAGCGAGATCACGCGGGAGAATGTGGGCGGGTTAAAGCTGAACTGGGTGTGGCAGGGGCGGTCTCTGGAGAAGTTTGAGCCGACGGCGCTGGTGGTGGATGGCGTGATGTACTTCACCGAAGCCCCGAATAACGTGTACGCCGTGGATGCCCGCACGGGGCGCGTGTTCTGGAGTTACCGCCATGTGCTGCCGGAGGTGACGTACGCCTGCTGCGGCAAGGTGAACCGCGGCTTGGCGATTCTCGATCACACCCTCTACATGACCACGCTGGACGCCAAACTCGTGGCGTTGGACGCGCGTACCGGCAAGCGCAAGTGGGAGAAGGTGATCGTCGATTACAAGCAGGGCTACTCGATGACGGTGGCGCCGCTGATCGTGAAAGACAAAGTGATTATCGGGCCGGCGGGCGGCGAGTTGGGCATTCGCGGGTTTCTCGCCGCTTACGATGCCAGGACCGGAGACCAGTTGTGGCGCTTCAACACCGTCCCGCAGCCGGGTGAGCCGGGCAACGAGACGTGGGGATTGGAGTCATGGAAGTACGGCGGAGGCTCGGTGTGGCTGACCGGCTCCTACGATCCGGACTTAAACCTGGTCTTCTGGGGCATCGGCAATCCCGGTCCCGACTGGAACGCGGCGGCGCGCCCCGGGGATAACCTCTATACAAGCTCGGTGATCGCGCTTGACGCCGATACGGGGAAACGCAAGTGGCATTTCCAGTTCACCCCGAACGATGCCTGGGATTGGGATGCCGTGCAGACCCCGGTGTTGACGGAAGTGGACGTGCGCGGGGAAAAGCGCAAGGTGATTCTATGGGCGAATCGCAACGGCTTCTTCTACGTGCTGGACCGCGCCACCGGCCAGTTCCTGCATGGGAAGGCCTTCGCGAAGCAGACGTGGGCGAAGGGTTTGGACGACAACGGCAAGCCGATCCGCAATGCGGATCAGGTGCCCAGCCCGCAAGGGACGGTGATCTGGCCGGGCGTTCAGGGCGCGACAAACTGGTACGCCCCCTCGTATAGCCCGGTGACGGGGCTGTTTTATGTGACGGCCTGGGAAGACTACTGGAGCACCTACTACACCTATCCGCAGCAGTATGAGCAGGGCAAGTGGTACGCCGGAGGATCCGTGAAGGCGCCGGTGCCGGCCACCAATCGGGAAGACGTGAACAACAAGCGGGCGAGGTCGGCGGGTTACGGTGTGGTGCGCGCGTTGGATCCGAAGACCGGCAACAAGGTGTGGGACTTTCCGATGCCGGATGTCAGCGATAGCGGTCTGCTCACCACGGCAACCAACGTGTTGTTCTCCGGGAATCGCGAAGGCCACTTCTTCGCGCTCGATGCGGCGACGGGAAAACTGCTATGGCGGCGTTACCTGGGAGGGCAGGTGTTGTCCTCGCCGATCAGCTACGCCATCGATGGGCGGCAGTACATCGCCATCACCAGCGGACAGGCGCTGTTTACGTTTTCGCTTCACGATCCGGAGTAGGGGGGGCGATTACAGCTTCAGGAGCATGCGCAGGCGTTTAGTCTGGACGCGGCTGACGGGAATCTCGGTCTGCTTCTTATCGTCCATCCGAAGCTGGTAGCTGGACTTGAACCACGGCACCACTTCGCGGATGCGATTGATGTTCACCAGGTAGGAGCGGTGCACGCGCCAGAAGAGTTCGGGGTCGAGGTTGGACTGCAGCTCTTCGATGGTGCGGTAGTTGGACTGCCCCTCCAGGTTGGAAGCGACCACCGTGATCAGTCCGTCTTCGATGGTGGCGTAGATGATGTCCTGGGCATCGACGATGAAGTTACGCGAGCCGGATTTCACCAGCACCTTGTTTCGCTGCAGGGCGGGCTTGGAAGCCGTGGCGGCCCCCGCGCCGGTGGTGGCGTCGGAAGGCTGTTTGTCGGCCACGTAGCGGCGCACCCTTTCGATGGTCTCCGCCAGCCGGTCCTTGTCCACCGGCTTTAGCAGGTAATCCGTCGCCTCCAGCCGGAAGGCCTCGACGGCGTACGTGTCGAATGCCGTGACCAGGACGAAGTAAGGAAGGTTGCCCTGCTTCTCGCGGAGGGCGCGGATGACGGACATGCCATCCATGCCGGGCATCTGGACGTCCAGGAAGACCAGATCGGGCTCGAACTCCTCGACGAGTTCGACGGCCTGAACGCCGTTGTTTCCGACGGCTTGCACTTCGATATCGGGGAACTCTTTGAGGAGGAAGGAAAGCTCGTCGCAGGCGAGTTGCTCGTCATCCACGAGGACGGCTTGGATTACTAAAGACGGGCGAGCCGGCATTCCAAAGGGCTAGTATACCAACAGGCCGGACTTGGCGAACGGAACCGCCGGCGGCAGGGTGCTTAACCGTTTTGGGGGAAGTGGGAGGAAGAAACCGGTAGGGTGTGGTGC
>CAYLPH010000168.1:0-4585 GCA_964385495.1 uncultured Candidatus Solibacter sp.
CCCACTGGCACGGGCTTTGGAGCAAGATGGCGATGGCCGCCAATGCCTTGATCGCCTCACGCACATTTTTGGCGTGGGTAACGTCTATCTAGAAATCCAGCGCCATTATCATCGCGATCAGGAAGCACGCTCGCAGCGGATTATCGAACTAGCCGCATCCACCGGCTTGCCACTGCTAGCCACCAACGGCGCCTGCTACGCGCGGCCCGAACAGCGTCCGCTGCAGGATGTGTTGACCTGCGTACGCCACAAAACCACGATTGCCAAAGCCGGCCGCATTCTGAGCCGCAATGCCGAGCGGCATCTCAAATCCAGTGCCGCTATGCAGGCCCTGTTCGCGCATCTGCCCGAAGCGTTGGACAATACCCGGCAACTGCACCAGCGTATCCAATTCCAACTCGCCGACTTTGGTTACGAGTTCCCGCAATACCCGCTGCCGCCCGGCGAAACCAACACCTCGTTCCTGCGCAGGATCGTGGAAGCCGCCGCCCCGCATCGCTTTGAACCCTATACAGACCGCGTTAAAACGCAGGTGGAACGCGAACTGAAGCTGATCGAAAAGCTGAAGCTGGAGGGGTATTTTCTCATTGTCTGGGAGATCGCCGAGTTCTGCCGCAACAACAAAATTCTGGCGCAGGGCCGGGGATCGGCCGCCAACAGCGCGGTCTGTTTCGCGCTGGGCATCACCGCGGTGGACGCCGTCAAAATGGAACTGCTGTTTGAGCGGTTCTTATCGGAGGAGCGCGGCGAATGGCCCGACATCGATATCGACCTGCCCAGTGGGGACCAGCGCGAGCGCGTCATCCAACATGTGTATGAACGCTATGGCCCGCGCGGCGCCGCCATGACCGCCAACGTCATTACTTATCGCGGCCGCTCCGCCGTGCGCGATATCGGCAAGGTGCTGGGCTTCGATGCCGACCTGCTGGCTCCGCTCTCCAAGCTCATTCCGCATTGGGGGTTCCAGGACGACACCGACACCGCCGATAAGCAATTCCGCAACGCCGGTCTTGATCCGCATAACCCCGCCGTTCGCCGTTTCCTGGAGCTATACCACGGCATTCAGGATTTGCCGCGGCACCTGGGTCAACACTCCGGCGGCATGGTGGTGTGCCAGGGCCGCCTGGACGCCATCGTGCCCCTGGAACCCGCCACCATGCCCGGCCGCGTCGTCATCCAATGGGATAAAGACGATTGCGCCGATATGGGTCTGATCAAGGTGGACCTGCTCGGTCTGGGCATGATGGCGGTGTTGGAAGACACGCAGGCGCTGATCCGCGCGCATTTTCAGGAAGAAGTCGACCTGGCCCGTATTCCGGCGGATGACCCGCGGGTTTACGACGCGCTGCAGCGCGCGGATACCATCGGCCTGTTTCAGGTGGAAAGCCGCGCGCAGATGTCCTGCCTGCCGCGCATGCGTCCCACCACCTTCTATGACATTGCCGTGCAGGTGGCCATCATCCGCCCCGGACCCATTGTCGGCAAGATGCTCAATCCCTATCTGCGCCGTAGGCAGGGCAAGGAACCGCCCGTCTCGCTGCATCCTTCGTTGGATGAGTGCCTGGGCCGCACGCTGGGTGTTCCCTTGTTTCAGGAGCAGTTGCTGCGCATCGCCATGATCGCCGCGCGTTTCACTGGAGGCCAGGCCGAAGAACTGCGCCGCGCGTTTGGTTTCAAACGTTCGGAGAAGCGCATGAAGGAGGTGGAGGTACAACTGCGGGAGGGGATGGCGGCCAATGGCATCCACGGGGAAACGCAGGACACGATCATCCAATGCATCACTTCCTTTGCGACGTATGGCTTTCCCGAATCGCACGCGATCAGCTTCGCGCTGATTGCCTATGCCAGCGCGTATTTGAAATGCCACTATCTGGCCGCCTTTACCGCCGCCATTCTCAATAACCAGCCGATGGGTTTCTACAGCCCGTCGACTTTGGTGAAAGACGCGCAGCGGCATGGCTTGCGCGTGAAGCCCGTGCATGTGAATGACTCCGAATATCCGTGCAGCGTGCTGGATCGCGGCACTATTCGCCTGGGTCTGAACTATGTACGCGGTTTGAATGAAGCGAATGCTCGAGCCATCTTCGAGGAGCGGCTGCGCAATGGCCCGTACCGTTCGGTGGAAGACTTGCGCCGCCGGCTGCCGAAGCTGCATCGGGACCAGATCCGGATGCTGGCCACTATCGGGGCTCTTAACTTTTCGGATCATCGCCGTAGCGCGCTATGGCAGGCCACGCGGTTACCCAGGCCCGAAGGCGATCTGCTGGCCGGTCTGGAACCGAACACCATCAGTTGCCCGCTACCGCCCATGACGCCCGTTGAACGTTTGAACGCCGATGTACATGGGGTGGGGCTTAGCGTTGGCCGTCATCCGATGGCTTTCGCGCGCGAGCGGCTGGACCGTCTGGGCATCCTGCCCGCCGCCGCCCTGGTCCGGAAACGCAACGGCGCGGGGGTGAAGGTGGCGGGTTGCGTGATCTGCCGCCAGCGGCCCGGGACCGCCCATGGATTCACGTTTCTCAGTCTGGAGGATGAGACGGGGATTAGTAACATTATCCTGCGGCCCGACTTATTCGACCGTTTTAAAACGGAGATTGTAGGGTCGCCGTTTTTACTGATTGCCGGGACGTTGCAGAACCTGGAAGGGGTGGTCAGCGTGCGCGCGCAGGCGGTGGAGGTGCTGCCGTTGCAGGTGGCTGGCCCGCCTTCGCATGATTTCCATTGAAGTTGCCTATGGATCGATTTCCTCTTCGAGCCGGCGGAAGACCCATCCTCATCCGCGACGAGCTGAGCCGCCGTGCCATCCCTTGCATGCCTTCCGGACCCGGCTGCAAAGCGCCTGACTCGGGCACGGGCCCGGCAACCCCTGCCGCTTCCCGCCGGCCGCATCGGGCGCCTGCGGCTTCCGGCCACCTGGATGGACGCCGCGCTTGGCTATTCGCCGGGTCCGGCCTGATATACTGACCGGACTAGAGAGGAGATACTCCAAGTGATTCGTGTTTGTTGCCCCACGGCATTCCGCGTGACGCTGGTGGCCGGGTTCACCATGCTGCTGACGTCCGCCTACTACCGGGTTCCCGCCGCTAACGTCATGGCTGAAAGCGCCAATGCCTTCCTCAACTCGCTGACCGCCGAGCAGAAGGCCAAGGCCACCTTCGATATGAAGGACTCCGAACGCGAGTTCTTCCACTTCGTCCCCGACAACAATATCCAGCAGACGCTGAAGCGCGGCCGCAAGGGCCTGACGCTACGCGAAATGACGGCCGCCCAGAAGCATTTGGCGCAGGCCATGCTGAGCGCCGGCTTGAGCCAGCGCGGCTATATTAAAGCCACGTCCATCATGAGCCTGGAAGACATCCTGCGCATCATGGAGAAGGACGACGGCGAGCGCCGCAACCCCGAGAAGTATTACTTCTCGATCTTTGGCACGCCCGCCGGCAAAGGGGCATGGGGCTATCGCGTGGAAGGCCATCACCTGAGCCTGAGCTTCACCGTGATCGATGGCAAGGTGATCGGCGCGCCGATGTTCTACGGCACCAATCCCGCCATGGTGAAAGAAGGGCCGCGGGCCGGCCTGCGCGTGCTCGCCCGCGAAGAGGATCTGGGCCGGGAACTGTTCAACATGCTGACGGACGAGCAGAAGAAGACGGCTCTCGTCCAGGCCGAAGCCTATAAGGATATCCTGACGGGAGCCGATCGCCGCGCCGCGTTGAAGGGCCAGCCGAACGGCTTGGCGGCGTCCAAGCTGAATGCCAAGCAGAAGGCCGCGCTGCAGGCGCTGTTGGAAGAGTATTGCCACAATCTGCCCGAGCAGGTGGCGCAGTATCGGCTGGACCAGATCAAGAAGTCCGCCGGGCAGACGTTCTTCGCCTGGGCCGGGTCGGGAACGAAGGGGGAAGGGCACTATTACCGGGTGTCGTCGCCGGCCTTCCTGGTGGAGTACGACAATACGCAGAATGGCAATAACCACGTGCATTCCATCTGGCGCGACATGGAGAATAACGATTTTGGGGAAGACCTGCTGAAGGCGCATCTGCGCGCCAGCCATGGGACGGAGAAGTTGGAAGTAGCGCCGTAGTTTCTTTCCTGTATAGTCTGCCCTCTTCGGCATCAGGGGAGGGGGCGGAGTCCAGTTCTAATCGCCAGAAGCTCGCCGGTGGCAGAACTCTAGTTTGCGCCGGACCTGCAAGTTGCGCCGATCGTAAAGCGGGGGGCGGGTCGTCCGGTGGCGAACCCGTCCGGCCGGCAGCAGATGCCCTGCAATTACAACCCAAGTTGCGCCCGGACCCCAGCAACCAACTTCGCGACGCCGGGGGATCCGGAGCGCTTGGCCCAAGCCGCCGCTTCTTCGATCCGCTTTCGGGCTGCTCCCTCATTTCCCATGCCAGATTCGGCGAACGCCAACAGGGCGGAACCGTTTGCTAAGCCGACTGGCTCCTGAATCGGTCGAAACAAATCCAACGCCACATGCAAGTGCCGCCGTGCCTCAGTGAGGTTCTCAAGGCTCAATTCGAGTTGGCCGAGATTGACGAGGGTGTTGGCCTGGCCCAAGGGATCCCCCGAGGATTCGAACAGAGGCAGGGCT
>CAYLPH010000169.1:0-4522 GCA_964385495.1 uncultured Candidatus Solibacter sp.
CAAGCATGGCACAAGTCGGCGGTTTATACAATCTATTTCGATTACACTACACTAGTCCCCGCTGCTTGGGCCGCCGGCGATGGCGCCGTCAGCTTTAATCGCGATATCCGCCCGCTGCTGTCGGACCGCTGCTTTGCCTGCCATGGACCGGATTCGGGCAATCGCAAGGCGGGGCTGCGCCTGGATCAGGAACAGGCCGCCAAGTCGCCGAACCGCGCGGGTAAGACGGCCATCCTGCCGGGCAAGCCGCTGGAGAGCCTGGCGTTTCTGCGGATCATCTCCGACAACAAGGCCCTGCGCATGCCGCCTGCCTATGCCGGGCATGACAAGCTGCCGGACGCCGGGATCGAGAAGATCAGGCTATGGATCGAGCAGGGTGCGCCGTGGGAGAAGCACTGGTCTCTGTTGCCTCCGCGGAAGCCGGTCACGCCCGGCGGGGTTCATCCGATTGATGGGCTGCTTCGGCGGCGGCTGGCGTCCATGGGTTTGCAGCCGTCGCCGGAAGCCCCGCGGCCGACCCTGATTCGGCGCGTCACTTTGGATCTCACGGGGATTCCGCCCACTCCGGAGGACGTGCAGACCTTTGTCACCGACACCGCGCCGAACGCCTATGAAAAGGTAGTGGACCGATTGTTGGCCTCGCCGCGGTATGCCGAACGCATGGCGATCCGCTGGCTGGAAGCCGCGCGCTACGCCGATACCAACGGGTATCAGAGCGATGGCGAACGCAGCATGTGGCGATGGCGGGATTGGGTGCTGGAAGCTTTCCGGACGAACATGCCGTTTGATCGCTTCACCATCGAGCAGATCGCCGGCGACATGCTGCCCAACGCCACACTCAGCCAGAAGATCGCCTCCGCCTTTCATCGCAATCATCGCACCAACGCCGAAGGCGGGATTGTAGAAGAGGAGTTCCGTACCGAGTACGTGGCGGACCGTGTCGAGACCACCTCCACGGTCTGGCTGGGCCTCACGGTTGGGTGTGCGCGCTGTCACGACCATAAGTACGACCCGCTCACGCAGAAGGAGTTCTACCAGCTCTTCGCGTACTTCAACAACGTGCCGGAACGCGGGCTGGTGTACAACTTCGGTAACGAGGAGCCCTTTATCCAGGCGCCTACGGAGGAACACCGGCGAATCCTGGCTGGGCATGATGCCAAGGTGCGGGAGGCCGAACAGCGCTGGTCGAGCCTGCAAGCCAAGCTCGCCGAAGAGCAAGGTAATTGGTTGAAGGGCGTGCGCGCGCGGGGGCTGTTCTGGCAACCTACGCAGGGTCTCGTTCTGCACCTACCGCTGGAAGGCGCGGCGCAAGGCAAGGTCGGCCGCGCCGAAAGCTTTGACGGCAAGCGCGAACTCGCCACCAGTGAGGACTCGGCCCGCTTCGACTTCAAAGATCCGTTTACGTTCTCCGCCTGGATCAAGCCCGAATCGCCCAACGGCACCATCCTCTCCAAGTCTGAAGACTACTTCGAAGGGGAGGGCTACCAGTGGTTCCTGAAGGACGGCAAACTTCGCCTGCACATCACGCGACGGTTCACGGACATCAGTCTGCGCCTGGAAACGAAGGACGCCATCCCGCTTAACGAGTGGCAGCACGTGGCCATTAGCTACGATGGCTATCGCAAGGGCAAGGGCGTGCGCATCTATCGCAACGGCGTGCCGATGGCTATCGACATCCTGTTCGATGAGCTGACGTATCCGTTCGGGCCGAAGGAGCCGTTCCGCATTGGCGCCGGGGCGGGCGACAAGTACCTGTTTAAGGGCCTCATTGACGAGGTGCGCGCCTACAACCGCGCCCTGACACCCGATGAGGTAAACGCGCTCGCTTCTCTGGAGCCGCTGCAGGCATTGCCGCCAGTCAGCCCGAAGTTGCGGCTGGCCTTCCTGGATCTCGGTGCCTCGCCGGAGGTTAAGGCCGCGCTGCGGAATTTGGAAGAGGTCCGTACGGCCCGGCGCAAGTATGACGAGTCCATTCCCACCGTGATGGTGATGGTGGAAGGCGAGCCCCGCAAGACGCACCTGCTGCGGCGCGGCGCCTATGATGCTCCGGGGGAACAGGTGTTCCCCACCGTGCCCGCTTCCCTGCCCGGCCTGAAGCCCGCTTGGCCCAACAACCGTTTGGGGCTGGCGCAATGGCTGGTGGACCGCGAGAATCCGCTGACCGCCCGCGTTGCCGTGAACCGCTACTGGCAGATGCTGTTCGGCGCCGGCCTGGTGAAGACGAGTGAAGACTTCGGCTCCCAGGGCGAGTGGCCCGTCCACCAGGACGTGCTCGACTGGCTGGCGGTCGAGTTTATGGACTCCGGCTGGGACATCCGGCACATCCTCAAGACCATCGTGATGAGTGAGACCTATCGCCAGAACTCGGCGGTGTCGCCGGAGTTGCAGCAGCGCGACCCCGACAACCGGCTGCTGGCGCGCGGCCCGCGCCTCCGGCTTTCGGCCGAGATGATCCGTGACCAGGCGCTGTTCGCGTCCGGCCTGCTGGTGGAGCGGATGGGCGGCCCCAGCGTGAAGCCCTATCAGCCCGCCGGGCTTTGGCAGGAACTGATGGGGGGCCGCGGCTATGTGCCGGACAAGGGCGAGGGCCTGTATCGCCGCAGCCTGTATACCTACTGGAAGCGCACGGTGGCGCCGCCGTCGATGATTACTTTCGATTCGCCTACGCGGGAGAGTTGCATGGTTCGCGAAACCCGCACCAACACGCCCCTCCAGGCGTTGACCCTCATGAACGACGTGACGTATCTGGAAGCGGCGCGGAAATTGGGTGAGCGGATGATGCAGGAAGGTCTGGCTGTCGGCTTCCAGCGCGTTCTGTCGCGGGCGCCATCAGCTAAGGAACTGAGGATCTTGGAACGCACGCTGGCGCAGTTTCAGGCGCGATACCAGGCCGATCCGAAGGCCGCGGAGAAGTATCTGGCGCAGGGCGAAGCGCCGCGGGATCCGAAGTTGGACGTGGCGCAATTGGCCGCGCATGCCAGCGTGGCGAGTCTATTGTTGAATCTGGATGAGGCGGTAACGAAGGAGTAGTCGTTAGCGGCGGCGGGCAGCCAGCAGCAGTGCGGCGCCGCACAGCGTCAACGCCCAGGTGCCCGGCTCCGGTATGGCGGCGCTGGCGTCTACAGCCTCGATCTCCAGGAAGTAGTCGTCATCCGTTCCCGTGAAGCTTTGTTGCACGAAGGAGCCGCCAGTTCGCCACCAGACAAAAGCCCCGGTGCCCGTCCCGGTCCCTGGTGGTGAATAGGCTTCGACACCCAGCACCGGGGTTGCATCGCCGGCGAAGCCAAGGGTCCAGATCAGTTCCTCCGGTAGGGTGAGGTTCCAGCCCGTAAAGGTGAGCAAGGTGCGGGTGTTGGCGGCGAAGGTCTGGCTGGGCAGGGAAGCCGAGCCGAGCAAGGTGTCGACACCGCCTCCCGATGCCACACTGTAGATGCGCAGGATGGGCGCCGCGGTCACCGGGTCGTCATAGGAAACCAGCGACGCCAACACCGACTGCAACTGCCGGGGACCGCCGGGCGCCAGCGTGATCTGGTCGCCGATCTCGGTCGCGTTCTGGTCCGCGAACACATCCTCCAATCCGAGTGCAGTCGAGGTATTGGAGTAAACTACCGCGCCCGAAGCCGTCAGAGCGGCAAGGAAAGAGAGAGCCAGCAACCGAACCATAGTCGTTTCCTCCGGGAGCGGCTAGCGCCAGGTGCCGGCCAGCGTCCAACCGCTGGAAGTGCCCGCCAGGTCACTAGTCCACTGGTAAACATTCTTGAGCGCGCGTGTTTTAAACGTGACGCTTACTCTCCAGAGTAGCTCGTTTGTCTCGGAAGACCACTCGACGGCTGTGGCGGCGCCGTTCACAAGGCACTGGGTGTTTTCGATTGTGGCAGCCTGTCCGGGCGTAACCGGCCCAAGGCGGGCGCTACCAGCGTCGTTGTACAGCGACACCTGATTCAACACGCGGTCCAATTCCACGACGCAACTGCCGTTGAGCGCCGGCGATGGGCCAACGGCGAAGCGAGCGGTCTTGACGTCGGCAAAGCCGTCCGTATCGCGGTAGCGGGTGGTGAAAACCGCGCTGGCTCCGGCACGGTTCACCGGCGAGACCGAAACCGCCGATGGGGCCGTGTTCAGCGGCGGATTGACGGCCGCGCAGCCGAAGACCTGGTTGGCTTCGGTGAGGGAGGGCGGCCGTGGACCGTAGAAAGGCTGCGGGCAGTTCGATTCCAGCGCACCCAGGTCCGGTGCGGCACCGGTAAAGAAGTCGTTCACGTTCGGCAGCACGACACCACCATCAATGGCCGGCGAGCCGATTGCCAACTGCATGTTCTGCGGCGGCATGAAGTTGTACCAGGTGGCCGGGCCAATCAGTCCATTAGCAAACGTGAGCGCGCTGATGAGGCGTCCATTCTGTTCCAGAACGCCGCCGGCCTGGGTCTGGGCGAAGTTGCCGTACAGCAGGTTCTGGCCCGGCAGCGCGACGCGGAAGCGGCCATCGGGATAGTAGCCGTTGTAATCGAAGCGGATGCCATCC
>CAYLPH010000170.1:0-4348 GCA_964385495.1 uncultured Candidatus Solibacter sp.
CCGCCGAGTTCAACTGCGAAGAGGTCCCGGAGCTGCTAAACATCCCCGACCTTCCGGAAAACGCCGAGCGCCGCTACAACCGGCTCCTCCGCTACCAGAACCGCAATGAGCGAGCCTTCCAGGCCAACATGCGCCTCCTGGCCTCGCTCCAGACCAATCGAGTCGCCGCCGACTACACCGGAACCCCGGGCGAAAAGTCGCTCAATTCCATCTCGGCCCTAATAGACGTAGCCAAGATCGTGCGCCTGACCGATCGAAGCCAGCCGGAGCCCCCCGGCATCGCCCCCAAGGCCCGCCAGCAGCCCACCCGGGCCGCCTGACGACGCCCAAACCGCAACCCTTACTCCGCCGCCGATTAATCCGCCGCCAGACCCAAGCCTGAAGTGTATCTAGCCGAAGCGAAGCAGCCTTCGATTTAATCAAAGCCACCTCGTTGATTTTTCTAATACTATCCCCGCCATAAAGTTGCATCTTTTTTCAATCGCGTGAATCCAACCGCCCAAGTCCGAACTTTTCTCCAACGTGGGAGTCGATTGGCTATGTCTTTTGCCAGAATCAGCGGCCTTGTCCTGCTGTTGACATGCACCCTCAACGCACAGATCCGGAACGCGACCATCGTGGGATCGGTCACCGATCCAAGCGGCGCTCCAGTGGCTGGAGCCGAGATCACGGTACGCGAAATCAACACCAATATCACCTACAAACTGCAGACCAACGACAGCGGCGAGTATACGCAGCCCTATCTGCCCGTCGGCCGGTACACCGTCAACGCCCGCAAGGAAGGCTTCAAGTCGGCCGAGACGCAACCGGCGGAATTAACCACTTCGCAATCCATTCGCCTCAACATCCGGCTGGAAGTCGGAGCCGTCGAGACGCAGGTATCCGTCTCGGCCGAAGTATCGGAGTTGCAAACCGAGTCCAGCCGCGTGGTGAACCAGGTCGATGAGCGCGTCATCCGCGCCATTCCGAACATCAACAACAACCCGTTGAACTACGCAGTGCTCCAGCCTGGCGTCGTGGCGCGTGCCTCCATGAACAACACACAGTCGGTGCAGAGCTTCGGCATCGGCACCGAAGGCCGCCGCGGCATGTCGAACTTCTCGATCAACGGCGGCGCGGCGTTCGGCAACGATATTCAGTTGGACGGCGTCTCCATCCAGGCCTCGGCGTGGAATGAAGTGGCGGTCCTACCGAACTCCGAAGGTATCCAGGAAGTGAAAACCACCACCAACAACTTCTCGGCCGAGTATGGACGCAGCCAGGGTACGGTGATTTTCACAACCAAGTCCGGAACCAATCAATTCCATGGCTCCGGGCAGTTCCGCCTCAGAAACGAGGCGCTGAACGCCAACCGCTTTGAGAACAACGCCAACAGCCCGTTTGTTCGCCGCGCCCCTTTCAAGCAGCAGGGCTATGCGGCAACGTTCGGCGGGCCGGTCCTGATCCCGAAGCTCTATAACGGCCGCGATCGCACCTTCTTCTTCGTCAGCTACGAAGGCCTGCGCTTCAACCAGGCGCTCGATTACTTCCGCACGGTGCCGACAGCCGCCGAGCGCCGCGGCGATTTCAGCCAGACCTTGGCCCAGGTGGGCGGGCAGTTCATCCCGGTACAGGTCTTCGATCCATTCACGGTGACGACCGTGGGCGCAAGCCAGTACCGCCGCGTGCCGTTCCCCAACGGCGTGATCCCACAGAACCGGATCAACGCCTTCGCGTCCCGGTTCACAAACGAGTTTCCGCTGCCCAACCGGACGCCGGACGACCCATCGGGCCTGAACAACTACTACAACCGGCAAGTGCGCGGCTTTTCGCGCGATTCGGTTAACACCCGCTTGGACCACCGGCTTTCCAAGCATTCTCTCTACGGCACGGTTGGAAACGGCTTCGGCAGCATCAGTTCCCCCAACGGATGGGGCGACCAGACGCGCGCCTTCGTCCAGCAGGGCGGCTTTATCGGAGCGGTGAACGGCGATCGCAACTACTACGCCTCCATTGGCGATACGTGGGTGATCTCGCCGACCTGGGTGGCCGACATGCGCGTCGGCCTTACCCGCGTGGCGGCCGATAATCGCGCCGCCACCTTCGACGACATGGACTACCGCCAGTTCGGCGTCCCGGCCTCCTTCGATTCCGCCATCGGTTTACAAGGCGCCTATCCGGAGATCACGAACTTCGGCGGCGGCTGGAGCCGCTTGTCGGCGCTGAACCAGACGGCATACCTCGCCAAGATCGAACGGCAGACAAACTGGAATCTGGTGGGGTCGGTGACCAAGACCTCGGGGAAGTGGACCCACAAGTTCGGCGGCGAGTTCCGCAACTACCTGTCGAACTACAGCGACGCACGGGGGGCTTTCTGGCTGCGAACCGGGAACAACTTTACTTCCGGCAACATCATCGGCCCGCTGGGGCAGAATATCGATGCGGTCACGGCGGAACGTCAGGGCTCCGGACTGGCCAGCTACCTCTTGGGCGCCGGTGACATCCAGGCTGGCGAGAACGCCGTACTGATGGCGCTGTCCGCCAAATACTACGCGCTGTTTTCCCAGAGCGACTGGCGCGCCACCAGCCGGCTGACGGTCAACCTCGGCCTGCGCTACGACATCCAACCGGGACCCACCGAGCGTTACAACCGCGTCAGCGCGATCAGCTACCAGGGAAGCCAGTTCGGCGCACCGGGGCAACTGGTCTTTCCGGGCACCGGCGGCCGCGGGCGCAACATCTACCAGACGCCCTGGGATAACTGGCAGCCGCGCGTGGGGATGGCCTTCCGCGTCACCGACAGCTTCGTCGTGCGTTCGGGCTTCGGCGTAACGTTTGTCCCGAGCAATACCGGTTACTTCGGCGGCCCCTACTATTACGGAAACCAGAACTTCGCGCCGCGCACGACGGCTCCGGACGCGTTCCAATACGGGCCGGCTCCCGCCGGGGCGTTGGTAAATGACTACACCCGCTCCAACCAATTGATTCCCATCCTGGGCGGCAACCAGGTGCCGCAGTATTACGGCTTCGGGAGCAATGAGCCGCGCTTCGATTATGAAGGCATGAAGAACGGCAAGATCGTGCAATGGAACTTCTTCCTCGAGAAGCGGCTGCCGAAGAGCCTCATCGCGCAGGTGGGCTACGCCGGAGCGCGCGGCTATCATCTGCAGTTGGGACGCTTCAACTTCAACAACGCGCAGGATCTGCCCGACAGCCTGTTGCAGCAGTGGCGGTCGGCGTACATCGCTTCGAACGGCACCAACCCGGCCCTCACCCAGGTGGCGAACCCCTTCCAGAACAACCCGAACCAGTTGATCCCGTTCAACGGCGTATTCGCGAACCGCACGGTGCCGGCCTTAAACCTGGCCTATGCGCGCCCGCTGCTCCCCGAGAATCTGATCGGCTTACCCGCCGGTTACTACACCTACCACGCGCTGCAGGCGCAGATGACGAAGAACTTCTCCAACGGACTCCAGTTCAACGTCAACTACGTCTGGAGCCGCACAATCGACGTGTGGGGCAGCGAAGCGCAAAACAACAACTACGCCGAGAATGCGGGCCTGCAGACGGGCTCCATCGACCGCCGCAATCTCTCTAACGGCTACGCGATCTCGCCGAACGACATCCCGCACCGGGTAGTGGCCACCTGGGTGTATGAACTGCCGTTGGCGAAGTCGGCCAGTGGGGTATCGAAGGCGGTGTTCGGCGGCTGGCAGGTGGGCGGTATCTTCCTGGCGCAATCGGGACAACCGCAGCAGGGCTTCGGCGGAGCCACGGGTTCCGTCACCGGCTTAGCCGACCGGCGCAGCGGCGTTCCGGTAGAGGTGCCGGAGAATCTTCAGCGCTGGTACACCGGGGCGAGCGTCGCGGACCGCACCGTACAACTGCCCAGCGGCCGCTCGGTGGTGGTGTGCCGCTACTGCTTCCTGAAGTACTCCAGCGATGCCTTCTCCGGCCGCGTCGTGCAGTTCCCCAACGGCAACCTCGGGAACGACATCTACTGGTGGGGCACCTCGGCGTCGCGCTACGGCGACATCCGCGGCAACGGCCGCTGGAACGTCAACCTCAGCGTGCAGAAGAACGTGACCATCCGCGAGAACGTGCGCATGCAGATCTCGGCGGAGGCTTCGAACTTCTTCAACAACACCCAGTTCCAGCCAACCCTGAACGCCGGCACCGGCGGCGTCGCCATCAACCCGACCGCGGCGCAGACGGCCTCCGGCATCCGGCCAGGCATGATCCTCAACGACAACTTCGGCACCTGGGGCATGAGCACGTTCGACCCACGCCAGGTGGAGCTGCGGCTACGGCTGTTCTTCTGATATGGAGCGACCTGTCAAGAGCGTCTAGAGCGCCGATGTGTTTTCCT
>CAYLPH010000171.1:0-4060 GCA_964385495.1 uncultured Candidatus Solibacter sp.
AGATGCCGTCGGCGGTGCCGCAGTTGAGTTCGGAGATGATGACGTCCTGGGCGACGTCGACCAGGCGGCGGGTGAGGTAACCGGAGTCGGCTGTTTTAAGAGCCGTGTCGGCGAGACCTTTTCGAGCGCCGTGGGTGGAGATGAAGTACTGGAGGACGGCCGCGCATGCCGGAGAGCTGGCGGATCTGCTGTTTGGAACCGCGGGCGCCGGAGTCGGCCATGATGTAGATGGGATTGAGGTAGCGGCCGGTACGGTCGTCCTCTTCCATCAATTTGAACATCTTGTCGGAGACGCGGTCGGTGACCTTGGACCAGATTTCGACGATTTTGTTGTAGCGCTCGCCGTGGGTGATGGCGTGACGTGGGTGGGCCGTTATCGAGCATGGCGGAGACGGCCGCGGCGGCATCGGGGAAGTACGGATGGTGATTGAGGATGCCGGCGAGGATGTCTTTGTATTCCTGCTTCTGGCGGCGCCATTGTGTTGGGCGTGTGGTAGTGGTTGTTATCGGCGCCTTGAAGTGCGGTTCCACGAAGTATCACCTGTTTGGACATTCCGCGATAAAGGACCGGCTGGCTTGCGGAGAACATCTCGGCGGTGCAGTCGTCTACCTGTAGAACCTTCTCGCTGCGGCCGGGCGCGTGGCAGATCGTTATCGCCTCGTAACGCTCAGTCCAGAATCCAGCGGTGGAAGCCGTGAGATGATTCCTTTCTTCAAAAGCGCTGCATAGCGGCTCTTTAGCTTCGTCAAGGCCATAGGCGAAATAGTCGTCCGCATGGCCACAGCGTCAACAGCAGCGATCTTCGCCAAGCCATGAAATGCTGCTCCAGCCGCTGCATCGTTCGGGTACTGACCGACTTCGGCGAGCCTTCGAGTAATCCGCTCACGGGTGGTCGCTGACAGAGCATAGTAGCCCATTACCAGCCAGCGTGCGACAACATCCCACCTATCGGGTGGCACACTCGGATGTGCCAGTAATTGCGAGAGCACTTCCGCGCGCAGGTCCCGGCCGGTAAACGATCTAGAAAGCATCACATGGGTGAACAGATACGCTGCCATAGCGGGCTCAGTTGGCTCAGAAACCATCTGCGAGATTGATGGAGGAGATTGCTGCATCTTCCGGGCGTAGGTTGCCAGCATCCGCACTACGTCTGTTTCGTGCTCTCCGGTTGTAACGAACACAACTTCTCTCGGACGAACAAATAAGCCCTGCTCGTGGCTTACGACCACGGTTACCGTGGCATTTTGTTCGATCCGCACGCTCTTCCAGGCGGGTGAGGATGTGCCAGCGCGATCTCCACTGTTGAGATTATCCTCCCAAGATAACGGTACAATCTCGTCTTGTGCTGGATCTCCGAAAAGCCACTCCTGAACCCGAACAAAGATCGGGGTTCCAGGCTTTGGCAAGTCTGTCGTTAGATAACCTCTAAAGATTTGGCACTGAACAACTAAACACGACGCCACCTTCTCACCGAGTCGAAACTCTTGATCTACTCGATCTGTGAGATGTGGCTGGGCTGGCAGCGCGTCCGCCAGCAGTACAATTCCAACAAAGAGAGCTATTGTTTTCATATGAGACCTTCCTACTGGTTACTCTCGGAGCAGGTCTTCGTGGGAGATGCCTTCCCCACGGGCAAGCGAGGCCCGTGCGCGGTTTATGGCTTCGGCGGTGTGAACCGCGATGTCATCCTCAACAAAGGGGACATCCGCGAGGGATTCCAGAAGAGGGCGGTCTACCATGGTCTTCAAGAGGGCGCGGATGATGTGGAGTTTGTTGTCGGGCAGCAGGTCGAGGAGCTTGTGAGCCTGTTGCCGATCGTGTGATGAGAGGCTATTCATGGCAGCAACCCCACCTGATTGTAACTGGGTTGGATGGATGCCGAAATTATGAGATGGGCCGGCTAGCTCGAGGCCAGGATAGCCGGCGACGATTTGGGTCTCAGACACGCCACCTGCGACAAGGCGGAGGAAGGGTGCTGCGGCTGTGGACAGCCGAGACGCTATCAGCGGTTGCGTTGCGAGTCTTCTTCCAGCAGTTCGGCCAGGAGGGAGCGAGGGGCGCGGAAATTCGTCGCGGCGAGCGCTGCGAGTGCTGACGGAAGATCCAGGGTGGCGTCCGGCGGCGGCTCCGAGTATACCAAGGGTTCCTGTATTTGGGATCTTGCGGCGATTGGTCCTCCGAGCGTCCGGCCGCATCATCGATCAGCAACAGGACATCGCGCTCGGATTGGGCGGCGATCTTAGCCAGTCGCGGACTGTGGGCGGAGCGCCGGCACTGCTACGTTCATTGAGGACCTGTGTTGGTACGGTTACTGTCGTGTAGAGGAGGTGGAGGATCTCCGCATGGCCGATCAGCCCGAGGTAGTTGAGCGGAGACGTGCCGGCGATGACAACCGTCATTTGGAGAACGCCAGTGCGATCTCACTATCCCGGATGACGTCCTCGAGATTGGCCGACAGGAAAACGCCGTGAGCTTTCAAGAAGCCATCCATCTCATACCGGGAGCGGATTCCCAACATTTGCCGCCCTTGGTATACGGTCAATTTGCCGGAGCGAATGCCCTCCACGGCAAGAGCTTCCATCGCCGCGCGAGTAACGCCGGCGGAATCGGCTGCGAACTGCCGTGCTACGTTATATAGCAACCCCAGGTATCTGTGCAGCACCCATTATGGGGTGGCGTGTCATTACTTCAGCCGATGCGAAGCATCGTCCTGCTGCCGCTACCCTTTTACTGCTCTCCTGGCAACCGCTCAATCCTATGCGCCGGCTGGCGGGCGCGCGAAACCGAGCCAAACGGCACATGTGAGCGATCCCAGGCCTAACACCGCTGGAAGCACTCCATAAAGCAGCCGGCCTGAGGAGAGATACGGCTCACTGGCGGAGCCAGGCACGAAAAGCAGTGAGATCGTACCGTAGCAAAACAGGACCGCACCGTCGGTCGTCAGGAGCGCTTGGGCGATTCTTATGCGTGACATGGCCCTAACCTGTGCCGAACTGGGTAGCTGCCCGTCACTGCTTAACTTCCTCGATCTTCACGCCCGCCGGCTTGGCAAAGAGTTTCGAATCAAAAGGGATCTGCTTGTATTCGCCGTACCAGTAAATCTCTCGCGTGCCGCTGTGCTGCCGAGCGACCGCCCCAAGCGCACATACCCGGACTGTGCTGTTGGCGAACTCTTCTCTCCGCAGTTGGCCGGCGTTCAAGCCAACGGACGCCTCCTCTTCCGGAGGGACGTTCTTGGCACGGCCAAGCGCTATGCTTTTAAGGACTGCAACGGCAAGATTGCGATCATGCGAGGTTGCCATGTGATCGAGCAGCTTGCACTCGCGCGCATACGGCGCAGGGGTCCTCGCGGAGCATTGGTTTGGAATCCACAAAGTTAGCAGAAGAATCACTATGTAATTGTTAGCATTTTCTCACGCCGCGGTGGGTGTACCGGAATGCGGAGGGAATGGCAACTCTTCGTGCGAAGGATTCTGGTGACGACGGTCATCGTTCTCTTCGCGGAACTCGCGGTTTCGCCGACGCCCTGGACCTCCACCCGGCGCAGCATCTGGCGAACGATGGATTTGCTCTGGTTGCTGGTCTTTCGAGGAGCGCGGGGGTGCGCGGTCTGGGGACGGCGCGCGGACGTGGGCGTCCGCCCTCCAACAAATGGGAAGGGCTACTCCTGTTCGGAGTAGCCCTGGTTTTAACGTTTGCGCGACGTGGACGTCGCGCGCAGGCCTGGAGGCCTGCCTTACTCCGCTTCGCTTAGCGTCTCGGCCGAGTTGTCGTCCAACCCGCCGAATTGCAACCGGGTCTCCTCGTCGTAGCCCGGAATCGCATCCGAGAGCAGCGGCTCCGGTTCCTGCTCCACGACCTCTTCGATGTCCTCGCCGGCGATCTTCACGCGACGGTAGTAATCCATGCCGGTACCGGCCGGGATCAGGCGTCCCATGATGACGTTTTCCTTGAGACCGCGGAGATAGTCGACCTTGCCGTTGATGGCGGCTTCGGTCAGAACTCGGGTGGTCTCCTGGAAGCTGGCGGCGGAGATGAAGCTGTCGGTGGACAGCGACG
>CAYLPH010000172.1:0-3876 GCA_964385495.1 uncultured Candidatus Solibacter sp.
CGGGCTGGTATCCGACCTCGGTGCGGGTGACGAACGACGGCAAGCGGCTGCTGATCGGGAGCGGGAAAGGCGGGACGGGCACGGGTCCGAACGCGGTGACGCGGCCGATCGATCCGGTTTCGGCGCCGTCGAGCTTCCTGCATATGGGCAACAACTTGAGCGGGCTGATGTCGTTCGTAGACATGCCGAACAAGGCGAAGCTGGAGGAGTACACCAAGCAGGTGTACGCGAACGTGCCGTATCGTGACGCGGCGTTGGAGAAGTCGGACTATGCGGGCAAGACCGTGGTGCCGACGAAGGTAGGCGCGGGGTCGCCGATCAAGCACGTGCTGTACATCATGAAGGAGAACCGCACGTATGACCAGGTGCTGGGCGATCTGAAGCAGGGCAATGGAGACCCGTCGCTGGTGCTGTTCGGGCGTGAGGTAACGCCGAACCACCATGCGCTGGCGGAGAACTTCGTGCTGCTGGACAACCTGTATTGCAGCGGGGAAGTGAGCCAGGACGGGCATCCGTGGAGCACGTCGGCCTATGCCACGGACTTCACGCAGCGGGCCTGGACATTGGGTTATTCGCAGCATGGGCGTCCGGTGGCGAACCGGGCCTCGGCCGAGCAGTCGACGCCGTACATCTGGGAGGCTGCCGAGAAGGCGGGGCTGAGCGTGCGGATCTTCGGCTATGGCGGCCGGCGCGGGTTGGAAGGCAAGGTGAGCGAGAACTTCGACCGCCGTCCATCGGGCAGCCGCGATGCGCGGGCTCGGGATTATGAACGGGCGGACCGGTTCATCGAAGAGTTCGACCAGATGGTGAAGGACAACAAGGTGCCGAACTTCATGTTCATGTCGCTGGGCGAGAACCATACGACGGGGACGCGGCCGGGCAACTTCACCCCGCGGGCGCAGGTGGCGAGTAACGACCAGGCGATCGGGAAGATCGTGGAAGCGATCTCGAAGAGCAAGGTATGGGGCCAGTTCGCGATCTTCATTATTGAGGATGATGCGCAGAATGGGCCGGATCATATCGACTCGCACCGGACGATCGGGCACGTGATCAGCCCGTACGTTAAGCGCAAGCATGTGGACAGCACGATGTACACGACGGTTTCCATGCTGCGGACGATCGAACTGCTGTTGGGCATTCCGCCGATGACGCAGTACGACGCGGCGGCGACCCCGATGTTCGAGAGCTTCCTGGAGAAGCCGGACATGAGCGGGTATGCGCTGGCGAAGGCGCAGATCGACCTGTATAGCCGGAACCCTGCGAACGCTTATGGGTCGCAGGAGTCGGCGCGGCTCAACTTCGAGGAGTACGACATGGTGGACGAAGGCACGTTGAACCGGATCCTCTGGCACAGCATCAAGGGCGTGGATATCGCGATGCCGGCCCCGGTGCGGCGGGCGATTCCGGCGCCTTGGGGGAGTTTGGTTACGTTCGACGTGGATTAGAGGTAGGGGCCCGCAGCCGGCTGCTACCGATAGGCTTCTCTACGGTGAAGGACGCGGAGAACCGAGACGGTCGCGGCATCCGTGTAGAAGCGGACACGGTAGTCACCAACGCGGAGGCGAAACTGTGGCGGGTTGATGTCCTGGAGACGTTTGACAGCGCCTGCACCGGTATCGGCAAAGCGCTCGATGGCTTGCTTGACGCGTCGAGCGACGGTCCTATCCAGACTGGCCAAATCGTCCAGGGCCACCGCACTCCATTCTATGTCCATCAATCCAGCCCGAGATGGCGCATGGCTTCGGCGTGAGGTATGCCCTTGCGACCGTTGTTCTCCAGCCACGCCGCTGCTTCGGCGACAGCAGCCTTCTCCTGGCTGGTCTCTGGCTCGTCGTCGATGGGAGCGTTACGCAATGCTGCGGCGACGGGAGCAACGATGGTCTCGAGGAAGTGGACTAAGCCGCTCAACTGCGCTTCGGGCATTTGGTCAATCAGGCGGTGAGCGTGCTGGCGGGTGTCACTCATTCTGGGTAGTCCTCCATCGGCGGAACGCCGCCCTCCCTCTTAGCTTACGACGGGCCGAATTGCCGGTTAGGAGACTCCCGATTTCTGGTTTTGGAGAGTCCGGCCCTGCTCATGCGATGTCTTCATCGGGCCGCTTTGAACAGAACCTTGGCGCAGGCGGACCGTCGCTGCCTTTGCTATCATTTTCGCCTCCCGGGACGTTCACGATTCGGACACGCCCTGGGGCGCTGAACGTCCGGGAGTAGGAGGCGTTGGATCGCGGGCGGGAGCTACCCGCGCCAGGCGCGTTCCCAGGTCATTTCCTTGCCCGTATAGATCGCTTCCCGGCCCATGATCGCCATCATGGTGCTATCGGCCGCATGGAAGGCGGCATTCTCCATCTGGCCCTTGCGGCACCCGTCAATGAACTGATTGACGGCATCCTGGGTGATGTCGTACTTGGTGTCGACCGTTTCCGGGGGCTTGCCGTCGCGGACGATCGTGTAACCGCGGCGGGAGGTGTTGACATAGCCCTTATCGCAGATGAACGTCTCCGAGATGTCCTGGTAGGTTTGGCGGCCAAACTGGTGGGCACTGTAGCTGAAGACGGTACCGTTCTCGTACTGATACGTAAGCGAGAGGTTGTCGAGCACATCGCCGATGGTGCGCATGGCGCGGCTGCCATAGCCGGTGGCCTTCACTGGATGGCCGCCCATGAACCAGTTGACGACGTCCAGGTTATGGCAATCCTGTTCCACAATGATGTCGCCGGAGGTTTCGCGATAGAAGTACCAGTTGCGGATCTTCTCCTCGCTGGGGTTGTGGCCGCTACGGGTGGGCGGCGGACCGCCGAGCCAGGCAGCGCGGATCATCTTCACCGACCCCAGTTCACCTGACTTGAGGATGTCGTACGCCTTGCGGTATTCGGTGCCGTAGCGCTGCTGGTAGTCGACGGTGATGCGCTTGGATTTGTCGGCCTTCTTGGCGGCTTCGATGACGCGCTTGCAGCCCTTTGCGTCGACGCCGGCGGGCTTCTCCATGAAAATGTGCTTCTTCGCGGCGACGGCGGCTTCGAAGTGTTCGGGATGGAGGAAGGCGGGCGTGCAGATCATGACGGCGTCGATATCGCTGGCCAGCAGTTCCTTATAATTTTTGTACTCTTTGGCGCCGGAGTAGCGTTTGCGGCCTTCGGCGAGGCGGTCGTCGTAGATGTCGCAGATGGCGGCGATGCGGGCGAACTCGTGTTTGGCGGCGATGCCGGAGTCGTGCAGGCCGCGGCCACCAACGCCGATGAGGCCGATGGTGAGGGCGCTGTTGGCCTGCGACCCGCGCACCTGTTCCGGCTTCACAATAAGGAAGCCCATGGCGCCGGCGGCGGCGGAAGTACCGAAGGCGCGGCGGCTGCCCGTAGTGAGTTTGTCTTGGTTGTCCATAGGATGGCTCTTGGCCCCAGTATATCGCCCGGTGCGGTGGACTTCCGCACGGCGCCGAGTGTGCGGTTGGTAACCAACGGTGAGCGTGTAATCTCTAACGGCCGGCAGACGCATGGACATTGCAGAGGTGGAACGCGAGCGCGAGCAGGAGCAGGCGGCCGAAAAGCATGCGGCTATCCCGGCGAATGTGGTGCATAAGGCGGTTCTGAAGCAGGGCAGGGAAGAACTGGCTCGCCCAACATCGGCGCTGGCCTGGTCCGGGGTGGCGGGTGGGTTGTCGGTCTCGCTGTCCTTTTTGGCGGAGGCGCTATTGCGGACGTATGTGCCGGAAGCGCCGTGGTCGCCGCTGGTGACGAAGTTGGGGTATCCAGTGGGGTTCCTGGTGCTGGTGCTGGGGCGGCAACAGCTTTTCACGGAGAACACTTTGACGGCGGTGCTGCCGCTATTAGTCATTATGGAGCGACCAACCACCGATCGCAATGGCGCGGGTTACGCTGCG
>CAYLPH010000173.1:0-3403 GCA_964385495.1 uncultured Candidatus Solibacter sp.
CGGCACCTTTTCCGGCAACTTCGCCGGCTCCCGTATCGGCGTCCTCAATGTCCAGATGGACGGCGTGAACGTAATGGACGCCCGCATCAACCAGGGCGTTAACTCTACCATCTTCGCCTCCACCGACCGCGTCGCCGAGTTCCGCGTCGTCACCCAGCCCGTCGATGCCGAGCTCGGCCGCGGCTCCGGCCAGGTCCAACTCATCACCCGCTCCGGCACCAACGACTTCCACGGCTCCCTCTTCAACTTCCACCGCAACACCGTCCTTAACGCCAACGAGTGGTTCAACAACCAGCGCGGCGTGGATGCCCGCACCGGCGAGCCCGTCAGCCCCCGCGAAAACCTCATCCGCAACCAGTACGGCGCTCGCCTGGGCGGCCCCATCCGCCGCAATCGCACCTTCTTTCATGCTCTCTACGAAGGCCAGAAGGTTCGCACCAAGGACACCGTCAACCCTGTCGTGTACACCGACTCGGCCCGGCAAGGCAACTTCCGCTTCTTCCCCGGCGTCCAGAACGGCAACGCCTTCGCCGCCCGCCCCACCGTCGACCGCCAGGGCAATCCCGTCGCACCCCCGGGCGCCACCCTCCAAACCGTCAATCTCTTCCGCTACGACCCCGTCCGCGCCGCCCCAGACCCCACCGGCAACGTCAAACGCCTCCTCGACCTCTCCCCCTTGCCTAACAATTTCCAGGTGGGCGACGGCCTCAACACCGCCGGCTACGCCTGGAATCGACCCAACGCCTTCAACCAATGGCAGCTTTCCCTAAAGCTCGATCACGTCCTCAATGACCGTCACCGCCTTGCCTTCAGCTATAACCTGGAACGTTCGGACGAGTGGAACGGCTTCATGCCGCAACCCTTCCCCACCTCTCCCGGCGGCGACGTCATCCAGAAGGACAACCTCTATTCGGCCACCCTCACCAGCGTCCTGCGACCCACCGTCCTCAATGAATTCCGCGCCGGCGTCCTGCGCCCCCTGTTCCGTTTCAATGCCCCCTGGGAAGTCGCCTCCGGCGCCCTGCCCACCTTCGCCGCCAATCCCTACCTGATCGACTTCCTCACCGTCGCCGACCCCATCGATATCGGCAACGACCCCCAGGGCCGCATCTCGCCCAACTACCAGTTCTTCAACAAAACCTCCATCACCAGCGGCAAACACAACCTCAAGTTCGGCGGCCAGGCCTGGTTTGTCTCCTCCAACGGCTTCAACTCCTTCACCGTGATGCCCCGCGCCCTCATCGGCCAGGGCGGCGTCGCCTACACCGGAGTGCCCGGCATCCCCGGCATCGGCCAGAACCTCGCCCTTGCCCAGAACACCCTCGCCAACCTCACCGGTACCGTCACCAGCGTCCAGCAGGCCCTCAACTCCCCCGGCGGCCCGAATCCCGCCTTCCTCCCCGGCGAAGGCAAACAGCGCCTCTGGCGCGCCCCTGAGTTCGCCTTCTTCTTCCAGGACGATTGGAAGATCGCCAAGGACGTCACCCTCAACCTCGGCATCCGCTACGAGTACTACGGCGTCCCCAGCGACCGCAATGGCCGTACCGCCAGCCTCGCCGGAGGCTCCGCGGGCCTGTTCGGCATCTCCGGCCGCGACCTTGGCGCCCTGTTCCGCCCTGGTCTCGCCGAAGGCTCCCTCACCCAGGCCATCCTCGTCGGCCCCAACTCCCCCAACCCCAGCCAGCGCCTCTACAATCGCGATTGGAATAACTGGTCCCCGGCGGTCGGCATTGCCTACAATCTCCCCTGGTTCGGGGCAGGCAAGACCGTCCTCCGCGCCGGCTACTCCTGGGCCTACGAACGCTTCTCCCTGCGCATTGTCGATGTCGTCTCCGGCGATCAGCCCGGCCTCCGCGAAGTCGTCACCCGCACTAGCAGCCAACTCATCAACCAGTCCAACCTCAATCTCCCGCTCGCCTCCAACGGCCGCCCCCTGAGCACCATCCCGCTCACCGACCGGACGCAAACCATCCGCGCCTTCGATTCCAACCTCCGCACCCCCTACGTCCAAAACTTCAACGTCGGTCTCGAACGCCAACTCCCCGGCCGCTCCTCCTTCACCGCCCGCTACGTCGGCAGCAAGGGCACCCGCCTCATCCGCGGCGCCAATCTCAATGAGCAGAACATCTATGAGAACGGCCTGCTCGACGCCTACCGCCTCATCCAGGCCGGCCAGCCTTCGCCCCTGCTCGACCGCATCTTCCAGGGGCTGGTGGTCGGCGGCCGCATGGTCGACGGCGCCAACTGGAACTCCGCCCAGGCCCTGACAGCCGCCACCCAGACCGTCGGCTTCTTCTCGGGCAACAGCGCCGGCAACTTCGCCAACTACCTCAACACCACCGATAACTTCACCGGCATTCGCGGCGGCCTGCTCAGCCGCGCCGGCCTTCCCCAGAACTGGATTGTCGTCAACCCCCAGTTCGCCGGCGCCAACTTCACTTCCAACTGGTCCTCCGCCACCTACCACTCGCTGCAACTGGAGTTCGTCAAGCGCTTCACCTCCTGGACGCTACAGAGCAACTACACCTTCGCTAAAGCCCTCGGCGATGAGGAAGGCGCCGGCCAGGAACAGCTCGACAGCTTTCGCACGCAGCGTAATCGCTCGCTAGACAAGCGCCTCATGAGTTTCAGCGTCCACCATGTGCTGCGCAACAACGCCATCTACCAGCTCCCCTTCGGCCGCAACCGCCGCTTCGGTTCCAATCTCCCCCGCTGGCTGGACCGTATCGCCGGAGGCTGGCAGGCGGGGGCTATCTTCAACGCCTTCTCCGGCGACCCGCTAGGCGTCACCACCGGCGCCGCCACCGTCAACACTTTCGGAGACAATACCGCGATGGTCTATGGCCAGGTTGACCGCCACCTCGGCGGCGCCCGACGCGTTGGCAACGGCGTCTCTTACTTCGATGGCCTCACCCAAACCCCCGACCCTCAGATCCAGGCCTTCGCCAGCGCCACCCTGCGCAATCAGTCCACGCTCCGCGTCATCCGCACCGGAGGCGATACCGGACCCATCCTGTTCGGCAATCCGCCCGCCGGCGTCCTCGGCAACGGCGCCCCGCGTCTGTTGTACGGCCCCAGTTCCTTCCGCCTCGATACCAACCTGCTCAAACGCGTCGAGATCGCCGAACGCCTGAGCTTCGAGTTCAACGCCCAGGCCGACAATCTGACCAATACCCCGCAGTGGGGGAACCCCAACCTCGATATCAATTCGCTCAACTTCGGCCGCATCACCACCGCCACCGGCTCCCGCGTGATCGTATTAGGCGCCCGCCTAAATTTCTAACCCCCACCCCTACCTCCTACCCTCCCTCTCCACAGTGGGGCAGACGTCCACGTCGCGCTTGTTCTCTGGGGCTTCAGGATTTGTAGTGGAGGTGAGGGGGATGAGGCATTGTGCGAAAAT
>CAYLPH010000174.1:0-3329 GCA_964385495.1 uncultured Candidatus Solibacter sp.
GTGTTGGCGGTCGTGTGAAAACGTAGTTTTTTGGACTATCGCCGGACTGTCTTGCAATTCAGTCCGTGAACTTTGCGGCGCAAGTAGTCGAGGTATCCGGGCGATATTGGGTGTTCCCGCAGTTCCTCAATCACCGGCTGGAAGTAGGCAAGGGATCGGATGCGCGGTAACGGGGGCACGTCGGGCGGGCGGTTCATGCGGCGCAGGGATGCCAGCAAGAGGGCTGTCTCCACTAGTTCCAAGGGTACTCCGTTGTCAAACAGGCGCCGGGCCAATCGCAGGTCTTGCGTACTGGCGCGTTCCGGTGTATCGGCCAGATCGACATAAAGCGTGAGCACTGAGGCGGCGTACAATGCCGGATTCGATGCCGGATCTAAAAGCGCCGCGGCCGGAGTCATCTCTTTTTCCTCCGGGCCGCAGCCTCCTGCTCGCTTTCCTTGACCCGGTAACTGTCGCCCTGTACCACCGTCACCTCGGCATGATGGACCAAGCGGTCGAGCATAGTCGCGATACAGGTGGCATTGGGAAAGACCTCGTTCCACTCCTTGAATACGCGGTTCGTCGTAATGATCAACGATCTCCGCTCATAGCGGCGATTGATTACTTCATAGAGAAGGTCGGCCGCCTTGTCGTCGTAGGACAGATAAGCCACTTCGTCGATGCACAACAATCCAACGTTGGCATAGCCACGCAGTTTCCGGCGGCGTCCCTCAGCGGTCTGCTTTTGCAAGTCCTCCAGCAGCGCCGAGGCCTCCCGAAACAGCACCGAGTGGCCCGCCAACACGGCCGCATGACAGATGTTCTTGGCCACCATCGTCTTGCCGACTCCGTTCTTGCCGACCAGCACCAGGTTGCGTGCTTGCTGGAGAAAATCCAGCGTGAGCGCGCGCTCGATTACATCGCGTTCGATCTGGGTGGGCCAATCCCATTCGAAGTCCGTCATCGGTTTGAATTTCTTAATGCCGCACAGGCGCAGCCGGCGTTCCAGACTGCGCCGGCTGCGGTCACCGGATTCTTCCTCAACCAGATGCTCCAGCAGTTGGCGTGGAGACCAGCGCGACTTGGTGGCTCGCGCCAGAAAGTCGTCGAGGTGGGCAGGAACAGCGCGTAGGCCAAATTGCCGCAGTTGCGCTGCCAAGTCAGGATTCGGATGGGTCGTTGTGGTGAGCGAGTGCATCATAAACCTCCAGATTGTGCGGACGAACTTCGATGGCTTCCAACTCCGGGTGACGGCTCAGATCGACTGGCGTTTGCGCTGTTGATGGCCGCTGCTTGCTCAACAGATAAGCCACTGCGCTGGCACGTGGTGTATCTCGTTGCAAGGCTTCCTGAATGGCACCGCGGAGCGCGCTGGCGCCATACAGATCCAGGAGTTTGACCAGTTGCGCCGTTTGCTGTGAGGCGGATTCTCCTTGGGCAAAGGCCCGGTCCAACAGCGTTTCACTTTCCGGGGCCACCAACGCCAGACGGCCGGTGGCGGTAACACCAATGCCTTTGCGTCTTCTCTCCAACAACGCCTGTTGATGTTGCGGATCCAACACCAATTGCTGGCGGTCATAGCTGCGCGCATGACGAGCAATCTCGCGGTTGCCGTCGGCAATGCGCACCACCGTATCGGAAGCGATCAATGTCAGCGGTTTGCCAGCGGCCTCAGGAGGGATGGAGTACTGATTGAGATCGAAGCAGACGTAGATCGACTTGCGGGATTGGACCGCAACAATGAGATCGGTGGGAAAGGGATGAAGAGGCAGCGGGATCAGCCGCGGCTGTTCCTCGGCAAAGGCACTCTCTACGCTCCGTGAGCTATCCTGCGGCCAGGGCCGCGGATGCGCGACTTGGTCTCGCCATTGCGCTGCCTGACGATTGCATTCGGCCAAGGTGGTAAAGCTCCGGCCCGCCCAGAAGGAATCGCGAATGTAGCGGATGGCGCGCTCGACGCGCCCTTTTTGATTGGCCGCCCGGACCTGGCAGGCCTTCGGTTGGAAATGGTAATGCGCACACAACTCGATCAAGTGCGGGTGATAGGCGATGTGATTGCCGCGGCGTTCGAGCACAGCGCTTTTGAGGTTGTCGTAGAGAATGTCGCGTGGCTGGCCGGAGAAAAACTGGAAAGCGCGCACATGGCCGCGCAGAAAGCTCTCCATCGTTTGATCGAAGAAAAACTCCAGATACAAAGCGCGTGAGTAGGAAAGAGTCATCACGAAACAAGACAGATGGCGCTGTGCCCGGCCCACAGGGACTTTTCCGAAGCTGGCCCAATCCACTTGCGCCTGCTCACCGGGAAAAGTACGCAGTGATAAAAACGCTTCGGTGCGCTGCGCCCGCAGGGGGGCCACGGCGCGGCGCAGTTGCACGACGCTACCGCTGTAACCGCGCTGTTGAATCATCTGGTAAATACGCGTGGCCCGCAGTCGCGGATGCTGGTCCAATATCTGCCGGACGAAGTCCATATAGGGATCGAGCTTGGTGGGCACAAGAGCACTGGTGCGCTGGAACCGGTGCGATTCCACGGCTAGATGGACTGTGTCCGCATGGAGCTTCAACTCCGAGGCAATGGTGCCGATCTTCCAATGCTCGGCATAGAAGTAGCGGCGAATCTGGGCGCGAAGTTCTGGACTGATCATGAATCACCATCCTGATCTGGGTATGTGCGGGAAGGAATCGATGAACCGCGAAGCCCTTCCACAGACAAGGCAGCGCCATTGGCCGGAGTCCCGCCTCACGGTCGGCGGGCGGCTGCCGGAAGCAACCGTGGGAGCCGCGGCTTGTTTTCCTTCCCTGGCAATGATGGCCGGAGCGGGGATCGAAAGGGAACCATGATCCGTCACTATTTCTTGGCGGCGGCGGGCGCAATAGCGGCGTTGGCGGTTGGCATGCGCCAGGCGGCCCGGCCGGCTTTGCTGGTGGCGGCGGTTGGCTTGCCTGCGTTGTTGCAGGCGGATCGGCGCACGGCATTGCGGGCTGCAATAGCGCTGGCCGTGGTCACAACTGCGGCAGAGGTGAAACAGGGCGCGACATCTCTCATTCGCGCAAAAGCGTTGATGAAGAACGATCTGTTCGGCTGCCTGCATGCGCCCGATCAGGCGGCACAGTCCTGGACAACCTGAGGGAATCGTGGCAGGCTAAGACCATTCCGTAGATGGTGGCCCGCGTAAGGGTTGCCGCGGGCCTCGCCGGTTCAGACGGCGAGGCCCTTTTCTATTTCCGCCTTGTGAGAGCCTACATTATCTCGGCGAACGGATGATTGACGGATGGGCACCCGTTGGGTGCTGATGATGTTGCCTTCCGGCAAAAGTTCAGAAAACTCCGTTTTCAGATGACTGCCGACA
>CAYLPH010000175.1:0-3270 GCA_964385495.1 uncultured Candidatus Solibacter sp.
TGTTAACGCTCACGAAGAAACGTATTTTTCTGGGCAGGACGCCGCCCTGCGCAGCTTAAGCCTGAGGTAATCCAGATATCCCTCTGGAAGGGGCTGCAGCAGCAACTCCTCAACAACAGGCCGGAAATAGGCCAGTGAACGCACCTTCGAGAGCGGCGGCAGCGTAGCATCGCGGTGAAGCCGGCGCAGCGTGCCCAGCAGCAGTGCCGACTCCACCAGCGCCACCGACACCCCATCAGCAAACAGGCGACGTGCCGTGACCTGATCGGTCGCGGTCGGCCGCAACGGCGTGTCCGGCAGATCCACGTAAATCCTCAACACCGCCGCAACAAACTCCGCCTCGCTCACTTCTTCTTCCTCCGCGCAGCCGCTTCCTGCTCACTGTCACGAACGCGATACGAGTTTCCTTCAATGACGGACACGTCGGCATGGTGCAGCAGCCGATCCAGCAGCGTCACGATACATGTCGCGTTCGGGAACACCTCATTCCATTCCTTGAACGGTCGATTGGTGGTCACGATCAATGGCCTGCGCTCATAGCGCCGATTCACAACCTCATACAGCAGATCAGCCGCCTTATCATCGAAGGACAAGTAACCTACTTCATCAATGCAAAGCAGGTCGACGTTGGCGTACGCGCGCAGTTTGCGGCGGCGTCCTTCCGGTGTCTGCCGGTGCAGATCCTCCAGCAGTGCTGAGGCCGAACGGAACAGCGCCGAATGACCAGCCAGCACGGCGGTGTGACAGAGGTTCTGCGCGATCATCGTCTTTCCAACACCGTTGCGACCCACCAGGATGAGATTGCGAGCTTCCGCCAGAAAGTCCAACGTGAAGGCGCGCTCCATGACATCGCGTTCAATCCTGCTGGGCCAGGACCAATCAAAGTCGGCCATCGGCTTGAATGACTTGATGCCGCTCCTGCGCAGACGCCGTTCCAGACCGCGTTTGGCGCGCTCCTGGATCTCGATCTCAGCCAGACCCTCCAGCACTTGTACGGGAGACCAACGTGCCTGCGTCGCACGAGCAATGAAGTCGCTAAGCATGCCCGGCACGGCGCACAAGCCCACGGTTCTGAGCCGTGCCGGCAGATCATTCGTTGCCGGTTTCGTCTTCATGTCGCGCGAGCTCATCGTAGGTCTCCAGGTCATGCGGACGGACGTCAATGGATTGGGCGTGCGGGTGGCGGCTGAGGTCAATCGAAGCAAGGGTGCTGCGTGGCTGCCGCCGTAATAGAAACGCCACCGAAGCCGAACGCGGCGTAGAACGTGCAAGCGCCTCAGTGATGGCTCGCCGCAGTGCCGATACACCATACTCTTCCAGCAGCTTCGTTAGCCGCAGCCCCTCGTGTGCCGCTGACTCGCCATGGGCGAAGGCTTGATCGAGGAAGGCTTTGCTCTCTGGAATCAATTGCTCCAACCGACCGACTGGGGTGGAGTGAAAGGCTTTGCGTTTCCGTTGCAGCACCGCTTCCTGGTGGGCCGGATCAAGTACGGGTTGTCCCCGATCGTAGCTGCGTATGTGACGAGCAATCTCAGTGGCGCCATCCAGAATGCGGACATGCGTATCGGAAGCAGCCAGCGTGAGTGGCTTGCCCACCGCGTCCGGAGGAATGGAGTACTGGTTGAGATCGAATCGTACATAGATGGTCTTTGCAGAACGCACCGTCTCCATGCGTTCGGTGGGAAACGGGTGCGCGGCATGTGGCAGTAGGCGTTGCTGTTCTTCCTGGAAGGCGTCGGCAACAGTACGGTGATCGCCGCCTGGCCAAGGCCTGGGATGAGCGACCTGATCCCGCCACAGCCAAGCTTGCCGATTGCATTCGGCCAAGGTGGTGAAGTCGCGTCCGGCCCAGAACGAATCACGCACATAGCGGATGGCCCGCTCCACACGCCCCTTCTGATTGCCGGCACGCACCTGACAGGGACGTGGGGAAAAGTGGTAGTGGGCGCTTAACTCGATCAGGCGCGGATGAAAGACAACGTTGTTTCCGCGCCGCTCCAGCACAGCGCTTTTGAGATTGTCGTAGAGCAGCACGCGGGGCTGGCCTTGAAAGAAGGCGAAGGCATGCACATGTCCGCGCAGAAAGTTTTCCATGGTCTGGTCAAAGAAGAACTCCAGGTAGAGGGCGCGTGAGTACGACAGTGTCATCACGAAGCAGGAAAGTGCACGTCTGGCACGGCCAACCATCACCGAGCCGAAGTGCGCCCAATCCACCTGGCCCTGTTCGCCGGCAAACGTGCTTAGTTGCAGGAAAGCTTCTCGCGGTTGCGGCCGCAGTCTGGCGACGACGCGGCGCAACTGCTGCACGCTGCCAGAATAGCCGCGGTCACGCAGCATGGCGTGGATGCGTGTGGCGCGCAGGCGAGGATGATCGTTCAGGATCTGCTGCATGAAGCCGATGTAGGGATCGACCAGCGAAGGCCGGAGCGGCTTGACGCTGCGGAACCGCTCAGTTTCGACGGCGTTGCGCACCGCATCGGGATGGATGCCTAACTCGCGCGCGATGGTGCCGATCTTCCAGTGTTCGGCATAGAAATAGCGGCGGATTTGAGCGCGGACTTCAGCGGAGATCATCGTTTGTACCTTCGGAATGGCGTTGGTGGAAATGGGTTGATGAAGCGCCCTGGGCGACCGCAGATCCGGCAATGCCATAGGGGAGCTTGATGACCGGATCGCGGTGGGTCAGCTGAGACCTGACGCCTGTCTCCATAGGCCAATAATGCCGGGGAAGCGACCGAAGCGGAACTATGATCCGTCACGGAGACGCGCTGCTGCTGCCGGCAGCGATGGCGGTACGCACGTTGGCGGTCGCGATGATCGAGAGATCCTTCCGGGCTACGTTGGTGGCGCTGATTGGCGCGGCGCCGTTGCTCGCGCCGGGCGTGAGCGCTGCATTGCCGGCTGCAGTAGCGATGTCCGCGATTGCAGTGCTGGCAGAGAAAGAAGGTCGCCAGACACTCCGGGCGTAAACATACCCGCTGCAACAGGACCGTGCCGTGCGCCGCCATGCATCCGCCGGCGGACTGGACAACGGCACCCGTTTCGTGTCAGTTTAAGACCGTCTGGTGTGGTCCTTTTCCCTGCTTACGCGGGGGGAGTGACGCCTACTGGGGCTCCCACCGTTGGCGCGGCAGGAGCCTCATTCCATTTCCGCCTATCCTGTCCACCATACAGCTTCCCGGATGATCGGACGGACAGGCGCCTACCGGCGCCGATGATGCTGCCTCGGCAGCATGCCCAGAAAACTACGTTTTCTGATGATTGATGACA
>CAYLPH010000176.1:0-3220 GCA_964385495.1 uncultured Candidatus Solibacter sp.
GACCGGACCCCCTTTCGCTTTAGGCTCCTTGTCGAAGCCGCGTTTCGGTTTACGGGAAGAACGCACGCACCAGGAACGTCATCAGTTCCCCGCGCGTCAGCGTCCCATCCGGATCGTACGTGCCCTGCGCCGCGCCCACGGCCGGCAGTGTGCGGCCATTGGTGATGCGCAGTTCCCGCAGCTTCTGGATGAACGCATAGTAGGGATGCGTGTTCGGCACGTCCGTGAAGTAGCTGCTGCAACCCACGTACAGACCAAACTGATCGCCCACCTGCGTCACCAGCGTCGGCTGCGACGGGTTCCCCAGCGTCGGCGAGCAGGTCGACGTCGTAAACGCCCCGCTCGTCACCGTCGGGAACACCGAGTTCATCTTCGCCCGGATCACAAACACCGCCATCTCGCCACGCGACAGGTTCCGCTCGGGGCAGAACCGGCGCTGGCCGTCATTGGTCGTGTCGCAACCCTTCGTGTAGCCGCGGCGGTACATCGTTTCGATATAGCGCCAGTCGCCGGCCGATTCGCCACCGGTGGTATCCGAGACCGTTCCGCTCGAACCCGGGCAGCTCACATCGGCAAAGCTGCAATACACACCGCCGGTCGCATTCAGATAAGCGGAGATCGCCGTCTCATCCATCTGCGCGCGAACCGTCCAACGCGCCATCTGACGGCGCGTCACCAGACCGTTCACGTCAAACGCACCCGTGGCCGAGCGGCTGCCCGGCTGGATTTCCGTCTGCTTCGCGATCTGGATGTACGTGTAGAACGGATGTCCCGGAGGCACATCCGAATAGCCCTGCAACAGGTTGTTGTAAGGATCGCGGATCGGGAACGTCAGCGGATAGTGCGCCACATACGTGCCCCACTGCCCGAAGCCCGGCACCGACGCCAACCGCCCCTTCGCATACGAGCCATACAGCCACAGTCCCATGTTGTTCGGGTCCGTCGCCGCACCGCCGCGGATGCCGTAAGGAACGATCTGCTCCGGGAAGCCCGTCGCAAACGTCACCGCGAAGTCCGTAGGCGTAAACGCACCGGACACCGGGTGCCGGTAAGCTTGGGCCGTATCATAGGCGTCTTCACCGCAACGGATGTCGAACAGCCCAGGATACGCACGCACATTCGTCGACGTCGACGGCTCCAGACCCGTGCAGGCCTGCAGCGCCGCCGCCGATATGCCCGTATAGCCATAAGCCGCCGTACGCGTATCGGTCGGAGCCAGCGGCGGATACGTCGTGCCCACGAACAACTTCTCCAGATAGGGCTGGATGTTGATCGGCGACACCGATCCGTACTGGATCACGTTGGCCGGCGTGTCGAACATCGGCGAGAAGAAGTCGCCGTTGCCCCACGACGTGTTGTAAACCGTCAACGGTGTGCTGTTGTACAACGTCTTCTGAATGATGTCGTACGTTACCGTCGACGTCACCGCGGCCGACGAGAAGTTCGCGAAGTTCGTCACCGCTACCAGGCGCGCATCGTAAATGTGCCCTTCGCGGAAGATCGCACGATGCGGACGGTCGTCGCCAACATACAAACGCGGCGTCGTCAACACGTTGTTCCCCGACACGATCTGGTTCAGCTTGGCGCGCTGCGTCACCGAGTTCGGATTCGCAAACTGCGGCACCGGCGTCGACGTCAGTTCGCCCAGCGTCGGGATTCCGCCAATGATGCTCGGAATCGCCACCGTCGGCGTCGTGTTCCCCGTGTTGCTCGGCAGCGGGCCCGGATCCATGCGGGTAAACGTGATCGGACGCAGGTACAGCGCCGTCTGCGGAGCCGACGCCCCGGCCGGCACCGTGATCAGGTAAGGCTGATCCACCGCGCCCAGCAGGTACGTCACCGCGTTGCCCTGGTTGCCGTTGCCGTTCGCGCTCGATAGGCTGCGGCCACGCACATGCAACGGTTCGAAGTTCAGACCCGGCACTTCGCGCGTCGCGCCGCCGGGTACCGACTGCGTCACCAGCCGGTCATGCGTGTACGGAGAAGCCGAGGCCCCCCACAGATCGTAGAAGTCGCCCTGGATCTGTGGAGAAGCCTGCGAAGCGCCCGGGCACTGCAGCGACGACGAAGCCGAGCAGGGCGTTGTCGCCACGCTCGTGCGCGCCGTGTAGATACCAGCCTTCTTGTGGACGCGCGTACGCGTGCCTTCCCAGGCCCACGTGCCCGCCGCAACCCCACGCGAACTCAGCGCCAGGTTGTCGTTGTACACCGAGGAACTGATCGTGATGTTGTCGTTGTCCAGACCCAAACGCGCGCTCGACGGGAAGTAGCAAACCCGCGTCGAATCCCCGACTGCCGTGTTGTTGCAGTCGATGGTGCGCGCACCCTGCGGTGCCGTCACCCCACGGCGCAGATCCGATATCGAGTTGATGTTCCCAAACAGGCACGTCGAATCGCACGTCCCGTCCGGAATGCCATAGTAGCTTACCCAGTTGGTGTTGATCCCACCCGAGTTCGCCTGCCCCTGGCTCGGTCCCGGCGGCTGCGGCGTCGTGAAGAACTCCGTGTTGCCCGTCAGTGGCGCGGCGGCGGGATTCGTGTTCGGCGTGCAGGCCAAGCCCACATTAACACCCGTCCCACCAGCCAAACTCTGGCTGCCCTGGCAACCCGTCGCCCAGCGCGATGCAATCAGCACCCAGCTCGCCTTGCGGCGCAGCGTGCCGGTCTGCTGCGTCGGCACGCCCAGACAGCCCGAGCAGTTCACCAGGCCCGTGTCCACTACCGTGAACAGGACCAGGAAACGCCCCTGCATCTGGTCGTATCGTACGCTCGCGTTGTCGATCACGCAGCTCGCGAACGAGCGCGGGAACGTCGGGCACAGTTCGTTCAATGCGCCTTCGCCCAGCCACACATCCAAAAATTGGCGCGAGGTCGGCGGATACAGATACGTGTTAGCCGGCGAATACGTAACCGGCCCGCGGCCGGTCGGGTTCGTCGACGTCGGCGCGTTCGGGTTCGGGTACCGCGCGATCGTACGGTTTACCACCGTCACGATATCGTCCGGTCCCACGGCAATGTCCGGGTTCGGCGGCGAATACACGTTCGGCTCATAGCTGAAGTAATCCGTCGACGCGATCCCTTCCCACTCACGCCCGGTTTGCGAATTGCAATCCGAGCTGGCCAGCGCCGGGCCGCCCACCAATCCGCACGTCGGATCGATCAGGCCGGGCCGTTGGCGCGAGGCATTCTGGCCACCCACGGTTGCCGCGCCCTTCGCTAC
>CAYLPH010000177.1:0-3120 GCA_964385495.1 uncultured Candidatus Solibacter sp.
CACCACCGCCCCGGAACGCGAGATCATTGCAAAGGAGTTTGGGCGCACGTGTAGCCTTTTGGCCGAAAAAGTGGAGACCTCCGAAGAGGCGGAGGTTGCGCGGAAGCTCGGTTTCCGTCTCTTCCAAGGCTATCACTGGGGCCGGCCCCGCACCCTCAAGGCACGGCATGTCCCCTCTCTCAAGGCCAATTTGATCCAGTTGCTTCGAGCCACCCAGTCGCCGGAGATCAACTATAACCGCGTTGCCGAAGTGATCGTCAAGGAACCCGGCCTGACGTATGCGTTCCTTAGCTACCTCAACTCGGCCGCGTTCACTTTCACCGGAAGCGGCAACAACGTCACACAGGGCCTCGTCTATCTCGGAGAGAGTCATATCCGCCGATGGGCTCGCGTGTTGGCCCTCGCCGACCTGGGTGCGACGCAACCCCCGGAGTTCGTCGTCACTTCGCTGGTTCGGGGGCGCGTTTGTGAGCTGCTGGCCCCTGCCATCGGGCTCGCTGACCGCAGCGATGATGCGTACCTGTTAGGCATGCTTTCGCTACTGGATTCGATCCTCGGGAAGTCGATGATTGAGGTCCTCTCCGCTTTGGGTCTTCCCGACGAGCTGAAGATGATCCTGCACCGTCGCGACGTTTCAGATTCCCCCCTGGCTACCTTGCTCCAGGTCGCGATCTCCTATGAGAACGGAGATTGGGACGAAGTAGCGCGTGCAATCTCCCTGTTGCAACTCCGGGAAGCCGTCGTCGCAACCGCCTATGTGCGAGCTGCCGAGTGGGCCACCACCCAATGCTCGTTTCTGGGCCGCCCAGCCACTACCAGTCCGCTCACTCCTTAGTTCATTAGTAGAACGAACTCGCTACCGAGCCGCGACCGCGAGGGAGCGCGGTTTGTCGTGGTTTGTCGCGGGCTGTTAGCCACACCCGCGCTTGCAAGTGCGTTATCCAAAAAGATTTTGAACATGATCCTCGAAATCGGCCGCGCGGGATGGAAGAGAGTATAGAGCAGCCGCTTGCCGGCGCACGCGGATCGGTTCGCATAAACCGCTGATTTCGGATCTTCCGTTCCGTCAGTCTGCGTTTCCCGGCGTCTCAACAGCGCGACCCAAAGGTGTCATGAAAACGCCCAAATCTCAACTCGATGTCCTTGATGCGGGGCGGCCCGTATCGGCGGACTCCCGCGTGTCTGGTAGTGCTCAAGCCAGTAGCGTGGTTTTGCTGCTGCTCGCTCTGAGTGGTGTTGTCCTCCCCGCGACTCGTCTGGTCCTCAATCTTCGCGAAGCAACGGCATCCAGCGTAAAGCAACTCCAGCTTGGCCGCGGATCGCCGGCGCAGATTAGCGTTGCCGCGGGCGGGCATACCTTTCGCTTGCAACTCCCGGCTGCCTCGTCGCCCCTTAACCTTTCCGTAACGTCCAACAATCCTCGTGTCGTCACCGCCGCCATAAGAGGCGAGTTGCTCCTCATGGAAGCCATTAACCCTGGACGGAGTGGCCTGCGAATAAAGGACCTCAATACCCATCGGTCATGGCAAATCGGCATCCGTGTTCTCGAATCGGACGGGTCGCCGCCCATGCTTCCGCCATACGTTGCAATTGGTTCCGTCAGTGACGACTCGGAAGAAGAGCTTAACTTCTGGAGGAGTTTCGGTGACGGCGGCCAACGTCGTTTCGTCGATGTCCGGTACCTCTACTTGAACGGGGGGCCTCGCCGGGGCTGGAACACCTGGGGCTTGTTCAATGGAAGCCGCCTTGTCAACTATCTGCGGAACAGCCGTCAACTCGGGATCGTGCCGTTCTTTGTTTGGTACAACATTCCGGAAACCGCCGAGGGCCCCGAAACCGCGTTCAGGAATATCGGGAATGCGGCGTATATGCGCTCCTACTTTGAGAATCTGCGCTTGGCATTGCAACTGATTCGGGCGGAGTCTCCGGATGACATGGTTGGCATGATTATCGAGCCGGATTTCCTCGGATACATGGCGCAGAGCGGAAGACCGGCGTCGGAGATCGCCGCCGCGACAAGTGCCGTCTATCAAGCTGGCTTGTTGGACCCCGAGGTCGATCCGCGGTTTGCGGAGACGGCGGAAGGATTTGTGCGCGCCGTCAACTATGCCATTCGGAAGCATACGCCGCGGGTCAACTTCGGATGGCAGGTCAACTTGTGGGCCTCCCCGCAGGAAGGTTGGACAACCCCGATTCCGCGGAATGGGATCATTCATAAGACCGTCTCCCATGGTATCCCACTGGGTAGAAAGCTAATCCACGAGGAAGCCACCGCAATCGCCAGCTATGCCGTCAAGGCGGGAGTGGCAAGTCATAACGCCGGCTTCATCGCCTTGGACAAATATGGGTTAGACGCCGCCGGCTCCGAAAGTGCAGCCGCCGGGAATCCCGCCTCCTCCACCTGGTTCTGGAACAGCGACCTCTGGGGAAGCTTCCTCACGTTCTCAGCGGCCTTGCACGCGCGCACCGGCTTGCCTGTCGTGCTCTGGCAGATGCCGTGCGGCCATATCAACGGCAGCTTGGAGCAAGATCCTTCCGGCCGGAGGTTTCCCGATCTCCCGAACGTCGCCCAGAGATATGAGGATTCGGCGGCGACATACTTCTTTGGCGACCGCTTTGTGGCGTCTGGCCTCAGACTGAGTTGGTTCGCAAGCAATGAGGGTAGAGATCCCGCCGTGGAAGAACACCGGTCCACTATCCGTTGGGGTTCCCATATGGATGCTGCGGCCGGCAGCGGAATACGCGCGGTGCTGTTCGGCCCGGGCGTGCACAAGAGCACGACCGCCACTGGGCAGCCGCCTGGCGACAGGTATTGGTGGATGACCAAAGCACAGCGATACCTCGCGGCGCCGGCCTTCCCGCCAGGCAACCCCTTGTCAACCGACTAGCTTCACTGCCTTATCGACATCGAAGCGCAAGAGTTGCGTGCCGATACTCGCCGCTGAAAACTTATGCGTTCACAAGCCTTGTTTCTAACAGAATCAACACGTTACAAGGCCTCCCCCACCCCCCCCATGCTATGGTCGTCCCGTATGACCGATCAACACGACTTCACGGAACGCAATCGCGAGAACGGTTGCGGTAGGGATGCCAGTTACCCGGCACCCCCCGCACAGATCC
>CAYLPH010000178.1:0-2597 GCA_964385495.1 uncultured Candidatus Solibacter sp.
CGACCCCGATGTAATCAGCGAGTTCGTGATCTCCAAAGCCTGTTCAGCATAGTCCGGTTGGGATACCAGCAGGTTATCGACGTCCACCCCCAGCTTGCGGGCGTAGATGGGATCGAGCGCGTGTTCCACATCGATGAAGGCCGCCATGCCGCCCCGGGCCTGCGCTTCGGCCACCACCTGCAGCGCCACCGTGGTCTTGCCGCTCGATTCCGGGCCGAAGATTTCCGAGATGCGGCCGCGCGGGAATCCGCCGATGCCGAGCGCGTAGTCAATCGAGATGGAGCCCGTCGAGATGGAGGAGATGGGCACCACCGCCTCGCGGGAGCCAAGCCGCAGAATTGAGCCTTTGCCGAACTGCTTCTCGATCTGGGCGAGGGTGTTACTTAGGGCGCGAGCGCGTTCTTTTTCATCCATGAAAGGTGTACCTAGTGAGGGTCATTCTAGCACGGGTACTGTAAAGGTTTACAGTCTCGGGGCGTAATACCCCTTGCGCGCCCGTACCACCATATCCTTCTTCTGCTTCACCCGGATGTCGATGGTGTGATACAGCCCGTCGGTATGAACGGGATCGGGCCGGTACAGCAGATTGTATTGGGACCGCAGCTCATTGGAGATGTTTTCAAACGACTGCGAGAGATCGTCCACTTTGAAGGGGAACAGGGAGATGCCGCCGGTCTCGTTGGCCAGATAACGGAGCACCTTATCCCCATCGGAAGGGACGCGGGTGATGTTGGTGGAAACGGTATAAATCACAACATCAGCCTTCTGGGCCATCTCCAGCGCCTGCTCCCGGGTGTAGCGGCTCTGGTTATCGTCGCCGTCGGACAGCACGACGATGGCGCGGCGGAACTTGTGGCGTGGCTGGTCCATCATCAGCCGTTCCTTGCAGGCGTTGAAGATAGCGTCGTAGAGAGCCGTTCCGCCGCCGGGCCGCAGGTTGCGGATGGTCTTCACCAGCTTCTCGTGATCGTCGGTCAGGTCGGACGCCATCTCGGCGGCGGTATCGAAGCTGACGATCATGGCCTTGTCCTGCCGGGGACGCAGCAGCGTATTGAGGAACTCGATGGCGGCTTCCTGCTCGAAACGGAAGCGGTCGCGAACGGAGTTGCTGGTGTCGATAAGCAAGGCCAGGCGCAGCGGCAGGTCGCTTTCCGCCGTGAACTCCAGGATGTTCTGCTTCTTCTTCGATTCGAAGACGTCGAAGTCGTCCTTGGACAGGTTGGTGACGAAGCGGCCCTTCTTGTCGGTGACCGTAAAGAGGATATTGACGCGGGTAACGTCAAGGGTGATACGGCTTTGGGCATCCTGGGCAGAGGCCGGTGCCTGCTGCTGGCCCCAGACGACAGCCGCGCCAATCGCCGCGGCGGCGCAGAAAGAAAGGGCAAACCACTTCATTTGACTTCAATTATAAGCTGTCCATCCAGGATTGAAGCTCCGGGGCGAGTGGGGCTTCAATGCTGACGGGCTCGCCAGTGGCCGGGCTGATCACCCGAATACGAGCGGCGTGGAGGAAGAAGCGGGAGCCAAGGGACGGCTGCGGAGGGGCGCCATACAGACGGTCGCCGGCAATGGCGTGGCGGAGGCTGGAGAGGTGGACCCGGATCTGGTGCGTGCGCCCGGTGCCGATTTTCACTTCCAGGTAGGTGAACTTGCCGAAGCGCTTCAGCACCCGCCAGAAGGTGAGCGCCGAGCGGCCGGTGCCCAAGCGCGCCGTCATTCGGGTGCGGCGTTGCGGGTCGCGGGCGATGGGTGTATCGACTCGTCCGGCGTCCCCTTCCATGTCGCCATGCACCATGGCCAGATAGATTTTCTCCACCTTGCGGGAGGCGAACTGCGCGGCCAGATGCTGGTGCGCGGCGTCATTCTTGGCAATCAGAATCACGCCGCTGGTTTCCTTATCCAGGCGGTGTACGATGCCGGGTCGTAGTGGGGCGCTGCCTGTCGACAGGGAAGCCGCATGGTGCAGCAGCGCATTCACCAGCGTGCCCGAATGCACCCCGGCTCCCGCATGGACCACCATCCCGGCGGGCTTGTTGACCGCCAGCATCGCGGCGTCCTGGTAGAGGAGAGAGAGCGGCAAGTCTTCCGCCTCGGCGCGGAGAGGCGGGCGCTCGGCCGGCTCCAACTCAATCCGTTCTCCCCCGCGCAGGGCAAGCGAGGCTTTGGCTTTTCCCCCGTTCACCGTAACGCGCCCGGCCTTAATCCACTCCTGTAAGAGCGCGCGGCTATGTTCCGGAAACTGTTCCTTCAGATAGTGATCCAGACGCTTGCCGGCGTCCGGTGGTGAGGCGATCCGTTCCTGCACTTCCCTGCCATGATAGACAATGAGGTTAGCTATGCGTAAGTTTGTCGGGCGCGTTTTGGCGTTAATCGGCGCGTTAACGCTTGGGCTGATTGTGCTGATTTTCGTGGTGGCCACCTTTGCCCGCTCGGGGAAAGGCACGGTACCGGGCAAGGCGATTCTCGAACTGCGCCTGGAATCGGCGCTGGCCGAAGCTGAGCCGGAGGATCCGCTGGCGAAGCTCATGGGGCGGGACCAGCCCGTGCTGCGGGACGTGATCGAAGCTCTGGAGAAAGGGCGCGACGACAGCAAGGTG
>CAYLPH010000179.1:0-2416 GCA_964385495.1 uncultured Candidatus Solibacter sp.
GGGTGCTTAACCGTTTTGGGGGAAGTGGGAGGAAGAAACCGGTAGGGTGTGGTGCGGTCGCAATAGATCAACGCACGACTGATTCCGTTGAGGAGAACCTTACCGAACGTTAAAGCAATTGAGATAGGTATTGTTCTCGGGCATTTCTGATAGTAATATTACTATCAGGTGGCACAGGCGAACCAACCAACCGGCTCCGAGGCTTCCCGCCTGAAACGCCGCAAACGCCAGTTGCTGGCAAACCTCGGCATTCCCGCCGATGCTCTCCCTGGTTCGCTCGTGCTCACGTATCGACGTTGCGGCAAGCCAACCTGCCACTGCGCCAACAGCGCCGGCCATCCGCTGTGTTCGCTCACGTTTATGGCCGGTGGCAAGAAGCGCGTCGAGTCCATCCCCGCCGACTGGATCGAGACCGTCCGCCCTGCCGTCGAGGCCGGCCGCGCGTGCAAAGACGCAATTGCTGAGTTGTTCGCCATCAACGCACAACTGCTTGTGCTGAGCCGCCAACAGCGGAGCCGTCCACGCCGCCACCCGGACGCTCCTTCGACATAGAGGAGATTGTCATGGCAACACGCCGTACCGCTACGACCGAAGCGGAGGCTCCGCCTGCCAGACCGTGGCTGGCCGACGAGCCATCGCAGTTCATGCGGTTGGAACGTGAAGTGGAACAGGAGTTCCAACCGCGCCTGTTAGCGTCCCTGCAGAACAAGGTCGACGGCGTAGCGGAGGCGACACGGTCGAATGTGCCGGCGTGTCCTCATTGCCAACTACGGATGGGAGTGCACGACAGCCGGCCGGTCTGCTGGCAGGCGCGCTTTGGACGACTGCGAGTGAATGTGACGCGTTATCGATGCCGCCACTGTGAGTACCAGTGCCGGCCCTTGCTGGATGTATTGGGCGTGGAACCTGGGCGCATCAGTGGCTCGCTGGCTCGTTTATTGGCTCTGCTTGCCATTGTCACGCCGTATTCACTGGCGGCGCGATTGGCATGGCTGCTGCTGGGCGTCACCGTCAGTCCAATGGGCATTTGGCGGGTGGCACAACGACTGGGTCAAGCTGCTGCGGCCCATAGTGAGCAGTTGAGCCGCTATCACGCAGACAGCCGCAGTGAAGGCGCTCCCATCGACGATGCACCAGCGGCAGTGGTATTGGGAGTGGACGGGTGCGTGGTGGGGATGCAAGTGCGCTCGCGTCGTCGTCGCCGCACAGGCGAGCAGCCGCTACCGGCTTTGCCACCGATCGAGGGAGGGCGTTTCCGAGAAGTCAAAACAGGTGTTTTGTTGCGGCCCGAGGATCGCGTGGAGACTTCGCCGGGGCGTCGGTCGGTGGTAAAACGATTTCTAGTCACTTGCCTGGGCGAGGCAGACGAGATCTTTCGTCGCTTGTATGCACAAGTCCGTGAACTTGGCTGGATCGGCCCCCAAACGGTTGTCGTGATCGTCGGCGATGGAGCCGAGTGGATCTGGAACCGGGCCACAATGTTTGTACACCGCTGTGAGATCCTCGACTTCTGGCATGCGCTGGAGCACGCTTGGGACTTCGCTCATCTGCGCTTTGGAGAGGGTTCGGTACAGGCTGATCTCTGGGTTCACCAAATCGCCGAGGACCTGCGAGCAGGCAAGGTGCAAGAGGTAATCGCCGGACTGAAACGTCTGCGGCCTAGAACGCCGGCGTTGCGGGACAGTCTGCAGGCGCTGATCCATTACTACAGCGAGAATGCCGGCCGGATGCGCTATGACGAGTACTTGCGACTGGGCTATGGGATTGGTAGCGGCGCTGTGGAAAGCGCACACAAACAAGTGGTCCATGCTCGCCTGCGCCAGGCCGGAATGCGCTGGAGCGAGGCGGGGGCACGGCGTCTGCTTGCGTTGCGCTTGCTGTTATTGAATGATGACTGGTCATTATTGGACCGGCTGCGCATGGTCCCGCTGGGCTAGTGAGGGGCTGGTGATAGTTCGTCCCACACCGGCTGTTGACCTGGAGCGCCGCATGCGCCATGCTCATCCCTATGGCCCTTCGCGCGCCGGCTCAGATTCCTGTCGACCTACGGGCGCGACTAGAGGTAGCCAGACTGGATCTGCTGGCGCTGTTTCGCTCGCTGGACCGCGTGGACCTATCGCCTCCCGAGATTCCGCAACGGCTCATCCGGCAACTCTTTGAATTAGATGCCGACTATGTCGAAGCTCTGTGGGCACTGGACCAACCTCCTGCCAGTCTGGACGTGCATGCCATGCTCCGCGACACTCTCGCTGCGCTCGACCAGTTACCGGCTGCCTGCTCACGGCTGCGAGAGAACCTCCCCTCGCGAGCGCATCCCATCCTGACCCAACTTGAAATCAGCGTACGCAAGAATCTGGACCCGTCTGAAGCGTATAGCATGGTTCCTGGCCGAGATCCCCAAAACGGTTAAGCACCC
>CAYLPH010000180.1:0-2373 GCA_964385495.1 uncultured Candidatus Solibacter sp.
TCGAGGCTTCCCTCCTCATCCGCCACTCCGTCGAACCACAACGCGAAATCGTTCGCGTCGTCAAAGAAGTACAACCCGACCTCGTCGTCATGGGAGCCCACGGCCACCGCGGCCTCCAGGACCTCATCTTCGGCACCACCATCAACGCCGTCCGCCACGAAATAAGCGTCCCCGTCCTAATCGTCCGCTGACCGTAAACCGCTACGGGGCAGCGTCCCCGGAAAAGGGGGAAGCACCAGTCATCGCTTGCAGTTCCTTCCAGAGTTTGCGGAAGGAGCGGGAACGCTGGAGCACAAGATCCAGATCCAGAACGGCGGTAAGGGCTGCCTGATCCTGCGTCTCGCGGTAGCGGCGCGAACCCGCCATCCGCTCGGTCAGCCAACCCTTAGCATTCCGGATCTCCTCAAAATCGGCAGGGGAGGCCAGAGTGGGCGCAAGATCGCGCTTGCCGGCGAGCGATTCCGCGCCGGCCAGGAACCAAGTTTCGAATTCGCAGTGAGCCAGAACAATGGAAACCGCTAAATCAGGCCTGGACACCCGCGCTCGCGCCTGCAATTCAGATCCGAGCGCTGCTGGGCAGTCATCGTCACTATCGGCAAGGACCAGAACAGCATGACCCGGAAACTTTAGCGCCACGGCGTCAATGGCCGCCTCTAGCCCGCCCGGCTTCTTCAGACTGGATCGGGGATGCCGGAAGCTGGGTGGGATCTCCAATTGACAGGACATCTCAATAGCCGCAATGATGCGCCTCAGCAACACGGGTACTGCTTGCACTTCGCCATCGCCTTCCACTAACGATGCAACCCGGACGATTCTCATCGCTGCGGAACGGCGATCGCGGGCGAGAGTTGGTTGTTTCGAAGCAGATCCCCGGCCGTGTAGAGCCGTCGTCGCAGGATCTCCCTGCTAGGTTCATCAATCGGTCCTATAATGGACTCCCCATTTTGCATCGAGAAGGCGACCAAGGAGTCGACCGCGACGTCCCTTCGGTCCAAAAGATCGGCGGAGTGCGTGGATGCAATCACTTGGACGTGCTCGCTCGCTTCAAGCAGCGCATCCAACAAGACGCCGGCAGCGGCGGGATGCAGAGCGCTCTCGGGCTCTTCCAAGCCGACCAAAGCTAGGTGAGCATCGGGCGCCGCCGCTTGAAACACGGCCAGCAGGATAGCGGCGGCGCGCAGTGTCCCATCCGAGACGTCGGAGCTATTCAGACGCCAGTTAACCGGATTCCCCGACGGTTGAAACGTCAGCCAGCGGTGATCGTTCGACTCGCCGGGGATGACGTCCCCAAACTCGGGATTGAACGAAGTAAGATAACCCCGGATGCGCGCCAGTAACCCCGGCGCAACCCGCTCTAGGCGCGCCAAAACGTCCGCGGCGTTCGACCCGTTGCTCAGCAGCAACTTACCCGAGCCTTTTGCGGCTGGCCGCCGCATGCTTTCCGGCTGCGGGGCATAGAAAGCCATCCCCGACAGAAGGTCGAACACTTGGGCGAACTCAGGCAGCCCTCCCATCGCCACCAGACCGGGGCGGTCCCAACTGATGGCCGGGGTCGCGGTCACATTGTGGCGAAACAGTCCTGCGTTGGACTCGAACCAGTGTTCGCCAAAGATGCATCGTTCATTTTCGAGCGCCACCGAGTGATCGCCGTAAGTGGCGAGGGCGATTCGATACGATCCGGGTTCGCCATCGCTCAGCTCAAAATCAATCTGGATGGAAAACGCGTGTGACTGGACGCCGCCCGGAAGCTTCCGCAGCAGAGAGAGCATTCCGGACCTTGCATCGACCACCTGTTCGAAGGGAGAGCGCATGCATTGTGCGACGAACCGAAGCGCATCGAGAAAGTTGCTCTTCCCTGACCCGTTCGGCCCAACCAACAATGTCAATGGCCGCAACTCTACATCGCACGAAGCAATGCTGCGATAGTCCTGGATCATTACACGAGTGAGTCGCCCGCGCATAGCTCCAGTCTACGGTACTGTGGTTGGAACCGCGGCCCGCGCCAGTGAGCGGGGAGAAACCCGCACCCCAAACTTATGCGGTCACAAGCCTTGTTTTCATTAGAATCAGTATCTTACAAGACCTCCCCCAAACCCCCCATGCTATCGTCGTCCCGTATGACTGACCAAACCGAACGCAATCGCGAAAATTCGCAACACTCCACCGGCCCCAAAACGCCGGAAGGCAAAGCCACCTCTTCCCAGAACGCAAGAAAGCACGGCTTCACCGCCCGCAGCGCCTGGTCCCCGGCCCACTTCACCGAAGACCAGATCCAGTTCTTCCGCGATTTCTACAGCCGTCTCAAACCAGACGGCCCCGTCGAAGCCACCGTCTTCGACCAGATCATCCACGCCGCCTGGAATCTGCGTATGA
>CAYLPH010000181.1:0-2355 GCA_964385495.1 uncultured Candidatus Solibacter sp.
GTCAGGCCGACACCCCGAAGCGAAGGGGATAGAAACGAACATCGCCCTTTCGTAACTAGCTGCCACCATCGCCGTCAGGCCGACACCCCGAAGCGAAGGGGATAGAAACAATGGTCTCGAGTTCCGCGCCTTCAGCTACTACCTGTCAGGGCGACACCCCGAAGCGAAGGGGATAGAAACACCGGGATCTTCCCCCACGGCGGGCAGTTCATCTCGTCGGCCGACACCCCGAAGCGACGTGGTATCAGGTAGCTTTCTGATCGAATCGATGTACGCGCATCCAAGTCGCTGCTAGGGCGCTCGGAGCGACGGCGAAATGCTCGGGCACCCGCAGAGAATCTCGGTGGTGATGCGGTGTGTGTCGTCAGGCTCTGTACGTATCTGCAAGCGGCGGCCGAGTTCCCGGTCGTCCATGTTCCCGAAAACGTGACCGCGAATCTCGTGATACAGAACGGCGAGCTGTTCCCAATATCCCAATCGAAAGAACGCGGGCAACAGATAGACACGGGCCAGCGAAGTTGCGGTCCGTTCGACGAAAGCGTGGGTGCCCGCGGGCAAATCGCGGAAGAAGGTCAGCAGACCGGGGGAGGCCTTCACCAGTTGATCGGCATCCAGGATGCGATAGCTGACGGGCAGTACCCTGGGTGTGAGGCGATTACACTTGCCGTGAGCAGCGAACAAGCGCAGCGCATCACCGGCGGCGGCTTCCGCCGCGAGGAGTGTTCGAATGGGTGCGGGTTGCGGACCGGCGGCAACCGAATCGAGAACCAGAACAGCAGCAAACGAAAGCAGAAGCGGCATGGCACGCGGGGCCAGTCCCACGCGCGGTGGTGAGGCTGGTTGCGGTGCCTGGCGGGCAACAAGGTCCAAATGGCCCGGGAGGACAACGTCCTTCTGAGTGACGCAGGAGTCTGCGAAGTCTTACACGTTCAGGGCCGGAAGTTTGCTGGAGGGAAGCGCCGGGGACGTTTCCTGGTACAGAGAAGCGATCCCCGAGACGGGGTCGGCTCCGTGGCTAAAAGCGCAGCGGCAGGGGGAGGAGGATCGGAAGCTTGTCAGGGAGCGCTTGGGAGGCCGGGCTCTGGCTCGATGCAGACGCGGAACCCGATGGGCGCTAGACTAGTGGCCCCCGGCGTGTTGTGAGGGCGGGCTCAATAACGGCGAGGAGGCTGGTTAGGGCGCCCCGGTGGGCCGGAACCTCGCCGGCCCTGGCCAGGTCCCGCTCCGCGGTTGCTTTGCGGCGCCTGGTGCGGCGCCGGCTCAGGGGTATCGGGTAGTTCCGGTCCCTGGGCGGCCACCTGTAACGCCGGCGGAAGCGGGCGGCGCACTTGTTTCTGCGTGCCACGGGCGTCCACAAAATACTGGTATTCGTTTACCGGCCGGATCGTCATGTAGCGCGTCAGAGCCAGCCAGCGCGCGGAAGGCTCGCGTTCCGTCATCATTGCTTTGAGAGCCTGCATGCGAGGCTGCTCCCAAAGTTGCGCCCAGGTGGTGCCGAGTTCCCGAGCGAATGCTTCTTTATAGGCATTTGCCGGTTCTGGAGGATTCCAGCCTTCTTCCAGCACGCCTTTTGCGTCAACGAAGTTCAGGTAGCGGCGCCGCACGTCGAGCGTCCGCAGGCGCAGCACTTCCAGGCGGAAGCCCCCCAGTCCCAGAGGCTTGGCGCGGCCCAGTTGATGGGCTAAGCCAGCGGCGGTGTCCATTGTGGCGAGCAGAGCGCCAAGTTCGGAAGCGCGGAGGCCCTGGAAACGTACCCGCGCGCGGAAAACCGCCCCGGCAAACGCAGGCTGCATTCGCGTCAGGGTGTCCTCATTTACTTCGCCGTCTTTGTTCCGAGGGGGTGGGGAGAGCGGCGCACCTTTGCGGATCCACCAGCGCTTAAAGCCGCGGGCCACCGGCTGATAGGGGCCGTCCCGGCGTCCCTTGCGGTCTCCATCCCAATGAATGGCGTCCGCGGTGCTGGCATTGGGCTGGTTGAGATAGAGCTCGAAGGAGGTCGGTTTGGGAGCGCCCAGGGCAACCTCCTTTATCTCACTCGCGTAGGCTGGCTCTGGGCCGGATTGCCAGAGCGCGTCTTCGAAGAAGACCCGTCCACGGGCTCCGGGGATGGCGGCTTCTTTCTGAGTCGCCGCGTCGCGATAGGATTTGGGTGCACGCCCGAAGATGGCTTGGGCCATGTCCCAGCGGGTTTCGCCTGGAGCTCGCGAGAGTTTCGCGGGAATGCCGGACGCGGTGGTGGCAACATAGGCCAGCCGGAAGAATCGCGTATGGCCGAAACCGGTGTGTGGATTCCCGTCGCTGTCAGTCCAGGACGTGTAGAAACAGGGCCGGCCCGTGAGGTCGCTTGCCGAAGGG
>CAYLPH010000182.1:0-2344 GCA_964385495.1 uncultured Candidatus Solibacter sp.
GCTTGACGGAATCCCTCATCGGCGAGGTCGCGAAGATCGGTGGCATGCGGGTGATCTCCCGAACCTCCGTGATGCGCTACAAAAACGCCAGGAAGCCGTTACCCGAGATCTCGCGGGAACTGAACGCCGGCGCCATTATCGAAGGTTCTGTCGCCCGCTTCGGCGATCGGGCCCGCGTCACCGTCCAACTCCTGGATGGCGCCAAAGACAAGCATCTGTGGGCCGAATCCTATGAGCGGGATCTCGCGGAAATCCCCAAGCTCTGGACCGAAGTGGCCATTGCCGTGGCTCGGGAACTCCGGGTCCGCGCCGGCCGCGAGAACCACGGCCTCCCCGGCCGGCCTGTCAACCGGGAGGCTTTCGACGCTTACCTTCGCGGCCGTCATTACTGGAGCAAGCGAACCGCGGAAAACATACATCACGCGATCAAATGGTTTCGTACGGCGATTGACGAGGATCCCGCCTACGCCCCTGCTTACAGTGGCTTGGCCGACTGCTACAACCAGCTTGGTACCGTGCTCATCGGAGGCCAGCCGCCCACCGAGATCCGTCCCCAAGCCATCGCCGCCGCCAGAAAGGCGCTGGAGATTGATCCGGAACTGCCGGAGGCCCATGCCGCCCTCGCCTACGCGCGGCTCTACGATTGGCAGTGGGCCGCCGCCGAGGATGGCTTCCAGAACGCCCTCCGCCGGAATCCAAGTTATGCTTCGGCCCATCTTTGGTACGCCCACAGCCTCTCCATGAGGAAGCGTCACGCCGAAGCACTGCGCGAGGTGAAACTCGCCCACCAACTCGACCCGCTCTCCCCCATCATCCACACCCAGGTCGGCTGGATCCTCCAACATGCCGGACGCTTTGACGAGGCGATCCAGGAGTTTCGGAAAGTGCTCGCCAAGGACCCCGATTACCTATGGGCGCTTTGGAGAATAGGCTCAAGCTATGCCTCCAAGTCCATGTTTCCGGAAGCAATCGGCGCACTGGAGAAAGCAGCCCAGCTTTCCGGCAGGAGCCCTTCGATCCTCGGCACTCTCGCCGAGACCTATGGCTTGGCTGGCCGCAAAGACCTCGCTGGCCAGTTGTTAAAGGAAATCGAGGCTCGATCGGAAAAGCAGTACGTTCCCGCTATCGCGTTTGCCCACGCCTACATCGGCCTGCACGATTCCGATCAGGTTCTCGCATGGCTCGAGAAAGCCTATCAGCAGCGCGAGCAGGGCATCGCCTGGCTAAATGTCTGGGAAGCCCACGGCCCTTACCGGGCGGATCCACGATTCCACGAATTAATCCGTCGAACTGGCTTACCGGACAGTGGGGCAGGACTCTAGTCCTGCGTGCGGCCTCCCCGCACCCCCCTACTTCACCCGGTTCACAACCTGCAGCGCCTGCACCACAGCCCCCAGCGCCGCATGTTCCGCCGACAACACCGTAGCCGTCCCGCGAACCAGCCGGTAAATCCCCAGCGCCAGATCCGTCAGCTCTGCCCCCGTCAGCGCGCGGCCGCTGTTCACGGCCTTCGCGATACTCCCGGACGCAAACGTCTCCCATTCCTTCGATGCCTTCCGCATCGCCTCCTCGGCTTTTCGCACCTTCGCCTCGGCTTCCGCCACCGATCCCGCCGCTACCGCGTTCGCGATTTTCGTGGGACTCAATCCCGCTCCTCCGATCATCATCCCGGACTCCTCTCTTTCACGGGTGCCCTTCCGAACAGCACCCAATCACCGAAGCGAGAACACTCGCCGGAATTAGCAGCCGGCGCCGGGATGTGTCCCGCCCCCCTACCAACGCAACCGAGCCACAATTTGTACATTCCGGGCATCACTGTCGGTATCGCTGTAATACCCAAAATTCGCCGGCGCCGACAGTGTCCGCCCACGCCCCCCAGCCCCCAGCGCGAACGTCGCGCGATTCAGAACGTTGTAGACCTGCACCTGCAGGCTCAACGCCGCCCGCTCCCCCACGGGCACTTCCTTAACAAAGGTCCAGTCGGCCTGCACCAGTGGATGCAACCGCATCGTATTGCGGCCAAGCGTTCCCAACCTTCCCAGCAAGGGCGCCACAAGCCCCGAAGCCGCCGCCTTATCCACATTCCGTCCCCCACCGGGGTCCGGCGTGAAGGCCAGTCGCACCTCCCCGATCCGGTCGGGCCGAACTACACCGTTCCCTCCCAGCAACGTGGGATCGGCGAACCCCAGCCTTGGCCCCGCCAGCAGCGTCACCGGCAGTCCCGACTGGGCCTGATAGATTCCATGAAACTGCCACCGGCCCACAACCGCTCGCCCCACTCGCGATCCCATCCGCCGTTCCCATTGCGGCTCGAAGCTATGCGTCAACACAACCCGGTGCCCCA
>CAYLPH010000183.1:0-2155 GCA_964385495.1 uncultured Candidatus Solibacter sp.
ATCCCCGTCATCTGATCCCGCGCATTCCAGCTATACGTCCGCGACCCATCCGAAGTCAGATTCCCGTTATCGTCATAAGTCAGCGTCGACCCATTCCAAGACGTAACCCGGTTCGCCGCATTATGCGTCGCCGACCCCACCGCCGCAGGCAACCCTGTCCGTGCCAGACTCCCGCCTACCGCCGTCTTCCGCCCCGCCGGATCATATTCGTAAGTCAGATTCCCAACTGCCACCCCAAGCCGAGCCCAAGAGATCCCCGTCAACCGCGAAGCCGCATCGTAGGAATACGAAGCCACCACGCTATTCGGCAGCGTCAACGTCACCGGCCGCCCAGCCGCATCATACCCGAACCCCACCACCAACGACCCCTGCTGGATCTGCGTCAACCGCGACGCCCCATCGTAGCTGTAACTCACGACAGCCTGCCCCGCCACCTGCATCGTCGACCGCCGCCCGGCGATATCATACGTGTAAGTCACAGCCCCCTTCGGCCCGCTCTCCGTCAAGACCCGGTCCATAAGGTCATACGTATAAGCAAACGTCCCATTCAGGCTGTCCGCCACTTGAGTAACCCGGTTCCCGTTATCATAAGTCGGCGTCACCGTCGATCCATCCTGAAACGTGACAACCGTCGCCCGCCCCAGCGCATCATAACTCACCGAAGTCACCTGCGACTTACGATCCGTAGCCGACGTCGGCGCGCCCATCTTGTTATAAGCAAAAGTCTCCGTCTTCGAAACCGGGTCCGTCCGCGACGTCTTCTGATCCGAGCTATCGTACCCGAACGCCGTCACCCCACTCCGCGCATCCGTCAAACTCGTCAAGTTACTATTCGCGTCATAAGCCAACGTCGTCTGCGCGTTCAAAGCATCCCAAAGCTTCACCGGCCGGTTCAAAGCATCATACTCAATCCGAGCCGTAGCCCCCATCGGATCCGTCACCGACACCATCCGCCCCAACCCATCGTAAGCCCGCGACACCCGGTACCCCAACGCATTCACCACCGCCGTCGGCAACCCACCCGCATACTCCATCGTCGTCGCCGCCAACCCCGGAGGCGTCACCGTCACCGGCTGCCCCGCCAGGTTATACCCAATCGCAGTCGTGTTATTCAGCGGATCCTTCAAACTAACGACATTCCCCTTCGCATCGTAAGTTAGCGTCATCACCTGATTCAGCGGATTCGTCACCGTCTGCGGCAACTGCAGCGCCCCACCGTAGCTAATCTGCGTAATCACCGGATTCGCCGTCCCCGCCAACTGCTTCACCATCGTCGGATGCCCGTACGCATCGTACGTCATCTCCGTCCGCCGCCCCATCTGATCCACCACCGCACTCAAAAAGTTCGTGGAAACATTCCGCTCATAAGTCACCGTCTGCGCCAACCCCGTCCCATAAGCCCACGTCTTCGACACCAGCGATCCGCCCGAAAAATGCCCCACCGTCTTGAACTGATACCGCGCCACAAACCCCCGCAGTGTAATTAGCCTGCCTCATTTGTATCCTGTACGCACGGCGAATAGCAGAAAGTCAGGATGACGAACGATGCTAGGGAACGACCCAAGTTCGTCCCAGTTCAGTCCGCCTCCTGTCCTGAGGTCAACAACCCTATGGTCGTGGCTGATCTTCTTGGCGAAATCAGCAAGTACTGGATCGCGGCTTAACGCGGCTGACGAAACGCTAACTCCAGCACGCGGGCTAGAATCATACACTGAGAATGCAAGTGTTCTGGACGCTGCTTCCAGATCTTTACTTATCAATGTACGTCGAAGAAAATCTTCTAGGTCACTGTTACTCACGCATAGCACCGGGGGATCGTAACAGAAATACAGGATCGGTGCGCTAAGGCTACCATGATCCAATATCCAGACGTTTCCAGACCGGTCTCTGGCTAGGCGATGGCCCTTGGGGCTGAAGGCCCTGAGGTCAGGCGGTGCAAGTACCATAAAGTCCACCTTGCCTAGTGCCTTGCATTGAAATCCGCTCACTAGTGTGAGCAGTCGCTTGTACGCTGGCTCTATGGTAGAGCGCGTCTGTTGCTCAAGTTCTGCTAGCGCTTCGACCGCTACACCTGGACTGCACTTTGAAGCATGCTTGTTTACACTCCTGTCCAAAACGTTGCCGGTGCCACAGCACAGGGTGTACAGCGGGCCCG
>CAYLPH010000184.1:0-2140 GCA_964385495.1 uncultured Candidatus Solibacter sp.
CTGGAGTTTGGACATTTTCTCAAACAGCCACGAGTTTGCCACTTGACAAGAGTGGTTGAAGATGTTTCACTTACTACAGTGAAACACAAGGATGTCGTGCGTAAGCGCGACAAACTCGCCGCTCAACTCCCGACCGCCGAGCTGCTCCGCGGTTCTCTCCTCCAGCGAATCATCCGCCACAAGTCCGGTTGCCCAAAATGTGACCGTGGCGAAGGCCATCCCATGTTGGTGTTGTCCGTTAGCGGCCCCGGCGGCAAAGTCAAACACATCAGCCTGCGTCCCGAACAAAAGGCTCTCGTTGAGCAGTGGATCAAGAACTACCACCAGTTGCGCGACCAGATCGAACAAGTTTGCGAGTTGAATCAGACCTTATTGAGGCCGGAGCCATGAGGCTCTTTTTTTGCGCCTCTTGTGTTTCACGTTACAGGATGAAACATGCCTCCTGCCCCATCCCTTCTCGCTGCCTTCCTCCAAATCCTCCAGTCCTGGGCTCCCGCTTTCGCCCAATCCCGCTCCTCCGACCGTGCCGTCGTTCAGGCCTTCGGAGCATTGCTGGCACTTGGCCGCCGCACGCTTTCCCGCTCCATCTGTGCGCTCGGCCAGCAACACCTCGATTGGAGTGCGAACTATAAACTGCACAGCCGCGCCAACTGGAACGCTCAGGATCTGTTCCAGCCCATCCTCGAACGGATCACTGGGCTTTGTGAGCCATCCCACCTGGTCGTCGCCATGGACGATACGCGCATCCGCAAGAGCGGGCGCAAGATTCTCACCGCCTTCTATCAACGTGATCCCCAATCTCCCAAGTTCCGCTACAACCTCATGTGGGGATTGCGATTCCTCCACTTCTCCGTTCTGGTTCCGCTCTATCGATCCGATCCACAGGTGCCGCCGCGCTCACTCCCTATTCGCTTCCTGGAGGTTCCGGCCATCAAAAAGCCAGGCAAGAAGGCCACCGCCGAGCAGGTCGAGACTTATCGGCAGGCAATCAGGATCCACAATCTTTCCAACTCCAGCGTGGCGTTGCTGGAACAACTGCGGCAGTCGGCTAATGCTGCCGGTCTCAGTTCCCGTCCCATCCTGGCGGTTGGAGATGGCAGCTTCTGCAATCGCACCTTGTTCCGCAGTCAGATCGTTGGCGTCGAGATTCTGGCGCGCACGCGCCGCGACTGCCGCCTTTGTTTTGCTGCCGAGCCGGGTGGCCGGCGTTTCTATTCGGCCGAAGCCTTTACACCAGAACAGGTTCGCCAGAATGACTCCTTAGCGTGGCAGCATGCGCGCATCTTCCATGGCGGTCAATGGCGCGACATCCGTTATAAGGAAGTTGCTTCCGTTTACTGGCGCAATGGTGCTGCCAAGCGGTCACTCCGGTTGTTGGTAGTCGCTCCGGTGCCGTACTCCAGCGGCAAAGGCAAGCGCAAGTATTACGGCGAACCGGCCTTCCTGCTCACCACCGATCTTGGCTCTACGGCTCTGGTATTGCTGCAAGCCTACTTCGACCGCTGGCAGATCGAAGTCAATCATCGCGAGATCAAAGACACCCTCGGCATAGGACAGGCTCAGTTGCGCAACCCGCGTTCGGTTCCCCGTCAGCCGGCAATGTTAGTCGCTGCCTATAGCGCTTTGCTTTTGGCGGGTATCCAGGTGTTTGGTGATGTTCGCTCGGATGCGTTTCGGGACCTGCCCAAATGGCGGCGCAATGCCCGTCGCCCTTCCTGTCTTGACCTGATCACGGTACTGCGTCAGCAAGTCATCTCCGCAACCGGCTCGGCAGTGCTGCCCGTCGATATGAATTGGAAGGACCTTCTTCTGACGGCAGCCGCGTAGCCGCTCTCAAGCAGCCAGACCAATATGCCCATTGCCACCGTCGAGTCTACAACTCTGGCGAGAGCCGCCTATGACGAACAGGAGCGGCTTCTTTGGCTCGAGTTTCGTAGCCGGGCGCTCTATTGCTACTTCGGCGTACCGGCGACGATCTATCGCGGACTCCTTGATGCCACCTCGAAAGGCACCTACTTCAACCGCAACATTCGCGGACGATTCCCCTACAAAAGGCTACCTAGCGGCGAATCTCTCGCCTAATGAGGCTGTTACGCTTTGCCGGCGAAAGGAGACCACGTCCAGAATGTCCAAACTCCAG
>CAYLPH010000185.1:0-2122 GCA_964385495.1 uncultured Candidatus Solibacter sp.
ATGGCGCTCGCCCGTCTGGCGCACAATAACGTCGTGCAGTTGGACGAAGAGCGCAAGGCCGCGATGGTCTGCAACCTGTTGGTGGTTTTGTGCGGCGAACGCAGCACGCAACCCGTAATCAATACAGGCACCATCTACCACTAGACCAATCGCATGGATCGTAAAGGTTTTCTTCTACGCATGGACGCGGCCGTACTCGACGCCATGAAGCGCTGGGCAGACGACGATCTGCGCAGCCTCAATGGCCAGATCGAGTACGTGCTGCGCCGTGCGTTGAAAGAAGCGGGGCGGGATGTCAAGAAGGGCGCGGCGGCGGACGCCTCAGGGCAGAGCGAGGATTAAATCGCGCACGAACTCCGCGCAGTACTGCCCGGCTATCCGCTCAAACTGAGGATGCTCCCATTCGGTATCGCTGATGATACGAATGGCCAGAAGCGGCACCTTGTGAGCCACCGCCGCGCCCGCCGCGTAGGCGCTTTCCATGTCTTCGGAATCCGTACCGAAGATCTTGTTCATGGCCTTCAAATAGTCCAGTTCGCGGTTGTATTGGAAAGCCGTACCGATGTTCCCGCGATAAACCTTTCCCCTACTATACGGCACCTTCTCCGCTCTTTCCATCAGGTACGGATCCCCGGCGAAGTTCAGGTGGTCGGTGGGCTTGGCGGGATCAAAGCGAAAGGCATGGCCGCGCGGTTGCCACTTCTCCGGATGCACGCCCTCCCCTTCTTCGGCATGCTCGGTCTTGAAGGCGGCGTAGTCGGTGGTCTTCTCGCCGATGACGATATCCCACAACTTCACCCTACGGCTATGGCCGCCCGCCGTGCCTTGGTTGATGATGCGCTTCGGCCGGAACTTCTGGATGCCAAGCACGGTAGACGCGACGGCGTTAATCGACCCCACATCCGTGCGCGAGATCACCACGCTTTGCTTGCCGATCTTCCCCGTCCAGAAGGTCCACGTCTCGATACGAACTTCTTTCTTGTTCCGCAGAGCCGCCAGCAACGGGCCTAACTCCACGTCCAGCGCGCCCTGCACCAACAAATCATAGGAAGCCGCGTGCACGGACACGGCCAGCAATAGCACCAGAGTCACGAATCGCATGCGCGCCCTTATTCTCCTCCCAGATAGACAAAGCGGACTACAAACAGGGCAGCCAGCACATAGACAAGCCAGTTCACCTCACGGCCGCGCCCGCTGAACAGGCGCAACGCCGCGTACGCGATGAAGCCCAGCGCCAGCCCATTGGCGATGCTGAACGTCAGAGGAATACAGACTAGCGTGAGGAACGCCGGAATCGCAACCAGCGGATCGCGCCAGTTGATCTCGCTGACGTGCGACACCATCAGCGACCCCACCAGGATCAGCGCCGGCGCCGTGGCCCCCGTCGGGATGGCGCCGAGAAAGGGAGCGAACACCGCCGCCGCCAGAAACAGCATCCCCGTCACCATCGCCGTCACCCCGGAGCGCCCGCCCGCCGCCACCCCCGACGCGCTTTCGATATAGCTCACCACCGTCGATGTTCCCAACAGGGAACCGAACATCGTCGCCAGCGAATCGGTGAGCAGAATGCGCTCCACGCGAGGGATGCGATTGGATTGATCCAGGAGCCCCGCCTTCTTCCCAACGCCCACCAGCGTGCCCAGGTTATCGAATAGATCGACAAACAGGAACACGAAGATGATCTCGACCAGCCCCAGTTTCAGGGCGCCCGCGATATCCAGTTGGAAGGCCGTCGCCGAGATCGCCGACAAGCCTTCGGTGGATGGCGCCAGTTGGCTCAGGCCGGTGGCAAAGGCGATCACCGACACCGCCGCAATGCCCACCAGGATCGCCAGATTACTGCCTCTGGCCAGCAGTACTCCCATGATGAGAAGGCCAAGAATCGCCAGTGCCGCCGTGCCTTGCCGCAGGTTCCCCAAAGCCACCAGCGTCGCCGGATTGCCGACCACAATGCCGGCGTTCTTCAATCCAATGAAGGCAATGAACAGCCCAATCCCCGCCGCCACGGCCGCATACAGGTCGGTGGGCAGCGCGTTCAGAATCATCTGCCGCAGCCCCAGCACGGTCAGTAACAGGAAGGCCAACCCCGACAGGAACACCGCCCCTAGCGCCACCTGCCACG
>CAYLPH010000186.1:0-1906 GCA_964385495.1 uncultured Candidatus Solibacter sp.
GTAAGCATCACATAAACCCCTCTGGCCAACCTGCAGGCGCCGGCCGCATAGTGAATGCATGCAGCCGGAGCAACAGCGCCGCCAATTATGGCTTCAACGGATAACGGAACACGAAACTACCCACCAGCCTATCCGCGCGTACTGCCGGGAACATGGGTTGAACGAAAGCACCTTCTACGCCTGGCGGAAACGGCTTCGTGCCGAACAGACTCCAGCAGCTTCGGCTACGCCTGCGCCCGGGTTGCCGCCCACCGATGCGGAAGCAGTTCATCCAGCGCCTGAATCGACTGCGCCGCAATCCTCGACAGCACATCCCGAAACCACTCAAACGGATCCACCTTCACCAACTCACAAGAGCCAACGAAGCTCCGCAGAATCGCCATCGTCTTCCCACCCCGGTCGCTTCCTACGAACAGCCAGTTGTGGCGGCCTACGGCGATGCCACGCAAGGACCGCTCGGTGTGATTGTTGTCGATGGCCAAGCCGCCGTCCTGACAATAACGCGTCAACGCCGCCCAGTTCTTCAGCGCGTAGTTCACCGCTTGGCCCGCCGCGCTCCGCGGCAAGACCTGCTCACGGATCTTCAGCAGGTATGCGTGCAAGTCAGCCAGCACGGGGACCGCCCCCTGTTGGCGCAACAGGCGCAGATCCTCACCCACAATGCCGGCTCCCCGTGCCGTCTTCTCAACCGCGTACAACTGGGCGATATAAGCCAGCACGGCTCCCATGCGCGCCGAATCATTCTCCAGCGCTTGATGGAAGTGCCTTCTCGTGTGCGCCCAGCATGCAACCTCCACCAACCCGCGTCCGGGATTAGTGAAAAAGCTGTCGTAAGCCACATAGGCATCGGCTTGTAAGTAACCTTTGTACTGCTTGAGAAAGTTCTCCGGCCCGGCCCGTTCTCGCGTTGCGGTGTAATCGAACACCACCGCCGGATGATCGCGGTCACCAACGTACGGCCAAAACCGCCCTTTGCGCGTTGTTCCCGGAAAGCTCTTGTCCAACACTCGCACTGGCGTGTCGTCGGTACCGGTCACTTTGGATGACAGCACGAACGCCTTTAACCGCTCATAAAGCGGGGAAAGTAACTCCGCCGATTGCCGCAACCATCCGCCCATGGTCTGGTCCGCAATCTCCACGCCCAGACGCGCAAAGATCTTTCCTTGCCGGTGCAGCGGAACATGATCGGCAATCTTTCCAACCACGACCTGCGCCAGCAAGGATGCCCCCGCCGAACTCTTCGCAATCGGCTGTGCCGGCTTGGTAGCCGTCCGGATGGTGCAGGCACAAGCGTACTTCTTGCAAACATCTTCAATCACGATGAACTGCGCGGGGATGTACTCGTAGCGCTCGCTGGTTTCCTCGCCTAGCAAGTGCAAGTCCTGCTGGCAATCCTGGCAATGCTTTTCTTCCGCGCTGAGGTCGTGCTCAATGCGCTCCCGTTTCAGATGCGGTGCTAATGGCCTGCGACCCGTGCGGCGGCCCTTGTCTTTGCTATCGGCTGGATTGGCGCCTGCATCGGAAGGCGGCTGCCCGCCATCTTTATCTTCGTCCTTGGAACGGGGCTTAGCGCCTTCGATCTCACCGAGAAACAACTGCAATTGTTCGGGGCTTAGCTGCTCGCTTTTGGTGTGGTGCCTGGCTTCCAGCAACTGGCGCAGGAGCTTGTTGGTTTTGTCCAATTGAGCGGTGACATCGACCAGCATCTGCCGCAGGATCTGCGGATCGTTGGGCAGGCTTTTCGGATCGACGGGCACTAAAACAAGAATAAGTGAAATTGTTTGTTTCGCCTAGTAGAAAATGCAATCCGGCTCAATGTTTATGCGGCTTCGGATGGCTTTCGCTGGTATCGCTTGCGGCGCTTGGCCACACTCAGATCGATGCCGCTTAGCAGAGCGCCTAACTC
>CAYLPH010000187.1:0-1819 GCA_964385495.1 uncultured Candidatus Solibacter sp.
TACTACTGGGTCATAAAATATAGTAGTTGTTGAACTTATCTTTCCACAAGGGATCATCATGGGAAGATGAGTGTTGTACAGGCGCCTAACACAGCCGTGGATGAGATTTATCGCCTCATATGGACTGCCGTGGCCAACAAGCGGGCCATCGAAGCCGTCTATCATGACCGGTCGAGGTTATTTTGTCCGCACAGATTAGGCCGGAACGGGCAAGGAAGGCTTCGAGTGCTTTGCTACCAGTACGGCGGGGAGAGTGAGAGTGGACTTGAACCGGCCGGATCGCCTGCAAACTGGCGTTGTCTGGCTCTGGAGGAGTTGTGCAAAGTGAAGTTACTCGATGATGGTTGGTGGACAGCGCCAAACCATTCCCGCCCTTCTTCCTGCGTAAGGGACGCCGACATCGACGCTGAGGATCATCCCGGGCGCGATCCACAGCAGGGACATTGAGGTAGTCGCTGGATCAGTTGCCGGGCCAGAACGATTCTCAACGTCGCAATTGAATTCGGGTTATGCCGCTCGGCCCGCACGCGGTGAGCCACGCGGGCGGAAGTCCGGCGCTGGCTCTGAGGTGACGAATCCAAGATGACCGGCGCGGGCAGAGGGGGAAAAACGGTTCCGCTCGGCGACCAGGAACCCATAAGCTGCGATGCATAGCGTGGCGTGATGATGAAACCCGCGCCAGTTGCGACCTTCAAAGTGGCCCAGTCCCAACTCTTGTTTCAACTCCTGATAATCCCGTTCGATGATCCAGCGCTGTTTCGCCATCTTGACCAAAGCTTTGAGCTTGGTATCCGAAGCCAGTGTCGACATCCAATACTTAGCCGGTTCGGCTTCGCCTCGCGGCCATTCAATCAACAACCACTCCTCAGCATAAGGTTCGGCTTTCTCATAATCGCGGTGCGCCGGGCGAACTCGAACCGCGGCGAAGCGGGATCGCAGGTTTCGCTCCGTACCCTCACGCCAGGTGATTTCCTTGAAGGCGCTGGAGGGAAGATTCGTCGCTAACTGTTTCACGGTCAGAGGCTTATGATCGCTAGTCCGTTGCAACAGTCGCGGAGGCCGTCCCATGGTTTGGCGTGGTTTGGCCGGCAAAGGCTGCTTTCCAGGCTCCCAGACCGTCATCGAGCTTTGTACACCCACCACATACTGCAATCCCAATTGGCTAAGTCCTTCGCGAAACTCGCTGTTGATGCCATAGGCGGCGTCCGCCAGCACTACGCCTCGATCCACGTTCTCGGCCACCGCTGCTCGAATCTGCTCCAAGGCGATTTGCGGTTTGGTCTGAAACCCGATCTCTTCCGGCACTTCCGCCTTCTCCCGCCGGCCGGTATCCTCGATCCATTCCTTGGGCAGATACAACTGATATGCAATCGGCAGACTGGAACTCCAGGTCGCCACCGACAGGCTCACCGCTACACGGCAGTTGTCTTGTTTGCCTACCTGCCCGCAGTATTGACGTGCAACTCCGACCGAATGCCGCCCTTTCTTGGGGAAGCCTGTGTCGTCAACGATCCAAGCAACTACTGACCCATGCTTTCGCATCGCCGGTAACACCCGATTGCGTACCTCATCGAGCAATCTCTGGTCGCTCCACGGGGCCTTGGCCACCAGATGGTGCAGCGACTGGCGAGTGGCCTGAACATTGCCAGGGTTGAGCCGCGCCGCCATCGGTTCGATGCTCTTACGCTCCCCAGGCAGCAGTAAACCCTTGCAATAGTCCTTGAGGGGCGTGTGCCGGTCTTGGTGCCCCGCGGCGTTCGCCAGGCCATCCATATATGCCGCGAAGCGTTTCTCTTGTGGGCCTGGCGCAGACAGGTGT
>CAYLPH010000188.1:0-1796 GCA_964385495.1 uncultured Candidatus Solibacter sp.
CGGCACCGTGTCCGACAGCGCCACCATGCGCCTCAGCGCGACCTTGCCGGGCCTTTCTTACAACATGACCACTTGCGGCAGGGAATGGCTACGCATCACGCCGATGGCGGGCACCTTCCCGGCTACCGCGGAAGTGCGCGCCGATCCGGTGGGACTGGCGCCGGGCACCTATGACTGCGCGATTACAGTTAACGCACCGGGAGCCAATCCGCCCTCCCGCGCCGTGGCCGCGCGGCTCACGGTGACTGCGGCGAAGCCCGCCGTGCTGGCGTTGAATGACGAAGCGATCCACCTCTCCTCCGCCAAGGGCGCCGATGTGTCCACGCGCCAGCTTACGGTGAAAAATGCGGGCAGCGGGCGGCTGGTGTTCACCGCGGGCGCCGAACTGCTGAACGGCAGCGGTTGGCTGGAGGTGACCCCGGCGATTGGCGAGACCACGCCTGGCTCGCCGGGACTGGTGGATGTGCGGGTGGATCCGTCGCGCCTGGAGCCGGGAACCTACAACGGATCGGTATTGGTGGCCAAGGACGACGGCAGCCAGAGCGTGAAGGTGCCCGTGTACCTGTCGGTTTCGAAGGTGGCCGGGAAGATGGCGCTGTCGCAATCGGCGCTGTCGTTCACCGCCTTAAGCCAGGGCGGGGCGCCGCTATCGAAGGTGATCACGGTGCTGAACCAAGGGCAGGGAAACCTGGGTTGGACGGCCTCGTCCAGCACGCTGTCGGGCGGAGACTGGTTGCGCGTCAGCTCCGATAGCGGCGCGTCGGGCCCCTCGCAGCCTTCGACCATTTCCATCGGGGTGGATCCTTCGCGGATCTCGACGCCGAACATCTACTACGGGCAAATCCGGCTGGATTCGCCAGGCGCGGAGAACTCGCCGCAGTACATCACTGTTATGTTCAATGCGTTGAATGCCACCAGCAGCATCGCGCCGGAGATCCAGCCGTCGGCCATCGACTTCACGGGGGAAACGGGCGCTAATCCCGGCGCGCAGGTGCTGTCCATCGCCAACCTGGGCCGCCAGCCGCTGAGCTATCGCGTGGCGGTCAGCACGGAACAGCCGGTGGGTTGGATCAAGACCGTACCGTCCAGCGCGACCCTGGCGGCGGGCGAACAGGCGCGCATCGTAGTCCAGCCCGATTACAGCAGCCTCACCCCCGGCCGTCACGAAGCCAAACTGACGGTGAGCTTCGGCGATTCCAGCCGCACGATCGACGTGGTGGCGTACGTGGCGCCCCCAGCAGCGTCCATGAGCAGCGAAGCCGCTTCGAAAGAACGGCAGACGCCCGGTTCCTGCAGCGGCGCGTTCATCAATTGGAGTTCCCCCGCCAACGCCATCAACGTATCGGTGGGGCAGCCAGTGAACATCCGGTTCACAGTGAAGAACTCCTGCGGCCAGGCCCAATCGGGGACGGTGAAGCTGACGTTCAACAAATCGCAGCCGCGCGAGCCCCAGGAGACCAAGTCCGTCGGCCCCGGCGAATGGGAAACCACCTGGACGCCGCGCGAAACGGCCGCCGACGTCTTCCTGACCGCCGAGTTCAAGACAGGCGGCTTCGGGGTGCCGGCGCTGGCGTTCCGCAGTTTGAACGTGGTGGCGGAAACCCGCACGCCGCGCGTGGTGCCGGGCGCGGTGGCCAATGCCGCCAGCTATGTGCGCCAAACTCCCGTCGCCCCGGGCAGCTATATCCAGGTGGGCGGCGAGCGCCTCGCTGACGACGCCATTCTGGACGATTCGGCGCCGCTCGCCACCGAATTGGCCGAGACGGAAGTGACGCTGGGTCCGCTGAAGCTGCCGC
>CAYLPH010000189.1:0-1773 GCA_964385495.1 uncultured Candidatus Solibacter sp.
CCCATTCCCCGCACCAACCGCCGCCGCTGTGTCGAAACCATCCAGCAGTTCCGCGCCTAAAGCGCAGCGCAACCTTCTGCCGATAAACAGCAATCGTGCCAGAACCAACGCCACCAATTTTCACCTTCGAACTGCGGCCGGGGATAGCCTCCCGCCTATTCTCCGCGACGATGTCCGCGCTCTTCGCCCTCTGGTTCGCCACCAACGTTGCCCGCCTCGCCACTCACAGCGGGAACGTGTCGCCGCTACTGCTTCCGCTGAACCTCGCTATGGCCATAGCCGTCGCTCTGCTTGCGGTAAGGGCGCTACGGACGCGGATTATCTTTCAGCCGGACCAGGTGATCTTCGATTCCGGCTTCAGCCAATACGCCGTCCGGCGTGACCAGATCCTGGGCTGGCGTATCGCCAGTAACCAACTCTATTTCGAGTTGCGGGATCGAAGGGAGGCAGCGCTGTTGGTTACCTGGGCCACCCGCGGCGACTTGCGCATTCGCGCTTGGATCGCCGGCATCCCCCGTTTTGACCTCGATGCGGTACTGCTCGACAAACGGGAGGGTCCTACCGGCGACCGGGAGCGGATGCTGGCCACCGCGCGGAGACTTACTCTATATCTCAACGTAGGCACCGGGATCTTTGGTGTTTGGATGACCGCGGCCGGCCATCCGGTGGCGGCGGTCGCTCTAATCCTGGCGCCCTGGCTCGCGCTGGCGCTGACGGCGCACAGCAGCGGCTTTATCCGCTTCCAGAACGACTATCCCAATGGTCTGGTGGCGGCCGGCATCGCCTGCGGCATCCTACCGCTACGTACCTCGATGTCAACGACCGCCGTCGACGCCAACCACGCCTGGACCATCGCGGTAGTCATTGGTCTGCTATGCAGCGCCGCGGCGGCACGCTTCACCCCGTTACTGAGCCAATACCGCCCGTGGATTCCCATCATCATTGGGGCGGCGCTGCTGTACGGGTACGGTGCGGGCATGCAGATCAACCGGCTGCTCGATGGCACGCCGGCCGTGATGTACAGGGTGCCGCTCCTGGCACGTGATGGGCACGTACAGAGAAGCATGCAGTACAGGCTGCGAGTGGGCCCCTGGGGCGGCCGGCGAAATGTCAATACGGTCGAAGTGCCGAAGGATCGCTGGCTGGCGATTAGGAAGGGGGATACGGTCTGTATCCCGGTGTATCCCGGTGCCCTCGGGGCGCCGTGGTTCGACCCACGCACGATTGCGTCTTGTCCATGAGACTCGCCCGTATGGTTGACGGAGAGTCGTCCAGAATCTCCTGCTCGTTCATACCTTACGGCGCCGCGACCGCAAGGGCTTGTGAAAAAACCGGAACTCGCTCCGTAGAAAGTCGTCTCAGGACTTTCATGACTTCTGGAGCGGGTCTGCGAGGCTTTCTCAAAAGCCCGCCAGCGACGTCAGTGTATGCTGGGCATGGAGCTACAATGAGCCGCTTGGAACATCTCGAAAAACAGATTATTGCTCTCGACGACATCGAGATCAAAGCATTTCGGGAGTGGTTCGCCAGCCACGATGCGGAGCGTTGCCTGCGCGGTGTGATCGACGGCATCCTGCATCCAGCCGTTGCGGTCATAGCGGCTGTAGTTGCGCGCCAGGTATCCTGTGGCGCGCAGGGTTTGCGGATCGTTAGGAGCGATCTCATCGCCGGCCAGCATCTCGGTGAGCATGCGGTCGTAGCCCTTGTCGGCATTGAGAGATTCGACAATCCAATCGCGCCAGCGCCAGATGTGGCGTTGGCTGTTGCGGACCT
>CAYLPH010000190.1:0-1678 GCA_964385495.1 uncultured Candidatus Solibacter sp.
CCGCCTTACTGATGATCCGGAATCCATCGGATTGTTTGAAGTTTTTGTCGCAGGCCGCGCTGGAAATCGAGCAACTTATCCAAGATCCTCTGTTCTCCTCACAGGATCCCGCCCCCGACACGGCACGCACGCGAAATCTGGTGCGCGCCGCCGGTCTGGCACTGGCTTCGTTTTGTCTAGCGAACCTGCTGGGAATCGGCCGGCCGTAAGTATCCAACCGGTTTGCCTGACTCCTCCACACCCGTGCATCGCCTGAACCGGGGCGACTGGCTACTTGTTGCCGTCGCCGTCCTGATCACGGCAGGCAGCGTAGCGTATGTGAGTTCGAATTACGGGGCTGCCTTCCCACAAGCCTCCTTAGAACTGCCCCTGAGCCGGGATGAGATTACCGGAAAAGCGGTGGCATTTTTACGTACGCGCGGGCTACGTACGGAGGGATTCCGTAACCTGACTCTGTTTGATCCAGACCACCAGGCGCGGCTTTATCTGGAGCGCGAGATGGGGTTGGAGCAGGCGAACCGCCTGATGCGCGGCGCGGTGCCGGTATGGCAATGGCGGGCCCGCTGGTTCCAGCCTCCGCAAAAGGAAGAGATGCTGGTCTGGCTGACGCCGGATGGGCGGCTGTCGGGATTCGAGCACCGGATTCTGGAGACCGTGCCGGGTCGGCGGTTGGACAGCGAATCGGCACGGCTGCTGGCGCAGGCGTTTCTGGAGTCGCAGACGAGCGAGCGGCACAAGCTGATCTCGGCGGATAAGGAAGCGCGGCCGAATCGCGACGATCACGTGTTTACCTTCGAGCAGGAGGGATTTCGGGCGGCTGAGGGCACGCTGCGGCGTACGGTGACCATCCAGGGCGACAAGGTAGGCGGCTACCAGGAAGCGCTGCATGTACCCGAGCAGTGGGAGCGCGATTTCAACAAACTGCGGTCGAGCAACCAGATGTTTTCCTCGATTGCGAACGCGCTGTACGCGCTGATTGCGGCGGGGGCTTTGGTGCTGTTGTTTCTGGCGGTGCGCCGCCAGGAGGTGCCGTGGCGGCCGGTGATGCTGCTGGCAGCGACGGTAGCGGCGCTGAATCTGGCGAACGAGTTGAACACGATTGCGTTCACGATTGACGGCATGCCGACGTCGTCGCGGTACCCGGAGATGGTGCTGCTGGCGGGGTTGCAGGCGCTGGGGGCGGCTTGCGGGATTTTGTTGTACGTCGCGATGCCGGCGGCTTCGGCCTCGGTCTTGTGGTCGCGGGCGTTTCCGTCTCACACCGATCTGCCCCGGCTGTTTACCTGGCCATCGTTGGGGACGCGGTCGTTCTTCCGGGCGGCGCTGGCGGGCTTTGCGATGGCTGCCGGGCACATGGCGTTTCTGACGGCGTTCTACCTGGTGGGACAGAAGTGGGGCGTGTGGAGTCCGCAGGACGTGGATTATTCGGACTTGCTGGCAACGCCGCTGCCGCTGCTGTACCCGGTGGCAACGGCGATGATGGCGTCGAGCGCGGAGGAGTTCTGGTTCCGGTTATTGGCGATTCCGCTGTTCCAGAAGCTGTGCAAGCTACGTTGGGTGGCGATCGTGGCTCCGGCTTTCATCTGGGGCTTTCTGCATGCCAACTATCCGCAACAGCCGGGGTATATCCGGGGTGTGGAGGTTGGGCTGATCGGCGTGGCGGCTGGCTTTGTGATGG
>CAYLPH010000191.1:0-1590 GCA_964385495.1 uncultured Candidatus Solibacter sp.
GGGTGTGTGTACGTGCCCGGGCGCTCCGGGGGGCGGATTCGGACGTGCAGGAGGCGTCTTGCCGGCAGCCTTCGCCGCATCGGCGGCCTTTTGCCACTCCGCCAGCCGCGCCTCGTACTTCACTTTCGCCTCGGGATACGCCGCTTCAAACTTCTGCCACCGCTCGATGTACCACTGCAGCGCGGGATTATCCAGCATCGTCTCGCGGCTGGTCCACGCCTGCGCCGGTGTACCGCCCACCGCCGATTGCAGAATGCCCACCGGCACCCCGCGCATCTGCTGCAGGTGCTTGGCAAAGAAGTAGCCGACGCCGCTCACCGCGCCCGCCGTGTCCGGATTGATCACCTTCCACACGGCCTCGTCCACATCCTCGGCGGGCTGCTCCAGCGACCGCGTCTTCACATGGAAGAACCGGATCTGCGGGTGATTCGCCCGCGGGATCTCCTCGTCCGAGCCCTTGGAGTTCTTCAAACTCCACGCCATGTTCGACTGCCCCGACGCCACCCACACCTCGCCCACCAGCACGTTGCGGATGGTGATGGTATTCCCGCCCGCGATCGTCATCTCATACGGGCCGCCCGCCAGCATCGGCGATAGAAACACCTGCCATTGCCCGTCCTCATTGGCGTGGCCTTCCACCTTCTGCCCGGCCATGCTGACCGTGACGATCTCACCCGCCGTGGCCTTGCCCCAAATACGCACCGGACGCTGCTGTTGCAGCACCATGTTGTCGGAGATCAGCGCCGGCAGGCGGACATCGGCCCACAACTGCACGGCCCACAACAGCACAAATAACGCGGTTTTCATTGCGTTCGCTCCCATTCAGGCTTTCTTCTTCTGCTGCGCGGGCAGCCAGTCCTGCAATTCCTTCCAACTGTCGCCACTGGAGTCCATGTGCTTCTCCACGGCGGCATCAAACTTCGCCCGCAGCTTGCGATGCGACGCGCTGCCGGCCAGGTTATTCATCTCGTAGGGGTCCGTCTTGAGATCGTACAGCACCCAGGGCTTATCGGCGAAGCGGGCATACTTGTAGCGCCGCGTCCGCAGCCCGCGCCAGCAGTCCCACTCGTTCATCTCCGTCTTGGTGTAGATCATCAACGGAGTCGATTCCGGCGTCTTGTTCGACGTGCCGCGGATGTAAGGCGCGTAGTTGAAGCCCGGCATCGATTCGGGCACCTGCTGCCCGGCCAGCCCCAGCAGCGTAGGCACCGCGTCGATATGCGAAAAGACCGCGTCCAGCTTGCGCCCGGCGCGGATCTTCCCCGGCCAGCGCATAATGCCCGGCACCTGGGTCGATTCCTCCCACGGCTTGCGTTTTAAGAACGTGCCCTGCGACCCGAGCATATCGCCGTGATCGCTGAGGAAATAGACGATGGTGTTCTCCCGCATCCCAAGTTCATCCAGCCGCCTTAGGATCCGGCCCACTTCGCTATCGAGGAAGTTGATGGCCGAATAGTAGCCGGCCAGATCCTTGCGGGTCCCGTTGCGTTTGGCGCCTTCCTTCCAGTTCTGGCGCAGTTCGATGTCTTCCGGCTTGTAGTCATTCTCATGGCCGGGCGGCAACAGGTAGGGATCATGCGGGGGCGTGTG
>CAYLPH010000192.1:0-1555 GCA_964385495.1 uncultured Candidatus Solibacter sp.
AGGACCCGCTGGGGTTTGGGGGCGGGGATGTGAATTTGTATGGGTATGTGGGGGGGAATCCGTTGGCATTTCGTGATCCCACAGGCACCTCCATCCTGGGCCAAGCGATTGCGGCGGGTCATGTATCCATGATCGCAGGCACCCTGACTTCAATCTTTTGGCAGACCCGATGCGCAACTCTGCAGTTAACCGAAGATCAGCGACGTTCGTTGGTACCTGTGTTGATATATAACCTCCTCAGTGGAATGGCAGTCTTTCACATTGCCTCAGCAGCAGCCGACGATATAAGTTCGGGCGTGCCAACCGCAGGAACATATATCTCCGCAATGACAGCGGCGGGCATAGTCAATGCGATGCAATCGTTCGTATCGACGATGTCGGCAGCACGGCCCAACCCTTATGGTGACGGTGCAGCGTGTAGACAGTATGTGGCGCTCCTCATGGGAGCGCTCGGAGGCGCCGCCGCGTTACGCGCTGAGCACTTCATACGAGGACTAATTCCCGGCCAATCTTTCTTCGCGTCCTTCATGGAAGCGTACTTCATTTATCAGCTAGTCACAACAGTCATCGAGGCGTTAGTCGGGAATGCACCACTGGAGGATTTTACATGTCCAGCGTAGAGAGCACGAGCCCCGAGTCCCTCAGGGAGCACATCGAGCCGTTCCTTTGGTCGAAAGCTCAGATTCTACTCATGTCTTGGGCCACCATGGCGACGTTCGTGGGTGCAGTAAGACGGGGCAGCCTATCGACTGCTATTGGCGCATCGATACTTTGCGTGATTTGGACAATTGCCTCGCGAGTCGCATTTAATCGTCGACGACGCTGGTACTTCGACCACCGAGGCGTGAGAGGCTACGGTTTGCCTAGGAACGTAGCGTTGAAGTGGGAAGATGTCAACCAGTTGCAGATACATTTTCCCACTTTTATTCGACTCGCTGTACCGGAAGGTGATTTGTGGTTGACACTCACTTATTTTAATACACCACTCGTTCTGCGGCAGGGCCTGGGCAACTTTATTGAAGCACTCAAGCGCTGGGGTCTATTAGTAGAGCCAGAGGTTGCAGGCGAGAAACCAACATATCGCTGGCTTTACGCCCACGGCATTTACGCCGTGTTTGTACTGTGGGTTACCCCATTTCTGATAGATCAATATCGGATCATTGGGCGATTCGGCTTCGAGGATATTGCACTCCCAGGGTCTCGGCTTGTCGGTGTTTTGAGTGCAACATTCTCCGTGATTGCAGGGCTTTGGCCAGATAAGCTGGAACGCTCCTGCTTTACTCTCCAACTTCTAGTGGTGAGTGCGCTCGGGTTTGTAATTCATTTCGCAGAGGGAGATCTGGACGCCTTCGTTCGGCACTCGTCGGCCACATTACTGAGTTACTGCGTCTACGCGATACCATTCGCTTTGATATTTGTGATTCTGGCTATGTCCAGCAGGCCGATGTGGCGTGAAACACCCAAAGGCCACCCAGGTGTTCGTTGACGAACTTTCGACAAGTGTTAACGCTCACGAAGAAACGTATTTTTCTGGGCAGGACGCCGCCCTGCGCAG
>CAYLPH010000193.1:0-1544 GCA_964385495.1 uncultured Candidatus Solibacter sp.
CGGGTGGTCTCCTGGAAGCTGGCGGCGGAGATGAAGCTGTCGGTGGACAGCGACGCCTTGGTGATGCCGAGCAGGACGCTTTGCCCGTAGGCCGAGCGGCTGCCGGCGGTGAGAACGCGGTCGTTCTCTTCGCGGAACTTGAAGCGGTCGACGACCTCTTCGGGCAGGAATTCGGTGTCGCCGATGTCCTGGACTTTCACCCACCGCAGCATCTGGCGAACGATGGTTTCGAGGTGCTTGTCGTTGATGTTGACGCCCTGCAGGCGGTAGACTTCCTGGATTTCATCCACGAGGTAGCGCTGGACGGCGCGTTCGCCCTGGATGGTGAGGATGTCGTGCGGGTTGAGGGGGCCGTCCATGAGCGGGTCGCCGGCGCGGACGCGTTCGCCTTCCTGCACATTGACGTGAACGCCGCGGGGGACCGGGAATTCGTGGACACTGTTGTCCTCGCCAATGATCTGGAGTTTGCGGGTGCCCTTGCTGACTTCGCCGAACTTGACGGTACCGTTGATGGGCGCCATGTAGGCGGGGTCCCTCGGCTTGCGGGCCTCGAACAATTCGACCACGCGGGGCAAGCCGCCGGTGATGTCCTTGGTCTTGGTGGTGGCTCTTGGGATTTTGGCGAGCACGTCGCCGGCGTGGATCTCTTCACCTTCGCGCACCATAAGGTGGGCGTGGGTCGGCATGAGATAACGCTTTTCGTCGTGCTTGCCGCCGTGGAGCGGACGCACGATGATCGACGGGACGCGCTTTTCGTCGGGGCTGTCGACGACCACCAACTGGGAGAGGCCGGTGATTTCGTCGAGCTGTTCGGTCATGGTGACGCCATCGATCAGGTCCTTGAAGTGGACCGTGCCGCTGATGTCAGTGAGGATCGAGAAGGTATAGGGATCCCACTCGAGGAGCATCTGGTTGGCTTCGACTCTCGCGCCGTCTTCGACCAGAACGCGGGCGCCGTAGACGACGGGGTAGCGTTCCTTTTCGCGGCCCTTGTCATCAAGGATGGCGAAGATACCGTTGCGGTTCATGGCGACGCGGTCGCCCTTGGCGTTGCGGAGCGTGGTGACGCCGAGATACTTGGCGATACCGGAGCTCTTGGCGTCCTGGGTGGACTGCTCGGAGGCGCGGGTGGCGGCGCCACCGATGTGGAAGGTACGCATGGTGAGCTGCGTACCGGGTTCGCCGATGGACTGGGCGGCGATGACGCCGACGGCTTCGCCGCGTTCGACCATGCGGCCGGTGGCGAGGTTGCGGCCGTAGCAGAGCTGGCAGACGCCGCGCTTGGATTCGCAGGTCAGCACGGAGCGGATGCGGACGCGCTCGATGCCGGTGTTCTGGATGAGGCTGGCGAGCTCTTCGGTGATCTCTTCGTTGGCTTTGACGAGCACCGTGCCTTCGTAATCGAGCACGTTTTCGAGAGCGACGCGGCCGACGATGCGGTCACGGAGCGGCTCGATGATCTCGCCCGATTCGATGATGGGCTCGACAAAGATGCCGTCGGCGGTGCCGCAGTTGAGTTCGGAGATGATGACGTCCTGGGCGAC
>CAYLPH010000194.1:0-1499 GCA_964385495.1 uncultured Candidatus Solibacter sp.
ACGCCCAATGCCACATAGTTTTCGTCACAGATCATGAATGGTGAGGCGGGAAAGGATCTCTTCTGCGCCAGACTTTCCGAGGATAGGGTGGCCGTGCCTTTCGGCGTTTGGGTAATTTAGATTGTTGCACCCAACCCATGATCTGCTGGAAGAGGCGCTCGGCTTGTTGTGGATCGGAAGTGTCGGCCAACATGGGGCCAAAGGTAAGCAGGATGCGACGTACCTTACTGAAGCTATAGCCACGCGGTGGTACGCCGCTCTGTTGCGATGCCAGAGCGGTCAGAGCACGTACTAAGTTATAGGCAGCAATGCCCATGTTGATTTCTTTGGCCACCATATCTGGAGTGGAACTGGTGAACCGGTCCAGACGCAACGTGTTCTTCAAGGTTCGCAAATCTGTCTCGATGTTCCAACGCCTGCCGTACAACGTTATGCTCTGTTCCGGCGAACCCGGCACCGTTGAGAACAGGATGAGCAGAACGGGCGTTTGACGGTTCGAGGGCTGGACTTTCCGCGCGATCAAGCGTCCCCGGACATTGGCGTCGGCTGGCAACTCGGGGTGGGCTTTCCGATCAGCTGCGCTAGGCCTCCAGGCTATCTCACGATCCATCTCGTGCGCGACGTCTTTGCCAGCCAATCGCTTGGCGCGCGCACGACTTAGCCGCAACACTACCGGATGGCCAGATTGCGCCGCCGCCCAAGCCACCGAGAACACGCCGAAGTTGATGTCTCCAACGATCGTTGCGCTACTAGGCAAGCGACAGATTGCCGCCTCTAACAGTGCCTGTTCGCTCACCGCGTCGGGACCGTACATGGGTCCCCATTCCGGCCGGATCGCCAAGCCGGTGTGCAAATCGTGCGCTACCAAAACACGCAGTATCGGCCAGTGGCCCTCGCGATACTGGTTCGATCCCGGAGGATACTTCTTATGCAGAGGCGCGCTGTGCGCCAAGCTCATGCTCGAACCGTCCAACAGAAACGCGCGTTGGGGAGGTTCAGGTGCCGGACCGAGTCGCGCAACCAGTTCCTGAAAAATACGATCGCAGCTTTGTTCCACTACGGATACTGGCAGAGTCTGCCTAGCCTGATTATAGGCTCCGGTATTACTGGAGATGGACCTTCCGTGCTGCTGCCATTCGCGCACACGTTTGCATGGATCGGGCCAGAAACTTGCCGGTAGCCCCTTGAGCAGTTCCAGCACTGCTGCTTCAAGACAAGCGCCTCCGAAGAGCCGCTGGACCACTAGCAACCAAAGGGTGACGAGGGGGGAGTAAACAGATCGATTGCGCCGCACCCCGGCATGGCTCAGGACCTCGTCGAGAAAGGCTGGCGAAACTATGGACTGGAGGAGGGATTGAAGCCCCGGAAAAGAGGATTCAGAAACGACAGGAGGGAGAGAGAGTGTGCAACATGTGGGAAGTCCCAGACTAGCACTTTCTTCTCTCCTGCGTAAAGTCCTTTTTGATTACAAGCTACAAAAACTATGCGGCATTGGGCGT
>CAYLPH010000195.1:0-1247 GCA_964385495.1 uncultured Candidatus Solibacter sp.
GATGGTGCGTCCTGAAAGACGCGATGTTCTAGCGGGTGCAAGTCCCGACCGGGTAAGCAACGCAGCGCCCGGAAGCAGACTCCAGCCGGAAGGGGAAACCCGACCGAGCCAAGCGGAGTGTCAAAAGCCCTTGAAACAGAGGGGAGCAAACTAGCGGGCCGCAACAAGCAGTGAACGCAATAGCCTCGTCAAATTATCAGCCGAAAGGTGTTTGGGAGGGCCGAGCCGCTCATTTCACGGCGAAGGCAACAGACAGCATCCTGGAGCGAAGCGGATGCTGGACCTCCCCGGGGTCGCAGGCGGTGGCACGTTGGGAAAGAACAGCGCGGAACAGGAGAGACCCTCGCTGGCAGCCGAGTCAGGCAAAGACCATGGGTATAAAGCTGGAAGGCGGAAGTCCCAGGGAGCCAGCAGGGAGTCCGAGGGGCCGGTAGTACCTGAGAAGCCGTGCAAGACAACGCGGTGGAGGGAAGGGGCCCTGCTTTGATCGAGCCGGTAAGGAGGTAAGTGCGAGGGCATGTCAGAGATGACCAACACCCCCAACGAAAAAGTACGACAACTCCAAATCCGGCTATGGGTGTGTGCCAAGCAGAGTAAGACACGGCGGTTCCATGCGCTGTACGACCGGATCTACAGGAGTGACGTTCTGTGGGAAGCATGGAGACGAGTGCGTGGCAACGGCGGCGCGGCAGGGGTAGACGGAGAGACGATTCAAGCGATCGAACAACGAGGCGCGGAAGAGTTTGTCCGAGAAATCCAGGCAGCGTTGCAGGCAGGCGAGTACCGCCCTTCCCCGGTGAAGCGGCGGTGGATACCGAAAGCAGATGGGAAGCAGCGGCCGTTGGGGATACCGACGGTGCGGGATCGAGTGGTGCAGATGGCGGCAAAGCTGGTGATCGAGCCAATCTTCGAAGCGGACTTCCAGAGCTTCAGCTATGGATTCCGGCCGAAGAAGAGTGCGACCCAGGCCTTGGAAGCGATCCGCGTAGCGGGCAACCAAGGGATGAACTTTGTCGTGGATGCGGACATTCAAGGCTACTTTGACAACATCCAGAAGGACACCCTGATGGAGTTGGTGAAGGAACGGATCTCGGACCGGAGGGTGCTGAAGCTGATCCGGCAATGGTTGGAGTGCGGGGTGATGGAAGACGGCACGGTGAGAGAAACGCTGGCGGGGACCCCGCAGGGCGGAGTGATGACTCCCTGAACGCAAAAGCGAACTTTGAGTTTAACCGTGTGGTGGGGAT
>CAYLPH010000196.1:0-1209 GCA_964385495.1 uncultured Candidatus Solibacter sp.
GGACGCCGATGGAGACGGAGGATCCGCGGGTGGCGGCTTCGCTGCCGGTGGATGGGGCGAAGGATGTGCCGCTGGACCGATGGATTGCGGTGCGGTTCACGCGGGCGGCTCGGGTGGATTCGATCACGAATGCGACGGTGGTGTTGCGGAAAGAAGGCGATCAGGAAGTACGGGTAAAGGTGGTGGGGGCGGAGGCGGGGATGCTGGCGTTTGTGACGCCGGAGGTTGCGTTGGAAGCTGGGGCGGCGTATGAGCTGACGCTGGTGGGTGTGGCGGATGCGGTGTCGGGGGCGGCGATGCTGCCGGCGACGATCCGGTTCCAGACGGCTCCACCGGCGGTGACGGAGAAGGGTGGGGAGCGCGGGGTGGGTCCGGTGAATCCGCAGACCGGGCAGCGGGAGCAGTTGGCACCGGCGCCGCTGCAGGCGGGCGCGGGGCAGACGGCTTTGTATGGGCACGTGCGGACGATTCTTGGGCAGTATCTGCAAGGGGTGACGTTGCGGTTGGAGTGCGGTCGGACGCAGGTGATGGCGGTAACGGATGGGATGGGGCGGTTTCTGGCGGTGGGGTTGCCGGCGGGGCACTGCTCGATGGAAATTGACGCGACGACGGCGCAGGAGCGCGGGCGGGAGTATGGGCGGTATTTCGTGGGCGTGGATGTGCTGGCGGGGCGGACGAACGTTCTGCCATACACGATCTGGATGACGCCGATTGATCGCGGGCAGGAGGTGACGATTCCGTCGCCGACGACGCGGGAGACGGTGATCACGCATCCGCGGTTGAAGGGGTTGGAGTTGCGGTTGCCGGCGGGGACGGTGATTCGGGATTACCAGGGGAATGTGTTGCGGCGGATTGGGATTACGCCGATTCCGATCAACCGGCCGCCGTTTCCGTTGCCGAAGAACGTGCCGGTGCCGGTGTACTTCACGATTCAGCCGGGCGGGGCGTTTGTGGAGGTGAATGGGAGCCGGTATGCGCCTGGGCGTGGGGCGCAGTTAGTGTATCCGAACCAGCATCGTGCGCCGGCGGGGCGGGTGTTTAACTTCTGGGATTATGATCCGGACGGGCGGGGCTGGTATGTGTATGGGCGCGGGAAGGTAAGTGCGAATCGTAAGTCGATTGTGCCGGATGCGGGGGTGGTGATTTACCGGTTTAGCGGGGCGATGGTGGCGGGGCCGCCGTTTGCGCCGCCGATCGGACCGGGGCCGG
>CAYLPH010000197.1:0-1147 GCA_964385495.1 uncultured Candidatus Solibacter sp.
CTAGTGTCCTGAGCGAGAAATACGTTTAGAAAGTCGGGCGACCTTGCCGAGAATCAAGTCCGCATCTGCAGTCCAGATGAAGGGCTTGGGATGCTCGTTGCGCTGGTCCAAATAGGCGAGCATGGCTTTCTCCAGCGCGCGAACAGCGGTGTGACTGCCTCGACGGACACAGCGCTCGGTGACCTCAGCGAACAATCGCTCCACCAGATTCAGCCAACTGGCGCTGGTGGGCGTGAAGTGAACGTGATACCGCGGATGCCGCGTCAGCCAGCCGCGCACCTTGGCGACTTTGTGCGTGCCGTAGTTGTCCATTACCAGATGCACCTCGAAGCCGCTCGGAAGATTGGCCTCGATCTCATCGAGAAACCGCAGGAACTCCTGATGCCGGTGCCGCCGGTAGCACGTGCTGATGGTCACTCCCGAGGCCACATCCATGGCCGCAAACAACGAGGTGACTCCGTGACGTTCATAGTCGTGCGACTGCCGGGCGGGCACCCCCGGCGCCAGCGGCAGAATCGGCTGCGTCCGATTCAGCGCCTGCACCTGACTCTTCTCATCCACACAAAGCACGATCGCGCGATCCGGCGGATTGAGGTACAGCCCCACAATATCCCGCACCTTTTCAACGAACTGGGGATCCTTCGAGAATTTGAAATTCTCCACCCGATGCGGCTGCAACCCGAAAGCACGCCAAATCCGCACGATGGCATTCTGCGTCAGACCGACCTCTTCGGCCATGAGACGCGTGCTCCAGTGCGTGCTGTGGGCTGGCATGGTTTCCAAAGTCTTAGTAATGACCTCTTCAATTTGCAGGTCGGTGATTTTGCGTGGCGCGCCGACCCGCGGTTCATCCAGCAAGCCATCCATGCCAAACTCCCGAAACCGCTCCCGCCACTTCCCGACAGTGGCTCCGGTGATGTGCAGCTTCCGCGCGACCGCCGAGTTGCTCATCCCCTGCCCACAATGGAGCACGATCCGGGAGCGCATCGCCAGGGCCTGCGACGACTTCGGTCGACGCGCGATTACACTCAATTTCTCGCGATCCGCATCGACGATTTCCAGCGGTTTCTTGGGACGACCTGTACGCATACCCAAGTATGCAGCCGCAACCAGATTTATGCAACGTATTTCTCGCTCAGGACACTAG
>CAYLPH010000198.1:0-1142 GCA_964385495.1 uncultured Candidatus Solibacter sp.
TGGAGGCTGCGGTTTTCGAGCAACAGCTTGAGGTTGGTGAGCAGTTGGGCTCGGGTGACCTGATAGATGCCGCTGGTGTAGCGGGGGGCTCCGCTGCCGGTGATGTTCAGCTTGATCAAGCCGGCCTTTAGTGGGAGCGCGGTCAGGAAGTCGATGAAGGGGAGGCCGGGGCCGCCCGCATCGATGATGACCGTGGCTTTGCCTTCGATCTCGAAGTGCTGCAACTGGTGGCGGACGATCTGGGCGACGTCGGGGTAGGGCGTCTCCAGAGGGATCTGGCGGATGGTTTTGAGTTGCAGGACGTGGCGGACTTCGCGCGCACGGGTGGCGTAATCGATGCGGCCCGTGTAGTGCTGGTGCAAGTAGAGCACCGCGAGGGCGGAGTGATCGTGGCGCTGGCCGAGGTCGAGGCCGAGGTAGACGCGCACGGGGCGGTCGAATGCCGGCGGCGGCGCGAGGGCGGCATGGAGGTCTTCGTCCTGGAACAGCGAACGCTGCGAGGAACGGAAGACACAGAGGAACTCCTGTTCGAAGGAGGCCGCGGGTAGGCGGCGGGCGCGGCGGTCGAGCCAGGCGCGGGAGATGCGCGGGCAATCGAGCGCGGTGGCGCGGATCTTGTGCCAATCGGTGTCCGGGGCGATCCACTCGTTGTAGAAGAAGCCGCGTTTCTCGCGGGGAGTGGAGAGGAGCCAGAGGGCTCCGTCGTTGGTGGCCTGCATGGGCACGAGGGCGTGATAGATGTCGTCGTGGACGGCGGCGGCCTCATCGATGAGGATGAGGGAAGGCGCGGAGAAGCCGCGGATATTGGTTTCGGTGTGCGGCAGGCCGATGATGCGGGAGCCGTTGGGGAGTTCGAGCGAGATGCGGTTGTGGCCATCGCCGCGTTTGGGCACACCGAGGGTGCGGAGCATTTCGGCGCACTTGCGGACGAGGCCGGCGGACTGGCGCTCGGAGGGTGCGGCGACGAGGATGGTGCTGCGCTCGTGAAGGAAGGCCTGGTGCACGGCTTTGGCGGCCGCGATGGTGGACTTACCCCACTGGCGGGTGCAACAGAGAATGCCACGGCGGGCATGGGAGTTGAGGACGCCGGCCTGGAGCGGGTCGGGCTCGAGGCGGAGGAGGTCGCGGGCGAAGGCGACGGG
>CAYLPH010000199.1:0-1084 GCA_964385495.1 uncultured Candidatus Solibacter sp.
GTGGAGCCTTCGAGGGTGTAGGTTTCGGAGGTGAGGTAGGTGTTGGTGGTGGTGACGGTGCGCGGGGTGATGTTGGAGTTGAAGATATCGATGTTGGAGGTGCCTCCCACTACGTGAAAGGTGTCGCGCGCATCGTTGCCGGAAGCTATGGTGGCCGGGCCCACAATGTTGCCCGTAATTGTTTCGGAAGTTGGGGTGCCGTCGTTGGTTTGCTGGCTCGTGTTCGTGAGTGTGCGGTTCGTGGAAGCGAGGGTTGGGCCGGAGATGGTGGCGTTAGGGAGTGCCGAGCGGGCCTGGGCGACGGCGGCCTGGACGGCGGGGTCACTAAAGGGGGCGTTGAAGCTCTGGTCATAGACCGGGGTTCCGCCATTGAGGCGGGCGGTGATGCGGGTGAGGAAGGTCTCGGCGGTCTGGGCGACTTGGGTGGAATCGAAGAACACTTTGGTCGTGGTAGTGAACGTGGTCTCGCCGCCGGAGCCGGGAACGGGTGCACCGCCGCTGTCTTGAGCCGGGTTTTGGTTGTGGAAGCTAAAGACCGCGCCCGCATTGATGGTGAGGGTGCCGCTGGTGGTGGAAAAGGTCAGCGCGGGTTGCGGGTTGGAGCCGGGGCGGGAGTAGGACGATGTGCTGCGGAGGTCGGTGCTGGCGAGGGCGCTGTTGTTCACGGTGATGAGGCTGCCGCCGGCTTGGGTAAACGACAGCACGCCGTTGGAGACGCTGACCTGGATCAGTCCATTCAAGATGGGATAGGTGCGGACCCCGTTGTTGAGAAACTGCATGCGTGCTGTGCCGGAGCGGGGCGTGGATTGTGCTCCTACGGATCCCGTGATGCGCTCGTCGTCGATGCTGAGGTAGAGCTTGATGGGCGCCTGGTTGAGCGGGATAGCCCCGATGCTGCCGCTGACCGTGGCCGCGACGTTCAGGTGGACGGTGGTGGCGGGAAGTAGCGGTGTGAGCGTGAGGAACAGAATCGCGATGCGCATGAGTTATCTCCCGAAGTAGCCGCTGATTTCCAGCGCGACGTGGGTACGGCGGTAGGCGAAGACGTCGATGGCGGCGTTGGCGCCGGCGGGTACGATGAAAC